>QSCH01000016.1:0-51933 GCA_003462965.1 Collinsella sp. OF03-4AA
GGAGCCGCCGCGACCGGTGCCGCCGTGGGCCTAGCGCCGCAGCCGGCATCACCTCCAACATGGCAAGCACTCGCGCCCCGCACGCGCCCGCTCGCCCAGCTCGTCGACGTCGTGAGCGGCGAGAGCCATAGCATCACCTCCGCACAGGTGACCATCGGTCGCGAGCGTTCGGTTTCGGACATCGCCCTGCGCGACCCCAACGTGTCGCGCCGCCACGCCCAGCTCACCTTTACGGGCTCGGATTGGTCGATCGAGGACCTCAATTCCACCAACGGCACGCTCGTCAACAACCGCCGCATTACGCGCTGCCCGCTGCGCAACGGCGATCTACTGACGTTTGGCCTGAGCACCTTTGAATTTAGGGGATAGTCGCTTATGAACATCGATATCGTCCTTTTTGCAGGCCGCATCGTCCTGGTCGCCCTGCTCTATATCTTCCTGTTCGCCGTCATGAAGACCGGCGTGGGACTTGTTCGCGGACAGCGCCGCGACTCGGCTATCTGGACGATCGATGTGGACAAGGGCCCGCGCGGCATCCGTGGCATCCACGTAGACATGCTCGGCCCCGTCATCGTCGGTCGCTCGCCATCTTCGGACATCTGCATCAACGAACCGTTCGTCTCGGCCTCGCATGCGCGCTTTTCGCTGCAGGGCCCGGCGCTCATCATCGAGGACCTCAACTCGCTTAACGGCACACTCGTCAACGGCCGCCAGCTCGTGGAGCCCGCGACGCTGCGTGAGGGCGACGAAGTCCAGATTGGCGACGTGGTCATGAAGGTGAACCGTCGATGATCGACGAGGAGAACAAGTCCGCAACTATGACCGAGGCACCGGCTGCCGCCACAGCTGCGCCGGCCCACGCCGCTCCGGCGGGCTCCGCACCCGTGGAACCCGAGGACACCGTGTTCTCCCTGCCTCTTTCGCATGTAACGCATGATATTTCGGATCTCGCCGATAACGAGGACGAAGAGGATGCCGTAGCGGCGCCCATCGGCGCACATGCTGCGGAACAGCCCACAGCGCCCGAAGCAACCTCGGCGCCAGCTCACTTTGCAGAGCCCGTCGCCGCGGCAATCAACGAGAGCGCTGCGGTGTTTGCGGCACCCGAGCCCGCCGCGCCGGCGTTTCCCATAGCCCCGGCATCCGAGGTTGCGCCCGTGTCTACGCCGGCGCCCGAGGCGGGGCCATCCCCCGAGGACGGCCCTGCACCCAAGGCCCCGTCTACGCCGGCGCCCGAGGCGGGGCCATCCCCCGAGGACGGCCCTGCACCCAAGGCCCCGCAGCCTGCGCCCGCAAGCGAGTCCGATACCGTGGCCGAGCCCGCCGCCCAGTCGCAAAGCACGCCCGCGCCGTCGCACTTTGCGACACCCGAGCCTATAGACGTCAGCCCGCAAGACGACGAGTCGACCGCCCGCGCGCCCGAGGAGCCCGGCTCCCCGGACACCGGCGATTCCGAATCAAACGCCGAGACCGACACCGTCTCTCCCGGTGACACAGCCGAGATCGACGTTGCCGCCGTTGAGACCAAGCTCAAAGACCCCGGCTCGACCATGAGCTTTGAGCCCCTGACCGAGGAGCGCATCGAGACCGACTCGACCTATGATGCCGGCACCACCACGCAACTCATGTGGGGCGCCCGCTCTGACGTTGGCTGCGTACGCCCGCACAATGAGGATTCCTACCTGGTGCAGTCGCCGCTCTTTTGCGTATGCGACGGCATGGGCGGTCACGCCGCCGGCGAGGTAGCCTCTTCCATTGCCGTCGAGACTATTGCCAAGACGGCCCCGCAGTCCGCCGACGCAGCACGCCTGGCCGCAGCCGTCGAGGCAGCCAACGCCGCCGTAATCGAGGCGGCCCTGAACGGCCTGGGCAAGCCCGGCATGGGCTGCACAGCCACTTGCGCCTATATCGAAAACGACACGCTCGCCATCGCCCACGTGGGTGACTCTCGCGCCTACCTGCTCCACGAGGGCACGCTCATCCGCGTGACCCGCGACCACTCCTACGTGGAGGAGCTCGTGGACGCCGGTGAGATTACGGCAGACGAGGCTCGCGTCCACCCAAACCGCTCGGTCATCACCCGTGCGCTGGGCTCGGACCCCGCCATGTATGCCGACCACTTCACTCTGCATATCGAGGAAGGCGACCGCCTGATCCTGTGCTCCGACGGCCTTTCGAGCATGATTCCCGATAGCGATATCGAGAACATCGCCACGCAGTCCTCAACCGCGCAAATCTGCGTCGACAACCTAGTGGACGCGGCGCTTGCCGCCGGCGGCCACGACAACGTGACCGTAGTAGTCGTTGACCTGGTTGACGATGGCGTTATGCGCGAGGCGCAACGCGTGCGTCGCCGCAACGTCACCATCGGCGTCGTCTTAGGTCTCGTCTTGGTGCTGGCGGCTGCCATCTGGGCCTACACGGGTGTCACCGGCTCGTACTACCTGGGTACCTACCAGGGCAATGTCGCCGTCTGGCGCGGCCTGCCCGGCAAGCCGCTCGGACTCAAGCTCCACTGGCTCGAAAGCGAAACCAGTATCAAGCTGTCCGACCTGCCCGAAGACACGCAAAACCGCCTCAAGGCGGGCATTCCGCAAACAAGTGTCGACGATGCGCAGGACACGATATCCAAGTACCGCCACCAGATCGACGAGGAGCAGACCCGCCAGGTGATCGACGCGCAAACGATTCGCGACAACACCGACCAGGGATCGACCTCCGAATCAGATTCCGAGAAAACCGCCGAACAGTCCGCCGAGGCCGAAGCCTCCGATAAGAATTAGAAAGGGAGTGCCGCTTATGAGTCGCCGCAACACCGAACTGCTCTTGCTCATCGCCTCGGCGTTCCCCGTCATCTTGCTGTATGCGATGTACGTCCTCACCGCGGGCGCCGTTATCTCCTTTGAGACGCTCGCCGTACCGATCGGCCTCTTTGCCGCCTTCGCCGCGGCGCATATCGCCGTGCGCATCTTGGCGCCTGGCGCCGACCCTGCCATCCTGCCCATCGTATTTATACTTTCGGGCATCGGCATCACGTTCGTGACACGCCTCGCCCCCGCTCTCGCCATCTCACAGCTCATCATCCTGTTTGTCTCGGTGGCCCTGATGGTGGGAACGCTCGCACTGGTCAAAAACCTCGACGTGGTCATGCGCTACAAGTACACCTTTGGCATTATCGGCATCATTCTGCTGATGCTGCCTATCTTTATCGGCACCACGATCTCGGGCTCCAAGCTGTGGATTCGCATCGCAGGCTTTACCATCCAGCCCGGCGAGTTCGCCAAGGTCTTTATCGTGCTGTTCCTGGCCGGGTACCTGGCCGAGAACCGCGAGCTGCTCTCCATCTCCAACCGCAAGATCCTGGGCTTTAAGATCCCTCGCCTGCGACTGCTGCTGCCGCTGTTTGCCGTGTGGGGCGTGTGCCTGCTCGTCGTCGTCTTCGAACGCGACCTGGGTTCGGCCGTGCTGTTCTACACTATCTTCTTGCTGATGCTCTACGTTGCCACGGGGCGCTTTTCGTATGTCGTTATCGGCCTTGCGCTCTTAGCTGTCGGAGCCGTGGGCGCCTACAAGTTCCTATCGCACGTTCAGGTGCGTTTCCAGGTTTGGGTCGATCCGTTTAAGGACGCCCAGGGCCAGGGCTACCAGATCGTCCAGTCGCTCTTCTCGCTTGCCGATGGCGGTCTGGTCGGTGTTGGCATCGGCAACGGCATGGCCAACAACATCCCTGTCGTCGAGTCCGACTTTATCTTCTCGGCTATCGGCGAGGAGATGGGCCTTTTGGGCGGCGGCGCCGTGCTCATCCTGTTTATGCTCTTTGCCGTGCGTGGCCTCACCACGGCTGCCCGCGCTAAATCCGACCTCGCCGCCTTTAGTGCCACGGGCCTTACGGCCGCCATCAGCTTCCAGGCCTTTTTGATCGTGGGCGGCGTAACCCGCCTGATCCCGCTGACCGGCGTCACCCTGCCCTTTATGAGCCAGGGCGGCTCCTCTCTGCTGGCGAGCTTTATCATCGTCGCGCTCCTGCTGCGCGCCGGTGACGAGGCGACCGGACGCGAGGCCGAGCTTACCGGCACCGGCACCATGGCTGCCATCACCGATGATCAGGTCGCATCCGCCGCCGCCCCGACGGGCACGCGCTTTGCCACCTCGTCTTCCTACGGCAGCGGCAGCCATTCCGTCGGCTCGCGCATGCGCCGTCGCCTGCTCGACACGCCTGAATCCGGTGTGCTCGGCCGCGTTGCGCTCGCCAACCGTCTAACCCGTGCGGTGCTCGCCTTTACGGCGCTGTTCGCCATCCTTATCGGCAACCTCACCTATGTCCAGGTCATCAAGGCCAAGGACTATCAGGACATGCCGACCAACAACCACACTATCGCCCGCTCCAAGTACATCCAGCGCGGTTCCATCATCACGTCCGACGGCGTGACGCTGGCCGAGTCGCTGCAGCAGGAGGACGGCACCTACGTACGCTCCTACCCCAACGGCAACCTGGCAGCGCACGTGGTTGGCTACGTGAGCCAGCAGTATGGCACCACCGCCATCGAGAGTGTCATGAACGACACGCTCACCGGCTCTAAGGATTACTCCAGCTGGAACAACGCCATCGCTTCGCTCGCGGGCCAGACCCAGCCGGGCAACACCGCCAAGCTCACCATCGACTCGCGTATCCAGACGGCGGCCGAGCAGGCGCTCAAGGGCTTTAAGGGCGCTGTAGTGGTCATCGACCCGCGTACCGGTGCGGTGCTCGCATGCGCCAGCTCGCCCACCTATGACAACACCAACATCGACGCCCTGCTGCAGGCGGGCGGCGGCGAGGACGGCTCCATGTACAATCGCGCCATGGACGCGCTGTACACGCCGGGCTCCACGTTTAAGGTCGTTACGCTTTCCGCGGCACTCGAGACCGGCACCGCCAGCCTTACCAGCACCTACCAGGCGCCCGGCTCCATGGACATCGGCAACGCGCCGGTCACCAACTATGCCAACGAGAGCTACGGCACCATCAGCCTGCAGCAGGCCTTTGCCGTGTCTTCCAACGTCGTCTTTGGCCAGGTGGCAAACGAAGTTGGCGCAAACACGCTCGTGCAGTTTGCCAACGCCTTTGGCTACGGCCAAAAGCTCGGCCAAGACCTGACCTCCGCGGCCTCCATCATGGCCGACCCGTCGCTCATGACCGAGTGGGAGACCGCCTGGGCCGGCGCCGGCCAGCCTGTCGGCATGGACCACACGCCCGGGCCGCAGACCACCGTCATGCAAAACGCCGTGATTGCCGCCGCCATCGCTAACAGTGGCGTGGTCATGGACCCGTACTTTGTAGCCCAGGTACTCGCCCCGGACGGAACTGTGGTCAAGACCACGCAGTCCCGCTCGCTGGGTCAGGCCGTCAGCTCCGCCACGGCCGACCAGGTCAAGCAGGCCATGCTCGCCGTCGTCCAGTCCGGTACCGGCACCGATGCCCAGGTCCCCGGCGTCAAGGTCGCCGGCAAGACCGGCTCGGCCGAGACCGGCGGCACCAACGTCAACTCGATGTTCGTTGGCTTTGCACCTTACGATTCACCCACGGTCGCCATCTCGGTGGCCTTGGAGGATTACGACAAACACGACGTCAAGGCGGCCAAGATTGCCGGCATCGTCCTGACCGCGGCGCTCGCCGCACAGGGAGCGTGATGCCCATGATCGAATCGGACACCCGAGGCGCGCCGCGGCCGAAGAGTTAGCGGCAACGCGCCACACGGCCCCAGCGGCCACATCGTAGGTACTACACACATCGTTGAGCGAATAGTTATGTTAGGAGCAGGAATGGAACAGAGGGTCCTCGGGGGAAGATACCTCCTCAAGGATAAGGTGGGGACAGGCGGTATGGCGACCGTCTACCGTGCGCAGGACCAGGTCCTCGACCGCACGGTAGCCGTCAAGATCATGCTGCCGCAGTATGCTGGCGACGCAACCTTCGCCGCACGCTTTAAGCAGGAGGCCCAGGCAGCAGCCGGTCTCTCCTCCCCCTATATCGTGGGCGTCTACGATTGGGGCAAGGACGGCGACACCTATTACATCGTCATGGAGTACCTGCGCGGCACCGACCTTAAGAGCGGCATCAAGAGCCACGGCGCCCTCGACCCCAAGAAGGTCGCCCAGATCGGCTCGCAGATCAGCTCCGCGCTTTCGGTCGCCCACAAGCACGAGATCATCCACCGCGACATTAAGCCGCAGAACATCATGGTGCTGCCAGACGGCAACATCAAGGTGATGGACTTTGGCATCGCGCGCGCCAAGAACAGCCACCTCACGCAAGACAACAACGTGCTGGGAACCGCCCACTACGTCAGCCCCGAGCAGACCCGTGGTCAGGACCTCGGCCCCACCTCGGATATCTACTCGCTGGGCGTCGTGATGTACGAGTGCGCCACCGGCCGCGTTCCCTTTGACGGTGACGACGCTATCTCGGTCGCACTCAAGCAGGTCAACGAGCTGCCTATTCCGCCGAGCCAGATCAACTCCGGTGTCGACGCGACCTTGAGCGCATCATCCTCAAGTGCATGGAGAAGGACCCGGCAAACCGCTTCCAGACCGCCGACGAGCTGCGTCAGGTGCTCAACAGCTACCTGTCGGGCCGTGCCGTCAACATCTCGGAGCCCACGCGCATCATCGGTGCCCCCGGTGAGCTGGGCGCCACCAAGACTCGCGAGCTTTCCGATCAGACGCGCGCCATGGTGCGTCCCGTCTCGGGCGAGAGCGGCCAGAATACCGCCCGTAGCTCGGTTTCGGGCTCCACCGGCTCCTACGAGGTCGAAAAGCCCAAATCCAACAAGAACAAGATCATCGCCGCCGTGGTGGCAGCCGTTGCCGTCATCGGTATCGTGGTGGCCTTTGCCACAGGACTCTTTGGCGGCGAGCAGGTCACCGTGCCCGATGTGCTAGGCAAGGACCAGCAGACTGCCGTCGAGCAGATCAAGGAAGCCGGCCTCGAGGTCGGCACCATCGACCAAAGCTACAACGACGATGTCGACGAGGGCAAGGTCGCCGAGCAGACGCCCAACGGCAACACCAAGAAGGCCAAGGGCACCAAGGTGAACCTGGTAATCTCCAAGGGCCCCAAGCCCTCCGAGAAGGTCGAGGTTCCCCGGCTGGTCGGCCTGACCAAGGACCAGGCAGAAGCCGCGCTGGCAAGCGTTGGCCTGAAGGGCAACGCCTCCGAGGAGGCCAACGAGGCCGATGAGGGCCAGGTCTTTGAGCAGGGCACCGAAGCCGGTAAGGAAGTCGAGAAGGGCACGACCATCTCGTACAAGGTCTCGAGCGGCCCGGATACCACGTCCGTCCCCGACCTGACCGACATGACCGAGGCCCAGGCGCGCAACGCCCTCGATATGGCAGGCTTTGGCGTCGACGTGAGCTACCAGGAGAACGACTCGGTTACCGAGGGCACCGTGATTAGCTGGAACCCCAGCGGCAAGCAGAAGCCTGGCGCCACGATTACCGTCGTCATTGCCAAGAAGTCCGGCAAAGCCAGCGTTCCGGGCAACCTGTACGGCAAGAGCATCTCCGCCGCCGTTACCGCGCTCAACAACGCCGGGTTCTACAACATCGCATTCTGCGATCAGAACGGTAACCCCGTGAGCGGCAACGAAAACGCCACCGTTACGGGCGTCTCCCCCACCGGCAAGCAGTCTACCGACAACACGATTACGCTGACGGTTGCACTTTCTGGCTCGGGTTCGGGTTCAGGCACGAGCACGGGCGACGATTCCGGTACGACCAACTAGTCGCAACCCAACCGCTCATTACGCTCTCGCCGCAAACATATTCGCTCACAGGCGCCGCTTGCTCCCCCAGCAAGCGGGCGCTTCGTTTTTGACATGGCATGAACCAGAAGAGCCGGCACCGTGGTGGTACCGGGCTCGACAAATCTCTGGTGCCCCCGGGCGGATTCGAAAACTCCCCCCGCGGGGAAATTGGTGACGCGGGTGTCGACGGTTCGAATCCTGCGCTTAGACCAGAAGAGCCCGGCACCGTAGCGGTACCGGGCTCGATATTCCTCTGGTGCCCCCGGGCGGATTCGAACCGTCGACACCCGCTTTAGGAGAGCGGTGCTCTATCCCCTGAGCTACGGAGGCATGTTGTATTAGTGTAGCAGATTTACGCCGCTGTAATGCAGCGTATACCCACTCTTCGAAGTTGCGGTGGAACAGCCCTCCGGAAAGTGCGTCCCACTATCCAGGCAAATTCTGGGTCAGACTTTCCCCATGAGACCTTGCTAGGAAACTGTGACCCAGAATTTCGGCTCGAAACGGGACACGGTTTCCCAAACGACCCCGTTCCGGAAACTACATCCCGGAATCGACGCTCGAACTGGGATGCACTTTCCCGATCGAGCCACATGGGAGACTGCGCCCCACTTTGAGGGAGCGCTCTTTAATGACTACTTGCCTTTGTGGAAAAGGTTTTTGATAACGGAGGGGATGCTCTTGGCGCCCTTGGCCGTCACATCGATAAAGTCAGGCGAACGCACGAGCTTATCCTCGTCGACGTACTTACGGACCGCGCGAAGCGTCTCTTTATCGTCGCGCGTCGAAAACGTAAAGTGGCCGTTGTCCTTGGTGAAGATGGCAAAACGCGTAATCTTCTTGGTGCCGCGCAAAACCTCGGCGGCGATGTAGTCGACCTCATCCCACGGGATTTGAATGTAATCCTCGGGATTGCGCTCGTTATAGTACTCGAACGCCTTATTGCCCACCATCACGTTGCCGTGGCTGGTAAGCCCCATTAGGCAGGTTGCCGGCGTTGCCAGATCGACCGTGCTGTTCTGAGATTGCGCCATGCGCGCCTCGCCCTCCAAATAAAACAATCGGACCGCATCCAGTGTACCCACCGGGTGCGGTCCGTTTCAATGGCTCAAAAGCCCTTGCCTAGCAACTCTCGGTCTTAAGCCGAAGCGTGCTTACATGAAGCCGCAGACGCGACCGATGATGCCGACGGCGAAGAGAGCCAGGATGATGACGATCGGGCTGACCTTCTTCTTGAGGAGCTTGCAGACCAGAAGGGTCAGGCACACGGCGGCAAGGCCGGGGATGAGCTGATCGAGGTTGGCCTGAAGCGTGGTGACCTTCACCGGGTCGAGTGCGTTGGCACCGACAGAGCTGTACATCGTCAATGCCTGCTTGATGCCCTCAGAACCGGCGGGCAGGTTGGCCCAGTCGATATAGGCGCCAGCGGACTGCGTGACCTTGGAGACGACCGGGGTGAAGGAGATGGACACCCAGCGCTCGACCAGGGCGCCGATGATGAACATACCCAGGATGGAAGCACCCTCGGTGACCTTGCCCATCAGACCGCCGGAGAGGTCCTTGGCGATGGAGGAGCCGACCTTGTAGCCAAACTCCTGCGTGTACCACAGGAAGGCGTAACGGATGATGTTCCACGCGAAGAAGAACAGCAGCGGACCGGCGATGCTGCCGGACAGGGCCAGGGAAGCGCCCAGTGCACCCAGAATCGGGCGAAGGGTGAACCAGAAGGCGGGGTCGCCGACGCCGGCGAGCGGGCCCATCATACCGACCTTGACGCCTGAATGGCGACGTCGTCAATCGGAGCACCGTTGGCGCGCTCCTCCTCGAGGGCGAGGGTAACGCCAATGACGGGGGCGGAAACATAGGGGTGGGTGTTATAGAACTCCAGGTGGCGCTTAAGAGCGGCAATCTGGTCATCCTTGCTGGTGTAGAGCTTCTTGATCGCAGGGATCATTGCGAAGCACCAGCCGCCGTTCTGCATACGCTCGTAGTTCCACGAGCCCTGAAGGAACTGATGACGGAAGCAAACCTTCTTACGGTCAGCCTTGGTGAGCTGAATCTTGTTCTCTGCCATATGTATCACTCCCCTCCTACTCGTAATCGTTCAGAATGTCGCCGAGCGGGTCACCGGAGCCACCGCCCATGCCGCCACCCTGCTTGGCCAGATCCTTAAGGCCAAGGTAGATGAGGCAAGGGAGATGCCGATGAGGCCAAGGGCGATCAGCGTGAGCTGAGGGATGGCAGCAAGGACAAAGCCGAGGATGAAGAACGGCCAGGTCTCCTTGGTGGCCATCATGTTGATGACCATGGCGTAACCGACGGAAGCGACCATGCCGCCGCCGACAGCCATGCCGCCGGACAGCCAATCGGGCATAGCGTTAAGCGCGTTGGTAACGGCCTCGGCCGGGATGATGCACAGAAGTACTGCCGGGATGGCGATACGAACACCCTGCATGAGGATGCCGGCGTACTGCCAACGCTCGATGCCGGCGAAGTCGCCCTTCTCGGCGCAGGCGTCCATGCCGTGAACCATAGCGGTAGCCAGGGTACGGCAGATCATGGTCAGGAACAGACCAGCGACCGACAGCGGGACGGCGACGGCGATGGCGGCGGTAACGGCCTTGGCCGAATCGGTGGCGCCACCGTTGAGGGCGAGCACCATGATGATCGAAGAAGCGACCGAGGCCAGAGCGGCGTCAGGCGCGACGGCGGCGCCGACGTTAGCCCAGCCAAGGGCCATCATCTGGAGCGAACCGCCCAGGAGGATGCCCTCCTGAAGGTGACCGGTTACGAGACCGATAAGCGTGCATGCCACGAGCGGCTGATGGAACTGGAACTCATCCAGAATGCCTTCCATACCGGCAAGCAACGCGACAATCGCAACAAGCAGAATAGTGATTGCAGACATGTATCGGACCCTCCTTTACTATGCTTGAGCGGCCAGTTCGGCCTTAGCTTTCTTCAACATGGCGTCGAGATCCTCGGAGGAATCCGAAGGAACCTTGCGGACCTCGAACTTGACGCCCTTGGCCTTGAGAGCCTCGATGGTCTTGACATCGTCATCGCCCATAGCGACAGCGTTAGTGACGACGACCTTGCCCTTGGAGTGGGCCATGGAACCGATGTTGGCTTCCTTGATGTCGACGCCGGCCTCGATGGCCCTGAGCAGATCCTGCGGGTTCTCGAACAGCAGCATCGCCTTGGTGTCGCCAAAGCGCGTGTCCTTGACGACCTCGGCCATCTTCTTGATAGGCACGACGTTGGCGTGGACTCCCGGAGGGGCAGCCTGCTCGATCATGGTCTTGCGGAGCTCGTCGTGAGCAACGCCGTCGGAGACCACGATGATGCGGTTGGGGTTGATCTGCTTGGTCCACGTGGTGGCCACCTGACCATGCAGCAGGCGCGTGTCGATACGGACGTGGGCGATCTTGATGTGCCCGTCGCCGATCACCGTTCCCGGAGGAATGGCACCCGCAGGAGCAGCGGCGGCCGCAGCCGGCTTCTTCTCCTCGGGCTCCAGAGACTCGGGCTTGACGCGCACGCCAGCCTTAGCCTCAGTCACGAGATGTTTTGCGATCGCATGTGCAGTGTTCTTTGCGTCAAAGCGCTGCGAATATGCCTCGATGAGCATAGGCAGGTTGACACCGGTGACGATAGCCCAGGAATCGTGGCCCTCGATGAGCCCGCTGATCTGGTTGAACGGCGTGCCGCCCCACAGATCAACGAGGAAGAGCACCTGCTCCTGGTCCTCGAAGGAAGCGATTGCTTCCTCGACCTTGGCACGGAAGTCGTCGGGGCCCATGCTCGGCTCGAGCGAGACCACGGCAACAGACGGCTGATCGCCAAAGACCATCGAACCCGTCTGCTTGATTCCAGCCGCCAAGTCACCATGCTAGCAAGAACAATACTTACCATCACATAACCTCCTTTTTGTCTACGTATTTCCTACACGACAGTTATGGAGTATAGCTGCAAATACAGCAGAATTGTTTGAAAAACTGCAAAAGGTAGCATTATTTGTTTAAACGTCTTGTTTTGTTACAAGCTGATTACATTCCAGTATCATTGGCTGATCTGCCGCTGATAACTGATACCCAACCAATACTTACACGACGGATATGCGCATGCTGTCATTATTACCGCTTTTAAACAGATGCAAACGTGCTGAGACTGAGGCAATTTCGTTTAAACAGCTGTGCCTTGACTAATAGCGAGCAATATGCTCTAGCAAAGTAGTCATTGGGGACGTTCTTAAATGACCAGTCGTTGGGGACGATTTTTTTCGACCAGTCGTTTAAGTACGTCCCCAATGACTAAGTTAGGCGATGTGGAGGGGGTTGGCGGCGTCGACGGCATCGGGGGCGTCGGAGAGGTCGCCAGGAGCAGCGTCTGCCGGGTCCTCGTCGGGGGTCTCGATCTGCTTGATCATGACCTCCTGGCCCTGGAGCAGATAGGTATCGCCGCTACCGCAATGGGGGCAGGTCTTGCCGTGCTCGGCTGTCGCGTAGTCGCGGCCGCACGCCTCGCAATGCGTCACAGCCTCGACGGGCTCCACGATAAGCTCCGCACCCTGCGTGATGGACTTTTTATCTGCCGCCCAGCGCCAAGCGTCGAGCAGCAAGTCGGGAACGACGCCCGAGACCTCGCCCAGCAGCAGCGTGACGCTCGAAACGCGACGCACGCCATTGGCGCGCGCCACGTTCTCAACATCGCGAATAATGTGATAAACGATTCCCAATTCATGCAAGGTAGAAACCTTTCAACAACGGTTGATGCGATGCAAACTCAAAGCAAGGGGACGGCGAAATCTAGTCTGCGCCGTCCCCTTACCCGCCATGGTTACCTATTTACGACCGAACTTGATTTTGATTGCACGCTTTAAAGCATACTTACCTAGGCTGGGGAGCTTTTGCTCGTATTTGACCATCGTGGAGCACTCGGGGCGGTCGCGATCCAGATGGATGGCATCGAACGCGCACTTGGTGGTGCACAGGCCGCAGCCGATACACTTGTTGGGGTCGACGATCGAGGCGCCGCAGCCCAGGCAACGGGCGGTCTCGGCGCGCACCTGCTCTTCGGTAAAGGTCTCGACGTACTCGCTAAACGGCGCGGCCTTCTCGCGCTCGCGGTCCACATGGGCAACCTCGCGGCTCGCGTTGTCGTAGCTCTCAATCACAACATCGTCGCGGTCAAGCGCGGTGTAGCGGCGCTGGTTGCGGCCGATGGTGAGCGTGGACCCCGGCTGCACAAAGCGATGGATGGACACGGCGGCCTCGTGGCCGGCGGCGATGGCATCGATGGCAAAACTCGGACCGGTGTAGACGTCGCCGCCCACAAAGATGTCTGGCTCGGCGGTCTGGTAGGTCTGAGGATCGGCAAGGGCACCCTGACCGCGGCCAAGCTCCACCTTGGAGCCAGCCAGCAGGTCGCCCCACACAATGGACTGGCCAATCGACATGACGACACGGTCGGCATCGACACGACGCAGATCGTTCTCATCGTACTCGGGCGCAAAACGGCCCTCGTCGTCAAAGACACGCGTGCAGCGCTTGAAGGTGATGCCGCGCACATGACCGGCCTCGTCCAGGTGAACCTCCTTGGGCCCAACCGCAGCTGATGTGCACGCCGTCCTCGATGGCCTCGCGACGCTCCTCCTCGCTGGCGGGCATCTGGGCCTCACTCTCCAGGCAGAACATCTCAACGTGCTCAGAGCCCAGACGGCAGGCGTTGCGCGCGACATCGATAGCAACGTTGCCGCCGCCCACCACAATGGTGCGGCCGGGCAGCGCGTCGATCTTGCCGCTGTTAACCTCGCGAAGGAAGTCGACGGCCACGGTCACGTCCTCGGCATCCTCGCCCGGAATGCCGGCAAGGCGGCCGCCCTGGCAGCCAATGGCAACGTAGAAGGCCTTAAAGCCCTGCGCGCGCAGCTCGTCGAGCGTCACGTCGCGACCGACTTCCACGCCATAGCGGAACTCGGCACCCATCAGGCGAATAACCTCGACCTCGGCCTCGATAACATCCTTCTGCAGCTTAAAGCTGGGAATGCCATAGGTGAGCATGCCGCCCGGGCGCTCGTTTTTCTCGAACACGACGGGCTTGTAGCCCTTCTCGGCCAGGTAGAAAGCGCAGGACAGACCGGCCGGGCCGGCACCGATGATGGCAATCTTCTGGTCGAAGCCGCCAGCACGCGTCGGGGTCACCACGGGCGGGACATAGCGGGTCGCTGCGTCCAGATCGCGCTGGGCGATAAACTTCTTGACTTCGTCGATAGCCACGGCGGCGTCCACACGACCGCGGGTGCAGGCATCCTCACAGCGGCGATTGCACACACGGCCGCAGATAGCGGGCAGCGGGTTCTCGCGCTTAATGAGTGCTAGGGCCTCGTCATAGCGACCCTGCGCCGCGAGCTTCAGATAGCCCTGAACGGCGACATGCGCGGGGCAAGCCGTCTTGCAGGGCGCAGTGCCGGACTCATGCGTCTCGATGCGGTTGTCGTTGCGGTAGTTGGGCGACCACTTGGTGTGGTCCCACTTGGTGGCATCGGGCAGCTCCTGGCGCGGATACTCGGGCACCTGTCCGCCAGCCTTTTTGCTACAGAGCTTCTGGCCCAGTTTGGCGGCGCCGGCCGGACACACCTCAACGCAGCGACCGCAGGCCACGCACTTGTCCTTCTCGACCTTGGCGACGTAGGCCGAGCGCGACAGGTTGGGCGTGTTGAACAGCTGCGAAGTGCGCAGGGCGTAGCACACGTTGACGTTGCAGTTGCAGATGGCGAAGATTTTGTTCTCACCGTCGATGTTGGTGATCTGGTGCACAAAGCCGTTGTCCTCGGCCTGGCGCAGGATGTCGTAGACCTCCTCGCGCGTCACATAATGGCCGCGGTCGGTCTCGACCACGTAGTCGGCCATATCGCCCACGGCGATGCACCAATCGGCCGGGTCGTCGGCGCAGCCCTCTCCCATCACGCGACGGCTCGCGCGGCAGCTGCAGGTGCTAGCGGCATACTTACCTTCGTATTTGTCGAGCCAATGCTCGATATGCTCGATCGGCACCGAGGTGCTCGCGGCATCGATGGCCTTCTCGACCGGAATGACATGCATGCCGATGCCGGCACCGCCGGGCGGCACCATCGGCGTGGCCTTGGACAGCGGTCCCTTGGACGCCTGCTCAAAGAACTTGGCATAGACCGGATGCTCCTCGAGCTGGCTCACGCGCATGTTGAGGAACTCGGCGGAACCCGGCACCAGCATGGGCAGCACCCACTGCTTGGCGCGCTCGGGGTTTTCCCAGTTGTACTCGAGCAGACCCGTGTAGCTCATGTCGTCGAGCATTTTTTCGATATCGGCCTCGGGCATGCCGGTGAGCTTGACCATCTCGGGCAGCGTATAGGGACGGCGCATCTTCATCTTGCAGAGCACTTCGGCCTGCTCGTCGGTTGCGGCCTCGGCAAACGACCAGTACTCGTAGCCCAGCAGCTCGTCGCGGTGCAGCAGGCGGTTGGTGCAGTGCTCACACAGTTTGACGATGGCCTCGCGCGGATGCTCCGGTATCGGCGGCACGAACTCCGCGCCGATATCGGGCTCGGTATAGCTAATCCCCGGTCCGTTGAGAATCATAGTCGTCCCTTCTCTTGCCACAGCCCGGCGAGACCGCGGCGCCCCTCTTTGTACGGGTTCGACATGCCCCCATGCCGTTCACCCGCTATTGTTGACATTGTGTCAAAAACAGTATTGACGAACCGTCAACAATATTCAAGACTGTTAGGCGAACGGTCGGGCCCAAACGGATGAAAGGCGGCAAAACATGGGCAACAACGCAGCAGATATCTCTGTGGTCGATGCCGTCCCCGCATCCGATAGCGCGGCAAAACGCCTGACGGGCGACGAGCGCCGTCGCGAGATCCTCGCCGCTGTGCGCGCCGTGAGCGCCGAGCTTGGTGTGTCCCATCTTTCGGTATCGGCCGTGACCAAGCGGGCTGGCTGCACGCGTTCGCTGTTCTACCACTACTTTGCCGATATGGATGCCGCCGTCACCGCCGTTATGGACGAGGCAATCGACGGCTTTATCGCCGAGCTCGAGCAGTGGAACGCCAGCCGCACGGTTGGCGACATCGAAGGCGCACTCGACACCGTTGCTCCGCTCTTTAAGCGCCTGGTCGTGAGCGGCCACGAGTTGCCGAGCACGCTCACCTCGAGCAGCGGCGCGCTCTACGGCGGCTTTTTGCACAACGTGGTCCAGCGCGTGGCGCAGTATATCTGCGATACCACCGTGGTGGATTTTGTCGCCCATCACGAGCTACGCATCGACCATGTCTACGAGACGTTCTACACCCTCATCATGGGGCTGCTGATGTATATCCGCACGCACCCCGATGTGCCCGACGAGACAGTCAAGGAAATCATCGCCTCGACGCTCCATATCGAGGGCTATACCGCCAAGTATCAGGAGCGCAAGCCCCAGAACTGACGACATTTGGCCAAACTGCCCGCGATCAGAAGAGGGGCCGCGGGCTTGTGAAAGGAGAGCAGCATGCTGTTCGATGTTTGGGGTAGCAATACCCTTATCCACTGGGCCGGCTGGGCCATGGTCTTTATTGGCCTGATCGTGCTCAACGAGGTCGGCCGCCGCACCAAGCTGGGCGCGGCCATCATCTTTGGCATGGCTCCGCTGGCCATGACCATCTACTGCGTCGCTATCGCCATCGGCGTCTCACAGGGTGCCGAGTGGGCGCTCACCAACCCCACCCATGTGTACCAGAACAGCTGGTTCCACTACGCCAAGGTATACGCGGCGCTGGCCGGTTGCTGGGGCTTCATTGCCATTAAGTACCAGTGGGGCAAGATCGGCAAGGCGCATTGGTTCCGCGCGTGGCCGTTTGTGATCGTCGCCATCAACATCATGATCGCCGTCGTGTCCGACTTTGAGAGCGCCTATCACTTCTTTGTCCTGGGCGAGTCCACCTGGGTCACCTCCGAGGGCGCCACGCAGCTCGCCGGCTGGAACAACGTGTTCAACGGCATCGCCGGTATCATCAACATCTTCTGCATGACCGGTTGGTGGAGTGTCTACGCCTCTGAGGACAAGACCGACATGCTGTGGCCCGACATGACCTGGGTCTACATCATCGCCTACGATATCTGGAACTTCTGCTACACCTACAACTGCTTGCCCACCCACTCCTGGTTCTGCGGCTTTGCACTGCTGCTGGCGCCCACCGTCGCCGCCTTTATCTGGAACAAGGGCGGCTGGATCCAGAACCGTGCCTTTACGCTGGCTATTTGGTGCATGTTTGCCCAGGTATTCCCGTACTTCCAGGAGGAGTCCATCTTTGTGACCCACTCCACGCTCGACCCCGGCGCCGCTACCGCGGTCTCGATCGCCGCACTGGTCGCCAACATCGCCGCGATCATCTACATCGTCTACCGTGCCAAGAAGCTCGGCCGCAATCCCTACAAGCAGGACGTCTTTGAGGGCACCAGCGATTGGGAGAAGGCTACCGCTCGCCGCGCCAAGGTTGATTACGCGCACGCCGAGTAACATGCCCGGCGCAAACGCCGCTTGAATGTGAAGCAGCATAGCCGGCTCCGCGCAACTCAACGCATTGCAGAGCCCCCGGAATGTGATTCGTCCGCGTTCCGGGGGCCTTTTGCTGCCGCGAGGATGCGGCCGAACGATGCGCTCAGGTTAAATCGGATCTTATATTTCGTATGCGCTTTATATGGCTCCATTTTTGGGTACAGTGTTGAGCCGATATTGCATTGGGGGATATATGAGCGATGAGACGTATGGCCGCGAGGATGCGGCCCAGGATGCGGAAGCATGTGCCGAAGCCCTGGAGAGCCTTGACCGGATCGCGCTAGACGAGCTCTCGTTTAGCGATTCGGTCGTCGACGCGCAAGACGAGGTGCACGAAGACACTGAGGACGAAGGCGGCGACGCCAAAGACGCTCCTGACGAAGCCGAAGAGGACGATAGCGAGGCCGACGACCAGCCCGAATCCGACACGGGCGAGGAAACCGTCTTGCTCGACAGCTTACCGGCCGAAGATTCGCTGACTCGCGAGCTTCCTGGCCTGGGTTCCGCACCAGCCGTGGATGAGACCATCGCCATGGGCGATATTCCCCTGCCGTCCGTTCCCTCGGCACACGAAGCCGAGGTCCGCCATCGCAAGATGTCGCCCAAGCGCCGCAATCTGATGGTCGCCGGTGTCGTGGCCGTCGCGCTCGTCGCCGGCGGTGCAGGCTATGCTGCCTGGAACGGATATCAGCAAGAGCAGGCTGCCGCTGTCGCCGCCAATGCCCACACGATGATGTCGGTGCAGATTGGCGTGCATGCCGCGGGCCTCGACTGTTCCGCCGGCTCCAAGATTCCCGTACAAGTGAGTGGCCAGGATTCTGACGGATCCTCCGTGAGCGAAACACTCTATGTTGACGAGCACGGCCGTAGCATCAAACTGCTACCCGGTGACTACACGCTCTCCATCGCTGCCTCCCCCATCGCGTCCGACGGCACCGTCTATACCGTGCCGACCACCAAGGCGCAGGTCACGATCAAGAGCGACGGACAGGACCTAAGCAGCCAGGCCGCCTTTAAGCTCAAGGTGCCTTCGGCCGACACGGTAACCGACGACCAGATCGATGCCGCCGCCAAATATGCCGAGGAGGGAGGCGCGAGCTCCGCCGCCACCGCCAAGGTGCTCCAGCAGGCGGCAACCGCGCGGCGCGACGCCGCCGTCAATGCCGTGAGCGCGCAAAAGGCACAGGCAGCCCGCGATGCTGACGCTCGCCACAAGGCAACCGACCTCTACCAGCTCGATATCCCCGTCGAGTGGTACGGCAAGGTCGAGACTTGGCAAAATGGCAGCACGCTATGCATCTATCTTGCCGGCGACAGCGATACGCCGATTGTGACGCTCGTCGCGGTGCGCGAGGGCGAGAGCTTTACGCCCGATGAGGGCGATACGGTTTTGGGTGCGGCCAATCTAGGCAACGGTTATACCGTCTACGCCAGCGGCCCCGTCTATCCGTACGTGGTGCCCCAGACCATCAACGGACGGACGCAGAATCCCGTGTCAACCTACCCCATGGACACGGCCATTGAGCTTGTCGAGCTCACGACCGGTAACCGCTACACCTATAGCCAGATCAAGAACGTACTGGTCGGCAAAGACGGCAAGGCAGACGCCGCGACCAAACTCGAGACCGACTACCTCGCCCAGATTCTCCTGCCGAGCATCAAGGCCCAGGACTAGCGGACCATGACACCTGAGTCCTGGCCTCGCAAATCCATAGACGATTAGGAAAGGAGCCACTTCCATGCGGGCACAGCATGTACCACGCCGTGTTTGCATGGAATATCGGCCTGCTCATCCATGGTAACGATTACCGACTCGCCAAGATCAAACTGGGCCATCGCGGCATCGAGCGCGGCAATTTCGCGCTCGCGCGTTTTCTCGCTTGTCATATCCACACTTACCTGAATCAGGCCGTAAGCCTGCATGAGCAGTGCATCCCCAGCCACAAAGTCCACCTCATGGCTTTTATTCTTATCTTTAATCAGCAGGCGGCAAACCGAACCGGGCCGCACGGCGGGGGTCCTTCTTCTGAGCGCATTGAACACCGCGGTCTCGAGCCTCTGACCATGATCCAATGCCGATGCGGGGGAGAACGCTCCGAACATCGCAGGATCGACGGCGTAGACCTTAGACGCAGACCGCGTATTATTTGCAAGCGAACGCGTGAACTCCGGCACCGAAAACAGCAGGTAGGCGTCCTCGTAATACTCAAGTAAGTCGCTGAGCGTATTTCGACTGACGGATATCTGTCTGCTCTTGAACTCGTTGTACACTTTGTTCACTGACAGCTCTCGTCCCGAAGATGCCATGCACCGCGCCAGAAACAGCGAGGCCAAACGGGGGTTCTTGACGTCGTAACGTTCAACGACGTCCATGGCGACCGTTCGCGACGCATATTCCTGTAGCAGCTGAATCGCGTCTGCGGGCGTCTGCTCAAGTGTCGCGATGAATCCCCCTCGCTCGAGATATCCGATCAGATGATGTCGAAGCAGTGCTGCATCGCTCGATGAAAAGGGTGCATCCGGCTCAGGAACGCTCCCCGTCTTATATCGGACGTATTCCGAAAAACTCAACGGAAAAAGCTCTCGCACAAGAGAACGGCCCCTGAACTCGCTCTTAAGTTCTGAGGACAGCATCTTAGAAGAAGATCCCGTCACGTAAACGGTCGCCTTCTCCGTATCGACCACGCGTCGCAGAAACGCACCCCATTCGGGTATTTCCTGGATCTCGTCAAAGAAAAGGTAGGCGCCCTCGCCTCGAGCAGCAGGATATAGTGCATAGAATGTATCGAGCACGTCCGCTAGTAGCGATGGCTCATACGGACGCAAGCGCTCATCCTCAAAATTGAAATATAGCATCCGGTCAAGCTCGACGCCTTGGCCCTGAAGCCGCCGTATCTCCTGATACAGGCGATACGTCTTTCCACAACGACGGGCGCCCACAATCACATATACGATGTTGTCGCGCTTTGGCTCCTGCGGGTTGCCCAGATCAAGGTCGCGCTCAAAGACCTGCGGAATCCCCTGTTGCTCAAAGTCCTTTATTTTTTGAGCCACCAAGTCGTTGAATGCCATAATTCTCCAATCTTGCTCTCCTGCTAATCAAGATTATAACGATTCTTGATTAGCAGGAGAGCAAGATTATGCGTATCTTGATTAATGGATAAGCAAGTTTTCTATTAGTGGCCCCTCCCGGAGGATATCGAGCGGCCGAGGGGGGCAGGCATGAACGCCTCTAGCCGAAAACAAAGTAGCTAAAAAAGCCCCGTCCCAAATGAGCTACTTAACGCCAGGGGTCGGCTTCGAAGAGGGGCTCGCGCTCGGGGCGACGATCGCTATAAGGATCGTAGCCGTCGTCATCCTCGTTCTCGGCACGGATGTAGGGGTCGCGCGGCTTGGGCACAGGCTTGGGTGCAGGCTTGGGTGCGGCCGGCGCGGCGTTGGCGACCGGCGCATTCGTCTTGTTCTTGTCTATCATCTGCATATCTCCTTGCCATGCAATCGTGTTCAACATTATCGATTGTCGCACGAAAAAGGGCGGCGGACCCAATTGGATCCGCCGCCCTTGGCGTTTAGAGACGGCTGGCAGATTTTAAGGCATGTCCCATAAATCTACTCGGCGTCGGGGACCTCGTAGGTAGCAGACGGCGTGTTGTCGCACACGACGGTAAAGCCGCCGTCCTTGTCGGCATCGACCGTCACCTGATCGCCCTCGCGCACCGTACCGTCGATGATGGCGGCGGCGATGGCGTCCACGACCTCGCGCTGGACCAGGCGCTTGAGCGGACGGGCACCGAACACGGGGTCCAGGCCACCCACGGCGAGCATCTGCTTGGCCGCCGGGGTGATGGCAAGCGTCATGCGCTCCTTGGCCAGACGCGCGCGGACGTCGGCAAGCTGGATGTCGACGATCTTCTCGATCTGCGCCATGCCGAGCGGATGGAACACCACGATATCGTCGATACGGTTGAGGAACTCGGGGCGGAAGGTCTGAGCCATGGCGGCGTCGACCTGATGGCGCATCTCCTCCTCGTCCTTACCGGACAGATCGGCGATGGCCTTGGAGCCCACGTTAGACGTCATGATGATGATCGTGTTCTTGAAGGACACCTGGCGACCCTGGCCATCGGTCAGACGGCCGTCATCAAGCACCTGCAGCAGCACGTTAAAGACATCCGGATGAGCCTTCTCCATCTCGTCGAGCAAAATCACGGAGTACGGACGACGGCGCACGGCCTCGGTAAGCTGGCCGCCCTCGTCGTAACCCACGTATCCCGGAGGCGCACCGATCAGACGTTGGACGCTGAACTTCTCCATGTACTCGGACATGTCGATACGCACGAGCGCACGCTCGTCATCGAACAGGCACTCGGCAAGCGCCTTGGCGAGCTCGGTCTTGCCCACGCCGGTGGGGCCCAGGAAGAAGAAGCTGCCGATGGGCTTGTCCGGATCGGAGAGGCCCGCACGGCTGCGACGCACGGCCGCGGCGACAGCGGAGACCGCCTCGTCCTGGCCGATGACGCGCTTATGCAGCTCGCCCTCCAAGCCCTTCAGCTTGTCGAGCTCGCCCTGCATCATCTTGGAGACGGGCACGCCGGTCCAAGCGCTCACGACCTCAGCGATCTCATCGGAGGTCACCTGCTCGTTGAGGCCCTCGCCGTCCTGCTGCTTTTGCGCCTCGAGCGCAGCCTCGGAATCCTGAATCTGCTGCTGCAGGCCCGGAATCACGGAGTAGCGCAGCTCGGACGCACGGCCCAGGTCGCCGTTGCGCGTCGCACGCTCCTCTTCGCTCTTGGCCTCGTCGAGCTGTCCCTTGAGCTCCTGCACGTGGTCGATGGCGTTCTTCTGGTTGAGCCAGCCGGCCTTTTGCACGTTGAGCTTTTCTTGGACCTCGGCAATCTCTTGGCGCAGGGCCTCCAGACGCTCCTTGGAGGCGTCGTCGGTCTCCTTCATGAGCGCCTGCTCCTCGATCTGCAGCTGGGTGAGCTGACGCGTGGTGGCATCGATCTCGACCGGCATGCTGTCGAGCTCCATGCGCAGGCGGCTTGCCGCCTCATCAACCAGGTCGATGGCCTTATCGGGCAGGAAGCGGTCGGCGATGTAGCGATCGGAGAGGTCGGCGGCCGCCACGAGCGCGCTATCGGTGATATGCACGCCGTGGAAGATCTCGTACTTCTCCTTGAGGCCACGCAGGATCGAGATGGTGTCCTCGACGGTGGGCTCGGAGACCATCACGGTCTGGAAACGACGGGCGAGTGCCGCGTCCTTCTCGATGTACTTGCGATACTCGTCGAGCGTAGTCGCGCCGATTGCGTGCAAGTCGCCACGGGCAAGCGCCGGCTTCAGGATGTTGCCGGCGTCCATGGAGCCCTCGGTGGCACCCGCGCCCACGATGGTGTGGAGCTCATCGATGAACAGGATGACCTTGCCTTCGGACTTTTGGACTTCCTTGAGCACGGCCTTCAAGCGGTCCTCGAACTCGCCGCGGTACTTGGCGCCGGCGACCAGCGCGCTCATGTCGAGCTCGATGAGGTCGCGGTCGCGCAGGGTGCTCGGTACGTCGCCGGCCACGATTCGCTGAGCAATGCCCTCGACGATGGCCGTCTTGCCGACGCCCGGCTCGCCGATAAGCACGGGGTTGTTCTTGGTGCGGCGGGACAGAACCTGAATAGTACGACGGATCTCGTCGGTACGGCCGATGACCGGGTCGAGCTTGCCGGCGCGAGCCAGATCGCAGATGTTGCGACCGTACTGCTCCAACGCCTCAAACTGCGTCTTGTCCTCGGCAGACGTCACGCGGTCATCGCCGCGCAGTTCCTCGTAGACTTGCTCGATGCGCTCCTTGGTCACGCCGGCGCCACGCAGCACGCGACCCGCCTCACCCTTGTCCTCGGCAAGTGCCATCAGCAGATGCTCGGTCACCACAAAGCTGTCGCCCATCTTGGTGGCCTTTTTCTCGGCCTTCTCGATCACGCGAACGAGCTCGTTGGACAGGCCCATCTGCTGACCCTCGCCCGAAACCCTGGGCGCGTGGTCGATGGCATCCTGTGTGGAGCGTGCAAGCTGAGCCGGGTCGGCACCGATGCGCTCAATGATCACGGAGATATTGCGCTCGCCGGCACCGAGCAGGGCAGACAGCAGGTGAATCGGCTCCACCGCGCCGGCCTGCGCGTCGGCGGCCGTGCTCATGGCGGTCTGCAACGCCTCGCGCGACGTCATTGCTAGCTTATCGATTCTCATGGAATCACCTCTCTTGGGGCGGCCGCCCTACGGGGCGGCTTCACGTTGTTCGAGAAGTATTGTTGCCAGCTTTGCGCGATTATATACATAAATCTAAGTCTCTATATATAAGATTTTCTGAGTGATTGAAAGATAGGGAGCAGGTTCGCTCACCCGCTACGGCCTCGTCCCCTTACTATCTCAATCTGTAACATCTAGCGGCTGTTTATGGCTCTAGATGTTACAGATCGAGATGAAATGACCAGCGGCACCCGTTTATCTAAATCTGTAACATCTAGTCAGCAAATAGAGCTCTATCTGTTACAAATCGAGACGAACAGAAAACACCCGGATCAAAAATCTAAATCTGTAACACCAGGCCCACTTTTAGCGGCCAAGATGTTACAGATCGAGACAGACCGAAAACCACCACAAAGAGGACAGGCACCTTTGTGGTGGTTGCAGCCTCTATTTACTTGTCGAGCCCGTGCTTCCCGATTCGGCGTTCCAGGGCATCTCATCCTCGAACAGCCATGTACGGGCAGACCCACTATCGCGTGCAGTCTGCGGGTCGGGCAAGCAGGTCTGTTTATAGGCATCTTGGATACACTGACCCATAAAATCGTTGAGCTCGGTCTGGTCGCCCTCCATGACATAGGCGACATCGCCGTCCATGATGTAGATGCCCGGACCCTCATTGCCCTCGTAGCCCGGATCGTACGAGACATCACATAACTTTGCGCCGTTTGCAGTGTCCAGCTCGATGGAAGAGTGGCATCCGCCAACCATGTCGTTCGCTTTTGCCCGATAGGACGCATATCCATACCAGCGCTTAAAGGTTTTGCCCTTGAGCAGCTCGGACGCCCTGTCGATCAGACTAGAATCCGTGGTATAGCGCATAGCCCCAAGCTGAATATGTGGATAATTACTAATGCCCAGCGCAGCCGGTTGCTCATCAAAATCAACGGTAATGGTCTCGGGCTTGTCGTCGCCGGTCAGAAGTTCGACAGATTGAGTCACAGGCTTGACCACCGGCTCCGTCACCGCAGCAGGTAGAAACGCCATGCCGACAGTGCCCATGCCAACCACGGCAATCGCAAGCGCCAAAACAATCAATCCAATACGGGCAGGACTTCTCACAGCAAAGCACCTCGCAACGCAAACCTTCGCTACCTGCACTAATGATATCGCCAGCCAGCACTATTACCAAAAGAAGCCGCGCGCTCCTCACCACCACAAAGGGGACAGGCACCTTTGTGGTGGTTTTCGACGCTAACGGTCGACCATCTCGCGCCATGAGATTAAACTTGAATTGTTCTCTGAACATATCCATTTCTCCTATCCTCAACAGATCTTTGTCTCGAGGAGCGCATATGAAGCCGCCTCATTCCACCGGTCGCAACGTCATCGCCATTCTCGCCATACCCATCGTGATGCTCTTCCTTATCGTCATCACGCCCTTTTCCCTTGGTATCACCTCGCCCTTCGATTTATGCGGAATGGTCGACGCCGGCTCGCGTGCCACCTCGCTCTCCTTTATCTGTCGCGGCGTGTTTTACGAAGATGGAATTCCCACCGGAAGTTGGCAGTCAAAGTTGCCACTGCTCGGTCAGATCGACGGATGCTCCCCCTATTTCTGCCTTGGACCTCAGGCGCTAAACTATCTAATCGACGACCAGCCACTCGACTCCATCACCCTCGCCTACGACTACGCACCAAACACCGATGAGCGCCACATGAACCAAGTCCTCGACAAGATGCTTGGACAGTGCGGGCTCACCGAGGAGGCCGGTCGAACCATCTATAGCAACCAGAAATTAAAGCGAACAGAACTCCGCCGTGTCGGAAAAATCAAAGGGCGAAACGGGGCCGCCTACTGGGATGCCTGGGCAACACGCGACAAGGGCGAATTCGGACACAGCACCTATATGGTCACTGTCTACACCAAAGACGGAATTAAGGACAATGTTGACGATTTCGCGTCATCCAAACTCGGCATCCCCAAAACAACCAAACCCGCCAGCCCAGATGAAATTCTGTAGAGCCGCCCATTAACATGCCGCTCAACGATCACAACAGCATCGAGCTCGTCCCCACCACCACAAAGGTGCCTGCCCCCTTTGTGGTGGTTTTCAACAAAAAGAAGCCGCCCCGATAACAGAGGCGGCATCAAGCAAGTCTATTTATTAGCGTCCCTCAAGACCCAACGAGAACGCAGAAATGTAGCCCGGGGCTTACCCTTTCCCGAACGCGGCCCTCGCGAAGCGCGTGAGCGGGCGGGAAAGGGTAAGCCCCGGGCGGACAATTAAGTGCGCTACTCGGCAGCGGCCTTGAACTTGTTGTAGTTGATCAGGCAGCCGGCCTTGACGATGGCACGCTCCTCTGCCGTCATATCGGCAATGTAGAGCTCAATCTGCTCGACCGCACCATCGGCGCGCACCACGTAGGCGGCGATGTCCTTTAGGTCGCCATCGAGCGCGGCACAGATACCCGGCACAAAGACGTAGTCGCCCACCTCAAAGCTGGGCTCGGCCTCCATCTGGAAGGGAACCATGCCCCAGTTCATGACGTTGGAGCGATAGCGCTTGGTGGCGTACTCGTGGACGATGTTGGCCAGGCCGCCGATCACGCGCTGGCAGCTCGCAGCCTGCTCGCGGGCAGAACCGTCGCCCGGCTTCTTGGCGTAGAGCATGGAGCCGTACTCGGTCGCCTTGGCATCGGCCGCGACGCCCACGCCGGCCAGTGCCTCAAACACGCCGGCAAGCTCGGCATCGAGCGCCGCTAGGTCGCCTGCGGCCTCGCCGGCCACACGACGCTTCTCCACGGCGTCGACCTCCTTGGAACGACCCACGTAGGCCGGGTCGCGGCGGCTGAGCGTAAACTCAGCCAGGCCCAGCGGATTGGAGCGGAAGGAGCTCGTCTCGCCCGAGGGAATGAGCTCGTCGGTCGTGGTGACCGGGTCCATGATCTTGGAGCACACCTTGAGCAGGATGTCGTCGCCGAGGGGCTCCATCGCGGGCCACGGCTTGATGTTGGGACCTTCGACCAGCTCGTCGGCAGGCTCCGCCTTGCCAAAGCCCCAGTACACGCGCTTCTTGTAGGGAGCGTCGTCGAAGGTGTACTCGCAAGCCTCGTCCCAAGTGCCCTCGGGCAGGTCGGTCGCCGGGGTGAGCACGCCGCCGTTGGCGGCCGTCGCCGCAATGGAGCGGGCGTCCATCAGAGCCACGGCGCTCAGCTGGCCGTTGCCCGGCTTGGAACCCTCGCGGTTGGGGAAGTTGCGCGTGGTGTGGCGGATCGAAAGGCCGTTGTTGGCGGGCGTGTCGCCGGCGCCAAAGCACGGGCCGCAGAACGCCGTGCGCACGATCGCGCCGGCCTCCATAAGGTCGTAGATATAGCCGCGGCGTGTAAGCTCGAGTGCCACGGGCTGGCTCGTGGGATAGACCGACAGCGAGAACTCGCCGCAGCCGGTGTTGGCGCCCTTGAGCACGCGGGCAGCCTGGACCACGGAGTCGTAGTTGCCGCCCGAGCAGCCGGCGATAACGCCCTGCTGCACGTGCAGCTTGCCGTCGACGATTTTGTCGAGCAGGCTAAAGTGCGTCTTGCCCTCGCCGATCTTGGCGGCCTCGAGCTCGACCTCGTGCAGGATGTCCTCGAGGTTCTCGTTGAGCTCGTCGATCTCAAAGCCGTTGGAAGGATGGAACGGCAGGGCGATCATGGGCTTGATGCTCGACAGGTCGACCTCGACGCAGCCGTCGTAGTAGGCAACATCGGCGGGCTTGAGCTCGCGGTAGTCGTCGCCGCGGCCGTGCATGGTCAAAAACGCGTGTGTGTCCTCGTCGGTAGCCAGATGCTCGACAGACAGGTGGTCTCGGTGGTCATGACGTCGACGCCGTTGCGGTAGTCGGTCGTCATGCTCGCGATGCCGGGGCCCACAAACTCCATGACCTTATTCTTGACGTAGCCCTTGGCAAAGACGGCACGGATGATGGCGAGTGCCACATCGTGCGGGCCAACGCCGGGGCGCGGGGCGCCCGTGAGGTAGATGGCGACGACGCCGGGATAGGCGACATCGTAGGTGTCGCGCAGCAGCTGCTTTGCCAGCTCGCCGCCGCCCTCGCCCACGGCCATGGTGCCCAGAGCGCCGTAGCGGGTGTGCGAGTCGGAGCCCAGGATCATCTTGCCGCAGCCCGCGAAGTTCTCACGCATAAAGGAGTGGATAACGGCGATATGCGGCGGAACGAAGATGCCACCGTACTTCTTGGCAGCCGAGAGGCCAAAGACGTGGTCGTCCTCGTTGACGGTGCCGCCCACGGCGCACAGCGAATTATGGCAGTTGGTGAGCACGTAAGGCAGCGGGAACTGCTCCATGCCCGAGGCGCGCGCCGTCTGGATGATGCCGACAAAGGTGATGTCGTGGCTCGCCATGGCATCGAAGCGAATCTTGAGCGCCTCGGGGTCGCCGGACGTATTGTGTGCCTGAAGAATCGAATACGCGATGGTGCCGCGCTTGGCATCCTCGGGCGTCTGCGTAATACCACGCTCGGCAGCCTCGGCCGCAGGCACAACCTCGCTGCCACGGCGCAGGTAGATGCCGTCCTCGTACAGCTTGACCATACTGTCTCCCACTCTGCCCAAAAGATTTGGGCGCATAGCATACATTCGTTCAATATCGTGCCATAGAACGGTTGCGAGTGGGTTGCGAATCTACACGTTCACTTTATCTCAGTAAAGTAAAGGACGAGCCCAGCGTGGGCCGGCAGATTTGGTGCAAGAGTGTCCCTTTCGACTAGTCATTTTAAGAACGTCCCCAATGACTGCCGTGCCGCACTCCGGCAACGCCGATGTTTTGGCGCGGACAGCGAAAGCCCGCCAGAGCGAGCAAGGTGACGTGAAAGAGGAGGGAAGCGTACTTCGGTACGCGACCGACGATTGAACGTCAGATTGCCGCTCTGGCGGGCTTGCAGCGTCGAGCCGTTACGCGGTTTGGTAAAACCGCGTAACTACAGATCCCCGCCGGCGCCCAGTAGCTTGCGCATGACCTGTTCGGGATTAACCGAGCCATCGCGCGGGGCCAGGGCAGTGATCTTCTTCTGCATCTTGTACTCGTGCAGCTCGTCCTCGAGCTGGCGCACGCGGGCGCGGAGCTTTTCGTTCTCGCGCTCGCGCTCCTCGGCACGCTCCTTCATATCGAGGATGCGCACCACGCCGGCGAGGTTAATGCCCTCGTCGGTCAGTTGGTTGATGAGCTCCAGGCGCTCGATATCGGCACGCGAATACAGACGCGTGTTACCGCCCGAGCGCTGGGGGTTCACCAGGCCCTTGGACTCGTAGACGCGCAGAGTCTGCGGGTGCATGCCGGTCAGCTCGGCCGCCACGCTGATCATATACAGCGGTTTGTTCCTATTGTCCTCGGCCATGCTACCTGACCCCTTTCCGTCTCGCACATCTCCACCATAAGCCTGCGGCCAGCCCGTGGGCCACGCAACCAAACTAGAACGTCGCCTTGTAACGGTTGACCTTCTCGCGATAATCGCGCGTGTCGGCCTCGCGCAGCTTGGTCATGGCATCGCGCTCATCGTCGGACAGGTTCGAGGGAACCTGCACCTTGATCTCGACAAGCAGCGCACCCGTGCGGCCGCGATGCTTAACGTCGGGCGCACCCATCTCCTTAAAGCGGAACTTCTTGCCCGTCTGGGTGCCAGCGGGCACCTTCAGACGAACCGTCGCGCCGCCGGGCGTGGGCACATCCACCGTGCAGCCGAGCGCCGCCTCGTAGACCGAGATCGGCACCTCCATGGTCACATCGGCACCTTTGCGCTTAAACAGCGGGTGCTCCTCCACATGCGTGGTCACGACCAGGTCGCCGCGCTCGCCACCCGCAACGCCATACTCGCCGCGACGCTTGTAGCGTAGCTTGCCACCGTCGACCGCGCCCGCGGGCACCGAGACCGTGATGGTCTGCTGTTCGCCCGTCGAGGGAATGCGGTAGGTGACCTTGTGTGTCACGCCGCGAAACGCGTCCTCGGCCGTTACGTCGACAGTCAGCGACAGGTCGCCGCCCTTGCGCGCGCGGTTGCGGCCCGCGCCCGCACCGGCAGCACCCGCGGCCCCGGCAAAACCCGAGCCCCAATCGCTGCCCCAGGCACCGTTGCCACTAAAGATGCTGTCGAAGATATCGCCCCAGCCGCTCGCGCCGGCACCGGCGCCGTAGCCACCGCTATACGCGCCGCCCGCGCCCGGCATGCCGCCGAACATGAGCATCTGGTCGTACTCTTTGCGCTTCTTCTCGTCCGAAAGCGTCTCGTAGGCCTCGCTGATCTCCTTGAACTTGGCCTCGTCGCCGCCGGCATCGGGGTGGTATTTTTGCGCGAGCTTGCGAAACGCGCTCTTGATCTCTTTGTCGGAGGCGCTCTTGGATACGCCCAGGATGTCATAGAAGGTTTTGCCTGCAGCCATCGTAGCTCCTCTCCTGTTTCATCCACCGCTCAACGGGCGGCGGCTCATACTGTCATATGGCACTAGGCCAGAAAGGGCCCCGGGTGTTGCCCCGGGGCCCTTCTCAATTACTCCTCGGTGCTCTCAGCCGTATCGGCCGCAGCATCCTCGGGCGCCGCTTCGGGCTCCGGTGCGGGGCGCTTCTCGCCACCGTAGGTCACCGTCACCATCGCGGAGCGCAGGATGCGGTCCGCCATGCGGTAGCCCTTCTGGTACACGTCGTTGACGGTCTCGTCGTACTGCGATGCGTCCTCGACACGCCCCACGGCCTGGTGCTCGAGCGGATCGAACGCCTCGCCCTTGGGGTCGATGGGCTCAACGCCCTCGTGCGCAAACACATCGAGCAGCTTGGCATGCACCGCATCAACGCCATCGACGAACTGCTTAAAGTCGTCGGAAAGCTCCTGGCTACGGGCATGGTCGATTGCACGCTCGATATCGTCAACCACCGGCAACAGCGCGGTGACAAGCTTCTCGGTCGCGCGCTCGCGCTCGGCGATACGCTCGCTGGCGGTGCGGCGACGGAAGTTCTCCCAGTCGGCCTGCAGACGGGCGGTACGCTCGGTGGCGTCCTTTGCCTTGTCCTCGGCGGCCTTCTGAGCCTCTGCCGCAGCATCGAGCTCGCTGCGTACGTCGGCAAGCTCCTTTTGGGCCTGCTCGAACTTAAGCTTAAAGTCGTTGTCGGCGGCTTCCTCACCGGCGCGGATAGCGGCTTCCACCATCTCGTCCTCGGTCATCGTCGCCTCCTTGTTGGAATCCTCTACCTGGTTCTCGGCAGCCTCGGCGGCCTCGGCCTCGTTGGCCTCGGTATCGTCGACGGCTTCTACGGGAATCTTCACGTCCTTCTCCTCAGAGTCAACGGGGGCGGCGCCAGCGGCAGCCGCCTCCGTGCGAGCTTTACGGGCGGACATGATTACTTGTCCTCGTCGTCCACAACCTCGTAGTCGGCGTCGACGACGTCATCATCGGCAGGCTGGGCGCCGGCGGCACCGTCGGTCTGCTGCTGAGCGTCGGCGTAGACAACCTGGGCCAGCTCGTAGGCCACAGACTGCAGGGACTCGCCAGCGGCCTTGATAGCCTCGACGTCAGAGCCCTCGAGCGCCTTCTTGGCGTCGGCGATAGCAGCCTCGGCCTTGGACTTCACGTCGGCGGAAACCTTGTCGCCCAGCTCGTTGAGAGTCTGCTCGGTGGAGTAGCACAGGCTGTCGGTCTGGTTGCGGACCTCGACCTCTTCCTTCTGCTTCTTGTCCTCCTCGGCATGAGCCTCGGCGTCCTTGACCATACGATCGACTTCGTCGTCGGACAGAGCGGTGGAACCGGAAATGGTGATCTGCTGCTCCTTGCCGGTGCCCTTGTCCTTAGCGGAGACCTTGACGATACCGTTGGCGTCGATGTCGAAGGTGACCTCGATCTGCGGCACGCCGCGGCGGGCAGCCGGGATGCCGGTCAGCTGGAACTTACCGAGCGACTTGTTGTCGCGGGCAAGCTCGCGCTCGCCCTGGAGCACGTTGATCTCGACGCTGGTCTGGTTGTCGGCAGCGGTGGAGTAGACCTCGGTCTTGGAGGTCGGGATCGTGGTGTTGCGGTCGATCATCTTGGTCATGATGCCGCCCATGGTCTCGACGCCCAGCGACAGCGGGGTAACGTCGAGCAGCAGGATGCCCTCGACGTCGCCGGTGAGCACGCCGCCCTGGACGGCAGCGCCGTCGGCAACGACCTCGTCGGGGTTCACGGACATGTTGGGCTGCTTGCCGGTCATGGTCTTGACGAGCTCCTGGACGGCGGGCATACGGGTGGAGCCGCCGACGAGGATGACCTCGGTCAGATCGGAGAGCTTGAGCTTAGCGTCGCGCAGGGCGTTGGTGACAGGCTGCTTGCAGCGCTCGAGCAGGTCGCGGGTGATCTTCTCGAACTCGGCGCGGGTCAGAGTGTAGTTGAGGTGCAGCGGGCCAGACTGGTTCATGGTGATGAACGGCAGGTTGATGGTGGACTGCTGGGCTGCGGAGAGCTCCTTCTTGGCGTTCTCGGCAGCCTCCTTCAGACGCTGCAGGGCCATGGGGTCCTGACGCAGGTCGACACCGTTCTCCTGCTGGAACTTGTCGGCCATCCAGTCGATGACACGCTGATCCCAGTCGTCGCCGCCCAGGTGGTTGTCGCCCGAGGTGGACAGAACCTCAAACACGCCGTCGGCGAGGTCGAGGATGGAGACGTCGAAGGTGCCGCCGCCCAGGTCGAAGACCAGGATGCGCTGGTCGGTGCCCTGCTTGTCCAGGCCATAGGCCAGAGCAGCAGCGGTCGGCTCGTTAACGATACGCTTGACGTTAAGGCCGGCGATCTTACCGGCATCCTTGGTGGCCTGACGCTGGGCGTCGTTGAAGTAGGCCGGGACGGTGATGACGGCGTCGGTGACGGTCTCGCCCAGATACTTCTCGGCGTCGGCCTTCATCTTTGCGAGCGTCATGGCGCTCACCTGCTCGGCGGTGTAATCCTTGCCCTCGATATCGACGACGGCGCGGCCACCCTGGCCCTCCTTGACCTCATACGGCACGGTCTTGATCTCGGAGGTGCACTCGGAGTACTTGCGGCCCATGAAGCGCTTGATGGAGAACACGGTGTTCTTGGGGTTGGTGACAGCCTGGTTCTTAGCGGCCTTACCCACGACGCGGTCGCCGTCGGCACGGAAGCCCACGACAGACGGGGTGGTGCGGTCGCCCTCGGCGTTCACGATAATGGTCGGAGAACCGCCCTCGAGGACGGCCATTGCGGAGTTAGTAGTACCAAGGTCGATACCAAGAATCTTACTCATTAGAAATTCCCTCTCTCTTTTGCGTTCGCGCCGCCTCGACGATCTGTCGCGCGGCGCTTCGGCTTGTCTTTCAGGATGTAGTGTATCCCCTTATGGGCCGGAATATACAAAATCTAAGTCAATTCATATAAGATTTCTTATTGTTGAGAGTTTAGGTTCTTAAATGCGCAGGTAGATGCGCTGAATGAGTTCTCGGCAAATCTATTGAGATCTATGTAGAGATGGCTGAGGTTTGCGTCCGGGGGTGCCTGGGGGCCGTCTTGCGGCAAGCGCATCCCGGTTTGAGCGTGGATTCCGGGTCGCAGTTTCCGTCTGAAGGCTCAACCGGAAACCGTATCCCGTTTTGAGAGCTGATACCGGGTCGCAGTTTCCGCTAGCGGGCCCAACCGGAAACTGCGACCCGGTTTTCGGCCAAATAACGGGATGCCCTTTCCGCAGGCGCGCTCAATAGGTCAATATTACAAGTCACCTATAGCTAACATTTGCGCAGCTCAACGGCCCCACCTGCGCGTTTTTTAGTAAACCTTGGCATACTCGGCGAACGGTATGAAGATGCCGGCCAGAGGGTATTGCAAACGGTCGCTCCCGTGGTATGTTTTTGCCCGAATCAAACCGGCGCGCATCGCCTGTAGCGTCGGTCAACAGAGAGGAAACTACCATGGCTCATCCCGTAATTGATGCCGACGAGTGCATCGCTTGTGGCGTTTGCGTCGACTCCTGCCCCGCTGGCGTTCTGGAGCTCCAGGACGTCGCTACCGTCGCCGACGAGGACTCCTGCGTCGCCTGTGGCGCTTGCCAGGACGCTTGCCCCGCTGGCGCGATCACCGAGATCGTCGAGGAGTAACAACTCCCCCACTTGCACACTCAAAAGTACACCGTGCACAAAAAAGGAGGCTTCCGCATCGCCGCGGAGGCCTCCTTTTGCATGTGTTCTAGGACAAATCATCCTCGTAGGGCATTAAATCGGCAAGGTAGCCCTTCTCCTTGAGCATGGCCTCGATCTCGTCGAGGGTTTGCTCATCCTCTGCCGCAATGCGATGGAAGTGATAGCCGCTCGTCACCGTTAATAGTGGAAAGCTCTTGCCGCTCTCGATATCGTGCAGATAGCGCTCAACATCGCGACGATTGCGAATGTCCAGGTCGGCCGTGATCTTACCGTACACGCGGTGATTGACGATCACGTTGAGCACGGCGCCGCCGGCGTCGACGATACTCGTGAGCTCATCGCCTGCCTGCTCCACGCTGTGGCGAACCTTGACCAAGCGCGTGGGCACGGCGGGGCTGCTGGGGGCCTCCTGTAGTACATAGCCGCGATTGGTGGCGACGATATCGTGCCCGTCAGCGCGCAGCAGGGCGATGTCCTGCACCACGACCTGACGGCTCACGCCCACCTCGCGGGCAAGCGCACTGCCCGAGACAGGATCTTTGGCTTCCTCGAGCACGGCCATGATGGAACGGCGACGCTCGCGGGCATTCATTATTTACCGTCCAGCAGACGCAGGTGCTTGAGCGAGAGGTCGAGAATCGGCGCAGAGTGCGTCAACGCCCCCGAGCTAATAAAGTCAACGCCCAGGTCGGCGAGCGCGCGGATATTGTTAGCGTCCACGTTGCCCGAGCACTCGGTCTTGGCGCGGCCGGCGATAAGCTCAATCGCAGCAGCCATGTCGTCGTGGGTCATGTTGTCGAACATGATGATGTCGGCACCGGCCTCCACGGCCTCGCGTACCATGTCCAGGTTCTCGCACTCAATCTCGACCGTCGTGGTAAACGATGCGTGGGCGCGTGCCATCTCGATCGCACGAGTCACACCACCGGCGGCGTCGATGTGGTTGTCCTTGAGCATGACAGCCGTCGACAGGTTATAGCGGTGGTTGCTGCCACCGCCGATCTCGACTGCGGCCTTCTCGAAGACACGCATGCCCGGCGTGGTCTTGCGCGTGTCGACAAGCACGGTCTTGGTGCCCTCGAGCGCAGCCGCCATCCGATGCGTGTAAGTAGCGATGCCGCTCATGCGCTGCAGGTAGTTGAGCGCCACGCGCTCGCCCGAAAGCAGCACGCGCGCGTCGCCGCGTACCTGGCCCACGTGGTCGCCGGCGTGCACCTCGTCGCCGTCCGCGACATCGAACAACACGGAGCTCTGCGGATCCAGCAGCTCAAAGGTGCGGGCAAACACGTCCAAGCCGGCGATGATGCCATCGGCCTTGGCGATAAGCTCCACCGTGGCGGGGCGCGCCGCGGGGCACACGCTCGCCGTGCTCACGTCCTCAAATGTAATGTCCTCGCGCAGAGCCTGCAGAATCAGATCATCGACGACGAGTTTCATGGTAATGGGATTCATGGTCTACTCCTCCACGGCCTGCGTGCCGGCGGCACGGGCCAAATCATCGATTGCCAGGGTGTCGACGCTCAGTGCGCGATGACGGCCATCGAGCGCGGGATCGCCCGCCTGCTCCACGGCCAGCGACTCGCCGGTACGCATGTACCACGCGGCGCGACGACCCCAGACCAGCGCCTCGAGCAGGCTGTTTGATGCAAGGCGGTTCTTGCCGTGAACGCCGTTGCAAGCCGTCTCGCCCGCGGCGTAGAGCTCGGGCATCGAGGTGCGGCCGTCCTTGTCGACCCACACGCCGCCCATAAAGTAGTGCTGTGTGGGCGTAACGGGGATGGGCTCGTCCAAAATATCGCGGCCGTCCTCCAGGCAGCGTGCGCGAATGTTGGCAAAGTGCCCGGTCACCACATCGCGCTCGACGGGGGCAAAGCTCAGCCACTCGTGCTCGGTGCCGTCCTGCTTCATCTGCTCGCGAATAGCGGCGGCGACCACATCGCGCGGCTGAAGCTCATCGGTAAAGCGCTCGCCGGCGGCGTTGAGCAAAATCGCGCCCTCGCCGCGGCAGCTCTCGCTGATCAGGAAGGTGCGACCCGGCTGCGGCGAGAACAGTCCCGTGGGGTGAATCTGCACGTAGTCCAGGTGCTCCATCTTAATGCCATGCTCCTGAGCGATGTAGCAGGCATCGCCTGTGAGCTGCGGGTAGTTGGTCGAATGGTCGTATACGCCGCCGATACCGCCCGTCGCCCACAGCGTGTGGCGGGCATGGATCTTAAACGGCTCGCCAGCATGCACGCCCTCGGCGGCATTTGTCAGCTCGTCGGCGGGACGAACCGAGTTGTCCTCGTCCACGGAAACGGCGACGACACCGGTGCACACCGTGGCGCCATCACGCTCGCCCGTCAGGATGTCGGTCATGGCCACGTGCTCCAAAATCTGCACGTTGTCCAGCTTGCGAACGGCCTGGAGCAGCTTGGTCGTGATCTCCTTGCCCGTAATATCGGCATGGAAGGCAATGCGTGGGCGGCTGTGTGCGCCCTCGCGGGTAAAGTCGAGGCTGCCGTCGGCCTTGCGCTCAAAATCCACGCCCATCGCCAGCAGGTCGTTGATGACCGAGCGGCTCGAGCGGATCATGATGTCGACGCTCTCGCGACGGTTCTCGTAGTGGCCGGCATGCATGGTGTCCTCAAAGAAGGCATCGTAGTCAGAGCCCTCGGGCAGCACGCAGATGCCACCCTGCGCGAGCATCGAATCGCACTCGTCGACAGCGCCCTTGGAGAGCATGATCACGCGCGCGCTCGTCGGCAGATTGAGGGCCGCATATAGGCCCGCCACGCCGCAACCGGCAATGACGACGTCGCGCTCCATGTCGGGGTATTGTTTGGTTTCCACAGGAATCCTCTCCCTTGTAATGTGGCATAAGGGACTGCCCCTCATGTCACATTGTTCTAGCGCGCTGCGTACTCGAGCATGCGATCCAGCGTAAGTTTGGCCTGGTCGGCGGCCTCGTCCGACACGCCGATCTGCACCTCGCCCTCGCCCGTCTCCAGGCAGCGCACGAGCTTTTCGAGCGTGATGAGATCCATGTTGACGCAGGTGGGCTGCACCGCGGGGAAGTAGAACTTTTTGCCGGTGCCCTCGCAGCGGCGCTCGAGCTCGTAGAGCACGCCGCGAACCGTCACGATGATGAACTCACTCGCATCCGACTCCTCGGCGTACTTGATGATGCCGGCGGTGGAGCCGATGTAGTCGGCCTCGGCAAGGACGTCGGCCTTGCACTCGGGGTGCGCCAGCACGAGCGCGTCGGGATGCGCCTCCTGCGCGTCGACAATCTGCTCGACGGTGATGACGTGATGACGCGGGCAATAGCCATTGTTGAGGATGACGTGCTTTTGCGGCACCTGCTCGGCTACGAAGCGGCCCAGGTTTTGATCGGGGATGAACAGGACGTGTTGCTGCGGCAGCTCGGACACGATCTTGACGGCGTTGGAGCTGGTGACGCACACGTCGCTCCAGCTCTTAATCTCGACCGTCGAGTTGACGTAGCAGACCACGGCAAGGTCGTCGCCGTACTCGGCGCGCGCCGCATCGACCGTCTCGCGCTTGACCATGTGCGCCATGGGGCAGTCCGCACCCGGCTCGGGCAGCAACACGGTCTTAGTGGGATTGAGCAGCTTGGCGCTCTCACCCATAAACTCCACGCCGCACAGCACGATGGTCTGCTGCGGCAGGCTTTTGGCGAGCTTTGCCAGGTAAAAGCTGTCGCCGACGTAATCGGCAACGGCCTGGACCTCGGGCGCCACATAGTAGTGCGCCAAGATCACCGCGTCACGTTGGGTTTTTAGTTGCTGAATGGCCTCGACGAGCTCTGCGGGCACCAGTGCCGCGCGCTCCGTTGCCGTCGTTGCCGATGCCAGGCCGGCCGCAATGTCGCGTGCAAGCTCCGATGCATCCATGTTCGCGCTCTGTGCCATCAAGGCCCCTCTCTTTTGGCGAATCTTGGGGCTTTAGTATGACACCTAGGTTTACAGCTGACAAGACAGCTGTAAACCTAGGTGTAAAGTTGAAATAAAGATTCAATCATGCAGCAGGTCCATTTTCGAACTGGCAAGCTGAGGATAGTCGAAAATGGACCCGCCCCAAGATTCGAGCGGCCCGCATTGTCCTGAACCAAGGGGCAGTGGTCAAAAAAGGCCAAATATGAGTACTGTCACCAAATTAGTAGCAGCGATTTTCCGGTCCAGATCAGCAAAATCGCCTTGTTTGGAGCCCGATCGTGACTCTGACGGACGAAAATCGATGCGCTTTTGGCCGCTGGCACCGATTTTTGAGGCCATTTGGCTGCCACTAAACTGGTAACAGTACTCATATTTGGCCTTTTTTGACCACCGGGCTTCCGGCAGACCCCAAAAGCGGGCCCGAATCGCTCGATCCGGGCCCGCTGGGGGTAGCGAGCACAATCGAGGTGTAAGAAGCAAGAAAGGGCCAGCGCCTAGATATTCAACGAGAGGAAAGACAATGGTCCGCAGCGACATGCTACCCCAGCCGGACCGGGGGCTCGGCCTCGACCGGCCCCAGACCGAGGCATTTCACCGACGAGTTCAAGAGGAAGATAGTCGATCTCCGCAACGCCGGAAAGCCCAGGCGCGAGGCCATGGACGAGTGCGACCTCGACAAGAGCACCGTGGAGAGGCGGGTCAAGTCGATAAACGAGACCGGCTCGCCGCGCGCCGCCGACAACCGCATGCCCGAGTAGAACCGGATCCTGGAGCCCGAGCGCGAGAACCGCAGGCTCCGGATGGAGGTCGACGTCTTAAGACGAGCGGCGCCAGCATACGCTCGGAAGTCAGGGCCATGGCGGCCAACGGGGGGCCGCTGCCCCATATCGGCGCAGCGCTGGCATCGAGGCCTTCTGACCTGTGTCAAGATTTCGGACACGAATGCTCGAGAAATCAAGCGGCCATAGGCATGGCCTCGAGCTTGGGCTCGGTTCTCTCGAAGAAGGCCGCCATGGCCTCGGCCGGCACCTTGTAGCCGATCGTCGAGCGGGGCCTTCGGCGGTTGTAGTACGCCTCGATGAACTCGGCCACCGCGTTGTCGTGGCAGTTGCCGGCGCGGCTGCAGGACAGCCGCACGTCGTTGTCGCGCGCCCATTCGGCCAGAAGCCTGCTGGTGTACTGGGCGCCGCGGTCGGCGTGGAATATCGCGTTGCCGGCCACGTAGCCGCGCGATTTGGCCGACGCCAGCGCCGAAACCACGATGTCGGCGGTCATGCGCTCGGAGAGCGACCAGCCCACCACCATGCGGGTGTTGAGGTCGATGACCGTCGACAGGTACAGCCATCCCTCGCCGGTGCGCAGGTAGGTGATGTCGCCCACGAGCTTGCAGGTTGGAACGGGACTGGTGAAGTCGCGGCGCACCAGGTCGGGCCGGGGCCTGGCCTTCGGGTCGGGGATGGTGGTGCGCTTCCTGGCGTTGGGCGTGCAGCCGCGTATTCCCAGCTCGCGCATCAGCTTGCGCACCCTGTACAGGGTCAATCCGGAGAACTCGCCGGGCAGGAAGCATTTCACGAACCGGAAGCCGAACCTGCGGTCCGACTCCAGCCACACGCGCCGGACCGCCTCGCGCTCGGCCGACCAGTCTTCTCGCGGGCAGCCGTTGGAGAGCCACGAGTAGAAGCCCGATCGGCTCACGCCGAGCACGCGGGCCATCATTTTCACCGGGAATTCGGCCTTCTCCGCCAACATCATCCGGTAGCATGCGGCTACGCCTGGCTTTTGGCGAAGAAGGCCGCGGCTTTTTTCAAGAAGGCGTTCTCCATCTCGAGCTCGCGTATGCGCCTTTTCGCCTCGCGAAGCTCGCGGTCCTCGGCCTTGGGGTCGGGCCCGCCGGCAAGCTCGCGCCGGCGGCTCTGCACCCACTTGTTCACGGTCTTGGAATTCAGGCCCAGTTCTGCGCAGCATTCCGTTATCGGCCTGCCCATCGAGATGATGTAGTCGGCGGTCTCGCGCCTGAACTCGTCGGTGTACTTGGCGGCTGGGTTGGACATAGCATACCGTCCTCTCGGTCGTCGATGAATGCATTCTAAAGGATTGGGCCTCTAGCATGCGTGTCCGAAAAGACGATACAGGTCAGACAACCCAATCAGACGTCGTCTCGAGCACGTCCTCTGCACGGTCGAGCGTGCTTCTGGCCTTGGCACCCTGTTTGAACCACGAGCGCAGGTCCTCGAGCGTGCTGCCCGCTGCATACACCTTGATTTTGCGACCGCCTTTCGTGGTCACCGTGCAACGGTCGCCGCTCTCGCTGTTCTCGTGCGCCGTGACCTTCTTGAGGTAATCGCGACGGAACGCCACGACGCGGGCATTGCTGATCTCGATGAACCAATCATCGTCGACAAGCGAAGTGCCCGTGGTACCTCGACTTGCCATCTCCTCGGCGAAGGAGAAGCCGAGTTCGCGCTCCTGCCTGCCGATCTCGAGGATGCCGCGGGCGGGCATGCTGAGCATGAGCAGGGGCAGGAGTCCCCCTATGAACAGGAAGAGGAACGGGACGAGCAAGAGCAGACGAGCACCGGCATCGGTGAAAACAGCCATGAAGGCGATCACGAGCGAGAAGACGAGCGCCATGCCGTTGAAAACAATCGTCAACGGCTTGATGGCAGACCAACACAGGCCCGCCTTGGTCATGGGACCGTCGACGGCGTCCGAGACTTCGATGCCCTCTTCCTCCAGACGGGCGAGGAGGTTGAGCGAGCACACCCCCTCGAGGCTTATCGAGCAGAACTTCCGGTCGCCCTCGAACAGGTCGATCCTCATCATCTGCGTGTGAAGCGTTGCACGGGTGATGTTGCCAAACGTCGTCTCCTTGCGGATGCCGAAGGCGTTACGCGAGAGAATTCGCTCACCGTCCACGTCGATGCGCGGGATGCTCAGCAGGGCCCAGATGGCCATGCCCGCGAGCGCCATGGCGTGACCGAACCACACAAGTTCGTGGTCCCACTCGCCCAACGAGACGCCCTGCCAGACGTAGACACCCAGCATGAGCAGTTCGAACGCGACGGCGCAGCAGGCGATGATCGTGCGAATGGCAGCGGGCATGCGCACCGTGAAGCGATCGAGGCTGTCCGTCGCCTCACTGCGCTCGCGCGCGCCGCGACGGGCGACCCATGCAGTGAGCGGACCGACGATGAACACCACCATCGCCACGCGCAGGAACGATTCGAGTATGTCGCCCATATTAACCACCATCCCAATAGAAAACGTGAATTTGGGAGACTATAGCAGAGCGAAGCGATCTGCACGGCATCGTCCGGGTGTTTTCGGCATACGGTGGAAACCAGCGGCAGCGGACGTTGAGAACTCACCCAAAAGACGCGATTCGACCGAAGCGATTCTTCTTGACTTGGTCTCAATGTGATACGACATGCGCCACTACCTGCGCGGTCTAGCGGCCCTGATCGAAGAGGGTCACACCGATGAGGCGCTCGAGCGCATCGACGCGCTCTGCGAGACCAACGACCGCACCGCTGTGCGCCGCTACTGCGCCAACGAAACGGTCAACATTGCGCTCTCGTCGCTTTCCGCGGACATCAACGCGCACGGCATCACCGCCGACCTGCGAGCCGCCGTGCCCGAAACCGTCCACGTGGGCGATGTCGATCTGTTCAGTGTGGTATCGAACGCCCTGGACAATGCCATCGCCGCGGCGAGCGCCGCCCCCGAAGGCAAGCGGTTTGTCGACCTGGACCTTCGCTACGAAGACGGTCAGCTTCTATTGCTGGTTTCCAACACATTTGGACGGGCGCCGCACATGGTCGACGGCATGCCCGTGGCTCAGCACACTGGGCACGGCTTTGGCACCAAGAGCATTATGCTTGCCGTCGAGCGCATGAACGGCAACTGCCAGTTCCGCATTAACGGCGACCGGTTTGAGCTGCGCGCCGTGATGTAGGGGCTGCCGCCAGCCTCGCTACAGCGGTGCAGCCGCCGGGGTCAGCTGCTTGATGTAGGCCCACATGCGCTGCTTGGCGGCCTTGTCGGTGAGCGCCGCCTCAAAACCGTCGAGCGCCAGCACGCGGCGCCCCTGCACATGGGCGACCAGGCCGGGCTTGAGCATGGCAGTGTCAAAGTCATCAATCGCCACAAGCATATCGGCATAGGTTTCGCGCATGACATCGGCCGCACTGTTATCGAGCAGCAGCACCGCCTCGGGATCCAGAGCCTCCAGTGCCTCGCGGAACAGGTCGCACGGCAGGGCGTGGCCCACCGTCACAGCTCCGTCGCCCGCGCCGGCAACACTCGCCAGCACACAAAAATCTTCGGGCGCGTAACCGATTGCCCCGAGCGCCTTGCGCAATGCGGCACCATCCGCGCCGGCGGCAAGTTCGCCGCCCGAGCGCTCGGCATCATCCAAATCACCTTTGACCAGCACGATCGGCGAGCACGCGTTGCCCGCGATGCGCACGCCACGGGCCGCAAGCGATGCAAGCTCCTGCTCGGCCGCCTGGGCGATGGCTTCTTTTTTCTGGCTTTGTGACGTGGGCATGCGCTCTCCAATCGTTTGCATGCCCACCATTATATAAAAGAGCCGCCCGCGAGTGGTTGCTTTACGAGCCGCTGGGTATAAGCACGGTCGTACTGATTTTTACGCGGCCGAGCCGCGTCGTATTATGGAGGTCACCATGGCTGACATTAAGCAGATTACCCCCGAGAACTTCGGCGCTGTCGTCAACGATAGCCTGCCCGTACTGGTTGATTTTTGGGCCCCGTGGTGCGGCCCCTGCCGCTCGCTCTCGCCCATCGTAGACGAGGTTGCCGACGAGCTGGCCGGCAAGTTGGCTGTGGCCAAGTGCAACGTCGACGACAACCAGGACCTGGCCATGAAGTTTGGCGTCATGAGCATCCCCACGCTGATCGTCTTTAAGAACGGCGAGGAGGTCGACCGCTCGGTTGGCGCCCTACCCAAGGCAAGACTTCAGGCACTGCTGGAGAAACATCTGTAATACGCTTGTTACCCATCTGCCGTCCATGAGCGGTTTCGCACCGCTCGCCGGAGTGCCAAACGCAAGGTATGCGACCACGGATAGTATGGTAGATACAAACAGCCCCCAGTGAACGGGTGCGGGTCAGACGGACTCGCACCCGTTTTCTTATGCGGCGGCGCCCAAGGCGGGCGTAGTAGAATCTGAACCACCATATCGCCCCGTACAAAAGGAGATTCCTATGCATGACGTCGGAATGAACATGAGCCAGCTTGCCATGAGCGTCAAGCAGGTCGACGACACCATTGAGCTCGCTCACGAGTGGAGCCATCAGCTGCTGCATGCGACCGAGAACTTTGATATGGAGCGCATTGGCGCCAAGCTCGAGGCCGCCATGTCTGCGCTGCACGAGGCGCACGATGCGCTCGAGGGCTACGAGGAGGCCATCGAGGCAGATCACAACTCCGTCGGCTCTGTGAAACTGGTGTAACGTGGCCGAGCACGAGCACGCGCACGATCACGGTGCGGACGACGATGCGAGCTGCCGCTACAGCGGCTCCAGCTCCGAGCTGGTCCGCTTTTCGGTCACCGCGCCCGACGACCTGCTGCGCCGCTTTGACGAGCAGATCGCGCGCCGTGGTGACGTGGCTAACCGATCCGAGGCCGTACGCGATCTGATTCGCGCCTCGATCGCCAAGGAACAGATGCGCACGCCCGACGAGCAGGTCATCGGTTCGCTCACCATGATCTATGACCACCATACCGGCGATCTGACGCGCCGTCTGGACGAGGTGCAGCACGACTACACCGACGAGATCGTCTCGACCATGCACGTGCATCTGGACCACCACAACTGCCTGGAGATTCTGGCGCTCAAGGGTCGCGGCGAGCGTGTCTACGAGCTGGCCGACCGGTTGCTGGGGCTGCGCGGCGTTAAGCACGGCGAGCTCACGTGCGCCGCCACCAAGCAGAGCCTGGGGCTGTAGCGGGATTTCCCACAGCGCACCTGCATAAAGGGACAGGTTTCAACGAAGGAAGGTCGCATGCGACATGTGCATATCCATGTAACGGGCATTGTGCAGGGCGTTGGCATGCGGCCATTTGTGTATCGCGAGGCTATGGCGCATGGCATTTGCGGCTGGGTGCTCAACGCGGGCGATGGCGTGCACATCGAGGCGCATGCTTCAGTCGAGGCACTCGACGGCTTTGTCGCCGCGCTGTCGGAGCACGCGCCTGCCGCGGCCCGCGTTGAGCATGTCGCTGTTGAGGACCTGGAGCCCGACGCTTGGGATGCCGACGATGAGCAGGTCTTTTGCATCGTGGCGTCGCGGGATCAGACCGTGCACACGACGCTCATCTCCCCCGATATCGCCACCTGTGACGACTGCCTGCGCGAACTGTTCGACCCCGCCGACCGACGCTATCACTACCCCTTTATCAACTGCACCAACTGCGGACCGCGCTTTACCATCATCCGGTCGCTGCCTTATGACCGAGCGGCCACGTCGATGGATTGCTTCCCCATGTGCCCCGAGTGCGCTGCAGAGTATGGCGACCCGCTTGACCGGCGCTTTCATGCGCAGCCCGATGCCTGCTTTGACTGCGGGCCACATATTACCTGGCGCGAGGCGGCGGGCGACATGGGGCTCGAGGGCTCGGGGGCGACGCCGGCCGTCGGCAGCACGCGCGAAACCAGCGATGCCATTATTGACCGCTGTGTCGAGCTGCTGGCCAGCGGCGGTATTGTCGCCATCAAGGGCCTGGGGGGATTCCATCTGGCCTGCAACGCTGCCAATGAGCAGGCGGTGGTCGAGCTGCGCCGTCGCAAGCGCCGCAGCAACAAGCCGCTTGCCGTTATGGTGCGCAGCCTTGCCGATGCTGAATGCCTGTGCCATGTCGGTGATGCCGAGCGCGGCTTGCTAACCGGTAGCATCCGCCCCATCGTGCTGTTGCGCCGACGTGCTGTTGGCGAGGGAGATTCCCCCGACGGCCTTACACTCGCGCCATCCGTCGCGCACGATCTACCCGAGCTCGGCGTCATGCTCCCCTATACACCGCTTCAACATTTGCTGCTCGCCGCAGCCGCGGCGCGCGGCATGCACGCGCTCGTCATGACCAGCGGAAACCTGAGCGAAGAACCTATCGAGACCGACGATGCCCTTGCATGGGAGCATCTCGTTGCCGCCGGCATCGCCGACGCGCTACTTGGCAACGACCGTGCGATTCTCTCACGCTACGACGACTCCGTGGTACGTGTGGTCGACGGCACCGTCATGCCTGTGCGTCGCGCACGCGGATATGCGCCGCAACCGTTGTCGTTGCCGGCGCTCGACGGCACTGCACCCTGCGTGCTCGCCTGCGGGCCGCAGCAAAAGCGACGATCGCGCTCACGCGCGAGGACGCCGACGGCCATGTGGCCTGTTTTGTGTCGCAGCATATCGGCGATGTCGAAAACGGCGCGACCTTCGATGCCTGGAGCGCCGCCCGCGCACGTCTAGAAAACCTCTTTGACCTGACGCCTGTCGCCCTGGCATGCGACATGCACCCCAGCTATCTGTCGAGCCAGTGGGCACGTGAGCGGGCACGGGAGCACAGTCTGCCGCTAATCGAAATCCAGCATCATCATGCTCACATCGCGAGCGTAATGGCGGAGACGATTGTCGCTGGCCGGCTTGCGCCCGATACGCGCGTCCTCGGTATTGCCTTCGATGGTACGGGTGCCGGCACCGACGGCACCATATGGGGCGGTGAGTTTCTTATCGCCGGCCTTGCCGATTTTGAACGCGCCGCGCACCTGCGCACCTGGGCGCTGCCAGGCGGTGCCGCATCCGTGCGCGATGCCCGGCGCAACGCCTTTGCCCTGCTGAGCGAGCTCGGCCTGCTCGAGCATCCGGGTGCCGCGGGGCTATTGGACACCCTCGACGAGCAAACACGCAGCGTGACAGCCACCATGATCGAGCGCGGCATCAACAGCCCGCGTACCAGCAGCATGGGGCGTCTCTTTGATGCCGCGGCAGCGATTCTGGGCATCTGCGGCAAGGCAACCTACGAGGCGAACCCGCCATAGAACTCGAAGCCGCCGCCTGGCGCGCGCTTGACAGCGAAATCAGCCGTTTCGCTGGCAATCAGGCGGGCGTATCGGCATCCGTCTCAACGTCGCTGGACAGTTTGTTCAGATACGTATTAACTACTAACCCCCTATCTGGCATTTTTGCCTCAGATTTGGCCAAAATAGGCTCTCCGGACACCCTATTTACAGCAAGCGTGCCCGGCACAGGCCCCAAATCGACCCATTTGGAGTCCCCACAGACGACTTTTGCCACCCAGAGCCGCTCTAAAAAATACGTATCTGAACTAACTGTCCAGGCTGCCTCGGACAGCCCTTTCGTTCTGGACCCCAAGCCACTTTTTGAGGCACTTTTGAGCAGAATCGAGACCGGAGAATCCGCCGACCGGCTCGCGCTCGACTTCCATATCACCATCGCGCGCTCTTCGGCACGAATCGCACGCGAAATCTGTGCGCGCGAAGGCATCGATACCGTCGCGCTCTCGGGTGGCGTGTTCATGAACCGACTTTTGCTCCAGCTCCTCACCCGCGAGCTCAAAAGCATGGGTCTCACTGTCTTGGTTCCCCACTCCGTACCCGTCAACGACGGCTGCATCGCCTACGGTCAGGCAGCGGTCGCGCGCGCTCGTCTTGCGCAGATTGCGTCGCAGTAGCTCGCCCTCGCACGCCGCCGCGCCCAGTCGTCTCACAGGCGTAACGCGTTTGCCCGCGAACCCCGCGAGCGCTACCATCAACTGACGGATTATTGAGCGCCCGTCCAGCGCAAAGCGTATAAAAGGGGAGCAATATGTGCCTTGCCGTTCCCGGTAAAGTAGTCAAACGCGACGACGACCTCAAGGCCACCGTCGACATGATGGGCATCGAGCGCCCCGTGTCGCTGCGACTCGTGCCGACGGCGCAGGTTGGCGACTACATTCTCGTACACGCCGGCTTTGGCATCCAGATTGTCAACGAGCAGGAAGCGCAGGAAACGCTCGCGCTTGTTAATGCCATGTCCGAGCTGGTCGAAGAAGACCAGCTTGCCACCAACCCGGCCGAGGCATACTAGTGGCGGCCGGACAGCCGGCTCGCTCCGGTATCGACTTTTCGGCCTTTCGCGATTCCAAGCTGGCCCGCGAGCTCATCGAACGCATCCGTGAACTTGTCGGCGACCGCACCATCAACCTTATGGAAGTCTGCGGCACGCACACCGTGAGCATCGGTCGCTATGGCTTTCGCTCCATTATGCCGGCGGGACTCAAGCTGCTAAGCGGCCCAGGTTGCCCCGTCTGCGTTACCGACAACCGCGATATCGACCATGCAATCGCGCTCGCCAACATAGACGGCGCCATCATCACCACCTTTGGCGACATGATGCGCGTGCCCGGATCATCCACCTCGCTCGCCGCGCAAAAGGCAGCAGGGTGCGACATTCGCATCGTCTACTCCCCGCTCGACGCACTCGACATCGCTGAGCAAAACCCCGACCGCCCGGTCATCTTTATGGGTGTGGGCTTTGAGACCACCACGCCCACCATCGCCGCCGCCATCCTGGAGGCAGATGCACGCGGGCTGCAGAACTTCTCGGTCTACTGCGCCCATAAGACCACGCCGCCGGCGCTGCGCGCCATCGCCAACGATCCCGAGACCACTATCGACGGCTTTATCCTGCCGGGCCACGTCGCCACCATCACGGGCTTGGCGCCCTTTAGCTTTTTGGTCGACGAGTTCAGTACCCCGAGCGTGGTCACGGGATTTGAACCGGTCGATATCCTGCAGGGCATCTGCATGCTGGTCCAGATGGTTGTCGAGAACAGGCCCGCGATCGACAACGCCTACCGCCGTGGCGTCAATGCAGACGGCAACCCCGTGGCGCGCCAGCTGGTCGAGCAGGTATTTGAGCCGTGCGATACCACATGGCGCGGGCTGGGGCCAATCGCCGACTCGGGACTCGCCATTCGTCCCGAATTCTCGCGCTTTGATGCCCGCACCCGCTTTGACGTGCCCATCGAGCCGACGGTCGAGCCACACGGATGCCGCTGCGGCGACGTGCTGCGCGGAGCCATTACGCCGAGCGACTGCCCTCTGTTCGGCCACGCTTGTACACCCGAGCATCCCGTCGGCCCCTGCATGGTGAGCTCCGAGGGCAGCTGCGCGGCGTACTTTAGATACCGTAACTAGCCCGGACGCACCCGCACACTGGCACCACCCACGATTGGAGTTTTCGATATGTCCCATAGCGTTACCGATAGCACCGTCCTGCTGGGTCACGGCTCCGGCGGCCAGATGATGAAACGCATCATCGACGAGATCTTTTTGGATGCCTTTGGGTCGCCCGAGCTGCTCGAGGGCAACGATGCCGGCGTCGCCGCGCTGCCCACGAGCGGACGTATCGCCATGTCGACCGACAGCTTTGTGGTGACACCGCAGTTCTTCCCGGGCGGCAATATCGGCCGACTCGCCGTGTGCGGAACCGTCAACGATGTCGCGACCTCGGGCGCCAACGTACGCTACCTGTCGTGCGGCTTTATCCTCGAAGAGGGCTATCCCATGGACAAGCTGCGTCAGATCGCGCAGACCATGGCCGAGACGGCGCGCGAGGCGGGCGTGGCGATCATCACCGGCGACACCAAAGTGGTTGAGCGCGGCGGGGCCGACGGCGTCTACATCAATACCGCCGGCGTGGGCGAAGTGCCCGCGGGTGTGGCGCTCAGCGGCGCAAACTGCCAGCCTGGCGATGTCATCCTGGTGTCGGGTACACTCGGCGACCACGGCATCGCCATCATGAGTCAACGCGAGGGCTTGGCGTTTTCGAGCAACATCGAAAGCGATGCCGCGCCGCTTAACCACCTGATAGCCGACGTTCTGGCCGCAGCCCCCGACACGCGCTGTTTCCGCGACCCCACGCGCGGCGGCCTTGCATCCACACTCAATGAGTTTGCACAGGCCAGCGGCGTTGCGATGGAGGTCGATGAGGACGCCGTGCCCGTGCGTCCCGATGTGCAGGCGGCTTGCGAGATGCTCGGCTATGACGTGCTGCAGGTGGCAAACGAGGGCAAGATGGTCGCCGTGGTGCCGGCCGAACAGGCCGATGCGGCCCTAGCCGCCATGCGTTCCGCACGCTACGGCGAGAACGCCGCGATCATCGGCCGCGTGCTGCCGCTTGGATCGGACGCTCGACCCGCCGTGCGCGTACGCACCGGCTGGGGTTCGACCCGCATCCTCGACATGCTCGTGGGAGAACAGCTGCCGAGGATTTGCTAGCGGCACATTCTCGCAGACGGCGCGATGCAGCTCGATATCCCTTGAAGATGTTCAGATTCCAAACAAGCCCGATGCGTAAGCCCAGTATTATGAGGTGCGTTTTTAAACCCAATGACGGGAGCTTTCATGGCAGCAGCTTTTTCCCATGTGATCTTTGATCTGGATGGCACCATCCTCAACACGCTCGAGGACCTGGCGGCCGCTAGCAACCATACCTGCGAGACGCACGGCTGGCCTACGTTTGCCGTTGACGAATACCGCTATAAGGTGGGAAACGGCATGCTCAAGCTGGTCGAGCGCTTTATGCCCGCCGAGTATGCGGGCGACGGGCGCGCCTTTGAGCAGACGCTTGCCGAGTTTAGGGCTTACTACGGCGAGCACAAGGAGGACCACACCGCCCCCTATGCCGGCACAATCGAGATGCTCGACCGCCTGCGCGCCGCGGGCATCCAGCTTGCCGTGCTCACCAACAAGGACCACATTTCGGCGGCCCCGCTTATCGAGAAGTACTTTGGCCCCGACCGCTTTGCGCTGGTCCAGGGCCGTGTCGACACTTTTCCGCCCAAGCCCGAGGCGCCCGTCACGCTGCATGTGATGGAAGCGCTGGGCGCCGACCCGGCGACCACGCTCTACGTGGGCGATTCCAATGTCGATATCCTGACCGGTCATAACGCCGGCCTTAAGAGCGCGGGCGTCAGCTGGGGCTTCCGCGGCCGCGCAGAGCTGGAAGCCGCCGGCGCCGACTACGTGGTGGACAGCCAGGCAGAGCTCGCGGCGCTGATTCTAGGCGAGTAACGAAGCCGCCGCTCCATGCGGCTGCGACAATTCTTCCGCAAGGAAAGCGCATCCCGTTTTGGAGCTCCGGAATGGAATGCGCTTTCCGTTTGAGGCGCGTCGGGGAAACTGTGTCCCGTTTTGGAGCTATATTCCGGGTCGCACTTTCCGCAACCCGCCTCATCCGGAAACCGCGACCCACTATTCGGCCAAAAACCGGGCCGCATTTTCCCGAGCGTTCGCAATGCAACGCCGGCACAAGGAGTGTCCCCAACTGCCGGCAGGAAAGGAACGTCCCCAAGCACCGCCTTCCCAATGACTACTCCAGCGATGGTAACGTCACGGGTAGAGGACGGACAGCGAGCGACGTCCAGGACGAACAAGTTGGCATGAAAAAGGCGAGGCATAGACCTTCGGGTCATGCCTCGCCTTTTGAATGACAAATTGTCGTCCTGGGCGGCGCGCAGCGTCGGGCAGTTACGGCGTTTGGTAAAACGCCGTAACGAACTACCGCGTAACTCCCCTAGCTCATCATGGCATTCATCATCTCGTTGGTTGCGGAATCGTCGGCAGACCACTCGCCGTCGTCATTGCAGGAATACTTGAAGGTGACCTTGGTGTCCTTGGTCTTAGCAGCCTTGGTCACATCGACCATAACCTGACCGGCCATCTTGTACAGCTCGTCATCGGAAGGCATCGAATCGAGCGCGGCGACCTTCTCCTGGTACTGGGTGGCAAAATCCTCAACGATCTGGTTCATGGACTTGCAGGTAATGGTGACCTCGGCAGTTGCGGTACCCTTGTCCTCGTCGACCGTCACGTCGCCGATCTTGTAGTCAAAGCCCTCGAGATAGCTCTTGGCGTACTCCTTGGGATCGATGCCCAGCTGCTCAAACTCGTCGCCCGAGGCCTCTTCCAGGCCGGCGAGGAAGTCGTCGCCGCCGTTCTTGACCTCGTCAAACTGCGTCGTAAGATCCTCGGTGATGAGCTCCTCAACCGAAGGACCTCCGCAGCCGGAAAGCACAACCACGCACGCGACCAGAACAGCCATCAGGGGCGCAAGCAGCAGCTTCTTCTTCATGACATTCCTCCCAACAAGCGGCACCGCGCTTCCCGACGCGGTGCGCGTCGTAACAATAAGGCCATACTAGCCGATAACGAACACCCCCGGCAAAGCAAAGGCGCAGTCGGCTCGATTTAACGTCCGAACGGTTTACCGGTCCGCCCAACGCGCAATAAAACGTTCCGCCGCATTGTAATAAACAAGGGTGGTCGGACAATTCGACCACCCCAAAACATCCTTATGTTGCCGCAGTTTACTTGCGGACGACCTTGACGATGGCGTCGCCGGCGGCGACAGCGGAGTCGGCCTCGACGGCGAGCTCAACGTCGGCAAACTCGGCGGTGTTGGACACGGCCACGACGACACAGTCCTTGTAACCGGCAGCAGCGATCTTGGCGCGGTCGATCTTGAGCATGGGCTGGCCAGCCTTAACGACATCGTCGGCCTTGACGAAGCCCTCGAAGCCGTCGCCGTTCATGTTGACGGTATCGACGCCAACGTGCACCAGAACCTCGATGCCGCTATCGGACTGCAGACCCACGGCGTGGCCCATGGTGACGGTCACCTTGCCGTCGCAGGGAGCGTAGACCAGATCGTCCTCGGGCCACACGGCGCAGCCCTTGCCCAGGACCTCGCCGCCAAAGACGGGATCGGGCACGTCGGCCATCTTGATGACCTTGCTTGACGGGCGAGCACAGCACGTCGGCGCCGGCAGAAGCAGAGATGGAGGACGGAGCAGCGGCAGTCGCGGGCTCAGCCTTCTTCTTGAACATGTCAAACAGACCCATACGTTTTCTCCTCTTGATTAAGCGCAACGTTGTGCGCATGCCTATGGTGATTATAGTGCCAAATGGTTCAAATGCTAAGGTGGGGACTCGAATCGCGAGCCCATCCCAACGCTTTTCCCCGGTGGCACTCATATTGTCGATTAATCCAGGCCCTCGGCACCGTTGGACTTGATGATCTTCTGGTAGGCGTAGAGCTGTCCTTGCGGCGGCGCTCGTAGGTACCGGTGCCGTCATCGTACTTATCGACGTGGATAAAGCCGTAGCGCTTGCGCATCTCGCCGGTGCCGGCGGAAACCAGGTCGATGGGGC
>QSCH01000017.1:0-50713 GCA_003462965.1 Collinsella sp. OF03-4AA
CCGGGACGGGTTAACGGCAGGCCCCGCCGACCGATTGCAAGCGGTCGGCGGGGCCATTGTGGCTCTTGACAGCGGATTGGGTCATATGAGCGAAAACCCGCCAGGGCGAGCAAGGTGCCTTGAAACGAGGCGGCATTGACCTTCTGGTCATGCCGCCGAAGTTGAAAGGCAGATTGCCGCGCTGGCGGGTTTGCAGCGTCGACCGGTTACGCGGTTTGGTAAAACCGCGTAACTAGTTAACCGCCCAGGTAGGCTTTGCGGACGTTATCGTCGTGCAGAAGCTCTTGCCCCGTGCCGGTCATGGTGATCTTGCCGGTCTCGAGCACGTAACCGCGTGTGGCGATGGAAAGTGCCATCTGCGCGTTCTGCTCGACCAGGAGCACCGTGGTGCCGGCCTTGTGCAGGTCCTCGACAATCTGGAAGATCTGCTCAATCAGAATCGGCGCCAGGCCCATGGAAGGCTCGTCGAGCATGAGCAGCTTGGGGTTGCTCATAAGGGCGCGGCCCATAACGAGCATCTGCTGCTCGCCGCCCGAAAGGGTGCCGGCGACTTGGCGACGGCGCTCCTTCAGGCGCGGGAACTGCTCGTAGACGCGCTCAAGGCCCGGAGCAACCGTGGACTTGGGCTGCGTGTAGGCGCCCATCTCCAGGTTCTCCTCGACCGTCATCTGCAAAAAGGCGCGACGGCCCTCGGGCACCTGGCCAGGCCCTTACCAACCAGCTTATCGGCGGGCGTATGAGTAATGTCCTCGCCCATAAACTTGATGGAGCCGGTCTTGGAGCGCAGCAGGCCCGAGACGGTCTTGAGCGTTGTGGACTTGCCGGCACCGTTCGCACCGATCAGAGCCACGATCTCGCCCTCGTTGACGTTAAAGGAGATGTCCTTGATGGCGTGGATGGCGCCGTACCAGACGTTGATGTTGTAGACGGAAAGCATCGGCTCTGCCATTTAGTTCTCCCCCTTATCCTGCTTGCCCAGATATGCCTCGATAACGGCGTCGTTGTTCTGGATTTCCTCTGCCGTGCCCTTGGCGATGACCTTACCAAAGTTGAGTACGCAGATACCCTCGCAAATATTCATGACGAGCGACATGTCGTGCTCGATAAGCATGATGGCGATGCCAAAGGTGTCGCGAATCTTAACGATGTTCTCCATGAGCTCCGCGGTCTCGGACGGGTTCATGCCGGCGGCAGGCTCGTCGAGCAGCAGCAGCTTGGGGTTGGTGGCAAGCGCGCGGACGATCTCCAGGCGGCGCTGAGCGCCGTAAGGCAGCGAGCCGGCCTGTTCGTTTGCCAGATGCTCCATATCAAAGATGGAGAGCAGCTCCATGGCACGCTCATGGGCGGCCTTCTCGTGCTTCCAGTACGTCGGCAGGCGCAGCACGCCCTCAAAACCGGAATAGCGCTCCTGGTTGTGCAGACCGACCTTGACGTTGTCCTCCACCGTCATGGTGTTGAACAGGCGGATGTTCTGGAACGTACGGGCAATGCCCATGCGGTTGACCTGGTAGACCGACTTGCCCGAGGTGTCCTCACCGTCGAGCAGGATGGTGCCGTGCGTGGCTGATACACCTTGGTGAGCAGGTTGAAGACCGTGGTCTTTCCGGCACCGTTGGGGCCGATCAGACCGGCGATCTCGGTCTTGCCGATAGTCAGGCTAAAGTCGTCGACTGCCTTAAGGCCACCGAACTCAATGCCCAGGTGGATGCACTCGAGTGCCGGGCGCTGGCCCAGATCGCGATCGGGAACGATGGCGCCAGAAGGATACGGGACCATCTTACCCTTGTTGAACTCAAATTTACTGGGCATCGGCTGCCACCTCCTTCTTGGAAGCAAAGCGGTCCTTAATGCGTGCGAAGAACGCCTTTAGCTGCGGGTTGTTGGTAAAGATCATGACCAGGATCAACACGATGGCGTAGATGAGCATGCGGTAGTCCGAGAACTGACGGAGCAGCTCGGGAAGCACCGTGAGCAACGCCGCCGCGATGACGGAACCGCGCATGTTGCCCAGGCCGCCCAGGACCACGAACACCAGAATGAGGATCGACGTGTTGAAGTCGAACTTGGTGGCGGAGAGCTGCGAGAAGTTACCGCCGAAGAGAGCTCCGGCAGCACCGGCGAGGGCAGCGGAAACCACGAAGGCGATCATGCGGTACTCGGTGACGGAGATGCCTACGGACTCGGCTGCAATCTTGTTATCGCGCACGGCCATGATGGCACGGCCGGTACGGCTGCGAACCAGGTTGAGTACAATCACGAGCGCGACCATAACCAGGATGGCGCCGGCAAGGAAGGTCGAATAGGTCGACACGCCCGATGCGCCCTGGGCACCCTTGATGATGGCGGTGCCGTCCTCAAGCAGGTGCAGGTCGTCGATCGTAGAGTTGCCCGTGATGTTAAAGATCACGTGCAGACCGCGGGAATCGACGCCCACAATGAGGCAGGTGACGATCTCTTTGATGATCTCGCCAAAGGCCAGCGTCACGATAGCCAGGTAATCGCCGCTCAGGCGAAGGACCGGGATGCCGATCAAGAAGCCCAGGATGGCGGCAGCGATAGCGCCGACCACAATGCTGATGATCAGGCGCATCGGATCGGACGGAACGGCGCTCTCCAGCGCGACGGCGGTAACGATACCCGTATAGGCGCCGACACTCATAAAGCCCGCGTGGCCCAGCGACAAGTCGCCCGCAATACCGACGACGAGGTTGAGCGAGATGGCCATAACGATGTAGGCCGTGATGGGAACCAGCTGACCGGCGATCATGCGCGGGATCATATGGTTGGACTGCATAAAGAACACGATGGCGAATGCCACGATGCACATGGCGTACGTGACAAAGTCGTGACGCGTCTGCTTGTCTTTAAGGAACTTCATAACGCTCACCTACACCTTCTCGGGGACGTACTTGCCCAAGAGGCCGGCAGGCTTGACGAGCAGGACGATAATCAAAACACCAAAGACGATGGAGTTGGCAAGGCTCGTGGAAATGTAAGCCTGAGCCATCGCCTCGATGATGCCGATGAGAATACCGCCGACAAAGGCACCGGGGATGGAGCCGATGCCGCCGAAAACGGCAGCGTCGAAGGCCTTGATGCCAGGCATGGCGCCCGTGGTGGGCTGCAACACCGGCGAGTAGGAGCACAGGAGCACGCCGGCGATGGCGGCAAGGGCAGAGCCGATGGCAAACGTCATCGAGATGGTGCGGTTGACGTTGATGCCCATGAGCTGAGCGGCGGCCTTGTCCTCGGACACGGCGCGCATGGCCTTGCCCATCTTGGTCTTACCTGTAAAGAACATCAGGCCGGCATGATAACCAGGCAGGCGACGATGGTGACGAGCGAGACGGCGCTTACGTTAAACTTGGCCAAGAACTCCGGCACCTGGAAGGTGACGAGCGAAGTAAAGTTCTTGGGCGTGGCGCCCCACAGGAGCTGCGCGGCGTTCTGCAGGAAGTAGGACACGCCGATGGCCGTGATCAGAACGGCCAGCGGGCCCGCCTGACGCAGCGGCTTGTATGCCAGACCCTCGATGAGAACACCGAGAACCGTGCAGACCACACAAGAGAGAACTACAGATGCCCAGCCCGGGAGGCCGAGATACGACGTGGCGCAGAACGAGACATAGGCACCGACCATGATGACGTCGCCGTGAGCGAAGTTGAGCATCTTGGCGATACCGTAGACCATGGTGTAGCCCAACGCGATGATGGCGTAGACGCTGCCCATGGACAGGCCGTTGACCAGGTATTGGATAAAGACCGTCATGTTCCACATCCCCCTTTCGAATAGGTTTCCAGTTGATGTATGAAACAGGGACGTTACATCGTCCCTAGATACCAAGCAAGCAGGGAAGGCCAAAACCTCCCCTGCTTGGGATCAAAACCGCTCTATGTAAGGCGGCCTATTAGGCCTGTACGTACTTGCCGTCGGTAATGACGTACGCCGTCGGGTCCTTCTGGACCTGACCCTTGTCGTTCCAGGAGAGCTTGCCAGTCAGGCCGTCAACAGTAATCTTGAGCATAGCCTTAGGCAGCTTCTCGGCAACCTCGGTGGGGTCGGCGTCGACGCCCAGGCCGGCCTCCTTGAGAGCCTCGACCACAGCATGCACGCCGTCGTAGGCGTCGGCGGCAAACTGGTCGGGGGTATCACCGTACTTATCCTTGTAAGCGTTGACGAAGTCGGCGTTCTTCTCGTCGTCGGCGGAGAACGGGGTCATAAGCAGCAGGCCCTCGGCAAGAGAGGTGTCGAAGCCCTCAACGCCCAGGATGCCGTCCATGCCGTCGCAGCCCATCATCTTGACGTCGTAGCCCATGTCCTTGGCGTTCTTGAGCAGGACGGACGCCGGCGTGTAGTAGATCGGCGCAAAGATCATGGTGGCGCCTGCCTGCTTGGCCTTGGTCAGCTGGTTGGTAAAGCTCGTGGCGGAGTCGTCCTTAAAGGTCTCCTCGTCGACAATCTCAAGCTTAGACTTAGCGGCCTGGGCCTTAAAGGAATCTGCGATGCCCGAAGAATAGGCATCGCCGGAGTTATAGAACAGCACGAACTTCTCGTTCGCATACTTCTCTGCCAGGAACTTGGCAGCGTTGACACCTTGGTTGGGGTCGGTAAAGCAAACCTGGAAGACGCAATCCTTGCCCTTGGTAACGTCCTCGGAGGACGCGGACGGGGTGATCATGAACGTCTCGGGGTCGTTGCCGCACTCGGCGGCAACGGCGACCGACGCACCCGTGGTGGTCGGACCGACGAGGGCCTGCATGCCCCAGTCGAGCAGGGTGTTGAAGGCGTTGACGGCCTTCTCGCCGTCAGCCTGGTCGTCCTCGGCCTTGCTGACAAGCGGCAGCTCCTTGGTCGAGAAATCCTTGCAGCCAAGCTCGACAGCCTGTGTAACGGACTTGCCGTAGGACGCGTTGGCGCCGGTCAGCGGGCCGATGGTGCCGATCTTAAACGAAGCGTCGCCCGACGCGGAACCGCTGTCGCCGCCGTTGGAGGAGCAGCCAGCTAGAATGGACATCGCCCCCAGACCTGCTGCGCTCGCGATAACGCTCCTGCGATTCATAACAGGGTTCAATGACTTACCGGTGAGGCTCGACATGCGGCTCTCCTCTCAAATCTCGTCGGGTTTTGGTTGCCCGACAGGCCATCCTTCGCCGTGTTCGGCGTTCGCAAAATAGTAGACGCTTTAGTTAGGAAAAGTGGCGATTATTTCAACTTTTCTTTGGATTTGTTCATTTATCCATATTTCTGCGTATTTCTATTATTTTATGCAGTAATGCCACTTTATTGTGTAAAAGTAATGTTTCCATTCTGTTACAGGCGTCCCCGCCCTGAATAAAACAGCCTCACCGGTAGCGTTTTATGCGCACTTAGGCGGCGATGTACTTGCCGTCCTGGATCACATAGGCCGTAGCGGGCTTTTCGACCTGGCCCTCGTCATTCCACGTCAGCTCGCCCGTCAGGCCCTCGATCTTGATCTTGCGCATGGCGCGGGCAAGGTCGTCGGCAATGTCGGCACCGTCAGCCGTAATGTCGATGCCCGCTTTATCGATAGCCTCGGCAATCGCATGGACGCAGTCATAGGCATCGGCGGCAAACTGATTGGGCGTCTCGTCGTAGGCGTCCTTATAGGCCTTGACGAAGTCGGCGTTCTTCTCATCGTCAGCAGAGAACGGGGTCATGAGCAGCACGCCCTCGGCAAGAGAGGTATCGAAGCCCTCAACGGAGAGCAGGCCGTCCATGCCGTCGGTGCCCATAAGCGTCATGTCGTACCCCATGTCCTTGGCGTTCTTGAGCAGGACGGACGCCGGCGTGTAATAGATCGGAGCAAAAATAAGCGTGGCGCCGGCCTCCTTGGCCTTGGTGAGCTGGTTGGTAAAGCTCGTGGAAGAGTCGTCCTTAAAGGTCTCGGTATCGACGACATCGAGCTTGGATGCCTTGGCCTGCTCGGCAAAGGCGTCGGCAACGCCCGAGCTGTACGTATCGCCGGAGTTGTAGAACAGGGCGATCTTGGCGTCCGCGTACTTCTCGGCCAAGAACTTCGCGGCGCTGGCGCCCATGGTGGGGTCGGTGAAGCAAACCTGAAAGACCGTGGTCTTTCCCTTGGTGACATCGAGCGACGAGGCCGAAGGCGTGACCATGAGCATATCGTCGGCGATCTCGCCCGAGACGGCGACGGCGGCGCCGGTGGTAACGGGGCCGACAAGCGCCTGCATGCCCCAGTCGCACAAGGTATTGAAGGCGTTGATGGCCTTCTCGCCGTCGGCGACGTCGTCCTCGGACTTAAGCGAGAGTTTGAGGTCCTTGGTCGAGAAATCCTCGGCGGCGAGCTTGGCACCCTTCTCGGCCGAAACGCCATAGGTTGCCGCGGCGCCGGTCAGAGGGCCGATAACACCGATCTTGAAGGTCTTGCCGTCATCGGCGGAGCCGCCGTCAGAGCCACTCGAAGAGCAGCCAGCGAGCGCGGCGGTGCTGCCGAGCGCCGCGGCTCCTGCCAAGAAACTCCTACGGCTCAGTGCGTTGTTGATACTAAACATGGTGTCCCCCTTTTCGCTGGCCGCGGTGCGGCTGTTTTGCGGTACGGGGCAAACCTTATGGCGCAAACGTTGACAGTTTGTTACGGAAGTTCATTTGTAGCGAGCATGTTTCCAATGTTTCCGCAGCGTTTCGGGGGTGCCGTTTTGTGCGACTCCTGTTGCCTGGCGAGCATGCGCCCTCGGTTCACGCTAGAATGCACTCAACCTTTAAGCGGTTAATCCATCCATAAGATGCACGAAGGAGCTATCTATGAGCGAATCCCTGCGCACCGTGAACGTCGGTCTGATCGGTCTGGGGACCGTCGGCGGCGGCGTGGCCCGTCTGATCAAGAGCCACCACGATGAGTACCTGGCCGCCTACGGCATCGACCTTAAGCTGACCCGCGCCTGCGCGCTTGCCTGGGAGCAGGCCGAGGCAGCCGGTATTGAGCGCGAGGCCTTTACGAGTGACTGGCACGATGTCGTCACCGACCCCGCCGTCGACATCGTCGTCGAGCTGATCGGCGGCGAGCATCCCGCAACCGAGATCTTCACCACCGCCTTTGAGCACGGCAAGCATGTCGTCTCTGCCAACAAGGCTCTGCTGGGCCGTCACGTCGAGACGCTTGCCGAGAAGGCGCGCGCGTGTGGCGTGCAGATTAAGTGCGAGGCCAGCTGCGGCGGCGGCATCCCCATCGTGAGCACGCTTGAGCACGACCTGGTGGGCAACAAGATCCTGACCATCGCTGGCATTCTCAACGGCACCACCAACTACATCCTGTCGCGCATGGACGCCGAGGGCGCCGATTACGCTGACGTGCTCGCCGACGCCCAGGCAAAGGGCTATGCCGAGGCCGACCCGTCCGCCGACGTCGACGGCTTCGACGCCGCCAGCAAGACGGCCATCCTCGCTTCCATCGGCTTTGGCACCCGCGTGACCACCGACGATGTCTACCAGCAGGGTATCCGTACCATCGGCACCGAGGACATTGCCCAGGCCCGCGAGCTCGGCTACACCATCAAGCTGCTGGGCATCGCACGCAACACCGACGCCGGCGTCGACGTCCGGGTGCATCCCACGCTGATCCCCGCCGACCACATGCTTGCCAAGGTCAACGGCGCCATGAACGCTGTCTACGTGGTGGGCGACGCCGTGGGCGAGACCATGTTCTACGGTGCCGGCGCAGGCTCCTTCCCCACCGCGAGCGCCGTCGTGGGCGATATCCTGTCGCTCTCCGAGCAGATCAGCCGCGGCGTGGCTCCGCTGCCCGAGATTGAGCCCTATGGCCACAACCTCGCCTTTAAGCCCATGGACGAGCTCCAGACCAAGTACTATGTGCGCCTGAAGGTCGCCGACCGCGTGGGCGCCCTGTCCGAGACGGTCGACATCTTTGCCAAGCACAACATCTCGATCTCGCTCATCAACCAGGTCGAGGACGGCAAGTCGGGCGTCAGCGATGCCTGCTCGGTCATCTTCCTGACGCACCGCGCACTCGAGAAGGACGTCCAGGCTGCCGCCGCCGAGCTTGCCAGCGTCGACTGCGTGGCCGAGGTCGCCAACGTCCTGCGCATCGAGGACGTCGAGGCCTGGACCGAAGGCGTCATGGCGAACTAGTCCAGTCCTTGGCACACAACATAGCACCTGAGGGGCTCCCGTCCGTTTGGATGGGAGCCCCTTTGTTTGAAACCGCCCATTGCGTTCATCAAGCAAAAGTTTGAACAACTTGGCCATTCGCTGACAACCGAGGGTGCCGTTTACCGATATGCGAACGAAGTTGATTTTGCGCGCCGTTATGCTGTGCTGCGTATGTCCACCCCCGAAGAATGGAGGCACCATGTTGCTCGAGGGTAAGAAAGCAATCATCACCGGAGGCACGCGCGGTATCGGCTATGCCATCGCCTGCCGTTTTATCGAGGAAGGCGCCGCCGTCACCGTCTTTGGTTCGCGTCAGGAAACCGCCGACGCGGCCGTTGAGAAGCTCGCCGCCGCCTATCCCGAGGCAAAGATCTGGGGGCGTTCGTGCAACCTCACCTCACTCGAGGCCGCAACCGAGGCCTTTACGCAGGCCGCAGCCGACATGGGCGGTCTCGACACGGTCGTCAACAATGCCGGTATCTCCCAGCGCTCGCCCCTTTTGGACTACACGGCCGAGGAGTTCGCCAAGGTCATGGACCTCAACGTCGTCGCCGTCTTTAATGGTCACCAGGCCGCTGCCAAGATCATGACCGAAGCCGGCCACGGTGGCACCATCACCACCACGAGCTCGATGGTCGCTAAGTACGGTCAGCCCTCCGGCGTTGGCTATCCCACGTCCAAGTTCGCCGTCAACGGCATGGTCCAGTCGCTCTCACGCGAGCTCGCCCCCGTGGGCATTCGCGTCAATGCCGTCGCCCCCGGCGTAACCAGGACCGACATGGTCGCCAACCTGCCCGAAGAAGTCATCAAGCCCATCATCGCTACCATCCCGCTCGGCCGCATGGGCGAGCCCGAGGATGTCGCCAACGCCTTTGTTTTCCTGGCGAGCGACATGTCCTCCTATGTCACGGGCGCCGTGCTCCCCGTCGACGGAGCCGCCCGCTCCTAAGGAGCCACAAGCTTTGGCTTCAAGCTTCAACATAGCTCAACCAAAAAGGCGCGCCGTCTGAATCAACTGCAGACAGCGCGCCTTCTCCTGTTATGAAAGGGAAACTATGTCCCAGTATTTCGGATCAGAACGGGGCACGGTTTCCCCCAGGACCTCCTTGCGGAAACTGCATCCCACTCTGAGCGCCCATTCCGGGACACAGCTTCCCAACGGCCCCCGTTTCGGAAACCACATCCCGTTCCGAGCCTTCAAAGCGGGACGCGGCTTCCCCGAGAAAGTATCGACTACTTACCGTCGTCGTCTTCGGCTTCTTCGCGCGCATAGAGCTCCAGCATGCGGCGGCGGTATTCGCGCACAGCGAGCTTGGCGCGCTCCAGGCGGCGGCGCTCACGCGGAGTCAGCTCGGACGGGTCGACCTCGTCTCCATAGGTCTTATCGGCAAGCAGGTGCGCCGCGTCCACGATGCGGGCATCGATGTGGCCGCTCGCTGCCTCGGCGGAAAGACGCTCGGCAATCGTATCGAGCGTAGGCAGGCCCTCGAATACGCGACCATGGCCATGCGAGGTCAGCAGCTCGTGCTCGCGCGCGAGCAAGCTCGCTAGGTCGTGGTGGGCGCGCAAGATGTCGAGCGCATCGGATGGATGCTCGGCAACCTCTGCCACGGCGGCGACCGGTGCGGCATCCACCACGCGGTAGAAGAGCTGCGCGAGCAATGGCATCAAGAACACCGTGATGGCACCGGCGGCAACCATGACCGACGCAATATCTTGCGACAGCGCGCCCGCGTTGACGGCAACGCTCGTAACGGCAACGATGATCGGCAGCGCCGTGGTGCAGTACAGGGCCACGGTAATGCGACCATACGCCGACACATCGCGCGTCGCAGGACAAATGCTCATGGAAATAAGAATGGGCACGGCACGAATAATCAACAACGCCACGATAAAGCCCGCGAGCAAGCCCGGGCGCGACGCCACGGCCGTCAGGTCGATCTTTGCGCCCGACACGGTAAAGAACACCGGAATCAAAAAACCGTAGGCCAGACCGTCGAGCTTGGTCTCGAGCGTATGGTTGCCCTCGGGGATGATATAGCGCAGGACAAAGCCGGCGGCAAAAGAACCCAACACGATGTCGAGATCAAAGACAGCCGAGAATGCCACGAGCGTGACCAGGATGAGCACCGTCAGGCGCACGAAGGTCTGCGACGTGGTATCGGCGCGCTCCTCAACAAATGCAAAGAAGCGGCTGCCGACGCGCTTGGAGCGGCTCGGGACCACGGCCAGCAACACGCAAACCACCGCAAACAAGCCAAGGATAACGAGCGTTTGGATGCCAGTGCGGGCAGACAACAGCACCGACATGGCGAGCACGGGACCGAGCTCGCCCCAAGTGCCATACGCGAGAATCGAGTCGCCCACGCGCGTGCCGGTGAGCGAGCGCTCACGCATGATGGGCACAAGCGTACCGAGCGCCGTCGAAGTGAGGGCAAGCGTCACGGCGATACCGTCGAAATGACTGACTGAGAACCACGGGGTAAAGCGCACGGCAAGCCAGGCGATACCAAACGTGACGACCCACGTCGCCAAGCCGTAGCGCCCCTCGACGCCCGTGATGCTCTTGGGGTCGATCTCAAAGCCGGCAAGCAGGAACAAAAAGGCCAGGCCCAGCTCGGACACCAGCGAGACCTCAGCATCTACATGGATGACGCCGAGCATATGGGGTCCCAGTACCGCGCCGAGCACGAGCAAAAAGACCGTCTCGGGAACGGGTTTTCCGGGAATCGCCGAGGCGATAAAAGGACTCGCAAAGGCCACGAGTGCGATGATGGCGAGCGAAACGAATGCCATGTGATGCCTTTCTCTTGTTTGCGCTTCACTGTAGCACCCTCGCCGTCCTCAACGCGCCGCGAGCTGTCGTATCATAGTGAGGTTTACAAACATGTGGCTCAAGGCGACCGCAGGGCAGACCCCGCAAACCGACCGCTGCCGCATACCGTACCGTACGCCCAACCGATCAGGAAGGCAGGAACCAATGGTCTCTCGTATCTACGTGGAGAAGAAACCCGGGTTCGACGTCGAGGCTCAGCAGCTCAAGGGCGAGCTGACCGAAATTCTCGGCATCAAGGGCATCGAGGCCCTGAAGATTATCAACCGCTACGACGTCGAGGGCATCGACAAGGAGCTTTTCCGGTCCTGCGTGCCGACCGTCTTTAGCGAGCCCCAGGTCGATGTGACCTACGACGAGCTCCCCGCAAGCGATGGCGCCGTCTTTGCCGTCGAATTCCTGCCTGGCCAGTTTGACCAGCGCGCCGACTCCGCCAGCGAGTGCGTGCAGCTCATCAGCCAGGGCGAGCGCCCCGCCGTGCGCTCCGCCAAGGTCTATATGATCTCGGGCGCTCTGGACGAGGCCGCCATTGATGCCATCAAGCACTACGTGGTGAACCCCGTCGAGGCGCGCATCGCCTCGCTCGACCTGCCCGAGACGCTGTACATGGAAACCGTCGAGCCCCAGCCCGTCGAGGTGCTCGACGGTTTCCGCGAGCTCGACGAAGCCGGCCTTGCCGCCTTTATTTCCGAGCGCGGCCTTGCCATGGACGAGGCGGACATCGCCTTCTGCCAGCAGTACTTCCGCGATGAGGATCGCGACCCCACCATCACCGAGATCCGCGTGATCGACACCTACTGGTCCGATCACTGCCGCCACACCACCTTCGGCACCGTCCTGGACGACGTGACGATCGACGACGCCGTGGTGCAGCAGGCCTTCGACCGCTACATGGAGATGCGCCACGAACTCGGTCGCGACACCAAGCCCGTCTGCCTCATGGACATGGGCACCATCGGCGCCAAGTACCTCAAGAAGACCGGCGTCATGACCGATGTCGACGAGTCCGAGGAGATTAACGCCTGCACCGTCAAGGTGAAGGTCGATGTCGACGGCGAGGACCAGGACTGGCTGTTCCTCTTTAAGAACGAGACCCATAACCACCCGACCGAGATCGAGCCCTTCGGCGGTGCCGCCACCTGCGTGGGCGGTGCCATCCGCGACCCGCTGTCGGGCCGCAGCTACGTGTACCAGGCCATGCGTGTCACCGGCGCCGGCGACCCCACCGTCCCCGTGTCCGAGACGCTCGAGGGCAAGCTGCCGCAGCGTAAGCTCGTGACCACTGCTGCCGCCGGCTACTCCAGCTACGGCAACCAGATCGGCCTTGCCACCGGTCAGGTCAACGAACTCTATCACCCCGGCTACGTCGCCAAGCGCATGGAGGTCGGCGCCGTCGTGGGCGCTACCCCGGCAAACCACGTGCGTCGCGAGTGCCCCGCCCCCACCGACAAGATCATCCTGTTGGGCGGCCGCACCGGCCGTGACGGCATCGGCGGTGCCACCGGCTCCTCCAAGACCCAGAACACCGAGTCCATCGAGACATCGGGCGCCGAGGTCCAGAAGGGCAACGCCCCGGTCGAGCGCAAGCTGCAGCGCCTGTTCCGCCGCGGCGATGCCTGCCGTCTGATCAAGCGCTGCAACGACTTTGGCGCCGGCGGTGTCTCGGTCGCCGTAGGCGAGCTTGCCGACGGCCTGTATGTCGACCTTGATACCGTGACCAAAAAGTACGACGGTCTTGACGGCACCGAGCTCGCCATCTCTGAATCCCAGGAGCGCATGGCCTGCGCCGTCGCCGACGGTGACGTCGAGGAGTTCATGGGCTACGCCGCCGAGGAGAACCTGGAGGCGACCGTTATCGCCGAGGTTACCGCCGAGCCGCGCATGCGCATGGCCTGGAACGGCGTCGCCATCGTCGATCTGTCCCGCGAGTTCCTCAACTCCAACGGTGCGCCCAAGCACCAGGTCGTCCACGTCTGCGCCCGCAGTGTGTGGCAGCCCAGCTGGCCGGTACCACGCTCGCCGAGCGCATGACCTCGCTCGTCACCGACCTCAACGTCGCTTCCAACAAGGGCCTTTCCGAGCGCTTCGACTCCACCATCGGCGCCGCGACCGTGCTCATGCCCTTTGGCGGCAAGACGCAGCTCACCCCAAGCTCGGCCATGGTCGCCAAGTTCCCCGTGGACGGCGAGACCACCACGGCGAGCGCCATGCATGGGGCTTCAACCCCTATCTGATGGAGGCCGACCAGTTTGCGGGCGCCTACCTGTCCGTGGTCGAGTCCATCGCCAAGCTCGTTGCCGCCGGCTTTGAGCACAAGCGCACCTACCTCTCCTTCCAGGAGTACTTCGAGCGCCTGCGCACCGAGGCCGAGCGCTGGGGCAAGCCCATGGCTGCCGTCCTGGGTGCCCTTATGGCCCAGGTCGACCTGGGTGCCGGCGCCATCGGCGGCAAGGACTCCATGAGCGGTTCGTTTGAGGACGAGGCCGGCGAGCTCAACGTTCCGCCGACCCTGATCAGCTTCGCCGTCGCCGTGGGCAAGGCCGCCCGCGCCGTCTCGCCCGAGTTCAAGGGCCTCACGCACCGCGTCGTCCGCATCGCCCCCGCCACCTATGGCGAGGACTACCGCCCCGATGCTCAGCAGCTGCTCGCCGCGTTTGACGCCGTCGAGGCGCTCACTGCTACCGGCAACGCCCTGGCCATCTCCACGCCCGGCTACGGCTGCGGCGCCGAGAGCCTCTTTAAGATGTGCGTCGGTAACCAGATCGGTATCGAGCTTGCCGAGGATGTAGACGTGGAGAGCCTCTTCACCCCGCTCTACGGCAGCTTTATTGTCGAGCTCGCCGAGGATGCCGAGCTGCCCGAGGTCGCCGACGGCGTTGTCGTCGAGCCCCTGGGCACCACCGTCGAGGGCTATGTCATCGACACCGGTTCCGAAGTCATCGAGCTCTCCGAGCTCCAGGAGGCCTGGGAGAGCGGCATCGAGGGCGTCTTCACCTACCGCAGCGCCGGCGAGACCCCCGAGGTCGAGACCATCGACTTCCGCGCCAAGGATATCCACGTGTACGGCGGCGCCAAGATCGCCCGCCCGCGCGTGATCATCCCCGTGTTCCCCGGCAACAACTGCGAGTACGACAGCGCCCGCGCCTTCCGTGCCGCCGGTGCCGAGGCCGACACCTTCGTGATCAACAACCTCACGCCCGAGGCCGTCGCCGAGAGCACCCACGAGCTTGCCCGCCGCATCCGTGCAAGCCAGATCGTCATGATCCCCGGCGGCTTCTCGGGCGGCGACGAGCCCGACGGCTCCGCCAAGTTCATCACGGCGTTCTTCCGCGCTCCCGAGGTCACCGAGGCAGTCCGCGACCTGCTCAAGGCCCGCGATGGCCTGATGCTGGGCATCTGCAACGGCTTCCAGGCCCTGATCAAGCTCGGTCTGGTGCCCTACGGCGACATCGTCGACGCCACGCCCGATGCGCCCACGTTGACGTTCAACACCATCGGTCGCCACCAGAGCCGTCTGGTGCGCACCCGCATCTCGTCCAACTTGTCCCCGTGGCTGTCGCAGTGCAGCCTGGACGACCCCTACACCGTCGCCATCAGCCACGGCGAGGGCCGCTTTGTCGCCAATGACGAGGTGCTCGCCCAGCTGATCGCCAACGGCCAGGTCGCCACGCAGTACGTGGGCGAGGACGGCAAGCCCAGCATGGACCTTTCCGTCAACCCCAACGGCTCCGCACTTGCCATCGAGGGCATCACGAGCCCCGACGGCCGCGTCCTGGGCAAGATGGGCCATGCCGAGCGTCGCGGCGACAACCTGTACCGCAACGTGCCCGAGCATGTCCCCGGCGATAAGTTCATGCCGATCTTTGAGAGCGGCGTGGCCTACTTCGCTTAAACTTTTCCCATCGGGTACAATCCCTCGGGTAACAACACCCGCCACCGACACATCCGGTGGCGGGTTCTTTTTTGCTTCGCGCATGCAGGAAGGACATCATGGAAAGCCGCAAGCCGTATCTCGCCACCCTGCCCGGACTCATCCTGAGCTGTCTTGTTTGCTGTGCACTCTGGGGATCGGCCTTTCCCTGCATCAAGATCGGCTACGCACTCTTTGGTATCCCGGCGCACGATAGCGCCTCGCAGCTGCTCTTTGCGGGCTTGCGCTTCACGCTTGCCGGCGCCCTGGTTATCGTTGGGATGAGTGCGGCCCAACGCCGCCCCCTCATTCCGCAGGCTCGCGACATCAAGCCCATCTTTGTCTTGTCGCTCTTCCAGACTATCGGGCAGTACTTCTTTTTCTATCTGGGCCTCTCGCGCGCCAGCGCCATGTCGAGCTCCATCATCGAGGCCAGCGCCAACTTCCTCGCAATCCTCTTTGCCGCCCTGGCATTTCACACCGAGAAGCTCAATACGGCCAAGGTGCTTGGCTGTGCGCTGGGCTTTGCCGGCGTCGCGCTCGTCAACCTCTCGGGCGCAGATGGCACCTTTGGCTTCAGGCTCGATGGCGAGGGCTTTATCCTAGCCTCCACTGTCGCGGGTGCTCTTTCGACCTGCCTGATCGGCATCTTCTCGCGCAAGCACGACGGCGTCTTGCTTGCCGGGTGGCAGTTCTTGGTCGGCGGCCTGGTCCTCACCGCCATCGGCTTTTTGATGGGTGGCGCGCTCTCCCCCACGGCGATTGTCCCCGCCATCGTGCTCATCATCTACATGGCGCTTATCTCCGCGGTCGCCTACTCGCTGTGGTCGCGCCTGCTTGCCGTCAACCCCGTCAGCCGCGTCTCGGTCTTTGGGTTTATGAACCCGGTCTTTGGCGTACTGCTGAGCGCACTGCTGCTTGGCGAGGGCGCCGGCACGAGCCCCGTTACCGTCATCGTTGCCCTGCTCTTGGTCTGCAGCGGCATCATCATCGTCAACAAACCCAAAAAAGCCTAGCGAACTGCCCTTATTTAGCAGAGAGATTCACATACTTTAGTTTAATGGAGTACATCGGTGAGCTGAAGGCCACCACGCACGCAAGCGTGCGCCCCTTTTTCTAGCGTATCTGGACGCCGGCTTTCTTTTTCTCGGCCTTGACGCGGTAGAGCTCCGCATCGGCAGCGCGAAGCAAGTCTTGCCAGGTATCGACACCGTCACCGACCCGTGCGTAGCCGATGGACATCCGCAACAGATACGGCACGTCGGCACGTGCGAGCTCATCGTTGATTGCCGCACACAGGCTTATGATGTCCTGCTCCGCCGTCGCCTTTTGGAGCACCACGAACTCATCGCCGCCATAACGTGCGATAAAGCCGCCAGACGCCGAGCAGACTTCTTTGAGCGCAGCGGATATGACCTGAAGAGCGTGGTCGCCCTCCACATGCCCATAGCGATCGTTAATCTGCTTAAAGCCGTCGGCGTCCATCATAAGCAGATATACATCTTCGGCCTGATCCACATTTGAGAAGAGCGACAGCATATAGGTCTCAAAACGGTTGCGATTGTTAAGTCCAGTCAACGGGTCGGTCGAGATGAGCTGCTCCTGGTAGATGATGTAAAGCAGCAACATGCTAATCATTATGCCGACACAAAGGCCGGGCACCGAGTATACGACCTGAAAGGTACCGCCCACCAGGGCCGGAATGGCGAAAAATGCCAAGGTTCGATAGATGGCCTTCGTCTGCAGGCTCTCGACCCTGCGAGATTGCACAAACGCATGCAGGGACGTATGTATAACGTAACAGTAGCTGACGATGGGCTGGATCATATAGGCAAAGCCGCGACGATACACGCCCTGCGAATCGATATAGAACAGGGCGTGCGTCCAGTAACTGGTAAACGCCAGCACGACCACCAGAGCCGTAGGCAACGCTACAAGCACCACCCTATAGCGCGAGGTCAAAAGGCGAGAACCCTGCACCGTCTCGGAATAGATAAACCAAATGAGACACGCGATAGCAAAGAGCGAAAACGAAACCGCGTTGGAAATCCAGTTGGCAGCAATGCCCAACGTGCCGTCCACACCGTCCGAAAGCGTCCAGATCATATCGAATAATATGTACGCGGCAGAGGTGTAGCCAAGCATGCTAAACAATAGCTGCTGGGTGCTCGAGAACAAGGAGCGACGACTTCGCACGGCAAGCCCGATAAGAACAATCATGCATAGCACGAATATCTCAATCTTGAGTGCCTTAACCACTAGCGCCATCCCTTCAATACCCAAGTGGTCAGAATCGCCCAATTCGAATCAGGGCAATAAACACCCCTTTACTCCGCAGGGGTAAAGGGGATAATAGCAGAGCGCCCGAACATCACTGCAAAACAGTTTCTGTTCGGGCGCCCATACGGCGCGAATTGCACACGCCGGCATCATTGATGGGTATCGATTGCTACTCGCCATCGATGTCAGTCGCGACGGCCTCCTCGATGGCCTCGACACCGACAGGCGACAGATCCTCCTTGCCTTGGCAGAACTTCTTGTCGACCCAGCCAGTCAGAATCGGAGCCATGATCGCCGTGATGATAACGGCGGTGGCGATCTGAGCGTACGCGGTGGGCGCAAGCTCGGCGTAACGCGGTGCGACCTCGGCGAGGGCAACCGGTGTGGTCATAGCCGTGCCGGCAATGGTGGAGCAAGCCACAGCGGCCTTGCCATTGCCGCCGCACAGACGCTCGAACGCAAAGGTGATGGGACCGACGACAAACAGCGTGACAAGGCCCAGCAAGATGCCGGAAATACCGCCGGTGATAAAGCTCGACAGGCTCATGGACGCACCGAGCTGAAATCCGATAACGGCAATCGCGGGATTGGCACCGGAAACCAGCAGGTTCTTGATAAACGGGAACAGGTTGCCCAGAACCATGCCAATAACGAGTGGCAAGATGGAGCCGATAATGGTGCCAATGGGAATGTTGGCGAGGCCGGAAACACCGAGGATGATCATCGTGACGGCGGGGCCAGCCGTAAAGAACAGGATACCGACGGCGCCCTGCTCGGACTCATCGCCGAACTCGCCCATGATGCCCGTATAGAGCGCCATGTTGCAAAACGTGATGCCGCCGATGATAGACACGGAGCTCAGACCCAGGAAGTTGTCGTTAAAGAAATATGCCACGCCCAGGCCGAGAGCCGCTGCGACGACCAGCTTGGGGATCAGCACGACGATACCGGTCTTGATGGCACCCGGCGTGGACTTAAAGCTGATGCCGGCGCCCACAAACAGCAGGATCGCGGCGACGATGGTATTGGAGCCACCGCGGCAGGCAGCCGTAAAGAAGCCGCCGATCTCAAAAACCTGCGGGCAGAAGGTGTTGAGCAAAAGACCGACGATCATCGGATAGATCATGATGTCGCCCGGGATGCGCGGGACCTTGAATTTCTTTTGCTCGTTGGCGGTTGCTTCCTGTGCCATGAAACCCCCATTTCCGCTGACGGGGTACAAAAGCCCACGTCACGCTTTGCTACAGTAAAGTTAGACCATGGTACCAGAAGAAATAGACCAGCTCGGTGAAAAATCCGACGAGTTGGGATGGGACGAGATTCGGCGCCCGCGACGCCACCCCTATATAAGGCTCAAGACAATATAGAGTACGATGCCCGAGACGCAGCACCACAGCATCGATTTTGTCTTGACCGCCACGACCACGACGCCGGCGGCCGCAATCCAGGGAACCAAGGCAGGCCAGAGTCCCGCGTCGAACGCGCCGGGGCTCACCAAGTCGTTGGCGACCAGCGCGGCAAAGGCGGCGGGCGGGATATAGCCCAGGGCCTCGGTAATGCGGGGCGACAGGGTCCGCCCGCGCAAGGCGAACGCCGGCGCGATGCGAAAGAACGCGATAGCAGCCCACGACGACAGCCACAGAACCAAGAACTCGTTAACGGGCATCGCGGGCACCTCTTCCGTCAAATACAGCATCGCACGCCAACGCAATGGCCATGCCGGCCACGACGCTTGCCGGCACGGCAATATTCGTGAGGCCCAAGAACTTGCATACGGCGACGGACACCGCGCCCGAAACCGCCGCGACAACGTTGCCGCGCGACAGCCGCTGCGAAAAGAGCAGGCAGATAAAGAGCGAGGTGCAGACAAAGGCTGCAATGGCGGTGGGAACATCGACAACGGCGCCGACGATGGCGCCCATCGTACACGAAACGCCCCATGTTGCGATGAGAATCACGTTGAGCACAAAGGACTCGCGCGGGCCCCAATCCTCCCCTTCAACCAACTTGGCAAGCGAGATGCCATATGCCTCCTCGGTAAGTGTCGCGGCAACAGCCAGCGTCTGACGCTTCGAGGCACCCGTCAGATGCGGCGCGATCGATGCCGAGTAAAGCGCAAAGCGCGAGGAGATGGCAGCAACGCTCGCGACGATCGATGCTGCAGGCACGCCCGCCAGCCACAGGTTGCAGATCATAAACTGGCCGCTGCCCGTCACAAACGTGCTGCTCAGGGCAAAGACCATCCAGGGTTCCATTCCCGTCTGCCCCATGATCATTCCGCACGGCGCGCCTATTGCAACATAGGTAAGCATCACCGGCCAGACGGTTTTAAAGATCCTAAGGACCATGCCACTCCCATTCTGGTAAGTCGTCTGCAGCGCACCTCGCAACGCAGCAGAAATATCAACCGGTGGCAATAAAGTTCGCCTACAATTGCCACCGGATCGAAAGACACAACTTTTTAGGAAGTCATTATGACAGCTATCGATCGAGACCGGGCGCGCGCAGCCTTCAAAAGCTACACCGATGCCTACGACGCCACCAACCCACGCATCGCGCTCAAAATCGAGCATACGTACACGTGGCCGAGGCATGCGATGCCGTAGCGCGCGAGCAGGGCTGGTCGTCAGATGATATTGACTTGGCATGGCTTTGCGGCCTGCTGCACGATATAGGCCGCTTTGAGCAGCTGCGACGCTGGGACACCTTTAAGGACGCCGAGAGCATGGGCCATGCAGCGCTGGGCATCGAGGTCCTCTTTGGCGAGAATCCCGCCGATGCACCCGCCGTGACGAGCGTCCGCGACTTTATCGATGACCCGGCAGAAGATGAGCTCATCCGAGCGAGCATTGCCTATCACAGCGATTTCCGTCTACCCGCGCAGCTCGACGAGCGCACGCGGCGCTTCTGCGATATCGTGCGCGATGGCGACAAGATCGACATTATGCGCACCATCGCCGACAGCACCGTCGACACCATCCTCAAGGTGGATGAGGACACGTTTCTCGCCAGCCACTTCTCGACACCGGCGCTTACCGCCTTTGACGAGCATCGCTGCGTCGCGCGTGACGAGCGCAACGAGCCGGCGGACTACCTGGTGGGGCTCATCTGCTTTATGTTTGAGCTCGTCCATCCGGCAAGCCGTGCACTGGCGCGCGAGCAAGGCGATATCTATCGCCTGCTCGACGCGCCCTTTGGCATTACGCGACCCTTTACCGACCCCGCCGCGCAGGCAACCTGGAGCCGCCTTAAGGACGAGCTGCGCCGCTGGCTGGCAAGCGCTTAGCACTCGAGCTGAGCCAGCAGTTCCTCAACGATCTCAACGGCATCGCCGACGACCTTGTACCGGGCGGCACCGAAGATGGGGGCATCCGGGTCCTCATTGATGGCGACAATGCACTCCGCCCCACCGATGCCGGCGAGATGCTGGATAGCGCCCGAGACACCGATGCTCACGAGGAGCTTGGGCGAGACCGATACACCCGTCTGGCCAATTTGGTGGCGATACTCCAGCCAGCCGGCCTCCACCACGGGGCGCGTGCAGCCAAGCTCGGCACCCAGAGCCTCGGCAAGCTTTCGCATCAGCGGTAGGTTTTTCTTGGAGCCGATGCCGCGGCCCACCACGACTAGACGCTCGGCATCGGCAATTGAGGCCTGCTGTCCCCACTCCTCGGCGGGAATCGAGATCTCGACACGGGCCTTAACGTCATCCGCTAGCACTACCTGGGCAATCGTGCCGGAGCGGCTATAGTCAAACTCGGGCGCCTTAAAGATGCCGGGGCGCACCGTTGCCATCTGAGGACGGTGGTTGGGGCAGATAATGGTGGCCATCAGGTTGCCGCCAAACGCCGGGCGCGTCTGCTGCAGCAGACCCGTCTCCGTATCCATAGAAAGCACCGTGCAATCGGCCGTAAGACCCGTCTGCAAGCGCACGGCCACACCGGGCGCCAGCTCGCGACCAAAGGCGGTCGCGCCGTACAGAATGGCCTCGGGCTTGCGCTCGGCTACCAAATCGCAGATCAAGCGAGCGTAGACCTCCGCGTCGTTCTGACGCAGGCGCTCGTCACGACAGACCAGAACTTCGTCCGCACCGGCGCAAATCAGATGCTCCAGGTCCCCGAGTGAGCCCTCGGGGCTCATGCCGACCAGTGCCACCAGACGGCAGCCGCGGGCATCGGCAAGCTCGCGCCCCTTGCCCATGAGCTCGAAGGCCACGGATGCAACGGCATCGTGCTCGTCAGTCTGCACGAAGATCCAGATGTCTCGATATGCGTCAAGGTCTGCCGCGCCGGCGGCCTCGTCGCGCTCAATCGAGATGGCGTTGACGGGGCAGGCGTCGACGCACCCACCGCACAGGATACAGCCGTCGGTTACGCGGGCACAGCGATTGGGGCGCTCACCCTCCACCACAATGCCGCCCGAGGCGCAGGCGCGAACGCAGCGACCGCAGCCGATACAGGCTTCGCTATCGATAATCAGCCCGCTCATCTATGCCATCCCCTCGATAATCTTGGCAAGTTTTACCGCCTGCTCGGACGCCGTTCCCTCGACGGCCTCGCACGTTTGGTCACGGTCGGGCACAAACGAGCGCACGACTTGCGTCGGTGATCCGGCAAGGCCGCAACGCGAGGGGTCGGCGTTTACGTCGGCAGCGCTGGCCACGCGCACGTCTGCATCCTCGGCCGCGCGAATACCGGCAATACTCGGCATGCGCAGCTGGCCAATCTCCTTGGCAGTCGTCATCGCACACGGCATCTCCAGGTACACCGTCTCCTCGCCGGCATCGCAGCCGTGAACGAGCGCCAGCGAGCCACACGTCGTAAATCCCGCGCTCTGCACACAGCTCACGTCGGTCACGCAGGGGACCCCAAAGGCGCCGGCCAGCTCGGGGCCGATCTGGGCCGTATCGCCGTCCACCGCCATCTTGCCGCAGATGAGCAGGTCAAAGTCCTCATCGAGTGCCTCGATGCCGCATTTGAGGGCATAGGTGGTGGCTAGGGTATCGGCGCCCGCAAAGGCGCGATCGGTCAGCAGCAGCGCGTCGTCGGCACCGCGGGCAATGCAGTCGCGCAGCAGCGATTCGGTCGCGGGGATGCCCATCGACACCACCGTCACACGCACGTCCATGCCAAAGCCGATAAAGTCGTCCTTCAGCGCTAGCGCACATTCGAGGGCACTTGCATCGAAGGGATTAATGACCGCCTGCTTGCCATCACGCACGATAGTATTGGTCTTGGGGTCCATCTTGACCTCGGTGCTTCCGGGCACCGCCTTGACGCACACCACCATATGGAAATCACTCATCTTCACGCGCCCCCTTTCTGGACGAGTTCATCCAAGAGCTTCTCCGTAAACAGGTTGCCGCGACCCAACTGGCCGGCAGGATCGAGCTGGAGTTTGAGGCGCGCCGACTCGACCATGGCCTCGTGGCCGTACATCGTCTCCAAGAAGCCCGCCTTGATCTTGCCGACGCCGTGTTCGGCAGAAACGGCACCGCCCATGGCCGTGACCTCGGAAGCCCACTGGGCAAAGAGCTCTCCACCACGACGGTAGTCTTGCGCATCGCGCGGCAGGATGTTCACATGCAGATGGTTGTTCCCGATGTGTCCCCAGGCAGCAGACTCAAGCCCGCTTTCGGCCAGCGTGCGGCGATAGAGGGCCATGACATCGGCAAGGCGTGCATTGGGCACCGACATATCCGATCCCAGCTTGGTAATGGTGGGGTCGGTGCGGCGACGCTCGTCAATGAGCATGTTGACGCTCTCGGGCACCGCGTGGCGGAAGAACCGCTGGCACTCGCGATCGACTTCGGTGCGGGCGACCCATGTCGCATCGTCGCGGCCGCCCGCAAACTCCAGCACCCATCCAAGGTGGTACAGCTCCTCGGTCGCCTGCGCCTCGTCATCGCAGTCGAGCTCCACGTAGACACAGACCTTTGCCTCGTCGTCGAGCGCCGGCAGCGAGGCAAACGCTGTCGACTGCTCGCGCTGGCGACGCAGGATATCCAGGGCGCCAGCATCGAAATACTCAATAGCGGCGGCATGGGACAGCACGGGACGCACGGAATCGGTAAAGGACACGGCCTTGTCTTCGCTATCGAAAAAGCAACTCACACCCCATACGACCGAAGGTGCCGCCTGCAGGGCGATCTCGAGCTCGGTAATGACGCCGAGCGTGCCGCACGCACCGATAAAAAGATCGATGGCGTCCATATCGTCCGCAACAAAATACCCCGAGGCATTTTTGGTCTTGGGCATGGTGTAGTCAGGAAGATCAAGCTCGAATGTATGACCCTCTGCCGTCACGAGCGACAGGTGGCGGCCCTGGGCAAAAGCCTCGCCGCGCTGAAGCTCAAGCAAATCGCCATCAGCCAGCGCGACGTGGAGTCCCGTGATATGCGGGCGCATGGGGCCGTAAGCGTAGCTGCGGGCGCCGGAGGCGTTGCATGCCGCCATGCCACCCAGACAGGCAGATGCCTCGGTGGGATCGGTGGGAAAGAACTGCTCGGGGGACTCTTGGAACTCCTCGTAGGCCTCAAGCGATGCCTGGTCCCAACCAGCGGTCGGCAGTACCTTCTTGCTCAGCTGCTTACGCAGCTCCGAGAGCACAACGCCCGGCTCCACGCGCAGCAGAAATTGGCCTTGTTCATCGCGGCGAAGGCCCAAGTAGCGATTCATACGGGAAGTATTGAGGATATGCCCACCGTGGGGCACGGCACCGGCGGCAAGGCCGGTTCGGGCGCCCTGAACCGTTACCGGGACACGCTCGGCATGGAGCGTTTCCAAAATGGCACGGACCTCGTCTTCCGTTGTCGGAAACGAGATGCTCGATGCTTCGCCCGATGCACGAGATTCATCGCGGCCATACTCTTCGAACTCATCGGTGAAGGGTTTAATGGTTGCAGACACGCGAACTCCCCCTTTAGCTAACTACAGTGTTTGCAGGGAGATGTTACCGCATCGTTTCGTCGACGTGTTCGAGACCGTCTCCATAATTGGCGATTTTTACGTTTGTGCAATTCGGCGAACGGCAAGGCTTCCTCGGCAGACGATGCTTTTGACACATATCGCCCCGCCGTCGCCGACCGCTCGATTGTCGCTCGAAAAAAGTTGAAGTAATTTTTCCACCTTTTACCTGCGGAGATGTCAATCCGTCAAGCATTTGGTCAGAAATTGGTCAAGTAGCGGCTGATACGGTCGGCGTCGACAGCCAAAACCGATAGAAGTTTTGGCCCCAGAAGCAGGGAGGTTCCCATGGCATATTACTGGCCCCAGTACGGCGTCGCCATCGAGGTCGACGACGATCCCTATCTCCTGCCTTTCGACGAAGAGGCGTTCCCCGATACGGCGGTCTACCACGTCACCACCGATGTTATCTGCGACCCCGAGTCGTTCTCGGCGCTCGCCCACCACATCGCGCGTATCCACGACATCGAGCTCCCTCACGACTTTGACGAGCTCATCTACTCGCGCCGCCTGATGCTTCACATGCTCTTTGGAGCGGACCCGTCCACGTTCGCACGTGTCTACACCACCAAGGACGCCGCATGAGTGCGAAGAAGCCGCCCCGCCTCGCAGGACTGGGGCGTCGCAAGAAACTCGTCGTTGTCTGCCTGGCTATCGCCTGCGCCCTCATCGCCGTAGGGCTATACGCCTGGCAGTCGCAGCCCGTGCCCGAAGCGGGCGCCTCAGTCACGACGGCAGAGGGTAAATCGCGACAAGAAATCCAAGATGAGCTCGATGCCATCGTCCGCGACAACATGATGACGATTTCGGTCGCGCCGGTCGCTCAGCTACAGGAGGACGGCAAGCTGCGCGTCAACGTGCAAAACGTCCAAGACAATAAATTTCCCCAGCGATTCCGCGTCATCCAAAACGACGAGACCATGTACGAATCCGGTGTGGTCGAGACCGGCAAGACAATCGAGACGTGCCCCGCCGGCGACATCAAAGAAGGAGAGGCATACATCGAGATCCAGGCACTCGATGCCAAGACCCTCGACAGCCACGGCAATCCGACACGTGTCAAGGTACGGGTTGAGCAAGCCGAGAACTAGCTTTTTCGGCCGACGCGACACCGCACGCAATTCACCAGCATTCGTCCAATCATCGCGGGGACGGCCCGCGGCGAATAGAAAGGAACGACCATGGACATCACCAGGAACATGAACGGAGCCAGAGCGCTCGTCGTGGGCGCAGGGCTCGCGCTCGCGCTCGCAATGGGCGCCGCCCCGACGCCAGCTCTGGCAGCCGGGCGCGTTGGAACCACGAAAGTAATGGTCAGGACCGAGATCGACAACGTAGAGTTCAAAGTTCCGACGGTTATTCCCTTCGTCGCCAAGGCCGACGGCACGCTTCAGGGCCCCTCAGAAGACGCGACCACCATCGACAATCATTCGGCCTACGGCATCCATGTCACCAACATGAAGATCGACGCCATGAACACCTGGACCATTGCCGCCGACGCCAAGGCCGGAACCGCGCAGAATTCCATCGACTTTAAGGTCGGCCCCGACGGCGCACTCCAGAACGCCAGCGCCGCAATGCAGGAGACGGGCCTCGATCTTTCCAAGAATGCAGCCTTCGACATGGGCTACCAGGGCATTGCCGGCGGCACGGACAAAATTAAGCTCAAGACAAGCGGAAACGTCGCCCGCGTCACGCGCGACATCTTCCGCGTAACCGGCGAAGGCGATCAGGTTGCAACGATCACCTGGACGGTCGAGCCCGGTGCGCACACGGCATAAGGCCGTCGCCCTGGCCGCCGTCAGCATCCTAGCGTTTGGGCCAGCCATGGCCTTTGCCCAGCAAGAACAGGCGCAGGCCGCCACGCAAGTGACGGTCGACCTCTCGGAGCTCGACCGCGGCAACTGCAAGGAACCGTTGGCACAGACAGACGACAGACGATGGCTCTTGGCAGCAGGCGCCACGGCAGCAGGTGCGGGAACCGCCGGCCTCGGTCTGCACATCAAACGCAGCCAGAAACGAAACACGGACAGGCCGCACTAAATTAGCTAAGGAGACCCCATGGCATCGAAGAACCTTTTGCCCGTCGTCGCACTCTGCGGCGCGCTCGCAACCGGAACGCCTGTCGCCGCTTGGGCGACTCCCGTCATGGCAGACTCCTTACCAGCAGCCCTAAGCTCCGCACCAAATCCGTCGAGCGCCATTGCGTGCAAGCGTTTTTCGTTCGCACAGGCCGCAATCTCAACCTCGGGATGCCTTCGTCGTAATACGGACGGCTCGATAGTCGTGGATATCAATCGTTCGAACAAGGCAAACGGCTCCCAGGCGGGGTGCGCCGTCTGCACATGGCGCTCGATTGTGCTCGATGCAGATGGCGATCCGTGCGATTTGGGGTTGCGCATCGATATCGCTTCGGTCGATGACTCGGCGAACGGAGCGAAGGTCGCCTTCGACGGTGCGTTTTTCGAGAAAGGAGGCGGTATATGTCTGGGCTGCGCCGCCGCGAATGCAGACGATGTGCAGCCCACCCTCTCATTCACGGCATCGCTGCGGCTGACCAAGGCGGGCACCGATGCCATCGCGGCGGGAGAAGCATCCCTGCTGTTCTACGCCGCCAGTACCGAAGACACAGACATTCATTTCGAGAAGCCGGCCGGATCGCTCAGCCTTACGCACGGGACGGAGGCAGGCCCTATTGCGATCGATACCCACACGCTAGGCAGGCAACGCATTCTTGCCGACCCGGCGCTTCTCGAGATGGAGTGGAACGGATCCGGAGCCATCGGGATTGTCCCCTCCGCGCTTGACGCCAAGACGCTCCCCTCAAACGACGAACCCATCAACGCAACCATACAAGAAGAGAGCACGGACAAAGAAGCAGGTGCGGGCGACACGCCGTCGCCGACAAACAGCGTCCCAGCTTCTTTCGAAGCACCGAATGAGCCCGCTACCGGTCCAAACGATCCCGAGCTCGCGGACAGTCTGGGACTTGCTGATCCTCAGGAGATCGATGAAGGTAACTGCTGCGTGCTTGCCGCCCTCGACCACACAGAGGTCATCGATGCTGCAAACATCGAAGTTGCCGCCGCCAATCAGCCCGTCCGCAAGTCGGCCATCATCGCATTTCCCGAATCCATCGAAGTCGTCTTTTTGCCATCGGGCGAGGTCGTGGCCCCAACACTGCTCACCTTGTTGGGCGCCAAGAATACTCGAAACGAAATTAAAAAGGTCACGGTTGTCGACCCTGCAACCACCGCTAAACTGCGTCTATACGCCGTTGCCCCAGACGGAGGCAAGACCTTGGAATTCGATGGCGACACACTTCTAGCCTGGCGACGTCTGGACATTATGCAAGACGTCTCGTATCAGATCGAACTCGAAGGGTTTGATCGTGCCCGCGATGCCAATATCATCGCCGCGGCTATTGAATCCCCGCAGCGCTTATGACACTGCGCTTTGACTACTACCCCTATGTCCCGACAACCACCTGAGGCTTAAATGCTGCGCATCATTCCTAATACCACTTATATAACGTATTAGATGAGTCGCGATGTGCCTCGCATTTCGTTCTGCTACGATTGCCACGTTGGCATCAATACAGGAGGCTCATGCCGGGCTTGGGAACAATCATCAACGTTGCGCTTTTAGTTGCGGGCGGTCTTTTGGGATTAGCGGGCGGCCGCTTCATTACACCGCGCATCCAAGACACGCTCATGAAAGCATCGGGGCTGTGCGTCCTGTTTATCGGCCTGGGCGGCACCATGCAAAAGATGCTCATCATCGATGGAAAGGCGCTAGCGACCACCGGTACCACCATGCTCATCGTCTCATTTGCGCTCGGTTCGCTCATCGGCGAGGCCATCAACTTGGAGGCCGCCATCGAGAACCTTGGCGAATGGCTCAAGCGCAAGACTGGCAGTGAGGGCGATAACGAGTTCACCAACGCTTTTGTCTCGACTTCACTCACCGTGTGCATCGGCGCCATGGCCATTGTGGGATCGATCCAGGACGGCCTGCTCGGCGACTGGTCAACGCTTGCCCTCAAGGGCGCACTGGACTGCATCATCGTCTGCACCATGACGGCCTCGCTTGGCCGCGGCTGCATCTTCTCCGCCCTGCCCGTCGCCGTGTTCCAGGGGACGATCACGTTGTTTGCCGGCGCGCTCTCCCCCATCATGACCACAGCAGCCTCAACAGCCTTTCGCTCGTAGGCTCCATGCTCATCTTCTGCGTCGGCGTCAACCTCATCCGTCCTCAGACCTTCCGCACGGCCAATATGCTTCCCTCCGTCGTCATCGCCGTCATATACGCCCTCCTGTTCTAAATCTAGCAACGCAGCGGTATCTCGAACATCTGTTTGATGCTGTGCTATGATATGAGGTCACCGTAGCTGCGTTCGAGAGGAGGAGCGGTGGCCGACCAGGACATCAAGATGCTCATCGAGCGCATTATGGCCGAGGCCCGGACCCATCAGTCCGCCCGCTTCTCAAACGAAACCTACGCAGACGAGCCGATTCTCAAAACCGGCCGACAGATGCAGAATTTCCTCCCCGACCAGTACCGTAAAATGCGCGAGATATCGCGCTGGCAGGATGACCCCAAGGGCGGTGCGGGCCGCTGGCTTTCGGAAGCCGAGCTTTTTTACCGCCAGGGCCTGCTGATGGCCGACTTTGAGGACGACTGTCCCTACAACGGCACCTTTAAGTCGTACTTTCCCACCTACAACGCCATGAGCGACCGGCAACTGCGCGGCTACTTTACCTGGCGTGCCCAAGTGCGCCGCGGAACCGTCGAGGAAACGTCTACGTCCTTTGCCTTTCTGTATCTCTATGAGCTGATCTGCGGCATTGGCGTAGATAATCCACTCGATGGTTTTAACAAGATCAAGGCTTTTTGGGATGTCTATCGCGCCTTCGAGCCCGGCATCGACCGGTTTGCGCGCGTGTGGCTGCAAGATTACGCCGTGTTCCACGGGCTCGACCCCAAGCTGCTTCGCGACTCTAAAACCGTCATGTTCGATAACGCCCTTATCGAACTGCGGCGCGCGGCACGAGACCTTGTACCGGCACCGTCCGGCCAGACCCCTAAGCGTCGCAAAACCTCCGAGCCCACGCTCCCCCTTCCGCCCGATGAGGTGCGCGAGGAGCGACTCATGGCCGCCATCAACGCCCTCTCCACGTACAACCTAAGTAGCTCGCGGCTCGACCGCAGCCACCACCGTGATCTGCGCCACGTGGCGTGCGCCGTGTATGTCCGCATGGCGCGCTACTATGACACGCACCGAAAGACCGGCATCGTGGCAAGTTTATTTGGGGAGGAGACGGCCATGCCCTACACCATGTTTGCCTCGGCCGTATTCTTTGCGCCCGAGCGCCACGAGGACTGCGAATACCGTCTGGACCCCATCCATATCTACCGTTGCCAAAACGGTTTTTGGGAATGCATGCGGATTCACGGTAGCAGGCAAAAGAGCAGCAAGCTCGGTGAAATGATGCGCGCCTGCGACCAACGCCTGCGCCTGGCGCTGGACCCCGCCCATCCCCTTAAGGAAGAAAAGGTCCCCAAATATCTGGCCAAGATTATCGATGACGAGATTGTGACATGGCTTTCGTGGGACGCCGCACACCAGCCCGTCAAGATCGATATCGATTTGAGCCAGCTGGGGCACATTCGGAGCGCTGCCGCACAAACGCGCGAAGCGCTTTTGATCGACGAGGAACGCGAGGACGGCACGCTTGCGGATGCCGAGGTGACAGTTGCCGAACGACGGGAAGCCAAGCCCGTGGCCGGCACGATCGCCGAACCAGTCGCGACGACCATGCAGCAGGACGAGGCTAGCGAGCCGACCATCTCCACCGAGCAGTTTGGCGTCGTGGCCCCGCTCCTCGCACCAGCACCCACGTCCGCTGACACCGCGTCCGCACTCGATCCCGCCGCAGACGCCTATCTTCGAGCACTACTCGAGCAAAACGCAGCGCAGACGGCATCGGCGGTGGCGCAGTCGGGCAAGAGTGAGGACATGCTTGTCGATACCATCAACGAGGCGCTCTTTGACCTGGTGGGAGACACCGTTATCGAATTCGGCGCGGCAGGGCCGCAGATTATCGAGGACTACGAAGCAGACGTGAGAGGATACCTAGACCATGAGTGATACCGCATCCGCAGCACCCCGCGTGCCCAAGCGCGTCGCTGCCGTCATTCTCAACTCGCTCAAGGGCGGCGTGGTCCCGCGCATCGGCCTTCCTTACATCACCGTAGGGCGCGAGGTCGAGATCCGCGCCCTGCTCACCGATTTAAGTCTCATCGCCGATGGCGGCGCGAGCTTCCGCTTTTTAGTCGGTCGCTACGGCGCCGGTAAGAGCTTTTTGCTCCAGACCATCCGCACGCACGCCATGGGCGAGGGATTCGTCGTCGCCGATGCCGACTTGTCGCCCGAGCGACGCCTGCAGGGCGGTCAGGGGCAGGGCCTTGCCACCTACCGCGAGCTCATCCGCAATATATCGACCAAGACGCGCCCCGAGGGCGGTGCGCTCAACCTTATTCTGGATCGCTGGGTCGCCTCGTGTGCCAACGTCGACGAGTCGGTCGTCAATGCCCAACTGACCCCGCTCGAGGAGATGGTCCACGGCTTCGACTTCACCCGCATGCTTCGCCGCTATCGCACGGCCGTATCCGAGGGCGACGAAGAGGCCATGAGCCGCGTGACCAAATGGATCCGCGGCGAATACCGCACCAAGAGCGAGGCGCGCGCCGAGCTGGGCTCCTCGACCATCATCAGCGACGACGATTGGTACGACTACGTCAAACTCATCGCGCGTTTTTTGGTTTGCAGCGGCTACAAGGGCATGCTGGTGCTCATCGACGAACTCGTGAATCTGTATAAGATTCCCAATGCCATCACGCGCCAGTACAACTACGAGAAGATCCTGACCATGTACAACGACACACTTCAGGGCAAGGCGCAGTACCTGGGCATGATCATGGGCGGCACGCCAACCTCCATCGAAGACCGCCGCCGCGGCGTGTTCTCCTACGAGGCTCTGCGCAGCCGACTCGCTCAGGGTCGCTTTGCGCGTGAGGACCTTAAGGACATGCTCGCACCCATCATCCGCCTGCAGCCGCTCACCTACGAGGAGCTACTGGTGCTCATCGAAAAACTCATGCAAATTCACGCCGGCTACTTTGGCTGGACGCCCACGCTTACCGAGAACGACTTGGTGGACTTCCTCAAGATTGAGTTCGGCCGCGTGGGGGCCGATACGCATCTGACACCGCGCGAGGTCATTCGCGACTTTATCGAGTTGCTCGATATCCTGTGTCAAAACCCCGATGCTAACGTGGCAGAGTTACTGCAAAGCGTCGGCGGCGATACTCTCGCACCAGCCGGCGAATCGCCCGCGTCATCCGACGCGCGCAACTTCGCCGAGTTCACCATCTAACCTGCCAAAAAGGGACAGGTTTATTTTGGCAGGTTTTATCTGGGCAAACGTCGAGACAGTAATGTAGCGAGCCACTGCTCACCGCGTTAAGAGATTCGTATTTGAGAGGAGGCCCCGTGAACGCCTTTGACCGCTACGCCCCGTTTATCCAAGACTTCATCTACTCCCACGATTGGGAGAGTCTGCGCTCTATCCAGGTTGCGGCGGCAGACGCCATCTTTAACACGCAAGACAATGTGCTCCTGACGGCATCCACGGCATCTGGCAAAACTGAGGCGGCCTTCTTTCCCATCCTGACCGAGTTTTGGGAAAAACCGCCCGCAAGCGCGGGCGCCCTCTACATCGGCCCCCTCAAGGCACTCATCAATGATCAGTTCGTCCGCCTCAATGACCTCTGCGAAGAAGCCGACATCCCCGTCTGGCACTGGCATGGCGACGTCTCGCAATCGCACAAGGCTAAGCTCATCAAAAAACCGAGCGGTATCCTACAGATTACGCCCGAATCACTCGAGGCACTCCTGATCCACAAGCACACGGCAATCCCGCGTATGTTCTGCGACCTGCGCTATGTGGTCATCGACGAGGTCCACTCACTCATGCGCGGTGACCGCGGCGGGCAGACGCTCTGCCTTATTGAGCGCCTTTCGCGCATGGCGGGCGTGCAGCCCCGCCGTATTGGCCTTTCGGCCACCATCGGCGACCCCGAGCGCACGGGTGCCTTTCTCTCACAGGGAACGGGCCGCGACTGCGTTATCCCCCGTTTTGAGGAACCGCGCCGCGTGTGGCGCATCTCCATGGAGCACTTCTATAACTCGGGTCCCCAGGCGCAGCAGCGAAGATTCACGAGCACAGGCCCGCAGGAAGCTGAGGTGCTCGCATGCGAGCGCATTGAGGCGGCACCACCCGCGGCACTGCCCGTCAGCACCCAAGACATGCGCCATGGCGGACAGCTCACACAAGAGGAGCGCCGTCAACGTCGTGAACGGGCACGGGGCAAGGCTGCCCCCAAGGACAGTCGCGCTTCCTCGGCCCCCGAGGGCGAAGTCGATATCCCGCGGGCAACCGAGCAGGCACTTCTCAACTCCACCGACACCGCGCCCGACAACGCCGATCCCGGAATGGGCTACATCTTTGAACATACGCGCGGACGCAAGTGCCTGGTCTTTGCCAACTCGCGCGAGGAGGCAGAGGCCGTGTGCTCCATGCTGCGCAGTTACTGCGAGAGCCGACACGAGCCCGACCGCTTTCTCATCCACCACGGCAATCTTTCGGCATCGCTACGCGAGACCGCCGAGGAGCTGATGCGCGACGAGGAACAGGCGCAGACAACCATCACCACCTCCACACTGGAGCTCGGCATCGATATCGGTCGTCTGGAGCGCGCGTTCCAGATCGATGCGCCGTTTACCGTTAGCTCCTTTTTGCAGCGAATGGGCCGCACAGGACGCCGCGATCTTCCACCCGAGATGTGGTTTGTCATGCGCGAGGAAGAGCCCGAGCCGCGCACGATGATGCCCGAGACCATTCCGTGGAAGCTCCTGCAGGGCATCGCGCTCGTACAACTCTATCGAGAGGAAAAGTGGGTCGAGCCGCCCGAGCTTGATCGACTCCCCTACAGCCTGCTCTATCACCAGACCATGTCGACGCTCGCCAGCACCGGCGAGCTCACACCGGCCGAGCTTGCTCAGCGTGTGCTCACGCTCAGCTATTTCCACCGCGTCTCGGCCGATGACTATCGCGTACTGCTGCGCCACCTCATCAAGATCGACCACATCCAGGTCACCGAGGGCGGTGGGCTCATCGTGGGCCTCGCGGGCGAGCGCATCATCAACAACTTTAAGTTCTACGCCGTGTTCCAGGAAAACGAGGAGTTTACCGTTCGCAGCGAATCGGCCGAGCTGGGCACGATCGTCAATCCCCCACCGCCCGGTGAGCGCATCGCCATCGCCGGACACTGCTGGATTGTCGAGGAAGTGGACTGGAAGCGTCATACCGTCTTTGCCACGCAGGTCAAGGGCCGTGTGCCGGCCTACTTTGGCGACTGCCCCGGCGACATCAATACACACGTACTCGAGCGCATGCGCAAGGCGCTCAACGAGCACGCGGCATATCCGTACCTCATGGGCAACGCACGGGCACGCCTTGCACAGGCTCGTCATACCGCCGAGATTTCGGGCGCGGGAACTAAACCGCTCATTAACCTGGGCGGCGACACCTGGGTGCTCTTCCCCTGGTTGGGAAGCTACGCCTTTTTGGCGCTCGAGCGCATGCTCAAGATTAAATGCGCCGCGGAGCTGGGCCTTCACGGGCTCGATCCGTCGCGTCCATACTTTATGCAGTTTAAGATGAAGGCCGATGAGGAGACGTTCTTTGAGGTGCTCGCCGCCGAGGCCGAGAAGGACTTTGATCCCATCGAGCTCGTCTATCCCGGCGAGGTGCCTTATTTTGATCGCTACGACGAGTACGTTCCCGAGGAGCTCGTGCGCAAAGGCTTCGCCGAAGGCGTGCTCGACATCGAGGGTATGAAGCAGCGCGTTCTCGGCTGGCGCGACCACGCCTAAGACCAGTCTTTTTTGGGACGGGGAGACTTACTTGTCGTGAAGGACGGTGCCGAGGAAGTCGGTGTCGAAGGGCACGGCTTCGGCAAAGGCGTAGTCGCCGTCGCTGGCGATGAGCAGGTAGTTCTCCTCGCCGCCGAACTCCGTATCGCCACAAGGCGCCACCCAAGCGCGGTTGAACACCTCAAGTGCCGTGGCAACGCAATCGCGCAGGAACGTCACATCGCTCCCCTCGTTTGCGCTCACGATATTGGCAACGTAGATACCCCCGGGGTTCAGGCTGCCCCGCACCAGGCGCAGCGCCTCAACGGTCGCCAGCTCGCGCACGGGCTCGGCACCGCCAAAGCAATCGCTCACGACCACGTCGTAGCGACGATGGCCCACGCTCGTCACACCCAGATACGAGCGAGCCTCGGCGGTAATCACCCGCAGGCGGTCACCCACCGCGCGCTCCAGCTCGTCCAGGTAGAACCAACGGCGCGCCAAGCGCGTTATCTCTCCGTCATACTCGATAACGTCCATACGCAAGCCCTCGTGCGACACCAGCGCATATTTGGGATAGGCAAACCCGCCGCCACCCAGCATAAGCATACGGCTGATACCGTGACCATAAGCGTCGCGCATCGCATCCTCGGCCTCAAACACGTCGTCAAACGCGCGATAGTACGCAAAGACGGGCTCCGCCCAGCGCTCGCCAACGTAACTCGCGCTTTGGTAGACGCCGCCTTGAACCAATACGCGAACTTCGTCGCCGCCCTCATCGTGCACGCGCTTCACACGTGCCAGCCCATTGCGGGTCCTCGCGACCTGCAGACAGGCAGCACGAACAGCGACAGCGGCCGCACCAAGCGCCGCGGCTCCCAGAGCAACGCCGGCAACGACGCCGGCAGAAACACTCGGCTTGTTCATCTAGAGCTCCTTTTGCAGATAAAGGCCATGGTCATAAAATCCAAGATGGCGATAGTACTCGCGCGTACCGATCGCGCTGATCACGTTGATGTACGTATAGCCAGCGTCCCGAGCTATCTGGCACGCACGCTCCACGAGCAAACGTCCCAATCCATGGTGCTGCGCTGCCTGGCCCTGATCGCCCACGCGCGCCGCCATGCCATACACGTGCACCTCACGAATCATCGCCTCGTCCGGCATCGTCGGCAGCTCGTCCGCATGTGCGGCAACAAAAGCGCGATCGGGCAGCGACAACCGCAAAAAGCCCGCGATCTTGCCCCGCGGCGTCACCCACTGCAAAAAGCGCTCGTAAGTCACCGGCGTCTCGTACGCTACTTCCTCATCAAGAGATAGCTCATCCAAGTCGGCACCCGCCGTGCCGATCTCGCGATAGCGAATCTCGCGCACCGTCGCACCGTCACCCCGAGCGGCCAAGCGATTTTCGACGAGCTGACGCAGGTTGGGTTTCTTGTTGCCCACCATGATGTCGTCGGAACTAAAGTCGCGGATCATGCGACTGATGCGGCAGAACGCCGGCGTCACCACGATGTCGTCGGCCAGCACATCGAGCAGCTCGTCCTCGGTATAGGGGCGCCACTCGCCACGCTCGTAACAGCCCACCAGACGCGAGCCCTCGATGAGCGCACACGGGTAGACTTTGACCTCGTCGGGCATAAAGGCCCCCTCGGTCATAAAGCGCTCGTAGTCGCGCTTGTCCCCCTCGGGTGTGGCGCCCAGCAAGTTGAGCATAAAATGCGCATGGATCTTAAAGCCAAACAGGCGCGCAAGCGAAAACGCCCGCTCAATCTGCGCCACCGAAATGCGACGCTCGTTGACATCGAGTAGATGCTGGTCAAGGCTTTGGATGCCCATCTGTATCTTGGTGCAGCCCAGGCGGCGGATGAGCATGAGGGCCTGCGGCGTTACAGCATCGGGGCGCGTCTCGATAACGAGCCCCACCACGCGATGCTTCGCCGTCTCGTTGATGCGCTGCTGGCGCTCGAGCTCCTCCATCGTTGCCGTCTGCCACTCGGTGACCTCGCCCCACGGCGTACCGGGGCCGTACAGACGACGCACCGCGCGGTTATAGCCGCCCACGGCAGCATCCACACGCTCCTGCTCGTCGGCAACGCCGGCAGCGAGCTTGGCCTCGTCTGTCGCAATGCCGGCAGCCCGATAGCACTCGCGGCGCTCTGTTACCACCGGCGGCAGGGCATCGGCGGGAGCGTCATCGAGCAGGCGCCCCGCCTCGGCACGGCTGATGCCCGGACGCGCCAACATGGGGTTTGCCGCCACGCCGGCGACGGCATCGTCATTGAGCGCACGGAAAAGCTCGGACATAAACCACGTCTGATACCCTTGCGGATAGTCGCTCCAGGTGCCACCGAGCACGATAAGCTCGATCTTGTCGGTCGCATGCCCCATCTGCGAAAGTGCGGTCAGGCGAGCGCTCACCTGCAAATACGGGTCAAAGCAGTTTTGCTCCGCACGGGCGCATGCCGGCTCGGCATGCAGATAGCTTTTGGGCATGCGCAGATCGTTGGGGCAAAACAGGCAATCGCCCGAACAGGGCCACGGCTTGGTGATGACGGTAATGGTCGCCACGCCCGAAGCCGTGCGGCGCGGCTTCATGCGCAGCACCTGCAGCAGCTGACGCTCCAGCTCGGCATCGACATTCCATCCAGCCCAACGAGCCGGCTTCTCACGTTTAACCCGCTGGTAGAACGGCAGCAGACGGCGCTTGGCCAGATCTCGTTTGTCGGCACCCTCACGGCGCGCTCGGCATGTATCAGTTTGACGAGCGCCTTGTCGTCCACGGTCTCACCGCGACGCAGAGCCTCGAGTATGTTCAAAATAATCTGTTCCATGCCCCCATTGTAAAGGCAAAGGCGCCGGAGCCAGTCACGGCCCCGGCGCCTCCATCAAAGAGCATGCCTATATGCACCGATCTCCGAAAACCGCATGTCACACCGATTCGAACGACATGTCGCCCGAACCGACCTTAAAACGATACGTTGCAGACTTGTCACCGTTGTCGAATTCAGCATTCAATATGGTCTCGCCATCGTAGCCAAGCGGAAGGAAATCGCTCTCAAAGTCACCGCTGCCCACGGTGAGGCTCGCCTTAAAGCCCGTAGAGTTCGGAACCGATATCTCCACATCGCCCGAGCCCACGCTTACGTCCATCGACTTCGCGGGGGCCTGGTAGAGCTCGAACGCCACATCGCCCGAACCGACCTCGGCATCCAAGGTGTCGGTTACGGTGCCCGCAAACTCAACGTCTCCCGAGTCCAACGTCAATTCGAAGTCGTGACATGCAATGTCCGCGACCGTCAGGTCTCCCGACCCCACCCTCGCCGTAATGCCGACCAGGTTATCCGCAACATCCCGCGGCAGCTCGATGGTGACCGAACGATCGATAGCGCGCTCGTCATCGCAGTCGAACTGGCTAATCGTGAGTGTAGAACCCTTGACCTCGGCCAGATTCTGAGTGGCAGCATCGTAGGTAGCTACCCCCTTTGCAACACGACCGCTCTCGATGACACGCACCTGCCCGCCGGAAACGCACTTGATCTCAACCTCACCCGATGTCACATCCAGGTCAAGGGACTGGAATGAGTCGGCATCAAACGTTTCGCTCGAAAGCTGCCGAGACTGAGCGGAATAGTTACCGCCATCCAAAGAATCGTCCCCGTCAACCACATCGTCCATACCGGACAAACCGGATGCAATATCGCCGAGATCCCACGGGCCATCAAAATGAAACAATATCCGCGAAGTGCCAAAGATAAGCCCGATGATGAGCACGAACGCTCCGATACCGACGCCCAGGCGGACCTTGGACTCATGCGAGAGCTTCATCATTCATCACCTTCTTTGGCGCTCGGCTCAGCGGCGGTCGAGGAAGCCACGTCAGTATCAACCGCAGCGGAAACATCCTGAGCCTTAGCCGCTTCCGGCGCCGGACCAACCTGAATACCCCGCGTGCCCAATCGCCATCGAGCGCACGCGCCACCCAGTGATAGATGGGGATTGTAAAGAAGATCAGCGCGGCAAAGGAGCCACCAAACAGGAACATCAGCAAAAAGAACAGCAGCCAGCACACGGCCCAATACGGAAACGACTGGAACGGACCTTTCACCGGAGTCGAGCCAGCTGCGCCGCCACTCGTCACCTGCGCCGTAGCGGCATTGGCGGCCTGCGCGCTCCAGCTTGCCGCTTGCGCCGCCTTGGCGGCGGCATCACTCGCCTGCGTTGCCGCCTCGGTAGCACGTGCCGCTGCCTCATGGGTACGGGCGCGCTCCGCTGCCTCGGCCTCGCGCTGACGGGCGCGGTCCTCGTTCTCAAACTCGATATCGTCCTCGATCTCATCGCTCGGATTAAGGAGCTCGTCCAAACTCACGCCATAGAGTTTTGCGAGCGAGATCAGGTTCTCGGTATCGGGCGAGCTCTCCGCACGCTCCCATTTACTGACCGCCTGGCGCGACAGCCCCAGCTTTCGCGCCAGCCCTTCTTGGCTAAAACCCTTGCTGCGACGAAGGTCGGCGAGCCGCTGCGCAGTTTCTACATTCATGGTTCCTCCTATGCGATGCCAGCCGTGCCGCCGGACCGTTTTTGTTCTTAAGGCGCCTTGCACAGTTAAAAATCTATCCGCCACCGCCAAAAGCATGCCACCTATTCTAGTGAGATTTTTGACAACCGGCGGTTGCGGGCATATATGAGCTGCGGAAATGTGTCCAAACAAAGCAATGACCCGCAGCTCGGTTGTCCCCGTTGCGGCGTTAACGGTAGTATGGTCGTACTGTTTATTCCGCACCGCCAACGGAGGGAGTTCCGCGCCGTGAACCGCGATTTCGCCTCATCGCTCATTCAGCTCAACAATACGTTCTATCGCGAGCACTCCGCCTCCTTCTCCGATACGCGCCAGGCACCGTGGCCCGGCTGGGTGCGCACTATGGACATAGCGCTCGAGCAGCTCGACGTCGCCACGATCGAGCATCCCGTCCGCGTCTTCGATCTTGCCTGTGGAAACATGCGATTCGAGAACTTTGCCGCCGGCGGCGCACTTGCCGCCAAGGGCGTCGATGGCGCAAACCCCTCGGCAGACGCCAGCTGCCCGTTTGAGTTCTATGGCGTCGACTCATGCCAGGACCTGGCCATCGATGCACGTGGCCACGCCCTGCGCATTCCCAACCTGCACTTCCAGGAACTCGATGTGCTCGACGCCTCATGAAGCTCAACCCCGCCAAGACACCCGACGTGCTTTTCGACGCCCCGCTCGCCGACATCTCGGTCTGCTTTGGATTTATGCACCACGTGCCGTCGTGCGAGTACCGCGTACGCGTGCTCGACGCCCTGGTGCGCCAGACGCGCCCAGGCGGCATCATCGCCATCAGCTTTTGGGAGTTTATGAACGACGAGCGCATGGCGTGCAAGGCCGTTCGTGCCGAGGCCCGCGCCGAGCTCACCCCGCCGTTTGAGGGTTACGATTCCGCGCAGTTTGAAGCCGGCGACCATCTCATTGGCTGGCAAAACGACCGCCACGCCTACCGCTATTGCCATCACTTTGACGATCAGCAGATCACCGACCTGGTGCGCGGCGTCCGTACGTTCTACAAGAGCGGCGAGGTCCCCGTGCGCGAGCTTGAGCGCTTCCATGCCGACGGTCGCAGCGGCGAGCTCAACCGCTATGTGATTCTCAAGCGTCTGTAGGCATCGGCGACTCGCCGTCGAGCCGCACCGCGTCTTTCGGGCAAACCATGCCCACCCTTTTTTCAACCCATTGACGGAACGCGCAGCTATGCGTTCCATACTTATGACCAAGGAGCCTCATGGGAGCCGTCCACGTCCGCACGCCTAAGAACTTTGTGCTCGAAGAGCGCTTGGAGCGCTACGCCGATGCGATTGAGACGAACCCCGAGGCCTATGCCGGAGATTGGCGCGAGGCCTGTGCGCCCGCAGGCAGCAAGCCTTTCGAATACCTTCATCTGGATCTTGGTTGTGGCAAGGGAACGTACCTTGTAGAGCGCGCGGCCCGCGAGCCAAACACGTTCTTTATCGGCATGGACCAGGAGCCCATCTGCATCGCCTATGCCGCACAGAAAATCTGCGAGCAGGAGCTATCCAACGCACTCGTCCTGCCCCGAGGCGCCGCAACGTTGCCGCAGCTGTTTGCCGCAGGCGAGCTCGACGCCATAACCATCAACTTTCCCACGCCGCAGCCCAAGGCCAAGTACGCCAAAAAACGGCTCGTCCATGTCGACCATCTGATGCTCTACCGCCCGCTCTTTGCAGCCGGCGCCACCGTCACGCTGCGCACCGACAGCAAACCGCTGCGCGACTACGCCCTGGGGCAGATTGCCGCGGCCGGCTACGACACGCTTTGGGTAAGCGACGACGTCCGCCGCGACCATCCCGAGCATCCCGAGACCGAATACGAATGCCGCACGCGCGAGATGGGTGCCGTCGTCTATGGCATTTGCGCCACACCCGGCGCGCAGCCCACCGACGAACAGCTCACAGCGGGTCGCATGCAGGAGCAAAGTCTTGCTTGCTACCTGCCCGATAACCTCGATGAGCTCACCTACGTGCCCCTCGGCATGGAAGAGGCCGTCGAGAACTTTAGAAACCGCGCCCGTAAAGGCAAGAAGCGCCTGCCGCAAGAGTCCTAGGGGCTTTTGGCGGTCGCTACGCCAGCGAGCAAGCACAAATAGGCACCGATGAACGACCCTCAAACCTAAGTGAGTAGACTTTTTTGCAATAGCCAAGCACAACCCGCATAGGAAGAAATAAAACCGCAGGTAGAGCCCTTGCGCAAAAGTCATGTGCTCGCGATATTGCAAAAAGTCTACTCACTTAGCTGACAACTGCACCAAACGGCTGAGCAGAACGCCCATTTCCTGCATTTTCCCGCGCGCTGGCACCTCGCGCCGACGCTACGCCATAATGGATGGCGGACAAACGCGAGAGAAAGTTAACCACATGACGCAAAGCACGACAGATACCGCCGCCAGCACCGTCTCCGGCGCCGGCGCTGCCAGCTCATTCTCGGGCGGCACGGGAACCGAGGCCGAGTTCGGCTCGCTCGGCGCGCTCTCCCCCACCTGGTGGGAGCCCGAAGACGGCAGTGAGCCCGAACCGTGGCTCACGCCCGATCAGGCCTTCGAACGCTTCTTTGAATGGACGAGCGACCGCGGCATCGAGCTGTGGGATCACCAAGAAGAGGCCCTCATGGACCTGGCTGCCGGCGATCACGTCATTTTGGGCACACCGACCGGATCGGGCAAATCGCTCGTCGCGCTGGGCATGCTCTTTATGGGCATGGCGCAGGGCAAGCGCTGCTATTACACGGCTCCCATCAAGGCCTTGGTCAGCGAAAAGTTCTTCGACCTGGTGCAGGTACTCGGCCGCGATAACGTCGGCATGATCACCGGCGATACGCATATCAATACCAAAGCGCCCGTCATCTGCTGCACGGCCGAAATCCTTGCCAACGATGCGCTGCGCGAGGGCGAGGACGCCGACGTGGGCTGCGTGGCCATGGACGAGTTCCACTACTTTGCCGACCCCGATCGCGGCTGGGCCTGGCAGGTGCCGCTGCTCACCCTGCCTCACACGCAATTCATGCTCATGAGCGCCACGCTCGGCGATGTCACCGCGATCGCCGCCTCGCTCGAGGAACACACCGGCGCTACCTGCGACTTGGTCGTCGATGCTCCACGCCCCGTGCCGCTGAGCTACGACTATGTGACGACCTCCCTCGAGGGCACCGTCGAGCTTGCGATGCGCCGCAGCGAGGCACCGCTCTATATCGTGCACTTTAGCCAGGATGCCGCACTTGCGACGGCACAGTCGCTCGCCAACTTCGGCATTGCCAGCAAGGAGCAGCGCGAGGCCATCAAGGAGGCGGCCAAGGGCACGAGCTTCTCGACGGCCTTTGGCAAGATTCTTAAGCGCTTGCTCGGATGCGGCGTCGGCGTGCACCACGCCGGTATGCTGCCGCGCTATCGCCTACTGGTCGAGCGCCTGGCGCAGCAGGGCCTACTGCCCGTCATTTGCGGCACCGACACACTCGGCGTCGGCATTAACGTGCCCATCCACACCGTGGTCCTCACCGCGCTCACCAAGTTCGACGGCTACAAGATGCGTCGCCTGCGCGCCCGTGAGTTCCATCAGATCGCTGGTCGTGCCGGTCGCTCGGGCTTTGACACCGAGGGCATGGTCATCGCCGAGGCCCCGGAGCACGAGATCGAGAACGCCAAGCTCATGGCCAAGGCGGGCGACGACCCCAAGAAGCTCCGCAAGATTAAAAAGAAGAAGGCCCCCGAGGGCTTTGTCACCTGGAACAAGCAGACCTTTGAGCGCCTGATCGAGACGCAGCCCGAAACGCTCAAGCCGCGCCTTCGCATCACACACTCCATGGTGATTAGCGTGGTCGAGCAGGGCGGCGACGCCCGCGCCCGCATGCACGACCTTATCGAGACAAGCCTGCAAACGCCCGAGGAAAAGGCGAAGCTCGAGGTTCGTGCCGACGAGATCTTCGCCACGCTCATCGACTCCGGCGTCGTCGTGCGCACCGAGGTGCCGCCCGCACCCGACGCTCCGGCTGACGCCGCGCCGGACATCGACTACGCGCTGACGGTCGACTTGCCCGAGGACTTTGCGCTCGACCAGCCGCTCTCGCCGTTTTTGCTTGCCGCGCTGGAGCTGCTCGACCCCGAGAGTGAGACCTATACCATGGACCTCATCAGCATGGTCGAGGCCACGCTCGAGGACCCCAAACAGGTGCTCCGCGCCCAGGAGCGTGTCGCGCGCGACCGCGCCATGGCCGAGATGAAGGCCGACGGCATCGAGTATGAGGAGCGTCTGGAGCGCATTCAAGACGTCACGTACGAAAAGCCGCTCGAGGATTTGCTCGACGCCGCTTTTGACAAGTACTGCCAGGAAGTACCCTGGGCAAACGACTACCAGCTCTCTCCCAAGAGCGTCCTGCGCGATATGCTGGAAAGCGCGAGCGATTTTAAGGGCTACATTCAAAAGCTCGGCATCGCCCGCTCCGAGGGCATTTTGCTGCGCTACCTGGCAGAGGCTTACCGTTCGCTCGACCGCACCGTACCCATCGAGAAGCGCGACGAGCGCCTGCGCGACATTATCTCGTGGCTGGGCTTTGTGGTGCGCTCGGTCGACTCGAGCTTGGTAGACGAGTGGGAAAACGCTGGCAACCCGGCAGCCCTCGACGCCGCGCCGCCGCAGGGCATCGACGAGGTCGTGGCGGACCGTCGCGGCTGCACGCTGTTGGTGCGCAACGCGCTCTTCCGCCGCGTGACTCTTGCCGCCCGCGAGTATGTGCGCGACCTGGGCGAACTCGACGACGACTGGGGCATGAGCGAGATCCGCTGGCAAAAAGCACTCGACGCTTACCACGAGCAGCACGAGGAGATTCTCACCGACGGCGACGCGCGCTCCTCTGCTACGTTCTCGATCGACGAGTCCGACGAGAAGGCGCTCCACGTGTGGCACGTGCACCAGATTTTTGCCGACGAGGACGGCGACCACGACTTTGGCATCATGGGCGATGTCGATCTGGACGCCACGCAAGACGGTGGCGAGGTCATCTTCAAGAACTACCGCGTCGGCTTTATCGAGGACTTGCTCGAAGACTAGCCAACATAATGGAACGAAACGAAGCGGGGCCGCTGGCAACATCGCCAGCGGCCCCGCTCTTGCACTATCCGCTATGCCTTACTCGGCATCCTCGACCTCATACGAATCTGCCTCGGCTGGCTCATCGTTTGTCTCTGGTGTAGCCTCATGCGCCTCGTCAAACGCTGCCTTCATGGTCTTGTTGCCCCATGTGAGCTTGCGGATGGTAAGCTCATCGGCCTTGTTGTGGGCAAGACGCAGGTTCTCGGTGCTGCGGCGCAGGTCGTCCTTGGTCTTCTCGAGCTGCTTAATGGCGGCATCGATCTCCTTGATTGCCGACTCGAATTGCTTACTCGCCAAGTTGTAGTTGCGCGAGAAGCCATCCTTGAACTTCTCCATCTTGGCTTCGAAGTTCGTGACATCGATATTCTGCTGCTTGTACTCCGCCAGCTCCTGCTTATAGCGAAGCGAACCCATGGCGGCATTGCGCAGCAGCGTAATGATGGGAATGAAGAACTGCGGGCGGATCACATACATCTTCTCGTAGCGATAGCTCACGTCCACGATTCCCGCGTTGTAAAGCTCGCTCTCGGGCTCGAGCAGCGTGCAGAGCACCGCGTACTCACAGCCTTTCTGGCGACGATCGTGATCGAGTTTCTTAAAGAAGTCCTCGTTTTTATGCTTGGTCGCGGTCTCGTCGTTCTCGTTTTTCATCTCGAACATAATCGAAATGACCTCGTTGCCGCTCGCGTCGCACTCACGGAAAATGAAGTCTCCCTTGGTGCCCTCGGATGCATCGTTATCTTTCTCGAAGTACGCATTGGGAAACGCCGTCATGCGCAGACGGTTAAACTCGGTCTCGCAGTGCTGCTCGAGCGACTCGCCCACCATCTTGGTGGACAGGCGAACCTTCATGTCCTTAAGGCGCTCAATCTCTTCATCCTTGTAGCGAATCAGGTCATCGCTCGCGCGCTTGGCCTGCGCAAGCTCGAGCTCGTGTGCCGCCTTGGCTTGCTCCTCGCGAGAATCGCGCACCGCCAGCTCGCTCGTCAGTTTGGCACGTGCCTCATCGCGCTCTCGCTCCGCCGCGGCGACCGCCTCTGACAGGTTCATTTTTGCCATCAGTTCCTGCTCGCGCAGCTGGGCACGCAGGCCCTCGGCCTCTTGCTCGGACTGAGCCTTTGCGGCGGAAAACTTCTCTTGCACCTTCGCGCGATAGTCAGTAAGCGCGCGCTCGGCCTCGCTGCGAGCGGCATCGAGCTCACGCTGCGACTCTGCCGCGGCAGCGGCAAGCGCCATCTCCTGGGCCTTGTCCGCCGCGGCGATCCTGGCCTGCAGCTCGGCAATCTGAGCGTCGCGCGCGGACAGGTCGTTTTGAGCAGCATTGCGTGCCGCCGCCTCGGCAAGCCTGGCTTCATCATCTTTGCGCTCCAACTGCGCACGTAAATTGTCGATCTCGCGCTGAAGCTCGGCATTCTCCTTTTGAGCATCGGAACGAGCCTCAACCGCCGCGCGCTGACTTGCACTCTCGCGCTCTGCGGCAGCGCCTTCGAGCTTGGCGCGCAGCTCGGCAAGCTCAGCGTCGCGCTTGGCAACCTCTTGTGCCAGCTGCTGAGCTGCAGCGTTCTTCTGCTCGACAAACTGAGCGTCGCGCTGAGACTCTGCCTTTTGCAAAGCAGCCGTCGAGCGCAAGCGCTCAAGCTCCAGTGCCTGCTCGCCCTCGCGCTGGACCGCCTTCACGCGCTCATCCAGGTCGCGCGAGAACTCGGCATCGCGCACCTGCTTGACGATATCCGCATAACCGGACGCATCGACCTTAAAAACTTCGCCGCAATGCGGGCACTTGATCTCGTTCATGGCAGCTCCTCGATGGACGCAAATTTCAACCGCCTACACTCTACCGCGCCGCACGGACAAAAAGGCGCCGCTGCCATAATGGCAACGGCGCCAGAACCACCACAAAGGCGACTGTCCCCTTTGTGGTGGTTTGTGTGGTGGTTCGAGAATTACAGCCCAAAGAAGTCAAGGATTTGATCACGGCTTACGGGCTTGTAATCGTTGGCATCGAGACCGACATCATAGCGAAAGATAGGGCGCTCGCGATCGCGGTTGCGCGCGTTGGTGCGGTCTCCCCTGCTGTGGATATGCCCGTGCAGCATGATGGCGCCGCGCGCCTTGCCATTCCAGCTGAGCATGGGGTAATGGCTCATAACTAGACGATGGCCCTTGGCATAGCCGGGAGCAATCTCCAGGTAATCGCGTACCTCATCCCAAATCTGCGGTACGTCGGGATCTTCCCAATCACCGTCATGGTTGCCACGGATGAGCGTTATGTTCTGGCATTCGATTCGTTTACGCAGGCGCACCGCTTCCGCCATGGGCAATCGATACGTAAAGTCCCCCAGGATATAGAGGAGGTCGTTCGCAGCCACGCACTCGTTGATGACATCGATGGCCTTGCGGTTCATCTCCTCGACCGAATCAAACGGCCGATCCATATCGTGCAAGATATTCGTATCGCCCAGGTGCAGGTCGGCGGTAAACCACATCATCGTCCATGTCCTCATTTCGCAACGCGTCAAACTCGTGCTAAGTATACAGACACAGCGATGCGGCGGTTAGCCAAAGAGCCCGCCGAACAGTCCTCGGCGGCGCTTGTCTTGCTTTTTCGAAGCGTCACCCTGACCTTTCCCGTCTTGCCGCTTTTTACGGTCCTGCCCCAGCTCATCATCGTCGAGCAGCAGATCCCACTCAAACGGATCATCTACCAAATCGAATAGGTCATCGTCATCAAACACGACCGCCTCCATTGCCGACTAGCGAGCATCCACCACATAGAGGCCAACGCGCACCTGATGCCACGGGCTGCGCTCGGGAGCAACCTGTTGCACACGAGCCTCAAATACGTCCTCGTGGCCGTAATACATCATCAAGGACAGCGGGCCGACCTCGTTTCCCGGAACATACCCAAGCTTGGTGTTGCCGCAGTAGATCGCAACCGCCTCGGGATCATGGGGATTATCGCGCTCGGCACACAGCGTCAGCTTATCGCCAACCTTAAGATCGCCTAGGACCAAAGCGCCGTCGGCATATTGAAACCCTGCAATATGAAACGACAAAAGAACACGTGAAGGCTCATACATGGCAGCTCCCCTAACGGCCGAATAAACCGGCGTTTAACCTTACAGAGAAGTCTACGAACTCGCGCGGACACAAATTCGCCCCACCCGTGCCTTTTCGACCGTTTGTCGCTACACCATCTGATTCTAATGCACAAACATGCGCACGAACTTGTGCTTCCAGCTTGCGTAAGGAGCGTAGCGGAATGGCACGTCCAGCCACGTTGCCTTGTTCACGATGCTCTTCTTGTGGCTAAACGTATCGAAGCTCTCGCGGCCATGGTACTGCCCCATACCGCTCGCGCCCATGCCGCCAAAGCCCATATGGCTCGTAGCCAGATGCATGATCGTGTCGTTGACGCAGCCGCCGCCAAAGGGCACGTAACGCACAAAGCGTTGCTGAGCCGCATGGTCCTGGCTAAAGATATACAGAGCTAGCGGCGTCGGACGATCCGCAATAAACGTCTCTGCCTCGTCTAGGCTCTCAAACGTCAGCACCGGCAAGATGGGGCCGAAAATCTCCTCCTGCATTACGGCGTCATCGGGGGTCACGCCGTCTAGAATCGTCGGCTCAATCTTGAGCGACGACTCGCGCGCGGTACCTCCAAGCACAACCTTATAGGGATCGATCAGCCCGCGCACGCGCGCAAAATGCTTGGCGTTGACGATATGACCGTAATCCTCGTTGTCGAGCGGATGCTCGCCAAACATGCGACGGGTCTCCTCCCTGATGAGGCCCAACAGCTCATCGTGTACGCGCGTATCGACCAGCAGGTAGTCGGGCGCCACGCAGGTCTGCCCCACGTTGAGCCATTTACCAAAGGCGATGCGCCGTGCCGCGACTTTTAAGTTTGCCGTGGCATCCACAATGCAGGGGCTCTTTCCGCCCAGCTCAAGCGTCACGGGCGTCAGGTTTTTACTTGCGCGCTCCATGACGAGCTTGCCGACCGGAACGCTACCGGTAAAGAAAATCTTGTCCCAGCACTCATCGAGCAGTGCTTCGTTCTCGGCACGGCCGCCTTCTACAACCGTCACCAGGCGCGGATCAAATGCCTCTTCGCAGATTTGCTTGAGCACCGCGCTCGATGCCGGGGCATAGGCGCTCGGCTTGATGACCACGGTATTGCCCGCGGCAAGGGCTCCAGCGAGCGGCTCGAGCGTCAACAAAAACGGATAGTTCCATGGAGCCATGATGAGCGTGACGCCATAGGGCACGGCCTGCGTCTTACACACGCTCACGGCGTTGGCGAGGTCGCACGGGCGCAGGCGCGGGCGGCTCCATCGAGCAACATGCGCAATCTGATGACGAATCTCGGAAAGCGAGGTGCCGATCTCACACATATAGGCCTCGTCATGCGACTTTCCCAAATCGGTCTTGAGCGCATGGGCAATATCGGTCTCGTGTGCCCGCACCGCCTCGCGCAGGCGCACGAGGGCGCGACGTCGAGCATCGACATCAAACGTGGCGCGCGTCTTAAAGTAGGCGCGCTGTTCGCCGACAATGCGCGCGATTTCCTCGGTGTTCATGGGCCCTCCTAGTTCTCATCCTCAAACATACCACCCGCGACGACCTCGTACATACGCTCGAGCTCCAAACGGTCCATCAAAAGTGGAACGGGGTATAGCGGATTGGCCTCGGCATCGGCATGGGCCGCCATTTGCGGAATATCGGAGCGGCGAATGCCCGTCACATATTTGGGAATGCCCAAGGCGGCATTCATGCGGTCGACCCAATCGATAAAGGCCTCGGCCGCAAGACTGTCCTGCGCGTTAGCCGGCGCGATACCGGCCATGCGAGCAAGATCGGCAAGCTTGGGGGCGGCGGCGTCACCATAAGCGCGAAGCATGTGCGGCAGGATGATCGCGTTGGCCAAACCGTGCGGAATTCCGTATCGGCCGCCCAGACTGTGCGCGATGGCATGCACGTATCCGACATAGGAGCGGGTAAATGCAACACCCGCTTTATACGCCGCCGAAAGCATATTGCGACGAGCGCGCATGTCGTCGCCATGCTCATAAGCCTCGGGCAAATTGTCGTGGATGAGCTGGACCGCCTGACGCGCCATCTTGCGCGTGTAGGGCGTGGTGCTACGGCCGATAAAGGCCTCGACGGCATGCGTCAGGGCATCCATGCCCGTCTGCCCCGTAATGGAGGCGGGCAGGCCGCGTGTAAACTCGGGGTCGTGCACCGCAAAGCGCGGGATAAGCACAAAGTCGTTAATGGGGTACTTGTAGTGCGTCTCGTCATCGGTAATTACCGCCGCGAGTGTGACTTCGCTTCCCGTACCGGCGGTAGTGGGAACCGCAATAAGCAGCGGCAGGAGACGGTGGACGCGCAACAGGCCACGCATCTTGTTGATGGGCTTATTTGGCTGTGCGATGCGTGCGCCCACACCCTTGGCGCAGTCCATGGCCGAACCGCCACCAAAGCCGATAATGGCCTGGCAGGCGCTCTCGCGATACAGGGACGCCGCTTCCTCCACGTTTGAGACCGTGGGATTCGCACGCGTTTCGGCATAGACCGTAACGCCAATCCCCTGAGCCGTAAGCGCACGCTCGAGTGATGCCGTGAGTCCCAAACGAGCAATACCAGGGTCTGTCACGATAAGGACCTTCTGGATCGAGCGCTTTTGAAGCACTGCGGGCACATCCTCGGCATGCTCCAAAATGCGCGGCTCGGTATAGGGCAGGATCGGCAATGCGATGCGAAAAACCGTCTGATATGTTCGGCACCAGGCGCGGCGGGCTAGATGCATAAAGGAAACTCCTTCATTTGTTGATAGGTCAACATTTGTTCGACCGATTGTACTCATCGGCGTCCGCATATGGCTTGCAAATCGTTAATCAATCAACATCTTCACATGCCGAAAATTGTTTTATTAAAAATCATTCCTAATAGGCTTCACATTCGGTCGCATTTATGGATAATAGAACTCGTCAAGACGCACGTCCGGAGAGGGCCCTTACGGGACCGGACGAGCGCACCATCGCCATCGATCGAAAGGATCGAATCATGAAGTTTGTTTGCCCCGTTTGCGGTTATGTGGAAGAGTTCGACGGCGACCAGCTGCCCGAGGATTTCAAGTGCCCCCAGTGCGGCGTTCCCGGCTCTCGCTTCCTGAAGCAGGAGGAGGGTCAGCTCGAGTGGCTGCCGAGCACGTCGTGGGCGTCGCCAAGATGGAGGGCGTCTCCGAGGACATCGTTGCTGACCTGCGCGCCAACTTTGAGGGCGAGTGCTCCGAGGTCGGTATGTACCTGGCCATGGCTCGCGTTGCTCATCGCGAGGGTTATCCCGAGATCGGCCTGTACTGGGAGAAGGCTGCCCACGAGGAGGCCGAGCACGCCGCCAAGTTCGCCGAGCTCCTGGGCGAGGTTGTGACCGACTCCACCAAGAAGAACCTCGAGATGCGCGTTGAGGCCGAGAATGGCGCCACCGCCGGCAAGACCGATCTCGCTAAGCGCGCCAAGGCCGCTGGCCTCGATGCCATCCACGACACCGTGCACGAGATGGCTCGCGACGAGGCTCGCCACGGCAAGGCTTTCGCCGGCCTGCTCAAGCGTTACTTTGGCTAAGCCAGCAGCCTGAGAGATAATCTCTAGCTCGAAGAAGGCCCGGACCGTATTGAACTGCGCCCCAAATCTTGGACGCCCTAAATAGCGACTAGGCCGCGAGGGCCTGATTCCGGAACTCCTCCGGGGTCAGGCCCTTCAATCTTACCTGCCTCCGGCGCGTGTTCCAGTGGACTATATATTCCTCCAGGTCGCGTTTGAAATCCTCGAACGTCTCCCACTCGCGGCCCCGGTAGAACTCGTCCTTGACGTGGCCGAAGAGCTGCTCGGTGGCGGCGTTGTCGATGCAGTTCGCCTTCC
>QSCH01000018.1:0-49013 GCA_003462965.1 Collinsella sp. OF03-4AA
GAGGACAATCATATGAAAATCATCAATATTGGCATTCTTGCTCATGTAGACGCAGGTAAGACGACCTTGACGGAGAGCCTGTTATATACCAGCGGAGCAATCGAGGCGCCCGGCAGTGTGGATCAGGGAACAACGAGAACGGACACCATGTTTTTAGAGCGGCAGCGTGGAATCACCATTCAAACGGCGGTCACTTCCTTTCAGTGGCACGATTGTAAGGTCAACATTGTGGATACTCCTGGGCATATGGATTTCTTAGCGGAGGTCTATCGCTCCCTTGCCATTCTTGACGGAGCGATTTTGGTTGTTTCTGCAAAAGACGGCGTTCAGGCGCAGACCCGTATTCTGTTTCATGCTCTGCAAGTAATGAAAATCCCAACTGTTATCTTTATTAACAAAATCGACCAGGACGGGATTGACCTGCCAGGTGTGTATCAGTCTATCCGAGATAAGCTCTCCGCAAATATGATTATTAAGCAGAACGTGCAGCTTTCCCCGGATATATCCATCATGGAAAACATGGGGCTGGAGAATTGGGATACCGTGATTGCGGACTGTGATGAATTGTTGGAGAAATATATTGCCGGAGAACCAATGGACAAAGAAGAACTTCTGCGGGAGGAAAACAGGAGAATCCAAAGCGTCTCTCTGTTTCCGGTCTATCATGGCAGTGCAAGGTAAACTTGGGAATCCGACAACTCATTGAAGCGGTCACAGATACATTCCAATCACCCACCGGGCAGAACAGCTCTGAATTGTGCGGAACTGTGTTCAAAGTTGAGTACGCAAACCAGAGCCAACGCCTTGCCTATCTGCGGTTGTATAGCGGTACGCTTCATTTGCGGGATTCCGTAGCCTTGGCAGGGAAAGAAAAACTGAAAATTACGGAAATGCGTATCCCCTCAAAGGGTGAGATTGTCCGAACAGAGATTGCCCATGCGGGCGAGATCGTCATTGTACCCTGCGACAGTTTGCGGCTGAATGATGTGCTGGGAAACAAACTGCTGCTGCCCCGTGAAACGTGGAGCGACAATCCTCTCCCTTTGCTGCGGACAGCAATTGCACCAGAGAAACCAGAACAGAGGGAACGCTTGTTAAACGCCTTGACAGAAATTGCGGATACCGACCCGCTTCTGCGCTATGAAGTAGACGCTGTGACCCATGAGATCATTCTCTCCTTTTTGGGCCGGGTACAATTGGAAATTATCTCTGATCTTCTGGTGGAAAAATATCAGCTCAACACAACTGCAAAAGAACCTACCGTCATCTATATGGAGAGGCCATTGAAAGCGGTAAGTCACACCATTCATATCGAAGTGCCGCCCAATCCATTCTGGGCGTCCATCGGGCTGTCCGTCACCCCTCTCCCCCTTGGCACCGGAGTGCAGTATGAGAGCAAAGTTTCCGTTGGATACTTGAATCAGAGTTTTCAAAACGCTGTATTGGATGGTATCCGCTACGGTCTGGAACAAGGCGTGTATGGATGGAAGGTAACGGACTGTAAAATCTGTTTTGAGTATGGGCTTTATTATAGTCCGGTCAGCACTCCCGCAGACTTTCGGTCATTGGCACCTATTGTATTGGAGCAGGTGTTGAAAAAGGCGGGGACGCAGCTATTGGAACCATATCTTTCTTTTACACTCTATGCGCCGCAGGAATATCTCTCCAGAGCTTATCATGACGCACCAAAATATTGCGCGAGTATTGAAACGACCCAGGTTAAAAACAGCGAGGTGATTATTACTGGCGAAATCCCTGCCCGCTGTGTGCAAGAGTACCGCAATGACCTCACCTTTTATACAAACGGGAGAAGCGTTTGTTTAACAGAATTGAAGGGGTATCAAATCGCCAGCGGCGAACCAGTTTTTCAGCCACGCCGCCCAAACACCCGGATTGATAAGGTGCGCCATATGTTCAACAAAATTCTCCCATCAATGATGGACTTATAAAATCCCTTTGGAACAAAGGGCGCACTTCTATACATGGTCTGCGACCATGTATCGTGCGCTCTGCGAGGCTACGGCCCGGACTTCCGAAAGTCCGGGCGTTTGCGTCGCTCCGCTCCGTACAAGGGGCTGCGCCCCTTGCGCCGCTTTGCGGCTATCCCTGCGCCCTCGCTGGAAAGGTACATCCGCTCTGCGTCTGCACCTTTCCAGCGAGCTAACCGATACCGTTACCCTTGACCGTTTACCCGACACAGCAGGTAGACGGTCTTTTGTTTTGCCAAGAAGGAGGTCAAACACGATGGACAAGTCACGCGAAGAATTAAGTGTAACAATTCCAGTTTTAAAATTGAGAACGATGTTGGCAAGCCTCGAGGTGTCATCGGCGATGGACGCGCGCTTCATGCTCTTCAATATGGCAACCTTAGCTCTCAGCTAATGAATTCAAGTTTAATCCTTCCTACGATGTGCTGTGTGCCGGCGCGGTAGCCGGATCGTAGGAAGGATGCATAATGGAAAAGCTCGAAAACGAAGTGCTGCTGAGCCGTCGCGCTGCGCTTGGCGCGTTCGCCACCGTTGCCCTGGGGACTGCCGGCCTGCTTGTGGGCTGTGGCAGCGACAAGGCGATCGTTACCGAGGACACTGGTGACGGGGACAAGAAGGAGGAGCCGAAAAAGGAGAAGCAGCCTACGACTGACCTAGCTGTCGGCACGACCGTGACCACGGCTGCCGGTCTTTCCGTTACCGTCGATTCTGTCCAGACCGGGCTTACCAATTTTGACGGTTCGACCATGACGGGCATTCACGTCACGTACGTTTACAATGGCAATGAGGGCGCGGATTACAATGTCTACGACTGGAAGGGCGAGGACGCCAACGGCGCCCAGCAGAACCAGGGCTATTACAGCGAAGGTTCTGACGAGCTGCAGTCTGGCACCCTTGCCGCCGGCGGCTCCGTTGCGGGCAATATCTACTTTGATGGCGACATCAAGAAGCTCTGTATTTCGCCAACATGCTCGAAAAGACCGCGACTGCTAGCTGGGCGCTTGCTTAGCGTGCTGATGCCGTTGGGTCGTTTGGAGGTGAGGCCATATGCCCGATAAAAAGCTGACTGAGGAGCTGCTCAATGAGCTCCTTGATGTGCCAAGCATTGACGGCTACATAAGGGAACATGACTTTGCCGCCCCATCGCTTTCAGATTACCTCAAGCAGCTGCTGCAGGAAAAGGGGCTAGAGCGTTCACGCGTGGTTCGTATGGCCGACCTCAACGAAACGTTTGGCTATCAGATTTTTACCGGCGCGCGGCATCCGAGCCGCAATAAGGTGCTGCAGATTGCCTTTGCCATGGCGCTCACGCTCAAGGAGACCAATCGCGCTCTGACGGCGGCAGGCGCCAACGTCCTCAACTGCAAGGATCGCCGTGATGCGATTATCATTTTTTTCATCGATCGCGGCTGCAGCCTGCAAAAGGTAAACGAGGAGCTGTATCGCTTTGGCGAGGAGACGGTGAGCTAACGGCTAGCCGCCGGCAGAAGAGCTGCCCACGATATTTCGAACGTGCAGGGCATGGGCATCATGGGGTGTCCGTGCCCTGCGTTATTATGGACGCTATGGATACTCAGAGCCCAACATATTCCGATGATGAGCTGACCGCTGCGCTTGCCGGGCACCTGGCGTCACTCGAGCGCGATGACAGCTATCGCGTAGACCGTATACTCAAGCATTCGGATGTTGAGACGACCGAGCTCGTGTACTTTGAGGGCTCTGGTGGCGGGTCTCTCGGCCCCTTTGTTCGCAAACGTATCAACGCATCGGCCCAGATTGGCGGGGTGTATGAGCGCCTGTTTGCGGCCCAGCGCGCCGGGCTACGTTATGAGCACTTGCCTCGGATTGTCGATTGTCGCCGCATGGGCGACGAGTTTTGCGTGGTCATGGAATATGTCGAAGGCGAGACGCTCGAGGCCCTGGTGGGGCGTTTGGGTGCGACACTCGATTATGCCTGCGAGCTGTTTGGCGCCCTTTGCGATGCAGCCGATGAGCTCCATGCCGGCTTTGCGATGGCTGGAGAGCGTCCGGTGCCGGTGATTCATCGTGATCTGAAGCCTTCGAATATTATCGTGTCGGGCGTGAGGTATTCAGTCGATGCCGGCATGACGTTTTCGTCGCTGGTGATTATCGATCTGGGGATTGCGCGGGTATGGCGTGACGGAGCCGACGCCGACACGGTCAAGTTTGGAGCGCGTCCCTATGCGCCGCCCGAGCAATATGGTTTTGGCCAGACGAGCGTTCGCAGCGATGTCTACGCGTTGGGTGCCCTCCTGTTCTTTTGTCTGACGGGGACTGACCCCAAGCCAGGTCGGGACATGCGCGAGCAATGCGAGGCCCTCGACGTTCCCGCCCCGCTTGCCGATGTTGTCTGCATGGCGATGGCGCTCGATCCGGTCAAACGCTTTGCAAGCGCGGAGGCGCTCGGTCACGCTGCACGCGCGGCATATGAGCTGTGCCTGCTTGAGTCTGGCTCGATTGAAGCGACGGGATCTTCGATGGCGCAGGTTGCTCCGCAAATGGTGCCATCTTCCGTGCGGCAGCCCCAAAATGCCTCGTCGGCGACCCCTTGTCGCAAGGGTCTGTTTTCGCGGATCCCAGAGCCCATCGGGCGCATATGGAACGGCTTTATCTATGCGGCAACCTTGCTATTGCTGGCCGGAAGCCATTTTGCCGTGTTCCAGCCCACCGGAGCAAACCAAAGCTACCCGACGTTGCTTCTCATAATCGAGTATTTTCTATTTGTCGATGGCCTTATGGTGCTTTTGCATTTTGCGCTGCTCGATAAGCGCCGTCTTCGTCGGCGATTCGCGCTGCTCGACAGCTATCGCGGCAAGAAACTCGCGAAACTCTGGCTCAAGGCATTGGGTGTGCTGCTCCTATGCATGATCGTCATAGTTGCGGTTGCCAATGCGGCCGCGTCGCCGATACCTCCGCTACCTAAAAGGAAAGGGCCCCATTGGGGCCCTTTGCAGTTGAGGCTTGCGAGCCTAAATGCGGTTCATCTGGGAAGCGACCTTGTTGTACCAGTCCTGCCACGTGGGCGGGCAGTACTTCTTGGCGGCTGCCGGGGTAAGCGTGGAGCCATAGTTGGCACCCAGGTAGGCAACGTGGGCGGAGACAGCCTCGCTCCAGCTGCCAAAGCTACGCCAACCACCGCCGCGGCACTCCAGCCCCAAGCGTTATAGGAGCCGGCGCAATAGAGGCCCTTGCTGCTCTCGATGCAGGCGATGGCGGGGGACCAACGGGGATCGACGCCGGTATTCCAGGCGGCGACGGCAAAGTTATAGCCCTGGCCTGCCATGGGGGAACCGGCGAGGTAGTTGTCGATGCGGCTCGTCCACTCGTTAATGAACGAGTCGTAATCGGAATTGCCGCTGTTGGAGTTGTTCACCGTGGTGTCGATGGTGGTATTGGAGTTGGTGGCCTGACTGTTGGAGTTATTGCCACTCACGCCGGTACCCGAGAGCTTCTCGGCGGCAGCGGCTTTGTCGGCCTCGAGCTTAGCCAGTTCGGCGGCATTTTCCTGCTCGGCCTTCGCTTGCGCCTCGTTGCGGAGCTGCTGTGCCTGCGCCAGCGCGTCCTCGGCATTCTTTTGCTCGCCCTCGAGCTGAGACTTGGCCTGCTCGAGCTCGGTCTTGTTTTGCTCGAGCTCGGTCTGCATCTTGTTAAGCTCTTCGATCTCGTCGACGCTCGAGCTCGTAATCTGGTTGGTGTATTTGCAGGTGGTGATAAAGTCACCCAAGCTCTGCGTGTTCACCAGGAAGCTCACGATGGGGCTGGTGCCCTTCTGGTACTTATACAGATCGCGCATGGCGGAGCTTGCCTTGGCCTGCTGCTCGGGCAGCTCGGCCTCAATCTTATCGATGTTCGCCTCATTGGAGTCGATCTGCTTTTGCAGATCCTCGAGCTTGGTTCGGGCGTCGTTGTAGGCGCCCGTAGCGTCCTCGATTTTTTTCTGGGCGGCGGAAAGCTGATCCTGCGTTGCCTGCGAGGCGGCATAGGCCGCGACGGGGGAGAGCATCGGCGTGGCCGTCAGCGCGACGGCGAGCGCGGCGCTCGTGATGATACGAGCCGGCTTCGACGCGACGAGCGCTGCGGTGCGATAGTTCGAATGCTGCATCCAGTCCCTCTGCAATCAATCGTAGGTTATTGGTCGAGGTGTATTCTACTACTGCTTTCGACCTCAACTTGAACCTTAAAGGTTCTAAAGGGTCAAGTTGAACTTGAGGCTTTGGCCTTGACCTGCGGGAATGGTGAATTGTTGAGAAACCATAGAGTTCAACTTTAACGTTACGGCACCCTGTTGCAACGGGATTCTTAGCTGTAAAAGCTACCTTAACGTGGGGTTTTGCAACTATAGGGTTCCTTCGCGGCGAGCCTGTTCCACCTCTTGGAGCGCCTCAGCCGGCGTAAACGAACAGGTACCGTCACCGAGCCTGACCACCTGGACGTCGTCGCCGGTATGGGCTTCTCCGCCTTGTAGCACGACGCCGAAAATGCCCTCGTGGGGAAAGATGCAGTCGCCGGCGAGATAGTAGATGGCACAGCGGGTGTGGCAGACCTTGCCGATCTGGCTGATTTCGACGAGTACTTCGTTGCCAATCTTGAGCTGCGTTCCCAGAGGGAGCGAGAGCAGGTTGATGCCCTGGGTTGTGAAGTTCTCGCCAAAGTCGCCCTCGTGCACATCGAGCCCGCGCGCCTGCGCCGTCTGGATAGACTCTGCAGCTAAAAAGGAAACCTGGCGGTGCCAATGCCCGGCGTGCGCATCGGAGGCGAGGCCAAACTGCTCGATGACGGTGTCGTGCCCGTCGGCGACGGGTGACTTACGCGTGCCTTTGTGCTCTGACGTGTTGATCGAGATGATGCGGGCAGGCCCGTTGTAAGCATCGTTTGCAGTGCGTAGGGGAGCTGCCGTCTGGGCACGATCCGCAAGTTCGCGCTTTGCGGCGTCAATGATGGGGTTGTTGATCGGATGAGCCTGGGGCACGGTGCACCTTTCGACGGGGCGGGCAACATGTTGAATCCTACAACAACGGTGGGTTCATTGCCCGTTGTCGTACACCGGTGATTGCCGCCTTCGTGCTGGATAATTACACCGATTGCCATAGATACGGTGGAGCTTTGGGTGCCGCCGGCTTGGCACGCTAGAATAAATCAGTTGCACAAAGACCGCCCGTCGTGTGGGCAGTTCATGATAGGAAGTTTCCATGGCATTGCAGTTTACAGAGCGCGAGTTTATTCCCGTGCTGCTCGGCGGCGACATCAACGCGTATTCGGTGGCGCGCGCCTTCTACGAGGAGTATCAGGTCAAGAGCCTGGTCTTTGGAAAGTATCAGACGGGGCCTGCGTATCGCAGCCAGATTATCGACTACACACCTAACGTGGATATCGACACCATGCCCGTGATGCTTAAGACCGTCAATGACATCGCTCGGGCACATGCCGACAAGACGATTGTCCTGATGGGCTGCGGCGATAACTATGTTGCCTGGTGGCTCAGGCCAAGGATGCCAACGAGCTGGCGGATAACATCGTTGCGCCTTACGCGCCCTATAGCATGCTTGAGCAGTGCCAGAAGAAGGAGATCTTCTACGAGCTGTGCGAGAAGCACGGTGTGCCCTATCCGCATACGTTTACCTTTACTGCGCAGATGCTCAACACGCAGGGAGAGGCGCCTGCCGAGGTGCTCGACCAGATTGACTTCCCCTACCCGATGATCCTGAAGCCTTCCGACGGCATCATGTGGTGGCAGCATGAGTTCGAGGGTCAGAAGAAGGCTTATGAGATTGCCGACCGCGCCGAGCTGGAGCAGGTTATCCGCGATTCCTATGCCAGTGGCTACACCGATGACCTGATTTTGCAGGATCGCGTGCCCGGCAACGACGAGTACATGCGTGTGCTCACCAGCTATTCTGACCGCAACGGCAAGGTTCGCATGATGTGCCTGGGTCACGTGCTGCTCGAGGAGCATCAGCCCCATGGCGTCGGTAATCACGCCTGCATCATCACCGAGCCCAATGATGAGCTTATGGGTGGCGTGCGCAAGCTTCTCGAGGACCTTCACTTTGTGGGCTATTCCAACTTTGACGTCAAGTATGACGAGCGCGACGGCTCGTTTAAGTTCTTTGACTTCAACACGCGCCAGGGCCGCAGCAACTACTATGTCACTAACAGTGGCTTTAACGTTGCCAAGTATGTGGTGGACGAGTATGTTTTCAACCGCCCGTTTGAGCCGGAGTTTGTGACGGCGCAGGACGAGGCGCTGTGGATGGTCGTTCCCATGGGCGTCGTCGACAAATACGTCAAGGCTCCCGAGCTGCGCGCGAAGGTACATCGTCTTGCCAAGGAGGGCAAGGGCGCCGATCCCTCGTTTATGAAGGGAGACTTTGTCTTTAACCGCTGGTTGCGCATGTGGCATACCAAGCTGCGCCACTATAAGCTGTTCAAGACGTATTACAAGTAGACGAGCGTGGCACCCGTCCGGTATGTATCGGGCGGGCGCGGGTATGATACGCGCAATTGCGTGGGCGTCACCAAGGAGGCGGCGATGGAAAAGCTGGGAGTTATCGGCGGCATGGGCGCCGAGGCCACGTCGTATTACTACGACCAGGTAGTACGCCATACGGCGGCTACGTGCGACCAGGAGCATATCGACATGGTGGTGCTTTCCAAGTCGACCATGCCCGACCGGACGCTGGCCATCAAGACCGGTGAGCATGCCAAACTGCTGGCGACCATGAAAGACTGTGCCCAGGCACTCGAGTCGCTGGGCTGTGCGCACATTGCCATTCCCTGCAACACGTCACACTACTTCTACGACCAGATCCAGTCGTTTACGAAGGTGCCGATTATCCACATGCCGCGTGAGTCGGTGCGCTATGCTCTGGCCGGTGCGGTGATGGGGGAGTGCGAGTTCGATCCCAACCTGAGTATGCCGGCCGAGCCGGTGCACAAGATTGGCATTATGGGAACCGATGGCACCGTGGGCGCGGGCGTCTACGGCCGCGAATGTAAGGCTGCGGGTGTTGAGGTTGTCTATCCCAGCGAGAAACGTCAGAACGATGTGATGTCGCTTATCTACGATGATGTAAAGGCCGGACGTGAGCCCGATATGGATAAGTTCGACCGCGTGATGTGGGAGTTCGCCCGTAGCGGCTGCGACCGCGTCATTCTGGCCTGCACCGAGCTCTCGGTGCTGCAAAAGTACCGAGAGATGCCCGAGATCACCCTCGACGCCATGGATGTCCTGGTGCGCGAATCCATCATCCGCAGCGGCGCCCCCTACCGCCTCTAGCTTCCGACCTGCCAAAAAGGGACAGGTTAATTTTGGTAGGTTTTATCTGGGAAAACAGTAAGGCCTCGGCTCGTTTGATGCGAGCCGGGGCCCTTTGCGTTTGGCGGTTGCCGGTGGCGATAGGTTAGAACAGGAATCCGAGGACGATGAGAGCAATGCTGGCAATAAGTAAGGCAATGTCCATGCCCTTGATGGGATAGCGCTTGTACGAGCTCGCGCGCGTACGCAGGTAAAAGCCACGTTGCTCGGCCGCCAAGGCAGTGGCATCGGTCTTGCCCACGGAGCTCACCAGCAGCGGCACGCAGAGCGGTAGCATGAGCTGGATCTTCTTGAGGGGGTTCTTGGTGTCGTACTCAACACCGCGCGCGGTCTGCGCCTCCATGATGGCGTTCATCTCCTGGCTAAAGACCGGTACAAAGCGCAGTGCCGTGGTAAACGTGAACGCATAGCGGTACGGCACGTGCAGCACCTCCACGCAAGCGTTAGCGAGGTCGCCGAGCTGCGTGATGGTGAGCATGAGGATGAGCGGCAGTGCCACGCCGAGCAGGCGAAGCGCCGCCTTGGTGCCGGTGATAAGACCATCTGTGGTAATCCAGGCAAAGATGGGGGCTCCGGTGCGGATAAAGGCGGTCTGCAGGACCAGCATGATTAGCGAGAGTGGCACCATGAGCTTGACGAGCGAGACGAGGCCCGCGGTCGATTTGGCGTAGATGCCCAAGGTAAAAGTCAGCACAAGCAGGGCGATCAGGAGCACATAAGTGTCGCCGAGGAAGGTCGCCAAGATAATAGCCGCGGCCAGGGCTAGCTTGGTCACGGGGTTCAGCCGGTGCAGCAGCGAGTCTCCGGGCACGTAGTCGATCACGTTAGTCATGGTTGAGCATCTCCTTTACCAGGTCGACCAGATCGGAGACCTGACTGATTCCGGCGAATCGGGGCGAAACGTCGCGCGCGAGTTCTTTGGACAGGGCCACAACCTGCGGTGGCTCCACGTAGGCGGCGCGCATGAGGGCATCGTCGGCAAAGATCCGGTTCGCGTCGCCGCGCTCGAGGATGCGCCCGTCAGCCATGACTACCAGGCGCTGGGCAAAGTCCGAGACGACCTCCATGTCGTGGCACACGATGATCACGGCGCAGCCGCGCTCGGCCATCTCGCTCACCGTCTCCATCACGGTCATACACTCGCGGTAATCGAGGCCGCTCGTGGGCTCATCGAGCAAAACCACCTGTGGGTCGAGCACAACCACGGACGCTAGGGCGACCATCTGTCGCTGTCCGCGCGAAAGCGAGAACGGCGATTCGTCCAAGGGGAGCCCAAAGCGCTCCGCCGCCACCCGTGCGCGCTGGCGGGCCTCGTCGGTGCCGACACCGTGCAGTTCAAGACCAAAGGCAATCTCGTCGAGTACGGTGTCGCGGCAGAGCTGGCGGTCGGGGTTCTGGAACAGCGTCGCGCATTTTGCAGCAATCGCGCTGGTGGGAACGTCGGCGGTGTTCATCCCCGCCATACGCACGGTTCCCGACGCTGGATGCAGAAGGCCGTTCAACAGCTTGGTGAGCGTGGTCTTGCCAGCACCGTTCTGGCCGATGACGCCCACGAGCTCGCCGGGATAGACGCACATGTTGAGGTTGCTGACCGAGGCACCACCATGGGGGTAGGCAAAGGTAACATCGGCGAGCTCAACTACTGGCTCCTGATTGGCGCCGCGGGGGACCGCCGGGATATGGGGAGAGGTCTCGGGCATATCGGCGGGCGCGTCCTTGCTCGTTGCATCCGCAAGTAAGGATGAGATTAGCTGGTGTGCTTCGGAAACATTGAGGCAGGGTGCCTGATCGCTCGGCAACAGGCCCGCTTCTGCCAGGCTGTTCGCGATGCGCGCGACGCGGGGACTGTCGACACCCATCTGGCGCAGCTCGCTTGCGTGGGCAAAGACCTGGTGGGGTTCGCCGTCAAACGCGAGCTTGCCGTCTGCCATGACGAGCACACGGCTACAGTATTTTGACAACAGCGCGACCTTCTGCTCGATGACAACCACGGTGATGCCGTGCTCGCGGTTGATTTGGCGCAGGGTGTCAAAAATGAGTGTGGAGCTTGCCGGGTCGAGCGCTGCCGTGGGCTCGTCGAGCACGAGCACGTCGGGTGCCATGGCGATGATCGCCGCGATTGCGACTTTCTGCTTTTGCCCGCCCGAGAGCGTGGCAATCTCGCGGTGGCGCAGGTCGCTAATGCCGACGGTCGCCAGCGTCTGGCTGATGCGCTCCTCGATCTGGTCGTGCGGTATACCAAAGTTCTCGAGGCCAAAGAGCATCTCGTCTTCAACGATGGGTGCAACCATCTGGGCATCGATGTCCTGCAGTACGCTTCCCACCACGCGCGAGATATCCGTGAGGGTGATCTCGCAGGTGTCGCGGTCATCGACGAGCGTGGCTCCAAAGAGCTTGCCGGTGTAATGGTGGGGGATGGCTCCGCTCATAACGGCGGCAAGCGTCGATTTGCCAGCGCCTGAGGGGCCGATGACGCCCACAAACTCGCCCTTTTCGATGGTGAGTGAGACGTGATCGAGGGCATTCTGCGCCTCGTGACCATAGGCAAATGAGACGTCATCGAGCTTGATGATGGTATTGCTGGAGCTCATGGGGGCCTTTCTATCGTAAAAGAGCACTGGTCGCAAAACGACCGGCGGTCTACATGGTAGCAAGTATTACTACTTGGTGAAGACCTTCTTGAGCGGAATGCTGAGGGCCTGGACCAGGATGGCGTTGAAGACGGCGGTGCCTAGGACCAGCGGAATCTTGACCGCGGCGGAGGCGATGGCGCCGCCCATGATTACCGTGCCGAACACGGCGAAGAGTACGCCCGAGATCAACGTGGCGACAAACGTGGCGACGAGCGGGTTGACGTTCTTACCGCCGATGCCTGACTTGACGAGCGAGACCATGGCGAGCGCGGCGACGGTCTCGGTGACAAAGTTGAGGCCGGGGATTGACGTGGTGAGTTGGATGACGCAGGCGGAGATAACCGCGAAGATGATTGCCTGGAGGTAGCTTGCGTCGATCAGAAGAATGGCGAGTGCGTAGGCGGCGATGATGAACTGCGGCTTGATGCCCACGATGGCAAGTGCGTTGCCGAGGGTCAAGTTGAGGATGAAGCCGGCGGCGAGCAGGATGGCGAGCAGGACGAGCGACTTGATGTCGATGATTCCAGCGGAGTTGGCAGTGGCGGTAACGGTGCGGGCGTTGTTTTGAGACATGGGAGTTCCCTCTCTCAATGGGTGTTGCGTCGGCATAGTTGATGGGCGGCGCAGGGATGGGGCGTCGTTGGGTTTTAGAGTGTTATGAGCAGAGTTGTTGTAGAGGTGTCTGCGTGTGGCTTGTCGGCTACTTAGTCGTTGAGCTTGAGGGCCTTCTTGATGGGGATGTAGAGGGCGGTCACGATGATGGCGTTGGCAACACCGGTGGCGGCGACGACAGGAGCCATGACGCCCATGAAAGCCGGGTTGTTCATGACGCCAAAGGAGAAGATCGCGGCGTAGATCATGCCGGAGATGAAGGTGACAACAAAGGTGCCGACGAGCGGGAGCAGGCCCTTGGCCTTGGAGTCGGCGAGCACAGAGACGAGCAGAGCCATGACCATTGCGGCGACGGGCTCAGCGATTAGGTCGGGGCCCTTGACGGAGGCGGTGATTTGGATCACCACGCCGGCGAGGAGGCCGATAATCGCGGACTGGCCGATGTTGGGCTTGACGATGAGAATCTCGAGGCAGAAGGCTGCGATGATGAACTCGGGCGAGAGGAAGCCTCCGGTGAGACCGCTAAAGAACTTGGAGACGGTCATATTGAGGACGAAGCCGGCGGCGAGGAGGATGGCGTAGAGAGTGAGTGCCTTGAGGTCGAGTTTGCCGCGGTCGGCGGTCTGGACGGTGCGGGGCTGGGCGGTGGCGGCGGTGTTCTGAGACATGGTGAAAGTCCTTTCGAAAAGGGGGAGTGCAAGAAAAAGTGGAGGCGCGTGATGCGAATGCGATCGGGCTCGAGATAGAAAAAGGCCCCCGGTCGAAACCGGAGGCCTTTCAGTCACCTAGAGCGTAAAAACAGGCGTGAGGGACTCACCGTCGACCGATCGTATTCGCATCACGCCACCACCAGTTGTTGAGAGACGTCATCGAGTTCTTCATGTTGGTGGCTCCTTTCGTGATGCCGTGGCGCTGTCGCACCTAGTTGCTGTTGCGCTGCACTATAGCACAGCGAAGTGTGTGCGGGGAAATCTTTTTTGAAAAGATTTCGGCGGTGTTTCCCGCCGGTCAGATGACGGGCTAGGAGGGCAAGGCCGCTCACGCTGTCTCGCCCTCCTTTAGAACGTAAGGGTCTTAGGCCTTCTTGCGACGATAGATCACGTAGGCGCAGACACCGATGATGACGACGGCGCCAACGGCCATGGCGGCCATGTTGTTGCCCTCGGACTTCTCCTCGGTCGCCTCTTCCTTAACCTCGGGCTCGGCAACGTCCTCATCGGAGAGGGCCTCGTCGGCGTAGGTGATGGACTCGACCAGGCAATCGTTGTCGGCATCGTAGTCGCTCGGGACGAACTTCTCGGAGAAGTCGCCCTTCTTGAGGTAATCGCGCATTTCCTCGAGCATGGCCTTGCACTTGACATAGGTGTTCTTGGTGGCAGCCTTGCCGGCCTTGTTGGCCAGGGCGGTGCGGGCCTCGGTGTCCTTGGCGGCCTGCATGGCCTCGTCGACGGTCAGGTTCTGCTCAATGAGCTCCTTCTGCAGGGCGTCGAGATAGGCGCGGACGCCGGTAGCGCAGTTGTCGCGGTTCTCATAGGCGAGCGTGTTAATGTCCATGAGAACGTAGTTGATGGAGTTCTTGGGCTCCTCGTTGTTCACAACGTCTTCCTCTTCACAGTGATCGAAGGAGACATCCTGATCGCTGAAGTAGGGGCTGACCTCGGTGAGCAGTGCGGAGTAGAAGGGGATAGCGACGGAGAACTCGGCGTTGGAGAGCATCTCCCACTGGATGGTCGCGATCTCGGGGTCCATGCCCTGACGGATCTGGAAGGTGTGGATCTCGGTGTTGCGGTTGGAACCAATGGCATAGGCGCCGTCGGTGTTGGCATTGAGGCCGGCGACATTCTCGCCACGAGTAGCAAAGCTGCGGATCATCTCAAAGGTGTTCCAGTCGGACTTGCCGGGCTGGAAGAACAGGGGCTGCATCTCGTGGACCAGGGCGCCGGTCGTGGCGCGAGCATCTTCGCGCTCGTCCTTGACGATCTCGTAGTCGGTGCCCTCGGCAAGCGGAGCCATGAAGTAATCGCGTCCCTGGATATAGCGCGACCAAGAATGCATGGCATTCTCGCTAATTTCCTCACCGTAGGTCTGGGCAACGTCGAACTGGCCGTCATCGAAGTACTTGGCAAAGCCCTTTTCTTCGGGCATGGTCTGAATGTCCTTGGAGTGGAGGCAGTTCTCGGTGTCGTCGAGGTTAACCTTGTAGTTAAGGTTGCCGATGTTGGGGTTGACCGAGGCGATGTCATCGGCGAGCTTCATGGCAATCCACTGATGGCCAGAAAGTCCGGCGAACAGCCAGGTCTCGTTGTTGTCGGCGATGATGATCTGGTCGTTGGTGCAGATGCCCTGCTCGTCGACCAGGCTTCCGAGGAGCTCGACGCCCTCGCGGGCCGTGGCGCTTTCGCCCAGGATGACGCTGGCGTAGTTGTACTCACCGATGCCGGTCTCCTCGGTAACGGGGTCGGCCTCCTCGGCCTTCTCGTTGTAGGAGGTGCTCAGCGTGGCAGAGCAGGAGACGCCCTTCTCGTTGATGCCAGCCTCGGAATAAGCGTCATAGCGATCTTCCCACTGAGAGGGGTTGTCGCGAACGAAGGTGTAGCGATACGTGGGGCCCGTGGACTTGTACTCAAAGCCGGATTCGAGCGAAGTGTACTTGCTACCGTCCTTGTGCGCAGGCTCAATGCCAAAGTGCTTGATATAGCGCGTACTAAAGTCCTCTGCGCGGCCGTAGTACGTGTTGCCGTCTGCCGTGAGCTTGCTGCCCATGTAGATCTGGGTGCAGGCGAGCGCCGAAGTCGGCATGGCCATAATGGCCGCAGCTCCGAATGCAAGGCCGCAGCCAAGCTTCTTGAGCGTGTTGACGGGATGAGTAAACCTCATAATCCCTCCCAACCGTTGAAACCCCGCGGAACCGTGCAGGATTTCAGCTAATAAATACATCTATTAGCCTATCGGAAGTCTAAAGAGTATTCATCTATCTTGATGAAATACTCGATGAGCGTCCTAAAATATGCGATGAACGGATAAGAATACTCATTTTGTAGCTTAAGTTAAATAAAGGCACCCTGCAATTACTGCAGCTGGATAAAGCACCTTGCACGAGTCGCAAAGAAAAATCCCCCGCTGTTTGGCAAATGCATAAACAACGGGGGATACGAGAATTGGATGAATATCATACCAATGTGGAATTATTTCTTCCGGCGGTGGATCACGTTGATCGCATAGCCGACGAGCATGGCCAGAACAATGACGATAAAGCCGAGCAGGGGATTGTCATTCATGGGGTCCTCCTATTTTCCGAGCGGGGAGAATTCGTCGACGATGAGGTCGAGGCATTGCGGAAGCGCACGGGCTCCAAAGACGCCCGAGTTGCTGGAGATGATTTCGCCATCGAACTGCATACCCAGCGACGGCGTGCAGGTGATCTTGGCTTCTTTGGTCTGGATGATCTTGAACTGCGGACGGCCGAGCACCTTGCCGGCGGGGTCGAGCGCGGCGGTGATCACGGTGGGCAGGAGCTGGACGGTTTTTACGGGCTCGATGACCGCGATGTCGACCATGCCGTCGTTCATACGGCAATCGGGGAACAGGTTAATGTCGTTTTGAATGACCGAGGTGTTGCCGGCCATGCAGCAGATGCCATCGAGCTCCTCGACAATGCCGTCATGCTCAATCGTAAAGTGCGCCACCGTGGGGTTGGGTGTGGCGAGCGCCGACAGGAAATAGGCGATCTCGCCGATGTCGTTTTTGGTGGGGGCGGCCTTCATCATGATCTCGGCATCGTAGCCCGATCCGGCGATGATAATAAAGCGTGGCGCTTTTCGTTGCCGTTCTCGTCGAGCCAAAAGAGCTCACCCATATCCGCCTTGACGGTGCGGCCGACGCGGCAGGCCTTGGCGAGCGCCGCGGCCTCAGGGGCATTGCCGATGTTGTTAAAGAACAGGCAGGCCGTGCCGGAGGGGAAGACGAGCGTGGGGACGCCGCATCCGCGCATTTGGTCGAGCACGTTGGAGACGGTGCCGTCGCCGCCCGAAATCACCACGCGGTCAAACTCGCGCACGTCTGCCACGGCGTCCTCGGGTTCCATGCCATCGCCGATAAAACGCATCACGACCTCGTCGCCGCCCTGCGCGAGGGCGTGCGTGAATGCGAAGATTTCATCTGAGCTGGGGCCCGATGCCGGGTTGTGGATGATAAGGCAGCGCATACTTACGTTCCCGTTCTGTGACTAACCGAGTATAGTTGTAGGGCAATGCCGATATCCTACCCGTGTTTTTCGGGCCTAACCTTATTCGATGGGTTGATATGTACATTTCCACACATCAGGCTCTGCTCGACTTTTGTCAGCGCGCCCGCGAGTTCGACGCGATTGCCGTCGATACCGAGTTTTTGCGCGAGCGCACGTTCCACCCGCGCCTGTGCTTGGTCCAGATCGCCACCCCTGCCGAGAGCGTCGCGGTCGATCCTCTGGTGATCGACGACCTATCGCCGCTGGCAGAGCTTATGGCCGACGAGAGCGTGACCAAGGTGTTTCACGCCTGCTCGCAGGATATGGAGGTTATGCTCCATACCGTGGGCGTGCTGCCGCGTCCCATTTTTGACACGCAGGTTGCCGCCGCCTTTTTGGGCGAGCGCCAGCAGATTTCGTATGGCGCGCTCGTTCAGACGTTCTGCGGCGTATCACTGCCCAAGACCGAGTCGCTGACCGATTGGTCACGCCGCCCGTTGACCGATAAGCAGATCGAGTACGCGATCGATGACGTCAAGTACCTGATCGTCGCCTATACCGAGATGATGAGTCGCCTGCGCGAGCTGGGCCGGGTGGACTGGGTACTCGACGAGTTGCGCCCACTGGCCGACGAGTCGCACTATCGCGCCGATCGTCACGAGGCGTTCCGCAAGGTCAAGCGCATCAACTCGTGCAGCCGTCACCAGTTGGGCATCGCGCGCGAGCTCGCCGCCTGGCGCGAGGACCGCGCCGAGCGCCGCAACATCCCGCGCAAGTGGGTCATGTCCGACGATACGTTGCTGGCGCTCGTCAAGCGCAATCCCGTGCGCGTCGAGGAGTTCCGCAGCATCCGCGGCACCGACCAGCTGGGGGAGCGCGATGTGGACGGCGCGCTCATGGCCATCAAACGCGGCGCGAGCTGCCCGCACGACCGCCTGCCGCTCATGGTGCGCGGGCATCGCCAGATCTCGCCGGAGCTGGAGAGCGTGACCGACCTGATGTATGCACTCATTCGCTTGGTTGCCGAGCGCTCGGGCGTGGCTACCTCGGTCATTGCCTCACGCGATGACCTGGCCGACTACATTGAGCATCCCGAGCAGAGCCGCCTGCGTGAAGGTTGGCGTTTTGAGCTTGTGGGCTCGCGCCTGGACGATCTGCTTTCCGGCAATATGGGGCTGACGGTGAAGGACGGCAAAATTGAATTGCTATAGGTATATAGTTACGCGGTTTTACCAAACCGCGTAACAGCTCGACGCTGCAAACGGCCGAGAGCGGCAATCTGACGTTCAATCGTCGCTCGCGTACCAAAGTACGCGACGCTTCTCTTTCACGTCACCTTGCTCGCTCTCGACCGTTTTCGCTGACATTGCCAAAACATCGATGTTGATTTGCTGGTCAGTCGAGTGGGTAGAATGCCTCCAACGTGTAACTCGATTCGGAGGAATTCGCATGCCCTATTACTATGGTTACGGCTTTGGCATCGACCCGCTGTACCTGCTGGTTGTTCTTGTCTGCACAGTGCTTGGCCTTGCCGCACAGAACTATATCAACTCGACGTACAAAACCTGGTCCAAGGTTCGCTCGGACGGCGACACGGGCGCCACGGTCGCTCGCCGCATGCTCGACGCCAACGGTTGTAGCGCCGTGGGCATCAAGGGCGTTGCCGGCGAGCTTACCGACCATTACAACCCGCAGGATAACAACCTGTATCTGTCGGACGCTAACCGTTCGGGCGGGTCGGTCGCAAGCGTTGCTGTCGCTTGCCACGAGGCAGGTCATGCCGCGCAGCGTCAAAGCGGTTACGCCATGATGAAGGTACGCACCGCTTTGGTCCCCGTCGTCAACTTTACCCAGAACACCTGGACGATCGTGCTGCTCATGGGCCTGTTTATGAACATAGCAGGGCTCACGACCCTCGCGCTGATCTTCTTCTCGTTTAGCGTGCTATTCCAGCTGGTTACGCTGCCGGTCGAGATCGATGCCAGCCGACGTGCCGTGGCGTATATTGAGCAGTCGGGTATGAGTTCCAAGCAGGTCAACGGTGCCAAGAAGGTGCTGACGGCAGCTGCGCTTACCTATGTGGCTGCAGCGCTCACTTCGATCATTCAGCTGCTCTATCTTATGGCTCGCTACAACAGAAACTCCAACCGATAACAAATGGGACCGACGGGCGCCGTGGGGATTTGTGTCCCCGCGGCGCTGTACTATGTGTTGGACTTGAATTTGCGCAGGGCCGAAGCCCTTGTGCACGATAACGAAAGGAGGCTGCGTGGCAGGCTGGAACCTAACCGGCAATGCCGTTTCCGCCGAGTTCGACGGTTCGGACGATCAGGAGCGCAAGGAGCTCAGCGTAAGCCAGGCGGTGGAGATCGCCGCCGGCGCGCTCGATGCCATTCCGCAGCTGAGCGTTTTGGGCGAGGTCACGGGTTTTCGTGGTCCCAATGCCCGAAGCGGCCACTGCTACTTCCAGATTAAAGACGACTCGGCCGCCGTCGACTGCATCATCTGGAAGGGCGCCTATCTCAAGCGTACCTTCGATCTGCGTGACGGCATGCAGGTGAGCTTTAAGGGCAGCTTCAACCTCTATAAGCCCACGGGTCGTATGAGCTTTGTCGCCCGCTCGTTCTCGCTGGCGGGGGAGGGTCTGCTGCGTCAACAAGTGGCGCAACTGGCCGAAAAGCTACGCCGCGAGGGCCTGATGGACGAAGCGCGCAAACGCCGCATCCCGGTGTTCTGCTCCCGCGTGGCGGTCGTCACCTCGCTTTCCGGTGCGGTAATCGACGACGTCAAGCGTACGCTGCGCCGACGCAACCCGCTCGTCGAGCTCGTCTGCGTGGGCGCAAAGGTGCAAGGCGAGGGTGCGCCGGCTGAGCTTATTGAAGGCTTGCGCCGCGCCGCTGCCATTACGCCGGCACCCGATTGCATCTTGCTGGTGCGCGGCGGTGGCTCCTTCGAGGATCTCATGACCTTTAACGACGAGGAGCTTGCCCGTGCGGTGGCAGCCTGTCCCGTGCCTGTGGTGACGGGCATTGGGCATGAGCCCGATACCTCGATCTGCGACATGGTGAGCGACCGTCGCGCCTCCACGCCAACGGCAGCGGCAGAATCGGTGGCGCCGGCTATGACGGAGTTGGCCGACGTGCTCGAGACGCGCCATCAGCGTCTGGGCGCCGCGATGGCATCGATGATTGGGTCGGCCCAGGTCGACCTGGAGATGCTCGATCAGCGCGGTCGCCGTGCCTGGGATACCTATACGGCTCGCTTGGGTGATGCGCTCGATGCCGCTGCGTGTCGCCCGTGCCTCAACGACCCCACATTTATGGTCGAGCGTCGCGAATCGGAGCTTGCGCTGACTGCCGATCGCCTGTCGGGCGCCATAGTACGCTCGGTCGGGACATTCCGCTCCAACTTTGAGCGCTTGCCCGAGCGTCTGATTACAAGCACCTCGGGGCTCGATGGTAAGCGCCATGCGCTCACGCTTGCGAGTTCCCGCCTAGAGCATCAAGGGCGCACGATGCTCAGCAAGCCAGCGTCCGACCTGAGCCGTGCGGCAGCGTCGCTCGATGCCCTGTCGCCGCTCAAAGTGCTTGCTCGCGGCTATTCCATCGCGTACAGCGATGATGGTGTGGCTACGAGTGCCAAGACCTTTAAGCCTGGCGACGCCATTCGCGTGCGCATGGCAGACGGCAACGTGGCAGCAACGGTCGATACGGTCGAGTAGACCGCGTTTCGCAGTGATAGACCCTTAGGAAAGGAAACAGATATGGCAGAGAAGACCCCGGTCGAGCAGCTTACGTACAAGCAGGCCTCGCAGGAGCTGGAGCTCATCATCCGCAGCCTGGAGTCGGGCGATATGGAGCTTGAGGAGTCGCTCGAGAGCTACACCCGCGGCGTCGAGCTCCTCAAAAGCCTGCGCACCCGCCTGTCCGATGCCGAGCAGAAGGTCTCGGTGCTCCTTAAGGACGTCGACGGCAACGACGTGCTCGCCGACGGCGAAGCCGCCAACACCGACGACAGCCTCTCGTTCTAACCATTCCGACCAAATATAATCACCTTGGTCTGTGAGAAAGGAACCAACCATGTGCGATTGCATCTTCTGCAAAATTGCCAGCCACGAGATCCCCTCGACCGTTGTCTATGAGGACGATCAGGTCATCGCGTTCGACGACCTTAACCCCCAGGCGCCGGTCCACACGCTCGTGATCCCAAAGAAGCACTACGGCGACATCGCCGACAACGTGCCGGCCGAGACCATGGGCGCCATGCTCACGCCATCCAGGAGGTCGCCAAAGCCAAGGGTCTGGAGGACGGTTTCCGCGTCATCTCCAACAAGGGCGTCAATGCCGGCCAGACCGTCATGCACTTCCACATGCACGTTCTCGGCGGCAAGAACCTGGGCGAGAACCTCATCTGAGGGTGCGTAGCCCGTCGACTTGGCTGCCTTTGGAGTAATCTATGCAGCTTTCTCAACTCGAATACCTTCAAGCGGTAGCGAACTATGGCGGCGTGCGCAAAGCGGCTCGCGCCGTTCATGTGAGTCCGCAGGCCGTTTCGTCGGCAATCAAAAAGTTGGAATCTGAGTATCAGATTGGTTTGCTCGACCGATCGGCGGGGGAGGCTGTTTTGTCTCCGGCGGGCAGAGAATTTGCGCGTCGTGCACGCGTGATCCTGGCACAAGTCGACGATCTCAAAAAGTACGCTCAATCGAGGGGCGACGGCGTCTCCCCCGATGGCCACTTTCGTCTTTACGCCCCCTGCCTTCATGGGCGGGGGCGCCTTTTTGCCGAAAACTGGTATGACTCGTTTGAACGCTCGCACCCTCAGATTCATCTTGATGTGTGGCATCAGCCAACGGCAACATGCTTTGAATCACTTATACTTGGAATTTCGGACGCGGCTATCTCGTTTGAGGAACCACGGGACAGCGTCCTTTCTTCAAAATATTTGGGTGAAAAGGAGCTCAAGGTTCTTTCATGCCCAGCGGGTCATCAATCTGTTGACGCTATGACCATTCGTGAGTTACTGGGCGGCAGGCTTGCTGTTCCCATTAATTTGTCACCCTGTCTCAATGCGATTAACCAATGCCCTGAAGCCCAGCTCGTCAATTTTCGCTTCCGTGATGTTGAATACGGAAGCAGGGCTCAGACTGAGTTTCTTCAAGGCGGGGGATTGATATTGAGTTTGTCTGGGTCCCCTCTCGCATCGGATGGGTCAGAAGTGAGTGAGTGCTCCATTGAGGGTTCGCGTGATGTAACCTTGCCTATCTACTTTTGCTATCGGCAGAATTCCTGGACTGATCGACACCAGACGGTTTTTCTGCACCTATTGCGTCACCTTGCTTCGTGAGATTAATTGGCTTCGAGACGTCAAGTGATTATTGACGCCTTGTAACACATAACTGACAGCTTTGCCCTCATGCTTTTCCAAGATTCCGATTTAGATTGCTGACTCTTGGAGGGCGGAGTATGAAAAACCGTACGACTTTGCTTTATATGATGTTCGTTTTCCTGTCGAACTTCAGCACCATCTTGTATTTCCTAACTGTCTACCTTGAGTTCGTCGGGCTTTCGATGGTAGCGATTTCTAGCATGATGATTGCATACCAAGTGAGCAAGTTCATCCTTGAAGTTCCCACTGGCTATATTGCTGATAGGTTTGGACGAAAGACAAGCGGTCTCGTTGGCGTCGTGGGAATGCTTGGATACTACGCCGCCCTGCTTCTCGTCCGTTCTCCTCTGCTTTTAATCGGCGCGTTTGCTCTTAAAGGTTTTGCCGTTGCATGTGTGAGCGGATCCATAGAAGCGATTTACATTGACAGCGTCTCTCAGGACCAGCTCGTAAGGCTTAATGTCGTTGAGCGATTTGTTTTCTATGCCTCTTATGCCATTTCCGCTTGTGTGGGCGGCTTCATTTCGTCTGTCGGTGCATATCTCATTGGTCTTTCGGCGGATGTCATCGCAATGGTGTTGACGTTGGTTGTCGTTATCTGCATTCCTGAGATGCGAAGAGGGGGCACTGCGGCGATACCTGAGCGTGGAATGAGCCCGAAGATGATCGGTGCCGCTATTGCCTGTAATGGCGTTCTTCGGTCAGCGTTCATCATGGACTGTTCTCAGGCATTTGCCTTCGTCGCCCTGGAAGACTTCTTCTCACTGTTGCTTGCGGGTCGCGGAATGAATGCCGTCGCTTCGGGCGTGACCATTGCGGTTCAGCTCCTTGCCTCCGCCTCCATAGGGTTTATTGTGCCCAGCGCGATTACTCGTGTCGACAAGGGCCGTTTTGCGCGTATTTGCGGCATCATTCGCTTAGTATTGACAGCTTTGTTTTTGATTCCCCTTACTCCGGTTAATTTGCTGCCCGTGTTCTATGTGCTGCAGACGGTTGCGTACTCGTTGTTTGCCCCAATCAAATACTCAATTTTTCAAAATGCTGCCGATTCTTCGATGCGCTGTTCACTGATTTCGGTTCAAAGCCAGATGGTGGCGGTGGGTGCCGTTCTTTTCTATCTGCTCAACGCTGTGTTGAGTAGCGTTGCGGGCATTCGAGTCGTATTGCTTGTTGCGCTCGGGATTTCTTCCCTGGTGTATATCCCCGCGCTATTTCGTCTTACAAGTCAAAGGCCGTGAGTATTTGGGCATCGATAACTTATATATCAACGCAATAAACCCGAGCGCGAGGGCGTTTGGGTTTATTATTGAAGCGTATGTACCTGGCGGCGCCACACCGCCTGTTAGTAGGGAGACACATGAACGTTCTGGTCGTCAACGCAGGATCTTCGACCCTTAAGTATCAGGTCATCGATACCAAGTCCCACAAGGTGTCCGCAAAGGGCTCCTGCGAGCGCGTCTGCTTTACCGGCGGTACCTTCACCCACGCTGCCAACGGCTCCAAGAAGGTGACCGAGAACATCGAGTTCCCCGACCACAAGGTCGCCATCGAGGTCGTCCTGAAGGACCTTGAGGCCAACGGCGTCAAGATCGAGGGCATCGGCCACCGTATCGTTCAGGGCGGTTGGTACTTCGGCGATTCCTCCCTCGTCGACGAGGACGTCCTCGCCAAGATCCGCGAGGTCGCTCCGCTCGCCCCGCTGCACAACAACCCCGAGGCCAACGTTATTGAGTACTGCCTCGAGCAGTATCCCGACCTGCCCAACGTCACGGTCTACGACACTGCTTTCCACTTCAATATGCCCGAGGTCGCCAAGACCTACGCCCTGCCCAAGGACGTCTGCGACAAGCTGCACATCCGTAAGTACGGCGCCCACGGCACCAGCTACCGTTACATCTCCAAGAAGGTTGCCGAGATGACCAACGGCGAGGCTCGCAAGGTCGTCGTGTGCCACATCGGTTCCGGCGCTTCCCTGTGCGCCATCGAGGACGGCAAGTGCATGGACACCACCATGGGCCTGACGCCGCTCGACGGTGTCATGATGGGCACCCGCTGCGGCTCCATCGACCCTGCTACCGTGTGCTACCTGCAGCGCGAAGGCGGCTACACCTTCGACGAGGTCGACGAGATGATGAACAAGAAGTCCGGCCTTTTGGCTGTGACCGGCGGCAAGACCAACGACTGCCGCAATGTCGAGGAACTCGCCGCTGCCGGCGACCCCGAGGCCCAGCTCGCCTTCGATATGTTCGTCTACAAGATTGCCGCCAAGGCCGCCGAGATGGCCACTTCCATGTGCGGCATGGACACCCTGGTCTTTACCGCCGGCATCGGCGAGCACGCTCCGGCCGTTCGCGCCGGTGTGGCCGACCGTCTGGCCTTTATGGGCGTTAAGATGGACCATGCCCGTAACGCTCTGCGTGGCGACGGCGCTTGGTGCCTGTCTGCCAAGGATTCCAAGGTCAAGATCTTCGTCATCCCCACGGATGAGGAGTTCATGATCGCTTCCGACGTCGAGCGCATCGTCAGCGGTAAGTAATTTATGCAAGGGGAGGGGACTGGATGGCCTTGTGCCGTTCAGCCCCCTTTTATGCTCTTTGGGCGAAGAGTTTAATAGATATTTATTGGATTCTGATAACTTCTTATTAAGGGTACGGCCGCCTTATAGGTTTGCCGACCGTACTGTAATCACGAAGGAGTCTCATGAACGTACTTGTTGTCAACGCCGGCAGCTCGAGCCTTAAATATCAGCTTTTGGATACCGATACCCGCGAGGTTTTCGCCAAGGGCAACTGCGAGCGTATCGGCTCGGAGATGGGCATCTTTGGCCACTCCGAGAACGGTGGTGCCAAGCAGACCGAGGAGATTCCTTTTCCTGATCATCGCTGCGCCATTGCGCGCGTGCTCGAGGAGCTCGAGAAGACCGACTTTACGATCGACGGCATCGGCCACCGTATCGTTCAGGGTGGCTGGCACTTCGATGATTCCGCGGTCGTCGACGATGAGGTCATGGCTAAGATCCTTGAGGTGGCCCCGCTCGCCCCGCTGCACAATTACGGCGAGGCCGCGGCAATCGAATATTGCCGCGAGAAGTATCCGGAGCTGCCCAACGTGGCTGTCTTCGATACCTCGTTCCACATGACCATGCCCGAGGTCGCCTACACCTACGCCCTGCCCAAGGACGTGTGCGACAAGTACCACGTGCGCAAGTACGGCGCCCACGGTACGAGCCACCGCTACGAGTGGATGATGGCCAAAGAGATCCTGGGCTCGCGCTGCCACCGTCTGCTCTCGTGCCATTTGGGCAACGGCGCTTCGCTTGCCGCCATCGAGGACGGTGTGTGCCGCGACACCACGATGGGCCTCACGCCGCTTGACGGTCTGATGATGGGAACCCGCTGCGGCTCCATCGACCCGGCTACCGTGTGCTACCTGCAGCGCGAGGGCGGCTACAGCTACCAGGAAGTCGACGACATGATGAACAAGCAGTCCGGTCTGCTTGCCATCTCGGGTATCTCCAACGATGCCCGCGACATTCGTACGCGCGCCTCTGAGGGTGACGAGCGCTGCCTGCTCGCCTTCGATATGTTCGCATACAAGGCCATGCAGCAGGCTGGTTCCATGATTGCCTCCATGGCGGGCGTGGACACCATTACCTTTACCGCCGGCATCGGCGAGAATGACTGGTCGATCCGCAAGGCCTTCTGCGACTGCTTTGAGTGGCTGGGCGTGCACATCGACAACAACAAGAACCGCGAGGCCGTGGGCAACGGTCCGCAGGTCATCAGCGCCGCCGGTTCTTCCGTCACGGTCATGGTCATCCCCACCGACGAGGAATACATGATCGCCCACGACGTCGAGCGTCTGACCAAGAACAACTAACGCATTCGTCTGTAATTGACAAAAAGGCCTCCAGAGCAACAGCCCGGAGGCCTTTTTACTAGCAGGCGGAAATTCCAGTTCCAAAGTGATCATCGCCGGCAACGCCTGCGCTCCCAGCAACGTCACCCATTCGTTCAGATCCTTAGCCCCAGCTCGTAGCCAAGCCGCCGCCCACTCCAGATTCCCTGACTGCTGCGTGACGGCAGGGACCCTGCAGGGCAAAGCTCTGAAAACATTCCGCAGGACGCAAAGAGGCTCCGCCGCGCGAAGCGCGCAGCGGAGCCTCTTTGCATGTCCGAGGACGTTTTCAGAGCTTTGCCCTGCAGGGTCCCGAGGGGATATGTAAGCTATTCAGCCATCTGAGCCTGGACGGCGGTGATGGCTACGACACCCACGATGTCGTCGGCAGAGCAGCCGCGCGACAGGTCGTTAACCGGCTTGGCGATGCCCTGCAGGATGGGGCCGTAGGCGTCGGCGCCGGCGAAGCGCTGGACCAGCTTGTAGCCGATGTTGCCTGCCTCGAGGTCGGGGAACACGAGCACGTTGGCCTTACCGGCGACGGAGGAGCCGGGAGCCTTGAGCCGGGCGACGGTGGGGACGATAGCAGCATCGAGCTGCAGGTCGCCGTCGATGGCGAGCTCGGGAGCCTTCTCCTTGCAGAACTTCACGGCCTCCTGGACCTTCTTGGCGACCTCGCCACCGGCGGAGCCCATGGTGGAGTAGGAGAGCATGGCCACGTGCGGCTCAACATTGCCCATGAAGGTGGACCAGGAGTGGGCCGAGGCGATGGCGATCTCGGAGAGCTCGTCGGAGGACGGGTTGATGTTGAGGCCGCAGTCGGCGAAGATCAGCGTGCCGTCGGTACCGAACTGCGGGGTGTCGGTGCACATCACGAAGAAGGCCGAGACCAGCTTGGTGCCCGGAGCGGTCTTGAGGATCTGCAGCGCGGGGCGCAGGGTGTCGGCGGTGGAGTGACAGGCACCGGAGACCAGGCCGTCGGCGTCCCCCATCTTGACCATCATGGTGCCAAAGTAGGTGGCGTCCATCACCTGGGCGCGAGCCTGCTCGATGGTAACGCCCTTCTTGGCGCGGAGCTCGGCAAACTTCTGTGCGTACTCCTCGTGCTTCTCGGCATTGCGCGGGTCGATGACGGTGGCGCCGGGAACGTTGATCTCGTTGGGATCGCCCAGGATGACGATGTTGGCCAGGCCTTCCTCGATGATCTTGTTGGCCGCGACGATGGTGCGCGGATCCTCGCCCTCGGGCAGGACGATGGTCTTAAGGTCGGCCTTGGCGGCAGACTTCATACGGTTTAGGAAATCGCTCATGTTACTCCTTACAAGCGTTTCGCTAAGCTCCAGGCGCCCGGCTGTTCACGAATAAACCCGCTGCTAGCGGGTCTACCTTTCAATTATGTTCGCCGCTGTGCTTGAGCTTTCCTTGTGTGGCAAGCTCATTATAGGACGCATTAGCGCTATAATCGCTCTGATAAATATGTCTCGAAGAATGTTCGAGAAAAGCCCAGCTAACGAGCCCGTGGCTTTTGACAAGGAGTATCGATGCAGATTACCTCAGGCCTGCCTGAAGGCTTTAACGCCGGCGCGTACGACATGATTGTCGTCGGTGCTGGATATGCCGGTGCCGTTTGCGCCCGCCGTCTTGCCGAGACTATCGGCTATCGCGTTGCCGTTTTGGAGCGCCGTAGCCACATTGCGGGCAATGCCTATGACTGCACTGACGAGGCCGGAATCCTGATCCACGAGTACGGTCCGCATATCTATCACACCTTTAACGAGCGTGTGCATAATTTCCTGTCGCGCTTTACCAAGTGGACGGATTATCAGCACAAGGTGCTCGCCAACATCAACGGTACCCTTATGCCCGTGCCCTTCAACCATGCGAGTCTCAAGCTCGCCTTTGGTGATGAGCGCGGCGAGGAGCTGTATCAGAAGCTCGTGGAGACCTTTGGCAAGGATGTCAAAGTGCCCATCATGGAGCTGCGTAAGAAGAACGACCCCGACTTGGCCGAGGTCGCCGATTACGTCTACGAGAACGTCTTTTTGCATTACACCATGAAGCAGTGGGGCCAGACGCCCGACCAGATCGATCCCTCGATCACCGGCCGCGTTCCCGTCTTTGTGGGCGACGATGACCGCTACTTCCCGCAGGCCCCCTTCCAGGGTATGCCGCAGGATGGCTACACGGCGCTGTTTGAGCACATGCTCGACCACGACCTGATTGATGTGTTCTGCGACGTGGATGCTCGCGATCTCTTCGAGATCGACGAGACAACCGTCAAGGTCGACGGCAAGGTCTACGGCGGCGAGATCGTCTATACCGGTCCGCTCGATGAGCTGTTCAACCTCGACCTGGGCGCGCTGCCGTACCGCACGCTCGACATGAAGTTCGAGACGCTCGATATGGATCAGTTCCAGCCCGTGGGCACCGTCAACTACACCACGAGCGAGGACTACACCCGCATTACCGAGTTCAAGAACATGACTGGTCAGGTCCTGCCCGGCAAGACCACCATCATGAAGGAGTACTCCAAGGCCTATACGCCCGGCTCGGGCGAGACGCCGTATTACGCCATTCTTGAGCCCGAGAACCGTGAGCTCTATGAGCGCTATCTTGAGCGCGTCCAGAACCTGACAAACTTCCACCCGGTGGGTCGTCTGGCCGAGTATCGTTACTACGATATGGATGCCGTGACCAATTCCGCCCTCGATCTTTCGGATGAGATTATCGCCTGCCATGCATAAAGTCATAACATTCGGTATTCCCTCGTATAACGCCGCCAAGGACATGGACCATTGCATCACCTCCATCTTGGAGGGGAGCAATTACGCCACCGATATCGAGATTATCGTGGTGGACGACGGCTCCAAGGACGAGACGGCCGCCAAGGCCGACGAGTGGGAGGCCCGTTATCCTGGAATCATCCGCGCGGTGCACCAGGAGAATGGCGGCCACGGTATTGCCGTCCTTTCGGGTCTGCGCGAGGCGCAGGGCACCTACTACAAGGTCGTCGACTCGGACGACTGGCTTGACGGCGCTGCCCTTTCGACCATGCTGTCGATTCTGCGTGGCTTTGAAGAGCGCGACCAGCGCGTTGACCTGTTTATCTCGAACTACGTGTACGAGAAGGTTTACGAGGGCACGCATACCGCTATTGGCTACAAATTTGCCCTGCCACGCAAAAAGATCTTTTCCTGGGATCAGATCGGTCATTTCCGCCTGGACCAGAACCTACTCATGCACAGCCTGTGCTATCGCACGGATGTGCTGCGCGAGTCCAACCTTCCCATGCCGCCGCACACGTTCTATGTGGACAACATCTACGCCTACGTGCCGCTGCCGCGTTGCAAGACCATGTACTACGCCGACATCGACCTCTACCGCTACTTTATCGGTCGCGAAGGTCAGAGCGTCAACGAGGCAACGATGGTCAAGCGTCTGGACCAGCAGTTCCGTGTTACGCGTATCATGATGGAGTCGTACCACCTGTACAGCGATGTCGAGTCGTCGCGCCTGCGTTCCTACATGATGGGCTACTTCACCATGATGATGGCGATCTGCTCGGTGCTCACCAAGCTTTCCGAGGAAGATTGCGCCGACGAGCGCCTAAAGACGCTGTGGAATGATTTGAAGGCCTACGACGAGCGCATGTATCGTCGTGCCCGCTACGGCGTGGTCGGCTTCTTCACCAACCTGCGTGGACGGGCCGGAGACAAAACCACACTCGGCCTATACCGTCTTGCCTCAAAGATCTTCAAATTCAACTAGCTGCTGAGTAATCGCTGCTGATAGGTTGACTGGGCCCCTTGGCCTTTAGTTTGCTACTGCGAACAGTCCTGCTCGCACGGAAAGCACATTAAGTGCTTTCCGGCTCGTGCGGAACTTGTATCAAACTAAAGGCCAAGGGGCCTCTGCTATAAGAATCGATTGTCAGGTTATTTGAATTTGAAGATCTTCGACGCGCGGTACACAGGGGCCTGGGCTGAAAAGAATCTGGTTGGTAGGTTGCCCGGTGGGGCTTGGTTATGTTTGTCGCGAGTTCCGCACGAGCCGAAGAGCACTTAATGTGCTCTTCGTGCGAGCCAGGACTGTAGAGCAGCAAACGTAACGCCCGCCCGCCTCCGAACGACGGTCGAGTGGATTACTTCGCGGCGCCGGGGATGCCGTGGGAGGTTTTGGCGGTTTTGGCTCCGTTTACGATGGCGGTCTGTAGGGCCCTTACGGCGAGCATGCCCAGCAGGTCTAGGGGAACGGCGGCGCTAGCTTGGGCGCCCAACTTGCCGCTGGCGAGTGTGTAGATGGTGTCGCCGTCGTTGGTGGTGTGTGTGGGGCGGATGGCGTGTGCGTAGGCGTCTGCGGCCATCTGGGAGACCTTGGTGGCTTGTGCCTTAGTGAGTTCCACGTTGGTGACGATGCAGCTGATGGTGGTGTTGGTGCGGTCGAGCGGCATCTGCATGGATCCGGCGGCGGCAAAGGCTGCGAGTTCCATGTCGACGATCTGGTCGCTATCGGCTGCGGCGCGCATACCGGCGACCCACTCGCCGGTGAAGGGGTCGACCACGTTGCCGCAGGCGTTGACCGAGACCACGGCGCCCACCTTGATGGGGCCGAGCGTCACGGCGGCAGCGCCAAGGCCGGCCTTCATGCAGGTAGCGGGGCCCATGAGCTTTCCGACGGTAGCGCCCGTGCCGGCGCCCACGTTGCCCTGTTCGAGCTTGGTGGGGGTGTTGTCGAGTGCTTCGCGCACGGCGGCGATGCCGGCCTCAATGTCGGGGCGAACGGTGGGGTTACCAAAGGCGAGGTCGAAGATACAGCTCGAGCATACGATAGGCACCTGCGTGGGGCCGACGGGAAGGCCGATGCCGCGGCTCTCAAGCTCGCGAGCGACGCCGCTTGCGGCCTCGAGGCCAAAGGCCGATCCGCCCGAAAGGCAGACGGCGTGGACCTTGTCGACGGTGTTCTCGGGTCGCAGCAGGTCGGTTTCGCGCGATGCTGGAGCGCCGCCGCGAACGTCAACGCCGCCGGTGGCGCCCTCGGGTGCCACGATTACGGTGCAACCGGTGCCGGCCTCCTCGTCCGTATAGTTGCCATAGCAAAAGCCATCGACATCGCAGACGTCAATGGCCTCGAGCAGTGTATCCATGATTAACTCCTATCGGTTTTCCGCCGCGCCTTGTGCCCGGTCGGGATCCGTACGGTACGCCAAAATTGTAGGCGCTGGGGAATACCCAGCGCCAGATGCAATTACGAGAGTTTTTGAATCGCGCGCGCGACGCGGGCGATAGGTAGACCCACCACGTTATAGAAGTCACCCGATATATCATGCACGAGCATGCGTCCTCCTGTGCCCTGAATGCCGTAGGCGCCGGCCTTGTCCATGGGCTCACCCGAGGCGACGTAGTGCTCGATCTGCTCGTCGGTGAGCTCGTAGAACGTCACGTCGGTCACATCGACAAAGGACAGGCTCTCGGCGGCATGCGGGGCGGCCGTATCGCCTGCCTTAACGATGCAGACGCCGGTTGCGACCTGGTGCGTGCGGCCCGAAAGCTCACGGAGCATGGTGCGCGCCTCGTCCTCGGTTGCCGGCTTGCCCAGAATCTTGCCGTCAAAGGTGACGATGGTGTCGGCCGCGACCGTCAGCTCATTGGGCTCGGCATGCTCGGCGGCAACGGCGGCGGCTTTGGCGCGTGCTAAGCGTTCAACGAGCGTAAGCGGGGCCTCGCCATCAAACGGTGTTTCGTCGATATCGGCAGGAATGATGCGAATGTCATAGCCCGCCTCGCGCATCAACTCGATGCGGCGCGGTGATTGCGAAGCCAAAATCATAGCTGAATGCCTTCGGCGACTTTCTCGACGGCCTTGTCGCCGGCGAGCGTGCGCAGCAGCTCCAATGCAAAGGGGAGTGACTGTGCCATGCCGCTGGCGGTGATGATGTTGCCGTCTTGCGTAACCTTCTCGCCGGTATAGGCGCCTTCGGGGAAGCTTTTCTCAAAGCCAGGGAAGCACGTGGCGTGGCGCCCCTCGAGCAGGTCGAGCTCACCCAGGATTAACGGGGCGGCGCAGATGGCGGCGACGTGCTTGGTCGCGGCGAACTCGCAGACCACGTCGCAGACGCGCTGATCGGCGCGCAGGTTGGTAGCACCGGGTAGGCCGCCGGGCAGCACGACGCAGTCGTACTCATCAAAGTCGATCTCATCAAAGAGCGCATCGCAGGTCACGGGGATCTGCAGCGAGCTTACGACCTCACGCGTGGGCATGATCGAGACGAGCGTGGCACGCACGCCGCCGCGACGCATGACATCGACCATGGTCAAGCATTCAATAGTTTCAAAGCCATCGGCGGCGAGAACGGCAACGCTGGGCATAAGGGTTCCTTTCGTAAGGCGGCATACAATTAGCCGTCTTATACCCCGAAGACATGCGCTTGCCACGCTCGATTTTCCATTGTTTAAAAAGGGACGGGGCTATTTTAGCTACCCCACTTGCAGGGTAGCTAAAATAGCCCCGTCCGAATTAGCTACCCTCACCTATCCTCAACAATCTCAATCTGTAACATCTAGACCCACTTTTGACCCCTAACTGTTACAGATCAAGACAAACGGAAACCGCCCCGACAAAACGTCTAAATCTGTAACATCTACGGACCAAAACCGGGTCTTACTGTTACAGATCGAGACAGTCCCCAACAGCACCGCCCCGTTCGGGGAACGACCGCCACAGGTACGGCGGGCAGAGGCTCACTTTTTTCTTCGGTTTTTCTTGACGGAATCTCACCTGTTGTAGTACTTTGTCCCAGTCTAAAAACGCGTGGACTTTTCTGGGCGCTAGCCACCTTTTTGCCACGCAACCGAGCAGTCGGTTGCGTGGCTTTTTCGTCTTGGCAGCAGGTACCACATGCACCGCCAGAAGACCGCACGAGCCCACCTTCCGACTGCAGGGAACAGACGCACGAGACGTGCATCTGCAAGACAGCAGACGGAAGGGAGCCTAATGGCAGGAACAAACACAATCAAGCAACAGGCCGCCGGGGCAGGAGCCACGGGCGCGGGACAGGCCAAGGCGGCGCTCCAGGTCTTTGCGGGCGGCGCCTGCTACGGCGCGATGGCCACGACCTACAAGCTCGCCTACGCCGCGGGCTTCACCTCGGCACAGGTGGTGGCGAGCCAGGCGTGGTTCGGCTGCCTCTTCTTCGCCCTCGCCACGCTCGCAGGGCACGCACTCGGGCACCGCTGGCAGCGCGTGGGCTGGAAGCTCGCCCTCAAGCTCATGGGTCTGGGAGCCCTCACCTGCCTCACCTCAATCCTCTACTGCTACGCCATGAGCGTGCTGCCCGCCCCGGTGGCGCTCACGCTCCTCTTCCAGTTCACGTGGCTGGGGCTCGTGTGGCAGACCGTCATGACGCGCCGGCCGCCGAGGGTCCTCCAAGTGGTCTCCGCCCTGGTCATCGTCTTCGGAACGGTGTTCGCCAGCGGCGTTTACAAGACCGGCATCACCGGGTACGACCCCGTGGCCCTGCTCTGCGCGCTGGGGGCGGCCGTGTCCTGCTCCCTCTTTGTCACCCTCTCCGGCAAGGTCGAGGCCCCCTGCTCGTCCGAGCAGCGTGGCGTCATCGTATGCGCGGGCTCCGTGGTCATGTCGCTTACGGTGTGCCCGGACTACGTCGTCTCGGGCGTCCTCGCCCAGGGCATCCTGCCCTTTGCCGTCATCGCCGGCTTCTTTGGCATGCTCTGCCCGGTCCTGCTCTTCGGCATGGGCTCTCCGCACCTGCCCGCGGGCCTGTCCACCGTCATGGCCGCCGCGGAACTCCCCGCCGGCCTGCTCATCGCCATGATCGTCCTCGGCGAGCCGCTCGGCGTCGTCGAGTGGCTGGGCGTCGCCATCATCCTCGCCGGCGTGTGCCTGGCGCAGGTCCCCTCCCTGCTTGGAGGCCGGGAGGCACGTCGCGCCGCCGCAGGACAAGCCGTCAGCTAGTCACCCCTTCACAGGCGGCCCGCGCGCATCAGGGAAAGGGCCACGGGCCAGGCGCGCGAGGCCGCAAGGACGTTATAAAGCGTCCCCCGCAGAGATGGGGGCGCCAGAGAGAAGGAGGCACCATGCCATTTCCAAAAGGGTTCCTTTGGGGAGGAGCCACCGCCGCCAACCAATGCGAGGGAGGTTATGACGAGGGCGGCCGCGGCCTTGCCAACGTCGACGTCATCCCACACGGGTCGGAGCGCAACGACGTAAGTCGCGGCCTGAGGCGCATGCTCGACTTTGAGCCCGGGTACTACTACCCGGCCCAGACGGGCATCGACTTCTACCACCACTACCGCGAGGACATAGCCCTCTTCGCGGAGATGGGCTTTAAGGTCTTTCGCCTCTCCATTGCCTGGAGCCGCATCTTCCCCAATGGCGACGAGGAGGAGCCCAACGAGGCCGGGCTCGCCTTCTACGAGGACGTGTTCCGCTGCTGCCGCGAGCACAGGATCGAGCCCCTCGTGACCATCACACACTTCGACTGCCCCATCCACCTCGTCAAGAAGTACGGCGCCTGGCGAAACCGCGCCCTCATCGAGCTCTACAAGCGGCTCGTGAAGGTGCTCTTCAACCGCTACCGCGGCCTCGTGCATTGGTGGATCACGTTCAACGAGATGAACATGATCTTGCACCGTCCCTTCATGGGTGCCGGCATCGTCCTCGAGCCCGGGGAGAATGCCCGCGAGGCCGAGTACCGCGCCGCGCACAACGAGCTCGTGGCGAGCGCCTGGGCCACCAAGATCGCCCACGAGGTCGACCCGGAGAACAAGGTTGGCTGCATGCTCGCCGCGGGAAGCTACTACCCCTACTCCTGTCGTCCCGAGGACGTCCGTGCAGCGCAGGTCAAGAACCAGGAGGACCTCTTCTTCGTGGACGTGCAGGCACGCGGGCACTACCCCGGCTACGCGCTCAAGATGCTCGAGCGCGAGGGCATCGACGTGGGCATGACCGCCGAGGACGAGCGCATCCTTGCGGAGAACACCGTCGACTTCATCTCGTTTAGCTACTACTCCTCGCGCTGTACCGCGGGCGACCCCGATTCCGTGGGCGGCGTCGCCGAGGGCAACGCCTTCGCCGGCGTAGAGAACCCCTACGTGCGCACGAGCGACTGGGGCTGGGTCATCGACCGCTGGGGTTCCGCATCACGATCAACGACCTCTGGGACCGCTACCAGAAGCCGCTCTTTGTGGTGGAGAACGGCCTCGGCGCCTATGACGAGGTGCTTCCCGACGGCACGATCGAGGATGACTACCGCATCGCCTACCTGCGCGAGCACATCGAGGCCATGCGCGACGCTATCGAGCAGGACGGCGTCGAGATGCTCGGCTACACCACCTGGGGGCCGATCGACCTCGTGAGCGCGGGCTCCGGCGAGATGGAGAAGCGCTACGGCTTCATCTACGTGGACCGCGACAACCTGGGCAACGGCACGCTCGAGCGCAGGCGCAAGAAGAGCTTCTACTGGTATCAACAGGCCATCGCCACCAACGGAGGCGACCTGGGCTAACCACCCGGGCAATATCACTAAGGAGAAAATAATGGCTGAAAAATACGACGACCTGGCCAGATCCATACTCGAGAACGTAGGCGGCGCTGAGAACGTCGCCAGCGTCGCGCACTGCATCACGCGCGTGCGCTTCAAGCTCAAGGACGAGTCCCGCGCCAACACGGCCAAGATCGAGGCCCTCAAGGGCGTCATCCAGGTCATCCAGGCCAACGGCCAGTACCAGGTGGTCGTGGGTAACATCGTCGAGGACGTCTACGACGCGGTCCTGGAGGCCGGCAACTTCTCGAGCGGCGCAAGCGCCGACGACGAGCCCCAGGGCGAGAAGACCGTGGCCTCCGTCATCATCGACCTCATCTCTGGCATCTTCCAGCCCATCCTGGGACCGCTTGCCGCCGCAGGCATCATGAAGGGACTGCTTGCCCTCATCACCTACTTCGTCCCGGACTTTGCAAACGACGGCCTCTACACGCTGCTCTACACCGTGGCTGACGGCTTCTTCTACTTCCTTCCCGTCGCCCTGGCGTTCAGTGCCGCGCGCAAGTTCCGCATGAACGAGTTCACCGGTGTGGCAATCGGCGTGGCGCTCCTCTACCCGACGATGGTCGCCCTGACCTCGGGCGAGGCGCTCGGCAGCATCGACCTCGGCGTGGCCGGCACGTTCTCGTGGTACGCCACCGCCCTCGGGATCCCCATCATCATGCCCGTGTCCGGCTACGTGAGCTCGGTGATCCCCGTCCTTCTCATGGTGTGGTTCGGCTCTATCCTTGAGCGCTGGCTCAAGAGCTGGATGCCGGCTGCGCTCAAGATGTTCCTTGTCCCGCTCGCCACGATGACGGTCTCCATCGTCTTGGGCTACCTCATCATCGGCCCGGTGGCCACCCTCATCACCAACCTGCTGAGCGCGGCGTTCTCGTTCATCTTCCAGCTCCCCGTGGTTGGTTCCGTCCTGGGCAGCGCCCTAGTCGGCGGACTGTGGATGTGCCTCGTCATCTTCGGCTTCCACTGGAGCCTCATCCCCATCTCCATCATGAACCTGAACACCCTCGGTCACGATAGCGTGCTCGCCGCCACCATCGGCCACGGGTTCGCACTCGGAGCGGTCATCTTTGCTATGTACCTCAGAAACAAGGACGAGCGCTTCCGCGGCATCGCCCTTCCCGCGATGATCTCCGCCTTCTTCTTCGGCGTCACCGAGCCGGGCATCTACGGCATCGCCCTCCCCAACAAGCGCGCGTTCGTCGTGGCATGCCTGAGCTCCGCCGTGGGCGGCGCCATCGTGGGAATGACTGGCGCTCTCATGTACATCTCGGGCGGCCTCGGCGTCTTCAACCTGCTCAACTTTATCGACGGGACCCCTGGTGGCGCCGGGATCTCCCACATGATCTTCGCGATCATCGCCTCGCTCGTCTCTGCCGTCCTGGCCTTTGTTATCGAGTTCATCACCTACCGGCCCAACGACGATGAGGAAGGCACCCGCTAGCCTGCGCCCTCCTCAATCAGCTCTATGTAATTGAGGAGCAGATGAGGTGGGTGAGGGCCGAGGGCGATCAAGGTGGCCGCCCTCGGCCCGGGACAACCTGCCAGAAGGCGTTTAGCTTTCTCGGGCGGCGCTGAAATGAACTGCGCCCCGATACTTGGACGGGTCAATTAGCGGCCTATGCCGCACATGGGGACTGATTTCGGAACTCCTCCGGGGTCAATCCCTTTTGCTTAACCTGCCTCCTCTTGTTCCAGTGAACGGTGTAGGCGTGGAGGTCCCGCTTGAACTCCTCGAAGCTCCGCCACGTCCGGTTCCTGTAGAGCTCGTCCTTCAGGCGCCCGGGCAGCAGCTCCGTCGCAAGAGCTCGCCCTCGCGCGCCGCCGGCCCCGGCCGGTCCGGGCGCCCTTCGGCCTTCGGTGCGCCCGTATCCCCTGTCGCAAAACTCTGCTGCAAGAGTCCTCAGCGTGGCGTCGTGTCCGACTTTCCCGTCCATAAAGAAGCCCCCCATTTCTAATGTCTAAGAAATGAGGGGGCGGTTCAATTTCGGGACGGGGATTAAATAATCATTCAGAACAAATTTTTTTATCCCCGTCCCAGAAAAATCATCGGGCGTGGTCTTGGGCAAACGGTCTAGTTACGCTTGAGGTGGACGACGGTTTCGCAGTGGAAGGTTTGCGGGAATAGGTCGACCGGCGTGATCTTGATGGGAGAGAAGGTGCCCTCCTCGACAAAGCGCTTGAGGTCGCGTGCCAGGGTGGCAGGGTCACAGCTCACGTAGGCGACATCGCGGGCACTCGTGCTCGCGATGAGGTCGATGGCCTCGGGCGCCAAGCCTGCGCGCGGCGGATCGACTACCAGGACATCGGCGTCCTGGTCGGGGAACTCGCGTACCGCGTCGCCGCCGATGACGTCGACGTTATCGAGCTTGTTGATCTCCAAGTTGCGACGCAGGTCGCGCACGGCCGGGCCATAGGCTTCGACAGCGGCGACAAAATCGCAGCGGCGGGCGAGCGGTAGGGTAAAGGTGCCAGCGCCGCAGTACAGGTCCACGGCTAGCTCGTCTTCCTGCGGGTCGAGGGCGTCCATAACGAGCTCAATCAAAATCTCGGCGCCCTTGGTATTGACCTGGAAAAACGACGGGGCAGATAAGCGCATCTGGCCTTCGGCGATGTTCTCGGTCCACGAGCCCTCGCCGGCGAGCATCTCGACTTTGGAGACACGTCGGGCTTTCTTTTCGCCCTTGCTCATCACACGCACGATGCTCGTGGGATGAGCGGCGTCCGCCAGCACGCGCGAGACCTGTGAGCGCGGAAAAGAGCCCGTGGGCGTCCAGAGTGCGACCTCGAGTGCCTTGGTGCGGCGCGATGCGCGAATGCCCACGCGTTCGAGCCCCAAGTCATGGCTGCCGCTTAGATAGTTGAGCGCGCCGACGACCGATTTGAGCGCCTTGGGAAAACGCTTATCGAACAGCGGGCACGCATCGACGATCACTATTTTGCTGGGGTCGACACCGTGCATGCCAAGGCGCACGCGACCGTTGACGACGGTCGGTTCGAGCTCGATTTTATTGCGGTAGCCCCAGTCGTCCTTGGTATGGCGGATGGGCTGTACCAACTCATCGACCTGCTCGGGAGCGAACTTGCCGATGCGCTCGAGCGTGGAGCGCAGATTTTGCTCCTTGGCGGCGAGCTGTGCCGTGCGTGAGAGATTGCCCCACGAGCAGCCGCCGCAGATGCCAACGAAGGGGCAGGGAGGCTGGATGCGATCGGGGCTTGGCTCCAGAATCTCGGTGGTGCGGGCGCGCATGAACGACTTGCCGTCCTGTACGACCTCGGCCTCGACGGTGTCGCCTGCCACGGCGCCCTGCACAAAGACGGCCTTGCCGTTGTCGGCGTGCGCCAGCCCGTCGGCGCCGTAGGTCATCGATTCTATAGTGAGCTTCATATCCCTGCCTGTCATTCGCGTTGTTGTCCGCACCATGGTAGCAGGGAAAAGCACCCCGCATCCGAGGCTTTCCTCAAATGCGGGGCGCTTCTACAAACTGCTTCTACAAACGACTATTTCGTCTTGCCGGTAATGAGTGTCTTAAGACCCAGGCCGATCAGGCCCAGGCCCATGCGCACGCGACCGGGGCGATGGCGCTCGATGGCCTTGGTCTCGCCGGCGGGCTTCTTGCGACGGGCACTCGTCTCGGGTGCGGGCTTGGTGACCTGCGGCTCGGGCTGAGGTGCAGGTGCAGGCTCGGGCTCAATGACGGTCGCCTGGACCTTCTGAACCTCGGGCGTTGCCGGCTGCGGCTCAGGAGCAGGGGCGGGCTTTGCCTCGGTGGCGGCCTCGGCGTTGTGATAGGCACGCTCCAGCAGGGCTTCCTGTGAGTTGAAGGGCTTCTCACCCTCTGCGCGCTCCACGGGGACCCAGGTGCCGTCGCTCGTGAGGCTGCGGGCCTTCACGTTGTCGCGCAGCTGCATACTCATGTATTCGTGCACCAGGGCGCGGCAGGTGGGGTCGAGCACGGGGAAGGCGATTTCCACGCGGTGCTCGGTGTTGCGCGTCATCATGTCGGCCGAGCTCAGATAGATCATGTCCGAGTCCACGCCAAAGGCGTAAACGCGCGCATGCTCCAAAAAGCGTCCGACGATAGAACGGACATGCACGTTCTCGGTCTTGCCCGGAACGCCGGGCTTGAGGCATGAGATGCCGCGGATGATCATGTCCACGCGGACTCCTGCACACGATGCCTCGGCGATCTTGTCGATGACCTCGCGGTCGGTGAGCGAGTTGAGCTTAAAGAACACACGGGCGGGCTCGCCAGCGAGGGCGCGCTGGATCTCGCGATCCAGGCCGCGCATGATGAGCGGCTTGAGGCCCACGGGCGCCACGCCCAGGAAGCGGTAATCGCCGCGCAGGTTGCCCAGCGACAGGTTGCGGAAGAACAAGTTGGCGTCCTCGCCGATGCCGGGATGGGCGGTCATGAGCATAAAGTCGCTGTAGAGCTTGGCCGTCTTCTCGTTAAAGTTGCCGGTGCCCAACAGCGTCAGGCGTGTAAGCGCCATGCCCTCGCGATAGGTGAGCTGGCAGATCTTGGAGTGGCACTTAAAGCCTTCGGAGCCGTAGATGACGGTGCAGCCTGCCTCTTCCAGACGCTCGGCCCACTCGATGTTGTTCTGCTCGTCGAAGCGGGCGCGTAGCTCCATGAGCACCGTGACCTCTTTGCCGTTCTCGGCGGCATCGATCAGCGACTCGCACAGGCGGCTCTGCTTGGCCACGCGGTAGAGCGTGATGCGCAGTGAGATGCACTCGGGGTCGTAGGCGGCCTCGTGCACCAGATCCAGGAAGGGGTTCATAGCCTCATAGGGATAAAAGAGCAGCTTGTCGTGCTGAAGTACCTGCTCACGGATGGAGCGGGCCATATCGATGGTGGGGTTGGGCTGCGGCTTAAACGGCGTAAAGAGCAGCTCGTTGCGCAGGTGCTCGGGAATCTTGCCCTCAATGCCGAAGACATAGTCCAGGTTGAGCGGGATATCGCAGGTAAAGACCGAGCGACGCGGGAGCTCGAGCGCCTTGCGGATAGTCTTGAGCGTCGCTTTTTCGAGTGAGCCCGAGACGGCGAGCACTACCGGCTGCAGGCGCAGGCGCTTCTTGAGGATGCGCTTCATATGCTGGCGGTAGTCCTCTTCCTCCTCGACGCCCTCGCCGTCCGGATCGATGTCGGCGTTGCGGGTGACGCGGATGAGCGCGCGGTCGAGCGGCTTATAGGAGCCAAAGCAGCTGTCTAGGCAGGCGAGGATGACGTCCTCGAGCAGAATGTAGGAGTAGGTGCCGGTGGGCGAGGGGATCTCGACCACGCGGTTCATCGAGGCGGGAATCTCGATCAGGCCCAGCAGGCTTTCCTCGTCGGTGACGCCGTCCAGGCCGCAGGCCAGGTAGAGTGCGCCGTTACGCAGGTTGGGGAAGGGGTGGCGCGGGTCGATCACCAGCGGTGAGATGACCGGCGACACGTAGGCCTGGAAGTAGCGGGTTACAAAGGTGCGCTCCTCGGGCGTAAGCGAATCGATGCGAGCGCGGTGAACGCCCAGGGCGTTGAGTTTGCCCTCGATGTTCTTAAAAATGGACTCCCAGCGGGTAAGGAGCCCGGGCAGCTCTGCCATGACAGCATCGACCTGCTCAGAGGCGGTCATATTGCTTTTGTTGTCGACAGGCTGTTTTTTGAGCTCGGCCAGGTCGGACAGACCACCTACACGGACCATAAGGAACTCGTCGAGGTTGGACTCGAAGATCGAGACGAACTTAAGGCGCTCGAACAGCGGCACGGACTCATCGAAGGCTTCGTCGAGCACGCGGTTGTCAAAGCGTAGCCAGCTGAGCTCTCGGTTTTGCGTATACGAGAAGTCGCGCGGCGGTTTGCGCAGCTTTGCGGCGGCTTGCTTCTTTTCGATTTTGCTCGGCATATGCATCTGTCCGTTCAGTCCCCGCAGGGGACGGTAGCCTAACACTATTCACTATTGTCTCAATTTAGTCGACCTATGGCACGGACGTATCGCGTGAACGGAATCTTTACCTACTTCTTACGCTGTCAAGGCATGCAACAAACTACCCGACCCGCTTTGAAACAATTTATATCCATACTCAACTGGTGAGGATGTATGAATAAGAATGATTGCGAGCTGAATATAATCGAATCCAAATTGAATCATGGACAAACGACATATATATGCAGAAAACAGTCTTAGCTATGCAATTCCTAAACATGAAAATATTTGTGCTATCTCGCTCAATTCCTTAGAAAAAAGAACGATTACCTTTGAAAACCTGCTTTAGAGAACCGAAGTGCATCATGGGGGAATCATATGCGATATACCGTTCATCGCACTTTGCTGACCGTTCGGGGGCGAGGTGGAATTGCGGGTGGTTTTTGGATATAACTAGAGCTGTCAGCAAGCAGCGTCCCATATGGAGGGGCGCTGATACATTCGGCCAGTAAGGCCCGAAAGAAAGGTAGGAGGCCATGACGAAAGGTCTGCACGTGCCTTCCGAGATCGGCAAGCTCAGGAAGGTCTGCCTGCACCGTCCCGGCGACGAGCTCCTCAACCTGCCGCCCGACGAGCTCGAGCGACTCCTGTTCGACGACGTCCCGTTCCTGGAGGTCGCGCAGCAGGAGCACGACACCTTCGCCCAGATCCTGAGGGACCAGGGCGTGGAGGTCCTCTATCTGGAGAACCTCGTCGCGGAGGTGTTCGACCAGGTCCCCGGCGCCCGCGCCGAGTTCACCGACCAGTACATCGCCGAGGCCGGCATCCGCGGCCAGCACATGCCGCAGATCGTCCGCGAGAAGCTGGACTCCATCGAGGACAACCTCGAGTTCGTCAAGAAGACCATGGCCGGCATGACCAAGGCCGAGATCGACATGCCCCTCACGGCGTCCACGACCCTCGACTCCCTGGTCAACTCCGAGTCCGAGTCCGACCTGATCATCGACCCGATGCCCAACCTCTACTTCACCCGCGACCCGTTCGCGGTCGTCGGCGAGGGCGTCAACCTCAACCGCATGTACTCGGTCACCCGCAACCGCGAGACCCTGTACGGCAAGTACGTCTTCAAGTACCACCCCGACTACAAGGACGTCTCCCTGTACTTCCGCCGCGACTGCCAGTTCCACACCGAGGGCGGCGACGTGCTGAACATCAACGAGAAGACCCTCGCCGTCGGCATCTCCCAGCGCACCCAGGCCGCAGCCATCGACGTCATGGCCCAGAACATCTTCTGGAACTCCGACTCCAAGGTCGAGCGCATCCTGGCCTTCGACATCCCCGTCTCGCGCGCCTTCATGCACCTCGACACGGTCTTCACCCAGATCGACGTCGATAAGTTCACGATCCACCCCGCCATCATGGGCACCCTGCGCGTCTACGAGCTGACCGCCGGCAAGAACCCGGGCGACATGAACATCCGCCTGATCGAGGACACCCTCGAGCACGTCCTGGAGGACGCCACCGGCGTCGACCAGGTCAAGCTGATCCCCTGCGGCGGCGGCGACCCGATCGCGGCCTCCCGCGAGCAGTGGAACGACGGCTCCAACACCCTGTGCGTCGAGCCCGGCAAGATCTGCGTCTACGCCCGCAACACCGTCACCAACGACGTGCTGTACAAGGAGGGCCTGGACCTTCTCGTCGTGCCCTCCGCCGAGCTCTCCCGCGGCCGCGGCGGCCCGCGCTGCATGAGCATGCCCTTCTGGCGCGAGGACCTCTAAGTCTTTCCGTTTCCGGTGCGGTCTCCCTACAACCGCACCGGTTTCGCCCGTCAAACGGGCAACACTAATACTTACGTAATTCATTTCTTCGAAAGGATTCGAACCATGGGTGTTAACCTCTCCGGCCGTAGCTTCCTCAAGCTCCTCGACCTCACCACCGAGGAGATCGAGTACCTGCTCAAGCTCTCCAAGAACTTCAAGGACATGAAGCGCGCTGGCGTTCCGCACCGCTATCTCGAGGGCAAGAACATCGTCCTGCTCTTCCAGAAGACTTCCACCCGTACCCGCTGCGCCTTCGAGGTCGGCGGCATGGATTTGGGCATGGGCGTCACCTACCTCGATCCGGGTTCGTCGCAGATGGGCAAGAAGGAGTCCATCGAGGACACCGCCCGCGTTCTCGGCCGCATGTATGACGGCATCGAGTTCCGTGGCTTTGCCCAGGACGACGTCGAGGAGCTTGCCGCTAAGTCCGGCGTGCCCGTCTGGAACGGTCTGACCACCGAGTGGCACCCCACTCAGATGCTCGCCGACATCCTGACCGTCCAGGAGAACTTCAACTACGACATCAAGGGCAAGACCCTCGTCTTCATGGGCGACTGCAAGAACAACGTCGCTCGCTCCCTCATGGTCGTCTGCTCCAAGCTCGGCATGAACTTCGTGGCCTGCGGCCCTGAGGAGTGCATGCCCGCTGACGACGTCATCGAGGCCTGCAAGCCCATCGCTGAGGCCAACGGCTGCACCATCAAGCTGACCACCGACGTCAAGGACGGCGTCACCGGTGCCGATGTCATCTACACCGACGTGTGGGTCTCCATGGGCGAGCCCGACGAGGTCTGGGCCGAGCGCATCGCTCAGCTCACCCCGTATCGTGTTACCTCCGAGGTCATGGCTATGGCCAACCCGGGTGCCATCTTCCTGCACTGCCTGCCCAGCTTCCACGACACCAACACCACGATTGGCGCCGAGAAGTGCGAGCAGTTCGGCATCACCGAGCAGGAGGTCACCGACGAGGTCTTCGAGAGTCCCGCTTCCAAGGTCTTCGACGAGGCTGAGAACCGCATGCACACCATCAAGGCTGTCATGTACGCTACGCTCAAGTAAGAGCATCTAGCATCTCGCTCGGGGTGCATTGCTGCGCACCCCGAGCGCTTTTGTCTGGTAAAAATCTCGCACCGAGCGACATGCACGGCACGGAAGAGCCGCTTTGGGCGAGATCAGTAAATGATTTATGAAGGGGGGATGAGAACTATGACTGAGACCGCTAAGAAAAAGCGCGGTATGCCTTCATCGTTCACCATTCTTCTTGCTCTGCTGGCAATTGTCGCGGTTGTTACCGTTATCGTCTCCGGTACGTCCGGTGGCGCGGTTACCGCTGCCCGCCTGAGCGATTTCTGCACCGCCCCGGTCAAGGGCTTCGCTGACGCTCTGCCCGTCTGCCTCTTCGTTATGATCCTCGGCGGCTTCCTCGGCATGATGACCGAAACCGGCGCCCTGGACAACGGCATTGCCGTTCTGGTGCAGAAGCTTAAGGGCAATGAGATCATGCTCATTCCCGTGCTGATGCTCATCTTCTCCCTCGGTGGTACCACCTATGGTATGTGCGAGGAGACCGTTCCCTTCTACGCCCTGCTCGCCGCTACCATGATGGCTGCTGGCTTCGACCCCATGGTCGGCGCCGCTACCGTCCTGCTCGGCGCTGGCTGCGGCTGCCTCGGCTCCACGGTTAACCCGTTTGCCGTCGGCGCTGCCGTCGACGCTCTGACCGGCGTTGGCATTGAGGTCAACCAGTCCATCATCATCGGCCTCGGTGCCGTCCTGTGGATCGTTACCACTGCCATGTCCATCTTCTTCGTCATGAGCTATGCCAAGAAGGTCAAGGCTGACAAGGGTTCCACCATCCTTTCGATGCAGGAGCTCAAGGACGCCGAAGAGGCTCACGGCAAGGCTGCTTCCGAGGTTAACAAGGAGGTCAAGCTCACCGGTCGTCAGAAGGGTGTTCTGATCGCCTTTGCCTTCACCTTCGTCGTCATGATCGTCGGCTTTATCCCGCTGGCCGACCTCAACGAGGGCGTCGCCAACTTCTTCGATGCTGGCGCTGTCTATGACGCCGACGGTAACGCCATCGTTCAGGGCTGGTCTGCCTGATCACCGGCCTGCCCATTGGCCAGTGGTACTTCGACGAGGCTTCCACCTGGTTCTTCCTCATGGCTATCTTGATCGGTATCATCGGTGGCCTGTCCGAGAAGCAGATCGTCAACACCTTCATCACCGGCGCTGCCGACATGATGTCCGTTGTCCTCGTCATCGCTCTTGCCCGTGGTATCTCCGTCCTCATGGCTAGCACCGGCCTCGACGTCTACGTCCTCGACGCTGCCGCCAATGCTCTGGCTGGCCTGTCCGGCGTGATCTTCGCTCCCATGAGCTTCCTGGTCTACTTCGGCCTGTCCTTCCTGATCCCCTCGACCTCCGGTATGGCTACTGTCTCCATGCCCATCATGGGACCGCTGGCTGTTAAGCTCGGCTTCTCGCCCGAGGTCATGGTCATGATCTTCTCCGCCGCCATCGGTGTCGTGAACCTGTTCACCCCGACCTCTGGCGCCATCATGGGCGGTCTTGCCCTGGCCAAGATCGAGTGGACGACCTGGCTCAAGTTTGCCCTTAAGCTCATCGTCGCTCTCTCCGTCGTCTGCGCCATCATCCTGACCGTCGCTTGCGTGATGCTCTAAGTACCCCTTGGGTACCCCACGGAAACCATGACGATCCTATAACGGATCACCTGGTCATCGTCTGTCCGGTGGGGTAACCCCACCGGTAGACTCCTACCTTTAGCCCCCTCCCGTTCCGTGCGCAGGAGGGGGCGCTCTTGTGTTCCGGCGTTTTACCAAACGCCGGAATCACTCGACGCTGCAAGCCCGCCAGAGCGGCAATCTGACGTTCAATCGTCGGGCATGGCCAAAAGGCCTATGCCCTCCTCTTTCACGTCACCTTGCTCGCTCTGGTGGGCTTTCGCTGGCTTATGCTCAACCTGCGACGTTTCCATTATTGATGCAAAGGGGTCAGGTTAGTTTGCGCCAAAAAGGGGAAGTTGCGGTGGAATAGTTCCCGTTTGGCCGTCTTGAGGGGTTAAACAGGAGCTATTTCACCGCAACTTATCGATGGCGTGTTTGGTTGGTGCCTGTTGATGGCCTGGGCATCGGGGAGGGCAGGCTCCGTTATAATCGCCTAAGACATTAAATGGAAACGGGACGGGAGCCATATATGCGCCAGGGTTTCGACAACGCGAAGTATATCGAGCTGCAGGCTGCTCACATTAAGGAGCGCATCTCGCAGTTTGGCGGCAAGCTGTATTTGGAGTTTGGCGGCAAGCTGTTCGATGACTATCATGCCAGCCGCGTGCTACCGGGTTTTGAGCCGGACAGCAAGTTCCGCATGCTCAAAAGCATCGCCGACGATGTCGAGGTTATCATCGCGATCAACGCGAACCACATCGAGAAAAACAAGGCTCGTGGTGACCTTGGCATTACCTATGACGAGGATGTGCTGCGCCTGGTTGACCTGTTCCGCGGCAACGGCTTTGCTGTCGCGGCCGTGGTCATCACCCAGTACGGTGGACAGCCCGCTGCCGATGTGTTCCGCAACCGCCTGAACGCGCTCGGTATTCCCGCCAAGCTGCACTATCCCATCGAGGGGTATCCGCACGATGTCGATCTGATCGTGTCCGACGACGGCTATGGCAAGAACGAGTTTGTCGAGACCACCCGACCGCTCGTTGTCGTGACGGCGCCCGGCCCTGGCTCGGGCAAGCTCGCCACTTGCCTGTCTCAGCTCTATCACGAGCACAAGCATGGCACGGCCGCCGGCTATGCCAAATTCGAGACCTTCCCGGTTTGGAATCTGCCCCTTACGCATCCGGTCAATATTGCCTACGAGGCCGCCACGGCAGACCTCGATGACGCCAACATCATCGACTCCTTCCACCTGGAGGCCCACAACAAGACCACGGTCAACTACAACCGCGACGTCGAGGCCTTCCCGGTAGTCCGTGCCCTGATGGAAAAGATCCTGGGCAAGAGCCCCTACCAGAGCCCTACGGACATGGGCGTCAATATGGTCGGTTTTGCCATCACCGATGACGATGCCTGCCGCGACGCTTCCAAGATGGAGATCGTCCGCCGCTACTTTACCGCGGTCGAAAATGTGCGCCGTACCGGCGTGGGCGATGAGCAAGTCGACCGTCTCAAGATTATTATGAAGAAAGCCGGCATCGATAAGAACTACTCACCGGCGCGCTCGGCGGCCCTCACCAGGGAGCAGCTGACGGGTGGTCCCGTGGGTGCCATGGTCATGCCCGATGGCTCCGTGGTGACCGGTAAGACCTCCACGCGCCTGGGCGCCGCAAGTTCGCTCATTATGAACGCCCTCAAGCATGTCTCGGGCGTCGACCTTGAGCTCGAGGTCATTAGCGATGAGGCGATCGAGCCCATCAGCAAGCTCAAGACGCATTTCCTGGGCAGCAAAAACCCGCGCCTCCACACCGACGAGACGCTTATGGCGCTGTCGATCACCTCGGCCACGAGTGAGACGGCCGCTCGCGTCCTTTCGGGCCTGGAGCAGCTGCGCGGTTGCGATGCCTTCTTTAGCGTGATTATCTCGCCGACGGACGAGACGGTACTGCGCAAGTTGGGCATCAACGTGTGCTGCGAGCCCAAGTTTGAGCGCCGCGGTTTCTTCCATCGCTAAGTTTGAAGCACCGCGGTAATTGCATTGCATTTTGGCCGTATCGGGTTAGCGCCCGGTACGGCTTTTTGATCAATAAAGCGTCTATTTCGGCGAAAAATAGCTGTTTACCTGCCTAGAAACAATTTGAGCGGTATACAATAACCGTAACTGTTTCATCCTTAGCGGGATGCCGCATGATGGATATTACCTGCCATCGTGAGGTGTGTCGGTCGCGCACGGCGCGTTAGATGCTCGTGCTCGGTTTGAGGAGGCTGCTATGGCGGGCAAGGGTCGTGCGAGTGTCAACGATATGAAGCGTGTCGAGGTGCTGGTGTTGATGGAGATCGACCAGCAAACCGAAGACAATGGCGGGCCGTATGGTTTCTCGCGCAAAACGCTTGCCGAGCGCGTGGGGGTTTCGCCGTATCGTGCCCGCGCCGCAATCGATCGCTTGGATTCCGAAGGTATGATTGATGTCGTCTCGCGTTATAGCGACGACGGCGGTCAGCTTGCAAATGGCATTTGCCTCACCGAACGTGGTGAGTGGTATCTTGAGGGCGTCCGTACCGGCATGCTCGTTCAAGAAATGCTTGAGGACGAGGTTGCTGATCGATAGCAGCATGTAACCCTTGCCATAGTGACGCCGCCTGGGAAACCGGGCGGCGTTTTGTTTCAAGATTGAGAAATGGGTTGATTTCCGATCTCAGCCGAACACATTGAGCGAATAGGCCGTTCCCGCAGCTAGCCGAACGCCCCCGAGGTCCCATTCGGGCCCCCGGGTCGGCATTTTCCCAGTTGAAGGAACGGTGGAGATGTGTTTCGATGGGTCCGGTGGCCATGCTCCGCCCGCCGCCCGGCACCTCCTCCCAGACCCAGCCGAACGGTCGGTTCCGTCTATTCCGTTTTTCCCTTTCAGGCTAGGACAGCGGGGCATCGCCCCTCTCTGCGCGCGCCCGCGCGATGAG
>QSCH01000019.1:0-47981 GCA_003462965.1 Collinsella sp. OF03-4AA
GCCGCGACCGCCACGGTCGCCGCCACGGCCACCGCGCTCGTCACGGCCGCCGCGAGGACCGCGGTCCTCGTCCAGGCCCATGGCGACGAGCGGAGCGATAACCTTATCGAGAGCGGCCATCAGCTCGGTAGCCTCCTCGTAAGAAAGCTCGGGCAGGAGCTTCTCCTTCTTGTTGGCAAGCTCGACCAGGCCCTCAGCGGCATCCTCGGCAGCGAAGACAACGATCTTGCGCATATCGCCCTCGGCGTCGTCGATGCGGCCGACCAGATCGGCAGCCTCGGCCTCGGCCATCAGGCCATCGAGCTCACGAAGGCGCATGCCCAGCAGGTCGGACATTTCCTTCTGCTCCATCTTGGGCTTGAGGTCAAGAAGCTTGATGGCGCGCTCGATGTTCGCCATGCGCTCGGCCTTGGCCTCCTCCTCCTTGGAAATAGCAAAGCGACGGCTGCGCAGCAGGCGGGCGGCCTTCTGCATCTTGTCCATCAGCTCTTCGTCATCGTAATCAGCGGCGGCCTTGACAACCTCGGCCTCCTCGGCGGAAACCTCGTCAGCAGCCTCAACCTCGGCAGCTTCGGTCTCCACGGTCTCGACTGCCTCGACCTCGGCAGCCATGGTCTCGTTCTCGGTCTCGTTCATGATCTCTTCGTTCTCAGACATGAGACTCCTTCTTGGCCCTCTCGGGCATCATCGCCCCATTCGCGGGGCCCGTCGCGCACTCTTTGCGCTTTATACATTCATGCCTCTCGGCAAAACGTCCATTAGTTTATGGTGTCGCCATCCAATCTAGCTGCAGAATCTATGTGCACACATTAATGCGACATGTGCGACTCGCGGCGAGCGTACACCAGCGACACCGCGAACCCGACAACGGCAATCACGGCCGCCACGCGCACGGCGGCTGCAAATCCTATCGCCTGGGCAACGTCCGACGCAACGCCTGCGGCGCCAGCAGCCACCGCAGAACTCGAAAGCAGGCCGATAAACAGCGACGGACCAAACGACGCGGCAATCATGTTCCACGTGTTAAGCAATGCCGTTCCGTGAGGATGCTCAGCGGCGGGAAGCGTCTCCAAACCGGCGGTCTGCGAGGGGCTCAGTACCAAACCGACGCCGGCATACACCACAACGGTCAGCAGCACGACAACGCCGATGTTCATGCTTGCCGCGGTCATCGAGATTGCCGTCTGCCCCACAGCGATCAGGCAAAGCCGACCGGCAGCAGCGGCCACGCACCACGGGCATCCATCACGCGTCCGCCCACAATCGAGGTCACAGCGTTGCAGGCGATCGCCGGCAAAATGAGCAAACCCGCGACAAGTGCGGTCATGCCGTATGCGCCCTCAAAATAGAGCGGCAACAAAACGCTCATCGAGAACGTCGTCATCATCGACACCACCACAAGCAGGCATGCAGGCCAAAAACGAACGCTCGCCATGGGACGCACGTTAAGCACCGGATGCTTGAGCTTGAGCTGACGAACCGCAAACAGGCCGAGCACCACAACAGCGGCGAAAAGCGTCGCGATACCGGCCATCACATTGGTCGAGAACTCGCCTACGGAATACACAAACGCCGTAATGCCGGCGGCGAGCAAAACAACCGACAGAATATCAAGCGTGGTGTTCGAGCGCTCTCCGACATTCCGAACGAGCTTTGCTGCCGCCGCGGCGACCACGACACCGCCCACCAGCGGCACTACGAACACCGCCCTCCAGCAAAACAACGTGCACATAAGACCACTAATCACGGGCCCAAACGCCGGCCCTAGCGTAATGCAGGCACCGCCCAGGCTCAGATACAGACCGAGCTTCTCGCGCGGAGCACAAGATAGCACCACATTCATCATGAGCGGAAACAAGATGCCCGATCCCGCAGCCTGCAAAATACGACTTGGCAGCAAAACGGTAAACGACGGGGCGACCAGGCACAGGACTTCTCCGGCGACCATGCATCCGCATGCGAAAAACAGCAGCTTGCGCGTCGAGAAACGACCGGACAGAAAGGCCATGATGGCCGTAAAGATCGACGTCACGATCATGTATCCCGAAACTAGCCACTGCGCCGTGGTGGCACTCACCGAAAAGGCCGCCATGATATCGTGCAGTGCCACGTTAATGATGTTCTCGTTAAACGCGGCGACAAAGGCTGCAATATACATTACGACGAGAAACGCCGAAGTGGCCGATGGCGTTGCTTGAACTTGTTGCTGAGATTTGCTCCCCATGCATTTCCTTCCTCTTGGAACGACAGTCGCATCGCCCCAGAGGAACAGTCCAGGGCGAGCATGAGCCCTAGACTTACGTCAGACGCCGCACGCGACGGATCCGACAACATGGTCCAACGTTGAAAGATTGTAACGCTGACGCGCAGCTTTCCTTCCGCGCTATTATTAAAAGTTCACGAAAGCACGAGACATGAGGAGCCCGCCATGATTAAGCCCATCATGAAATCCGAGTTCTTTTTGCGCCTGCCTTCCGAAGACGCGGGACCCGACGATGCCGCGACCGGGCAGGACCTCCTGGATACGCTCCATGAGCATGAGCACGAGTGCGTGGGCCTTGCCGCCAACATGATTGGCGTGCGCAAACGCATCATCTGCGTAAAGGACGGCAACAGGGCGCTGCTGATGTACAACCCTCAAATTCTTGAGCAGGTCAATTCCTATCAGACGAGCGAAGGATGTCTCTCGCTTTCCGGCGAGCGCCCCTGTACTCGCTATCGCCGCATTAAGGTTGAGTATTTGGACGAGAATTTCGTCCACCTCATCAAAAACTTCTCGGGCTACACCGCCGAAATCATCCAACACGAAATCGACCACTGCCAAGGAATCGTGATCTAGGTTACTTGCCGACATGAGGGAACCGGAGGCTACCCTATGGATATCAGCCGTTTTGGTGAGTTCGCCATCTTGGCGCAGTCGCGTACGTTTCTCGATGCGGCGGAGCTGCTCTTCATGTCGCAGTCGACTCTCTCCAAGCACATTATGGCAATGGAGCGCGAGCTCGGCTGTAATCTCATCGATCGGAGTCAACGCCACGTTACGCTCACCGCGCAAGGCGAAGCGCTCCTCCCCTATGCACAAAAGATAGCGACGCTCCAGCATCGCTATCTCGCTGCCATCCAGATAGCCGCAGATGAACCACTCGAACGCATCACCGTGGGCTCCATCCCCATCATGGCTCCCTATGGAATCACGGACGCCGTCATCGATTTCCAGCAGGCGAACCCCTCGTATTCCGTTGAGCTCATCGAGGGCGAAGGCAGCGCACTCAAGCAGATGCTCTTGCGCGAGGACATCGACCTCGCCTTCATCCGCGACGGCGGCGTCATCGAGCCGGAGTTTAAAAAAATCCCCTTTACAACCGACCGGCTCGTGGCCGTTATCCCGCTCGACCATCCACTCGCCAAGCGCAACGCCATCGAGATCGACGACCTTATCGATGAGAATTTCCTTATGCTTCCCCAAGGCTCGTTCGTGAGCGAACTCACCCTCTCCCTTTGCCGCAAGGCAGGATTCAGCCACGTGTCACGTTTACCGGCAAACGGGCAGAAAACATCATCTCGCTTGTCGCGCGCGATGCCGGCGTCTCGCTGCTCATGCGCAAGCCTGCCGAATCACTCGCCGGCGGCAAGGTGGCCCTCGTGCCGCTCGAGCCTGCAACGACCTCCGAGGTCAGGCTCTACCTCAAACGGAGCGCTGCGTACTCGCAAGCCGTCGTCTCGTTTATCGGCTTTCTCCCCTATCGCCAGCTTCTACAGGGCGGCCGCATGACCTCCGAAGCGCCGCAGTCGTCGTAATCCCAGCACACACCGCCACTTTTGAGATGCCCCACAAACCAACCGGCAACGGTACAAAACGCAAAAGGCCCCGGACAGCACAGCTGCCGTCCGAGGCCTTTTAAATCAAAGCGGGTAGATGGACTAGTCCACCGAGATGTTGAGGGTCTGACCGCCCTCGTCCTTCTTGGTGCCGATCACCATAGCGGCGATAAGCGCCAAAATAAAGGCGACCAGACCGGAGATGACAAGACCGATAAAGCCCGAATCGATGCCAGCGGGGTTGATAAAGCTCGGGAAGCCGAGCGGACCGGAGGCACCGAAGGCATAGAGCTTGGCACCCATAAGGCCGGCAATGGCGCCGCCGACACCGGCGGAAATGAAGGTCGCCCACATGAGACGCTTACGCGGCAGCAGGATGGCGTAAAGCGCGGGCTCGTTGACGCCGAAGATCGACGAGACGAGAGCAGGGATGTTGATGACAGCGTTTTCCTCGGAATCCTTGGTTCGAATGATCATGCCGAGCACGGCACCGGCGATGGCGCACCCACCTGCGTATACGAGAGGGTTGATGAGGTCATAGCCGTAGGTTGCGACATCGATGAACCACAGCGGAATGACGCCCCAGTGCAGACCGAACATGACGAGCAGGCTCCAGAACGTGCCGATGACAAAACCGGCGATGGCGGGCTGGAAGTTGATGAGCGCCAGGATGATTTGGGCAACGATGTTGGAGAGGACCGTCATGACCGGACCGACCACAAGCAGGCCCAGGATGCCGCAAATGAGAAGCGTCAAAATGTTGGAGAAGAACGAGCTCACAAGCGCGGGCAGTGCGCCAGAAAGGAATTTGTGCACCTTCGAGGCGATCCAGACGATGAAAATCGCAGGCAGAATCGTCGATGAATAGTTCTGCATAATCAACGGGATGCCAAAGATATCACCGTAGACATTGGACTCAAGGACCGTACCGGTGCCGAGCGTGTAAAGCGGGTCTCCACCCATAAGGGCAACGAGCGTCGGGTAGACGAGGATGCCGCCGAGGGCCATACCCATAACGGGCTTAAGTCCGAACTTCTTGGCAGCCGTCCAGCCGATGATAAGCGGGAAGTAATAGAAGACCGAATCTCCGATTGCCGAGAGCGTCACATAGGTATTGCTGTCCTTGGCGAGCCAACCGGCAACCGTGCAGAGGGCGAGCATCGACTTGATGAAGCCACCGGCCATAAGCACGCCAAGAACCGGTTGCAGGATCTCGGAAATGATGGCGAGTAGGCGCGAGAACGGATCGCCCTTCTTGACATTGTCGCCCTCATCGATATCAAGCGCGGGCTTGGCGTCGAACCCGCCGATCTGAACGAGTTCATTGTAGACGGACTCGACGGTGGCACCGATTACGACCTGATACTGTCCACCGGCCTGGATGACGTCAACGACACCCTTCATGGCCTTGAGCTCATCGGTCTGGGCGAGCGATTCGTCCTTGAGGTGAAAGCGGAGACGCGTAATGCAGTGACTCACGTCCAGCACATTGTCTCGGCCACCGACCTTTGCGATGATTCCATCGCAAAGCTGCTGGTATTTCATGGTATTCCTCCTTTTTCTGAGCGGGGCATGGCATTGATTCCAGACCCCCGTAGTCGACGTGGGGAGCCACAGAACCCGCCTCCCCTTTAAAATCCGCGGGCGCATATACGTCCGGGATGGGAGATAACAAGGGAAATAAGAACGCCGATCACACGGCCGCGACCCTCATGGGTCCCATGCCGTGGCGGCAAAACTACAGGCGCGAATCTGGCGCGCCGAGAAGGCGCGCGGTTTGACAGAACTTATCGCATAGGCGCTCCGGTTCGCCTTGGGGAATCTGGGTACGTTCGGTCTCAAAGGAGAGGCCGTATTCACGCGCCGGAAGGAAGTACTCGTAATAGCCGTTGGTATAACCGCAGACAATCCCCTCAACCGGACATTCGCGCTTCATGCGAACGCCAAGGTCGCTGCCGAGCTCGCTCGGAAACACAAAGAGGTGCATACCACCCAAGCTGATAACGGCGCACTTGAGCGTGAGCGAAAAATCGTCATGGGCGACGGTGTGATAGAACGTCTGGGGCTCGATACGGTCGAGTTTAACCTCGCGATCGAGCTTGATTTGGGAAATCGCCTCGGCAAGACCGGTCGACACGCGCTCGACCTCGGGGATGCCACGACCTTGGCGAAAATTGCGATCGCTGCAGTCGCCAGCAGCGCCCACGACCATGGCAGGATAGTACCCGAGGCTCGGGGCGAGCTTTTTACCGGTAAGGCCGGCAAGCTCACTCGTGAGCTCCGTACAATCGGGCCCGACGCAAGCGGAATGCACCGCCCAGTTCACAAAGCCCGCAAATGGCTTGCCTTCGGTATCGAAGAACGAAACGACAATGACCTCATTGTCGGCGAGTTCGCCTGGGATGATGCGGTTGTCATAGAAACCGGTGACGACCTGCTTGCCCAGGCGGCAAATCGCGGGCTGCGCATTGGCGCGGCACTCCTCAAAGCATTGGCAAATGGTATCGAGGAGCCAGCGATAGTAGTTCTCGTCGAATTTTCCCGTCCACCAGCTGCGGTGGTAAGCGACGATTGAAGTATGGTCGTGCGTCGCCGAGAGCAGGACGCAATCACGGTCAATGCCGTAGCGCTCGGCGAGCATTGTCTTGACTTCCTCGGCCATGCTTTCCTCGAACTCGAGGACATCGGCATTAAAGAGAAATACCTCGCGTTCGCCTTGCTGGAAGAGAATGGCGTTGGCGTAGACGTCGTCATGGATGCCCGTCGCAGGCTCCAGGCGGTTGGGAAGATTGCGATAGCCAATCAGGTAGATGTCGCCCTGTGGGGTGATTTTGCGGCGCGCGTGTCCAATGTTCATGCACGTTCTCCTTCTGTGTTACGCCGCATTCAAGGCGGCAATGATGATATCGACGAGGCGCTCATGGGAGCCGGCGGCAAAACCGGAGTTCATGGCCTCATAGGTGATCTTTTCGTACGCGTCGGGGGCCGGTAGGTATTTCTGTCCGCCGTTGACGAGCGTGGCAAAGAGCACAGAGCCGGACCGGGCGACGCGCACGGTGGCGCCGAATGTACTCGAGACCTCGGGCTGCACGCCGACAAGCTCGACGTTTCCCAGCCGAAGCAGATAGACCCTCGTGTGCTGCTCACCGGCAGCATGAAACTCATACGTTCGATGCGGAGCCAAAGAGTAAAAATCGGCGCGTGTCTGAGCGGGCAGGAGGACGTCGACCGTGCGAGCATCGATGCCGGCAGCGCTATCCTCACGTGCCATGCGAGCGGCCTCAATCAAAGCATCGCCCAAGACCTGCCCCTGCTGGTGCAGCATGCGGTATCCGTCCTCATGGGCATCGACCGTCCGCTTCACGCCGGCGGCATCGAACGTGACGTTCATGGCGCGCTCCGCCGGACCTTGGTCGCCCGCGGCGCCCGGCAGCAACAGGGCAACGCCGCCCAGCTCACGCTCGAGTGACATGGCGGCAAAACCAAAGAGATCTCCGCTCGCCACGCGTCTCCCCTCGGAGTCGCGCGACCCGTCGAGCACGGAGGACTGGACGTCCGCCGCCGCAAGTACGGCAACGTACTCGCCCCCGGCATCCCTCATGGCGAGCACGGGCATCGCGTGGTCGGCAAACCCCTCGGGATTCGAGCCCAACCACCAGCCGGCCGGCGTCTCGATGTCGCGATTAACGTTCACGGGGCAGTCGCCCTCCGCCGTGGCGAGTGTGACGGAGCGAATGCCCGCAACAGCCCGCTCGACAGCCGTGCGGGCGGCGGCGATGAGCGCTGCGCGATAGCGCTCGTTGCGATCGCGGGCAGCAGCATCGGCAAGATGCCCGGGAGTGCGAACGTGAGGCATGGAAAACGTGTGGGTAGGAACCACCCAAGAGTAAGCGCCACTGCAGCCGGCGGCATCCTCGACGACCTCACGCAGATCGGCGAGCAGAGCCGGAGCAATCGATGTGACCTCAAGCGAAAGAATGCAGGAGCGTCGCCCCGCCCCCTCGATGACAAGAGCACGGGCAAAGACCTCATGGCGGAGTTCGTCGAAACCGTCAAACGGCAATACGCCCCCAAGATCGATGGCCGCACGGGCGGCCCCAGCCCTCATCTCTCCTTTGTCCATGGCAGACACCCCCTCTGATTGCCGCTCACTCGACACCGTACAGTCGCTGCGCCGTGCCGCCAAGCACAAGATCTGTGTCTGCATTGCTCAGGCTCGCGGCACGAACGCAGGCGACACCCTCGGTGAGCCACTCGCGTTTAACCGGATAGCTCGTGCCAAAAACAATATGGTCTGCACCCAACACGTTAACCGCGCAGGCGAGGAGTGTCTTGCCCCAAGGCTGGGCATGGGACATGTCGAAATAGATGTTGTTCTCGAGGCGCTTGGAAACGGTCTCGGTATCGACCTGAAAACGTCCAGAGGCATCAGGCGCTTGGGGCCGTGAGGCAGCAGCATCTCCTTGAACGCAAAGTATGCGCCACCGAGCATGGAGTGGACCATCTTGATATTAGGATAACGCTCGAAGAAATCACCAAAGATCTCGCGGCCGATCGCCGTAGTTTGGTCGACGCAGCGACCATAAGAGCGGCGAAGGTTGTCGTACGCGAGAAGCGACTCGTTCTCGACCGGTACGGGAACATGGTGGACGTAAACGGTGACGTTGCGCTCGTTCAGGTGTTCGAAGAAGCTCGAGAAAACCCGGTCGTCGAGATAGCGCTTGCCGTAGTGAGCGCAGAGCTGCACACCCGCAAAACCATCGTCGAGCCTGCGGTCGAGCTCCTCTAAATTTGCCTTGGTGCCAAAGGGTGGCACAGCGACAAGCGGAATCAGGCGGCCATTTGACGCCTTCGCGTCAGCGGCCATACCGTCGTTGAAGCGCCGACACATCTCGAGCGACATCCACTCGTGGCAGCCGGGGAGCTTGAGGATCGCCTTGTCGACCCCCGCCTCATCCATATCGGCCAAGCGCTTCTCGAGGGTGTAGTCGCCCTCGATGTAATTAAGGCCCGGAGAACCGGCGGGCATCTCGATCACGATCTGTCGCTTGCCGACGGAATTCACGGTCAGATAGCCTTCGGTGTCGTAGGCGCGGGGCACCTCGGCCAAAAACTGTTCGCAGAGCGTCTCGTCATGAAAGATGCGCTCGTCGAACCAGTAGGAATTTGCATCGATAATCATTGGTTGGAACCGCCTTTCATCTTGTTGAGAACATTCTAGAAAAGCGGGTACCCGGGCATCAATTCCAGCTTAAGCCTACTGTATTCCATTTTGGAATAGAACTTACCGCTCACACGCGAACCTTGCTCGCTCAAAGAGACAAAGCGTTAGCAGCACGGGCTTAGACAGAAAACGGCCGGCCGCATCCGTTGCGGGCCGGCCGTTTTAGTACAGGCTACCTTTGTCGTTACGACTGGCGGTAATGATCGAAGAAGTCGGCGAGATCTTCGAGGGACTCTTTGAGCACTTCCATGCGCGGCAGGTACACGATACGGAAGTGGTCGGGCTCAGCCCAGTTGAAGCCGCCGCCGCGCGTGATCAGAATCTTCTTCTCGTGCAGCAGGTCAAGGGCGAACTGCTCGTCATCGGTAATGTTGAACTTCTTCACATCCATCTTGGGGAAGATGTAGAACGCCGCACGCGGCTTAACCACCGAGATGCCGTCAATCTTGTTGAGCGCCTCATACACAAAGTTGCGCTGCTCGTAGACACGGCCGCCGGGACGGATGTAGTCGTTAACGGACTGATGACCACCGAGTGCCGTCTGAACGATCGACTGAGCCGGCACGTTGGAGCACAGGCGCATGTTGGAGAGCATGTTGATGCCCATGATGAAGTCGCTCATGCAGCGCTGGTTGCCCGAAAGCACCATCCAGCCAATACGATAGCCCGCGATCATGTGCGACTTGGACAGACCGCTAAAGGTGACGCAGGGCAGATCGGGAGCGAGCGAGGCAATCGAGACGTGCTCGTAGCCGTCCATGCACAGGCGGTCGTAGATCTCATCAGCAAAGATCATCAGCTGATGCCTGCGTGCAACCTCGACGATGCCCTCGAGCACCTCGCGCGGATAGACGGAACCCGTGGGGTTGTTGGGGTTGATGATGACGAGGGCTTTGGTCGCGCTCGTGATCTTGGACTCCATATCCTCCAGGTCGGGATACCAATCCGCCTGCTCATCGCACAGATAGTGCACGGGATGACCGCCGGCAAGGGTTGCGCACGCCGTCCAGAGCGGATAGTCGGGGCTGGGGATCAGAATCTCGTCGCCATTGTCGAGCAGCGCGTTCATCGAAAGCTGGATGAGCTCGGACACGCCGTTGCCCGTGTAGATGTGCTCCATCTGAACATTGGGCAGGCCCTTGATCTGCGAGTACTGCATGATCGCCTTGCGCGCGGAGAACAGGCCGCGCGAGTTGGAATAGCCTTCGCAGTCGGGCAGCTGCTGGCGCATGTCCTTAATGACCTCATCGGGCGTGCGGAAACCAAAGGGCGCCGGATTACCGATGTTGAGCTTGAGGATGCGCTCGCCCTCGTCCTCCATACGGGCAGCCTCGTCGACGACGGGACCGCGCACGTCATACAGGACGTTATCGAGCTTGGTGGATTTAGAAAAAGTACGCATGGTGGTGCTCCTTGGAATTTGAGCTGAAGGACTAGGTTCGAATTTGGCAACGTTATGGGACGAGGACGTCTCGCCTTGATCGGCGTCACCGGCGAGCAGCCAGGTAACATCGACCTCCAAAATACGGGCGAGCAGCTCTGCCACATCACGCCGCGGAATCGTCTTGCCGCTCACATATTGGCTCATCTGACTCTTGCCGAGTTTTTTGCCGAGCATCTCCGATGCGCGGATCACGTCCGACTGGCGAACGTCGCGATCGGACATAGTCTGTCGCAGGCGATCGCTAAACGTCTCTTGGGCCACAGGAACCTCCTTGCTGGCAAAGTTCAATTTATAGGACACGAATTGAACCTGAGTTCAATTTAGGCAGCAGTATAGCGCCGTGCTATTTCGAAAAGTTCAATTTCAAAAATAAAATGAGCAAGACCTCGAGATTTATCCCAAGGCGATAACGACGTGCACGCATTTAGAGGTATTCGAGGAAACGAGCGGCGGCAAGCGAAACATCGGCCGTTCGATATATGGCGTTGATCTGCCGATGGGGATGCCCTTCGAGCGGACGCACAGCAACATCGAACTGGCAGCGACGCAAGATGAGCGCGGGAAGAATGCTCACGCCCAGGCCATCCTCGACCATAGCCATAATCGCATAGTCATCCCAAGTCGACAGTTTTGAGCGCACCGCCAGCCCCGCCCGACGGAATAGCGGCGTAATCTCGTCATCAGTGCCGCGTTCTAGCAGAATAAACTGCTCGTTGGCTAAATCGGCAAGAGAAACGACCTCCGCCGTGGCAAGCGAGGAGTCCGCTGGCACCACGGCCATCAACTCGTCTTGCACCAACGGTCGCGACGCCATGCCGGCGCCGCGTGGCTCGCGCGGAATAAAGCCCAGGTCGCAGCGGCCTTCCGCCACCCATTGCTCAATCTCGGAGTAATCACCCATCAGCAGCTCGTAATCGACATCCGGATGATCGGCGCGAAAGCGCGCAATCACCGGCGGCAGTACATGGGTCGCCACACTCGAAAACGTACCAATGCAGATCTTGCCGCGCATGAGCCCACGCATCTCGTCCACGTGTCGCTGCAGGCGGCCAAACTCCTCGCAGAGCGCCTCAACCGCCGGCATGATCTGCCGCCCATCGGCAGAAAGCACCACACCCTCGCGGCTGCGGTCGAGCACCTTAAAACCCCAATCGGTCTCAAGGTCGCCCACCATGCGGCTCACGCCCGACTGCGAATAGCTCAGCCGCTCGGCGGCGCGCGTAAAACTGCCGGCCCGCACGGTCTCGAGCAGCACCTGCATCTTTTGAATATTCGTTTCCACGGCACCCCTCCACCTTTACATGAGTTTTTGTCATGTTATCCATGCATTATATTCGCTTTTCTTCTAAAGCCAGTTCACCCATAGTGAACATGCTCGGATATAGAGGGGATGTCAGCACATGAACAACGGATTGTTTACGTACTTAGCAGCATTGCTATTGTTTGGCTCCAACGGCATCATCGCCGCTGCCATCGCGCTGCCGAGCTCCGATATCGTACTGTTGCGCACGTTTTTGGGCGCTCTCACCCTTGCCGCCATCCTCTTCATAACCAAGCGCCATAACCTGCAGGCTCCGTCTCGCCCCCGCGAGGCCGCAGCGCTCATCGTCTCGGGCGCCGCGCTGGGCGCCAGCTGGATTTTCCTGTTCCGCGCCTATCAGACGATCGGCGTTGGTATCTCCTCGCTGTTGTATTACTGTGGCCCCATCATCGTTATGGCCCTCTCCCCGCTCATTTTTGGCGAAAAGCTGACCGGCGGCAAAATCGCTGGCTTTGTCGCCGTCGCCTGCGGTGCTTTTCTCATTGCAGCGCAAGGTCTAGGCGGCAATATGCCCATTGCGGGCATCGTCTGTGGAATCGCCTCGGCCTTCTGCTATGCATTGATGGTCATCGCCAGCAAGGGTGCGCCGCACATCGAGGGCCTCGAGAACTCCGCACTCCAAGTGAGCGCCGCCTTTGTGACCGCACTGGCCCTCACGCTCATCACGCAGGGCGCTCCCTCGTTCCTGTCCGCCGGCGTCGCCGCCAGCATTGATTGGCGCGCCGTCGCTATGCTCGGCGTCGTCAACACCGGCATTGGTTGCCTGCTCTACTTTAGCGCCGTCGCCAAGCTGCCCGTCCAGACCGTCGCCGTCGTCGGCTACCTCGAGCCGCTTTCGGCGGTCGTGTTCTCGGCCGCCCTTTTGGGTGAAGCCATAACACCGGTCCGCCTGATGGGCGCCGCGCTTATCATCGGCGGCGCGATTTTTTGCGAACTCGCCGGCAAACGCGCAAACGCCAAGGCTGGCATCGCCCAGACAGCACGTGCTTAAAAGCCCCTGCTTTGAAATGCTACCTGCGTAGATAAATAATCCCCAGCTGAGGATTATTGTCTAAAATAACCCGATGTGCCAAACTGCTCTTGTATGTATAAAGACGGCATAAAGTTTTTTGTCCTAGACAGATAACCGGATGTCTAAGGGAGTCCTCGTGGCACACAACAAACTGGAGGCAAACCTCCAAGACCAGCGCGGGCAAGGCGGGCACGGAGCCATCCCCCTCTCCGCTGGCATGCTGCTCGTAACGCTCGGCGTCGTCTATGGCGACATCGGCACGAGCCCCATGTACACCATGAAATCAATCGTCGCCAACAACGGCGGCATCGGTACCGTCAGCGAGGACATGATCCTGGGCGCGCTTTCGCTCGTCATCTGGACCATGACGCTCGTGACCACGGTCAAGTACGTGGTAATCGCCATGAAGGCCGACAACCACAACGAAGGCGGCATCTTCGCCCTGTTCAGCCTCGTACGCAAGGTGGCACCATGCTGATTCTGCCCGCCATGATCGGCGGCGCGGCGCTGCTCGCCGACGGCATCCTCACCCCCGCCGTCACGGTCACCACAGCCATCGAGGGTCTGCGCACCATCGAATGGGGCCATGCGCTGCTGGGCGACGGCCAGACCAACGTCATCATCATCACCATCATCATTATCTGCGGCCTATCTGCCATGCAGCGCGCCGGCACCTCGTCAATCGGCAAGCTCTTCGGCCCGCTCATGACGCTGTGGTTCCTGTTCCTGGCAGGCGCCGGTCTGTTCAACATGCTCGGCAACCTGTCCATCTTGCGCGCGCTCAACCCCATCCGCGGCATTATGTTCCTGTTCTCGCCCATCAACCATTCGGGCATTATGGTGCTCGGCTTTGTCTTCCTGTCGACAACCGGTGCCGAGGCACTCTACTCGGACATGGGCCACGTGGGCAAGGCAAACATCTATGCATCCTGGCCATTTGTTAAGGCGGCCTTATCCTCAACTATCTGGGTCAGGGAGCTTGGCTACTCGCCAATAACTCCAACCCCCAGATGCTCGCGATGGATATCGTCAACCCGTTCTATATGATGCTCCCCGAGCCCCTACGCCCCTTTGCCATCGTGCTTTCGGCCGTGGCGGCCATCATCGCCTCACAGGCGCTCATCACCGGCTCGTTCTCGCTGGTATCCGAGGCAACGCGCCTCAACCTTATGCCTCACCTGCGCATCCACTACCCCAGCGACACCAAGGGCCAGCTCTATATTCCACTCGTCAACAACATCATGTGGGTCGGCTGCATCTTCATTGTGCTGCTGTTCCAGAACTCCGAGCGCATGGAGAGCGCCTACGGCCTCGCCATTACCGTGACCATGCTTATGACCACCACGCTGCTGACGAGCTATATCGCCGGCATCCTCAAGCACAAGCTGGGCGCCTGCGTCTTCGCCCTGCTCTTCGGTGCCATTGAGCTGTGCTTCTTCGCCTCGTGCCTCACCATGTTCTTTGACGGCGGCTACGTAATGATCTTCTTGGCCTCGCTGCTGTTTGGCCTTATGTACGTGTGGCGCCGCGGCACCGCCATCGAGCGCACGCAGACGATCCTGCTGCCCGTCTCCAAGTACATCGACCAGCTCAACCGCCTGCGCAACGACGAGACCTACCCCGTGCTCGCCGACAATCTGGTGTTCCTCACCAACAGCCCCGATCCGCTCACGCTCGACCGCGACGTGCTCTATTCCATCCTGGACAAACATCCCAAGCGCGCCAAGGCATACTGGTTCATCAACGTGCACGTTACCGATGAACCCTATACGCACGAGTATTCCGTCGAGACCTTTGGCACGGACTTTTTGTTCCGCGTGCGCCTGGACTTGGGCTTTAAGGTCAACCAGCGCGTTAATGCCTACCTGCGCCAAATCGTCGGCGACTTGATGGCATCGGGCGAGCTGCCGCCGCAGCATCACACCTACTCTATCTACGAGACACGCGGCAACGTGGGCGACTTCCGCTTTTGCATGCTGCGCAAGATGCTTGCCCCCGAAACGGACATCAACCGCAACGACCATCGCGTCATGGCCATCAAGTACGCCGTCCGCCGCGCCTGCGGAAGCCCGGCACGCTGGTACGGTCTCGAGAACTCGGCCATCATCATTGAGTACGTACCGCTCTTTGCCCGCATGCGCCCGGCCGTCAAACTTGTGCGCACCCAGGTGCCGCTCGAGGTTCAGATCGAAGAGGCCGAGGAAATGGAGGTCGACATCTTCTCGGACGACTTGGTCAACGGCAACGAGGCCGGCAAGAGCATGAACGTCGATCCCACCGAGCTGCTCGAGAGCGTCGCCGATACGCCCGAACAGCAACTCGACGGACTCGAGAGCACCCAGTTCAACGACGCCAACTTCTAACACGCCACCAGCCATTGACGACAACGGCCTCGCATCTCATAAGAGGTGCGAGGCGTTTTATGTCGCAACGGACCAGTGAGCTACGAACGACGCGGCTCGGGAACCACGAGCCTATCGGGGCTCGCGCCCTCGGCATCCATCAGGCTCACGTAACGAATCGACGGATCCCCATACATCGCGTAGTAATAATTGCCCGTGCGCGCGCTAAAGCATCCGGTATAGATAGTCTTCTCGAACTTGCCATCGCCCATCCTGGACGCCCCCTCAATCATCACCACGCCCTCGAGCGAGCGGAACATGCGAACGACGTTTTCGGTCTCGCTCTCCTTTTGCGGGTAATTGGCATTGAGGTACGCCGCCTTTACAAAACGGCTCGGCGAATAGCAATCGCCCGGAATGCCGCGCATGCCGGCACCGGCTCCATAGGGCTTAAGCTCGGCGCCACGCCATGTCGCCGTCTGCGGAAAATCGCTTGTGGCGGTGATATAGGTGCGCAGGTTTTCCATGTGCCACGGGAAGGTCGGCTGGTTGGCAAGGGTGTCGACCGGATTGTCGTATACATGCAGGCCGTCAGCCATCATCTCGACCACGATGCTGCGCTGGCTGTCGCCGATAATCCAATGGAGCAGCGACACGCCCAGCCCCTCTCCGGCAGATTTGGCGACAATCACCGTGTCGCGCAGCGCGGCCTCGACCTCATCGACCGTCGAGAACGTCGCTGCCACCCACAGGGGAAACTCATAGGCCGCGATATTGTTCTTGCCGTCGACAGGGCCCTCGGCATACTCGGCATAGCCGGGAAAGTTGAGCCCCGCCACAGCCAGACCCGCATCGTTACCACAGTCGAAAAACATGGGATAGTTCTTGTAATCGATGCACATGCCGATTACCGCGTGTGCCGCCGACGCATCGTCGATAAACGAATACGGAATGTGAAACCCGCGCGGCATCACGCGAACCTGTTGGCCGTAGTCAAAGCTCCAGTCGAGGTTGCGGCCCAGATACATGTGGCCAGAATTATCGGTAAATCGAATGCTCGTACACATAGCGCCTCCTAGCTTTACGTTCTTGCTAAGGTTATTGTCACCAAACAAAAAGGCGCTAAACACAAAAGCCCGGACATGACAACAATGTCACGCCCGGGACAAAAACGACGAAGTGCGGCGCTTTGGTCCCCTTAGACCAACTTTCCAAGACAGTGGTCGATCATATGCTGGACCATCTGCGCCTCGAAGCCCACAAAGTCCTGCTTGCGCTCGCGCATCTTGCCATCGACGATCTGGTCAAAGGCAACCTTGCACTTGATATAGCGCGTGGACTTGGTGACCTCCTCGTGCGTCAGGCAGCTCTCCTCCATCTTGCTGGCGCCCAGGCCAAACACCAGACGGGGGTTGTAGAGCACGTGAGGCTCGCCGGCGTCGTCCAGGTAGACGCAGACCTTCTTGGTAACGCCGATCTGGTTGGCGGCCAAGCAGCCGGCATCATCGAGCGACTTGATGGTATCGATCAGGTCCTGAGCAACCGACTCGTCCTCGACGGTCGCAACCTCGCAACGCTGGGACAGGATAGCCTCGTCGTGGCAAAGCTCTTTAATCATACGTTCCTCCATAGGGGTCGTTGTAACCGCTTAAGTATACGGTACCCACACATTTTCATGCGATAAATACCGTCCGTCTGTTACAAAGCGCCGAACATCAACATGCGAGGAACAGCAAGGTTGTAAAGGCGATATAGTAAATGAGTTCGTGTCAATCGGCCTAAACTCGGGGCCGAACAAGGAAAGGGTATGCATGGACGAACTTTTTCACGTCAGTGAGCGCAAGTCCACAATCGGGACCGAACTTCGCGCTGGACTGACAACATTCCTGGCGATGGCCTACATCATCGCCGTCAACCCCGCAGTGCTCTCGGGCGCTGGCATTGATGCGGGAGCGCTCGCCTGCGCCACCTGCCTGGGCGCCGGCATCATGACCATCTGCATGGGCATCTTCGCCAACCGCCCGCTCGCCTGCGCGTCGGGTCTGGGCATCAACGCCATGATCGCGGGCATCGCCACCACCATGTGCGGCGGCGACTGGCACGTGGCCATGAGCGTTATCTTCCTCGAGGGTATCGTCATCTTGCTGCTCGTCCTGTGCGGCCTGCGCGAGGCCATCATGGACGCCATCCCCGTGGTCCTGCGCCACGCCATCTCGGTGGGTCTGGGCCTGTTTATCGCCATGATCGGCCTGTGCGACGCCGGCATCATCACCGCTGGCGCCGGTACGCTCGTCGGCCTGGGCGACATCGCCTCCCCCACCTTTATCGTCGGCATCATCTCCATCGTCGTGACGGTTGCCCTGGCTTCCCGCAACGTGCCGGGCTCGCTGCTCATCGGCATCATCGTCGCCGTTATCGCCGGAATCCCGCTGGGCGTCACCCATGCGCCCGAGGGCCTCATCGCACCGCTCGACTTCTCGACCTTCGGCGCCCCGTTTGCCAGCACTGCCGACGGCAACCTTGCCATCGTGAAGGTCCTGACCGACCCGATGCTGCTCGTCGTTGCCTTCTCGCTGCTCATGAGCGACTTCTTTGACACCATGGGCACCGCGATGGCCGTCGCCAAGCAGGGCGAGTTCTTGACCGAGGACGGCAATGTCGAGGACATCCGTCCCATCCTGGTCGTCGACTCCGTGGCCGCTGCTGCCGGTGGCTTTATGGGCGTCTCCTCCATCACCACCTTCGTCGAGTCCACCTCTGGCGCTGCCGACGGTGGCCGCACGGGCCTCACCTCCGTCACCACCGGCGTGCTGTTCATTCTCGCCGCGTTCTTCTCCCCCATCGTCACCATCGTTTCCAGCGCCGCCACCTGCGGTGCTCTGGTCTACGTCGGCTACCTCATGATGAGCGAGGCCTCCGAGATCGACTGGTCCGACGTGTCGCAGGGCTTCCCGGCGTTCATGATTGTCGCCGGCGTGCCCTTCACCTACTCCATCTCTGCCGGCATTGGTCTGGGCTTTATCGCCTACGTGGTCGTCGCGCTCTTTAAGGGCGAGGCATCCAAGATCAAGCCGCTCATGTGGATCGCAGCCCTCGCCTTCCTCGTCTACTTCTTTGTAGCGTAGGCGCAAGATTCGCAATACCAAACAGCAAAGCGCGGAGTCGCATCGAGCGGCTCCGCGCTTTGCTTTTAAAGCCAGGCAACGCACGGACGCGCGATGTATTGCTTCCCAAGTTTTGGACATTTTGCCCTCCAAACGGCACTACCGCCGGCTACATCCTGCAGATATGCTGGGCGTAATCGCATAGGCCCTATGAGGATGGGAGCAACCATGGCCGCCCTGTTCACGACCCCCAAGCGCAATGACAAAACCTCTGGAGCCCATTTTATCGAGCCCGACGTACGCCGTCGCACGCTGCTCGCACACGGCAGCTGGCGCCGCGTGACGCGCCGCATCGTTGTAGGCGCCGTATGCGCGCTTACGGTAAGCTCGCTGCTCATGCCGAGCATCTCGCTCGCAGCCGAGTGGGTGGACGTTGGCGGCGTCCGCCACGAAGCGGCCGCGGGCCCCACGGGAGACGCCGCCGGTACCTGGTCATGGGATGGCGCCGATGACATGAAGTTCAACGGCTATAACGGCGGCGCGATCGAGGCAGCGGGCAAGCTCAACGTGAGCTACGAGGGCAACAACACCGTCACTAACGACGACGGCCGCGGCATCAAGGTTAAGGATGGCGCGAACGAGAACGCCGAGCTTAATATTCAGGGCGACGCGTCCAGCACGCTCAACGTGACATCTTCTCGTGACGCCATCACTTCCGTCGGCAACATCAACATCGACGGCGCTGGCACTGTCAACGCCACGAGCACCGAGCACGATGCCATCGATGCCGGGGGCGATGTCACCATCAAGGGCTCGGGAAACGTTAACGCCACGGGCGATTCGGATGGCATCAGGGCCGACGGCAACATCACGATCGACAACAGCGGAACCGTCACCGCCAAGGCCACCGAGGATCAGGGTATCGATGCTAACGAGAACCTCATCATAAAGGGCGGCGGCAAGGTAGAGGCAAGCTCTATCGAGGACAATGCGATTTGGGCCGACGGCAGTATCGAGATCTCGGGTGGCAGCCAGGTCAAGGCAAGCTCCGAGGAAGACGCCGCCATCGACGGTAAAAACAGCCTCACGGTCACGAACGCTTCCCTCAACGCAAGTGGCGTTGAGTATGGCATCTATGTCTACAAGGGCATCACGCTCGATGGCGCGACCGTGACGGTCCGCGCAAGCTCAGATGGCGGGGAAGTCAGCGCACTCTTCACCGATGAGGACGACATCGTCATCAAGAACGGCTCGACTGTGGATGCGCTCGCAGAAGGCAGGTTCTCGGTTGCAATCTCCACCAGTAATTTCTACTCCGGCGAAGCGGGTGGCCATATCTACATCAGCGACTCCGTTGTCAAGGCCATAGCCCGCTATGCCGAGACCGGCGGCGACGGCCCCGACCACTACAGTGGAGACCAAAACGACGAAATCATCCCTGAGTCCGAGGGCCTGAACATCGGCATCTTCGCGCAGACCAGCGAGGGCATCACGCCCGCGACCATCTCGATCGTCCGCAGCAGGGTCACGGCCGAGGGAGACACGGCGGCAATCTTCGCCCTTGCCATGAGCGCGGACGGCAAGGCGATCGGCACCATCGAAATCGAAGGAGCCACCATCCAGACGCCTGAAGGCGGCAAGGTCATTGACTATCGCAACAAGGAAGAACTCAGCGACGGCATCGTCTACGAGGCGGGTCAAACCATCGGCACGGGCGACGCCGTGATCGACTCCCCCTACAACGAAGCAGTCGCCAAGAGCACGGTCATCGTGCCTCCCGAGGAGACCAAGCCCGAGGAAAAGCACGGCAAGACCAAGCCAGAGGGTTCCAAGTCCGAGGGCACGAAGACAACCAAGACCGTTGCAGTTGCAGCCAAGGGAGCCAAGACCGTCGGCAAGCTCGCGGCAACCGGCGACACCTCGAACGCAGCCATCGTGGCAGCCGCCCTTGCGGGAACAGCCGCCATCGCCGCAGGCGCCCTGGCGAGTCGCAAACGCTCGTAAACACTTTTTCGCACAGGACGGGTGGATCGCAGCCCTTGCCTTCCCCGTCTACTTCTTCGTAGCGTAAGGGCAAGGCTGCAAAAGCTGAACAATAAAGCGCGGAGTCGCCATGCGGCCCCGCGCTTTTCTTTTAGCGTCGGTCCCTGCGCCGGCGTGCGGCCTATTTCTCCCCCATTTTGGCCATTTTGCCCTCCAAACGGCACTACCGCCGGCAACATCCAGCAGATACGCTGAACCTAGCCGTATAGGCCTATGAGAACGGGAGCAACCATGGCAGCCTTGTTCACGACCCCCAAACGCAATGACACTACCGCCGGAACCCATGTTGCCGAACCCGACGTTCGCCGTCGCATAGGACTCGCGCACGGCAGCTGGCGCCGCGTGACGCGCCGCATCGTCGTAGGCGCCGTGTGCGCGCTCACGGTGAGCTCGCTGCTCATGCCGAGCGTCTCGCTCGCGGCGGAATGGGTCAAGGTCGGCGAAACCAAATACAACGCCGGCACTGCGGCGGGCGACGAGACCGGCACCTGGTCGTGGGACGGCGCCGACGACTTGAAGCTCAACAACTATAACGGCGGCGAGATCCAGGCCGCAGGCAAGCTCAACGTGAATTACTCGGGAAACAACATCGTCACTGCCGACTGGATCGAAGGCATCAAGGCTTCTCATGGCAAGAATGAGAACGCCGAGCTCAATATCCAAGGCGACGCGGGCAGCACGCTCAGCGTGACATCTACTGAGGACGCTATCCTCTCCACGGGTAATATCAACATCGACGGAGTCGGATCCGTCAACGCCACGAGCGCTGGGTTTGATGCCATCGACGCCGAGGGCGATCTCGCTATCAAAGGTTCGGGCAACGTCAACGCCACGGGCGTATCGGATGGCATCAGGCAAACGGCAATATCACGATTGACGACAGCGGGGCCGTCACCGCCAGGGCTACCAAGGACAAGGGTATCGGAACCGACAAGAACCTCACCATCAAGGGTGGCGGCACAGTCGAGGCAAGCTCAGCCGATGGTGAGGCCATTTGGAGCGGCGGCAACATCAATATCTCGGACGGCAGCCAGGTCAAGGCGAGCTCCGAGAAAGACGCCGCCGTCGAGGCCAAGGGCAGCCTCGCAGCCACAAACGCCTCCCTCAACGCAAACGGTGTTGAATATGGCGTTTATGCCCACAAGGGCATCACACTCGATCATGCAAACGTAACAGTCCGCGCAAGTAAAGGCGGATACGGTGGCGCCATTGCCCTCTTCGCCTACCAAGACGATATCGTCGTCAAGAACGGCTCCACCGTGGACGCGTTTGCGGGAGGCGAGGTTTCGGCTGCATTCTCCACCAGAAACGATCGACCCAACGAGGAGGGTGGCCACATCTACATCAGCGACTCCGTTGTCAAGGCCATAGCCCGCTATGTCGAGAACGGCGACGGCCCCATCCCCTACAGCGAAAACCAAGATGGTGAGACGAGCCCCGAGCCCCAAGGCGAGAACATCGGCATCATCGCCCAGACCAGCGAGGGCGTCACACCCGCAGTCATCTCGATCATCCGCAGCAAGGTAACGGCCGAAGGAGATACAGCGGCAATCTTTGCCCGTGCCATGAGCGCTGACGGCAAGACAATCGGCACCATCAAGATTGAGAACGCCGCCATCCAGACGCCCGAAGGCGGCAAGGTCATTGACTATCGCAAGCTCCGTGACGGCATCTACGAGGCAGGCCAAGCCATCGGCACGGGCGACGCCACGGTCGACTCCCTCTATATCAAAGCAGTCGCCAAAAGTACGACCATCGCACCTCCCGAGGTAGCCAAGCCGGAAGACCCCAAGCCCGACGAGACCAAGCCCGCAGAAAGCAAGCCCGCGGAGTCCAAGCAGAACCCCAAGCCTGAGGGCTCAAAGCCGACCAAGGCCGTTGCGGCTTCAACCACGAAAGCCAAGACTACCGGCGTGCTCGCGGCAACCGGCGACAACCCGGGTGCGGCCATCGTGGCAACCGTCCTTGTGGGAACAGCCGCTATCGCCGCAGGCACCATGGCGAGCCGCAAGCGCTCTTAAACGCCTCTGCGCACATGGCAGCTCCCGCGAAGGCCCCGAGCCTCAGCACCGTTTAACAACGCCACCGCCGAGCTCCCCTCCGGCGGTGGCGTTTTCCATATGCGTCCGCAGGGTATGCACGAGATTGTCTTTGGTCTAGCCCAACCTGCATGAGCCGGCGTGCGACAATGGGGGCCGTCGATATCACAACACTGAGAGAAGCCCGTCATGGAAGCGCATCAAAAGCAGATAACCGTTTATTCGAATCATACGGAAAGCGCGCCTGTCATCTATCTTCCTGTGGTCGTGGGCGACGGCAGCGAGGTTTATGAGTGTTGCCGAGAGCTCGACTGTCCGCCATTCACCCTCGTCACCATTGGCGGGCTCGATTGGAATCGCGAGCTGAGCCCCTGGGCATGCGACGGGACCGTACGCGATGCCGAGCCTTTCGGCGGCCAAGCTGCCGATTTTCTTGATGAGCTGCTGAATCAGATAATCCCCCAGGTCGAGTCGTCGCTTCCTCAGCCGCCCACCTGGCGCGGCATTGCCGGTTACTCGCTCGCGGGCCTCTTCGCACTCTGGTCCCTCTGGCAAACCGACGCCTTTGACCGCGCCGCGAGCGCATCGGGGTCGCTATGGTTTCCCGACTTTGTCGACCGTGCCAGCACGGCCCCTTTTGCCGGCAGCCCGCAAGCCGTCTATCTGTCGCTCGGCAAAAAAGAGACCAAGACGCCCAACCGCATGATGCGGCATGTGCTCGACGACACGCGCGCGACGGAAGCGCTGCTCATCGCGCGCGGCATTCCAACAACGCTGGAGCTCAACCCCGGCAATCACTTTGCCCAAACCGATCTGCGCATGGCACGTGGCATCCACTGGATATTGACGCATTAAAAATGGCGCCCGCGCGTACGCATGGGCGCCATTTTTTGATTCAGCTGGACGCAGTTGTTACTCAGCAGCCTCCTCGAGCTCGGAGACATCAAACTCAAAGTCATTACCCGGCAGAATCGCATTGAGCACAATGCCCACCAGCGAACCCACGGCAAGACCCGAAAGCGAAATGGTCACGCCGCCCAGCTCCAACACGATAGCACCGGCAGTGCTGTAAGCAATGCCGAGTGAAAGCACCAGCACCAGAGCGGCCACCAGCACGTTGCGGTTGTTCTGGAAATCGACCTGGTTCTCGATGAGGTTGCGGACGCCCACGGCGCTGATCATGCCATAGAGCACGAGAGACACGCCGCCGATCACACACGCCGGCATGGCCGCAATGACAGCCGCGAACTTGGGGCAGAACGAGAGCACAATGGCACAACATGCGGCAATGCGAATCACGCGCGGGTCAAACACACGCGTTAGGGCAAGCACACCGGTGTTCTCGCCATAGGTGGTGTTAGCCGGAGCGCCAAAGAGCGATGCGAGAATGGTCGCCAGGCCGTCGCCAAGCAGCGTGCGATGCAGGCCAGGATCGACGATGTAGTTACGCTCGCAAGTGGAGCCGATAGCCGAGATATCACCGATATGCTCGATCATGGTCGCAAATGCCAGCGGCATAATGGTGATGATGGCCGTCGTGGCAAGACCGCTATCGAACTGAGGCCCAAAGAGCGCAAACACGGTGTTGTCCCACACGATGGGCAAGCCAACCCAGGGAGCGGCTGCGACGCCAGAGAAGTCGACCTCGCCCAGCGCGGCCGCAACGGCATAGCTCACCACAACGCCCAGCAAAATCGGCACGATCTTGACCATGCCGCGCCCCCAAATATTGCAGCTGACGATCACGGCCACAGCGACAACGGCAACAAGCCAATTGGTCTGGCAGTTGGCGATAGCAGAGCTTGCCAAGATCAGGCCGATGGAAATGACGATGGGACCGGTCACCACCGGCGGGAAGAAGCGCATGACACGCTTGGCGCCAAAGGCGCGGAACAGGGCCGCAAGCACCGGATAGAGCAGGCCGGCGCAGGCAACGCCCAGACAAGCGTAGGGCAAAAGCTCGGCCTCGCCGTTGGGTGCAATGGCGGCATAACCCGCGATAAAGGCAAACGACGAGCCCAGGAACGCGGGCACCTTACCGCGCGATAGAAAATGAAACAGCAGTGTGCCGATGCCGGCGAACAGAAGCGTCGTCGAAACGGAAAGGCCGGTGAGCACGGGCACGAGCACCGTGGCTCCGAACATCGCAAACATGTGTTGCAAACCCAACACGAACATGCGCGGGCGGCCGAGCGACGATGCATCGTAGATGGCATCGGTGACGGCGGGCGTCGAGGATTGGGACATGGAAGTCCTTTCGAATGGAAGGGCGATCAGGCATATCGGATAACCTGCCCGAACGATACGATCCGAACCATTGTACGCGATATGCAGTACCTCGCACGCGCCGCCACCTGCAAACGCTAGCGCTATTTCCAAACGCGCTCGGCAATACGCCTGACCAGCGCAATCTTTGCCCACTGCTCGTCCTCGGTCAGCTTATTGCCAATCTCGCAGCTGGCAAAGCCACACTGCGGAGACAGATACAGGTTCTCGAGCGGCACGTACTTTGCCGCCTCGCGGATGCGCTCGACGATAACATCCTCGTTCTCGAGCTCTGCCGCCTTGGTGGTCACCAAGCCCAGCACGACCTTCTTGCCGGGAGCAACGTACTTGAGCGGCTCAAAACCACCGGCGCGGGGCGTGTCGAACTCCAGATAGAACGCGTCAACGTCCTCACGCGCAAACAGGTACGGCGCGATGGGGTCGTAGCCGCCCTCAAAAGCGTAGGTGGAGTGGTAGTTGCCGCGGCATACATGCGTGTTGATAACCAGATCGTCGGGCTTGCCCTCGATGGCGGCATTGTTGAGCGCCACGCCCAGCTCGCTTACCTTTTGCAGGTCGACCGGGCTCATGCCGGTTTTGGCAACAAAATCGGTATCGCAGTAGATGCCCCAGGTGCAGTCATCAAACTGGATGTTGCGGCAGCCCGCGGCATACAGGTCAGCAATCACGGTGCGGTATGCTGCGGCAATGGCATCGACGAGCTCTTCGTCGGTCTTGTAGACGGCGTGCAGACTCTCCTGCTGGCCATCGCAGCGGTCGAGTGTGACTTCGGAGAACGTCTGGATCGGCGCCGGAATGGTCTGGCGCGCGACCTGGCCCTCTCCCTCGAGCGACTTGATAAATTTGAAGTGCTCGACGAACGGATGATTCTCGCCGCTAATGGGACCGGTTACCACGGCGGTGTCGGCGGTAGTCTCCTCATCGTGGAACATGTAGCCCGTGCGCGAGGCGCGGCGCTCAATGCCGTTGAGGCCCCACATAAAATCGAGGTGCCAGTAGCTGCGGCGGAACTCGCCATCGGTAATCACCTGCAGGCCGGCAGCCTTCTGCTTGGCCACTAAGTCGCGGATGGCCTCGTCCTCGACGGCCTTAAGGCCGGAAGCGTCGAGTTTACCCGCGACATAGGCGGCACGGGCGTCCTTTACAGCCTGCGGACGAAGAAAGCTGCCGACGATATCGGCGCGAAACGGCGCGTTCGGTTGAATCGAAGTGCTCATAGATATCTCCCTTTGCATTGGTTGCTTTACTGGGACAGAGTATGAGCGCTCATATGGCCATCGTAAAATATGCGTTTATAACAGTTTGATATAGATGCTTCCTATATCAGTTTGGACTGCCATAAAGAGATTTGACCCGTGCAGAACGCAGCAGTCTAGATATGCTGACGAATCGCGTCGATATAGGCCTGCCCATAGCGCGTGAGCGTCGTGTTCTTGCGCGTGATAATGCCGATCTCCATGTATTCGTCCACATCGAGCGGAATCGAGATAATACCGGGGCCGTTGAGCTCGTGGCTAATCACGCCCGAACACACTGTGTAACCATTGAGCCCATGGCCAAATTGAACAACGTCGCACGGTCGCGCACGCGGATATTCTTGCGACGCTCAAAGGTCGAGGTCAGTTCCTCGGAATAGTAAAACGAGTTGTAGCTGCCCTGCTCGTAGGACAGAAACGGGTAGTCTTCCAGATCCTCGAGCGTCACGCTGGAGCGGTCCGCCAGCGGATGGTCGGCACAGACGAAGATATGCGGCGTGGCACAGAAGAGCCCTTCGAACACGAGCTCGTTGGCCGCCAGCATGCGCTCGATGACCTCGCGGTTGTGCTCGGACAGATACAGGATGCCCAATTCGCTTTTCATATGCGCGACGTCCTCGATAATCTCGTGAGTCTGCTCCTCGCGCAGGGTAAAGTCGTAGCGCGCGGCATCGAACTCACGGATCACATCGACAAACGCGTTGACGGCAAAGGAATAATGCTGGCAGCTCACACTAAAGTGCGGCACCTGCTCGGATGTGCCCTTGTACTTGCCTTCGAGCAGATCCGCCTGATCGAGCACCTGGCGCGCGTAGCCCAAGAAGGTCTCGCCCTCCTCGGACACAATGACACCCTTGTTGGTGCGCTCAAAGATGTGCACACCCATCTCGTTTTCGAGATCGCGGATCGACGCGGTAATCGAAGGCTGCGACACAAAGAGCCGGCGCGAGGCCTCGGTGATGCTGCCGCATTCGGCAACTTTGACGACATACCTGAGCTGTTGAAGCTTCATGATGGCCTCCCTAGACGTCCGCGAAACCCGAACCCGCCGCATCTGCCTGACGCATAAACGACGGCATCTCCCCCGTCGCGGCGCAGGCGGCAATCTGATGCAGAGCCCCGGCAACCGCATCGTCTGCCGCAGCGCCGATATGCCAGCGCGCGGCAGCCGTGACGGCCTCGTTGGCATTGGCGACTGCAACGGAGTTGGGGACGGCACCGATCATGGGCAAATCGTTATCGGAATCGCCGAATACGGCCACCTCGTCGGGCGTCAGGCCCAAAGCGCGCGCCAGCTCCAGCGCAGCACAGCCCTTGTCCCAGCCGGTCGGAAGAACGTCGAACAGGCGCACGCGGTTGTTGGGAAACACGAGCGAGAGCTCCGGCACCTCGGCGGCAACACGCTCGCGCAGCTCGGCGAGCTCCTCGCGCGAACGGGCACTCCAGATATTCGCCTTGTATACCGGGGCATCGTCAACGACAGGGCGACAGGGAGCCTCTTCGCCCTTGAGCCACGCGTTGCCGCCTGACTCCATGGCGCGACGCACACGCTCGGGATCGCTTGTTACACAATAGGCATCGTTGCCCCAAAAGTCATCGCCCAGGCTGTAGACCTTCAGATACGTATCGGCGGTCTCTTGCTCCAAGTAGTCAGCCAAGCGCATAAGGGCGGCGTTGTCGGTCGCACGCGAGGCGACCGCCTCGCCGTCGACAAACATGACCTGGCCGTTACAGAATGCGCCGGTCGAATAGCACTCGGAACGATTTTTAAACATCCAGCCCATCGCAGACGGCTGACGACCCGAAACCGGACCAAAGTGCAGACCCGCCGCCTGCATGGCATGAATGCCCTCGATGGCATAGTCGCTGGCGCCGTCATGCCCGGCCGGAATCAGCGTATCGTCCATATCGGTCAGCACAAGTTTGATCATAGGGTCCCCCAGTCGTTTTCATCGTAACCATTGTACCGATGCGCTAGTATAGGGAACAACAGATTCGATGCGGGAGTGCCGGCGGTGCAAACCACAAGGCTGAGAGGGCATGGGGCCCAATCCTTTGAACCTGTCAGTTAATGCTGGCGTAGGGAGCATGCCGCCTTTTTAGGGGCGCTGTCTATGCACAGCGCCCCTTTTCTATGCCAAGGAGGCATGTGCAGTGATCGATTCGGAACAGCTTAAGCAAAACGTGATCAAGGCCGTGGAGGAGATTCACGCCACCAATCCGATGGCAGGCTCCATCACCAACACGGTGACGATTGACTTTGTCGCCAACGCACAGCTCGCCGTGGGCGGATCGGCCGCCATGGTCTATCTGCCCGACGAGGGCGAGGCACTCGTTGCCGGCGGCGGCGCCATCTATCTCAATATGGGTACGCTCTTCCCCATCTACGAGCAGACGATTCCCCGCGCGGCCAAGGCGGCACACGACGCCGGCAAGCCCTGGGTGCTCGATCCGGTTGGCCTGGGCATCGGTAGCCTGCGCACCCAGCTGGTAAACGAACTCAAGCAGTACAAGCCCGCCATCGTGCGCGGCAACGCCTCCGAGATCATCGCGCTCGCCGGCCTGTGGGGTCTTGAGGGCGAGGCAGCCGATCTGAGCCGCGTGCGCGGTGTCGATACCACCGACACGGTCGACGCCGCCCGCGATGCCGCTGTGGCGCTCGCTCGCTACACCGGCGGCGCCGTAGTGGTCTCGGGCGAAGTCGACCTGATCACCGACGGCACGACGGTAGCCAAGTCCTACGGCGGCAGCCCGCTCATGTCCAAGATCACCGGCTGCGGTTGTTCGCAGGGCGGTGTGCTGGCTGTGTACGCCTGCGCTGCCGATCCGTTTACGGCAGCCATCTGTGGCACCGCCGTCTACAACGTTGCCGGCACGCGTGCCGCCGCTGTCGCCGATGCCCCGGCAAGCTTTAAGGTCGCCTTTATCGACGAGCTCTATCGCGCAACCGCCCAGGACATCGCCGATAACCAACTCGAGCTCGAGGAGGCATAAGCCATGTCCGAGCCCGCAACCAATGCCGGCATGAACACGCTCGTCGCCGTGGCCATCGCCCCATGCGGCACCGGCGATGAGCTGTCCGCCGAGGTCGCCGAGGTCGTGCGCGTCATTCGCGAGAGCGGTCTTCCCAACCGCACCACCTCGATGTTCACCGAGATCGAGGGCGACTGGGACGAGGTCATGCAGGTCGTGCGCGACGCGACCTTTGTGTTGGCGAGCAAGGGCATCCGCACCGAAGTCGTGCTCAAAGCCGATATTCGACCCGGATTTACCGACACCATGACCGGCAAACTCGAGCGCATGGAAGCACAAATCAAAAAGCAGGAGGAAGCACGATGAGCATCCGCGACAACCTTGATATCTCGGCCTATCTGGTACTCGGCCCCGAAAACACCCTCGGGCGCCCCGTGGGCGATGTGGTGGCCCAGGCACTCGACGCCGGCTTTACCTGCATCCAGGTGCGCTCCAAGGTGGCAAGTGCCCGCGAGATCATCGCGCTGACCGGCGACGCCGCGCAGGCAATCGCACGGGCCGGCAAGACCGGTCAGGTCGCCTTGCTCATCGACGACCGTCTGGACTGTGTGCTTGCCGCGCGCGAGCAGGGTATTGCTGTCGACGGCGTGCACGTGGGTCAGAGCGATATTCCCGTCGAGGTCTGTCGCAAGCTGCTGGGCCCCGATGCCATCGTGGGCCTTTCGGCCCGCTGCGAGGAAATGCTCGAGTACGTCAAGACCGCCGACATGAGTCTGGTCGACTACCTGGGCATCGGCCCGCTCCACGAGACCGAGACCAAGCGCGATTGCGGACGCGCGGCCGACGGCTCCATCATCACCAAGAGCTTTGAGGACCTGGCCGCACTCCACGCGGCAAGCCCCGTGCCCATCGTGGTGGGCGGCGGCGTTAAGACGGCCGACTTGCCGCAGCTTAAGGCAACCGGCGTCGACGGCTTCTTTGTGGTGAGCGCCGTCTGCAGCGCCGACGATCCCCACGCCGCGGCCAAGGAGCTTGTCGACACCTGGCAGCAGGCATAAGCATAAGTCGAGCAGCCGATTCGCAGCTTCATATCTTCAGCAATGGAAAGCGCATCCCAGTTTGGACACCCATTCTGGGATGCGGTTTCCATATAGAGGCTTAACGGGAAACCGCATCCCAGTCTGAACGCATATTCCGGGACGAACTTTCCGAAACCCCACCGTTTGGGAAACTGTAACCCGTTCTGAGCGCTCATTCTGGGACGCGCTTTCGCCGAGTCCGCGGCAGCTTGTCCTACCCCGCCAGATACGTTTCCAGCGCGGACAAAGACGCCTCCGCATCGTGGCGGCCGATCTGATAGATACGCTCAAGCTCATCGGGCTCGCGGCACAGCGACGGCACCTTTACCGATTCGCTCGGCCGCACCACAAAGACCTCGCCGGCAGCCTCGCGATGTGCCAGGTCATCAAGCGTGGCATTGTAGGCCTCATGCCGATGCTCAAGCGCCGCAACAAACTCCGGGTAGTGACGGAACACGCGCCGCAGCATGGGCATCACGCTGTTGGGCTGCTTCACAAAGCCCGCCGGCTGCGTGAGTACCACAATATTGCGGTCATACCCCTGCGCAAACAGCCAAGCACTGGGAATGGAATCGGCCACGCCGCCATCCAGATATTTATGCCCCTCAATGGCGACAGGACGCGTTGCCACGGGAATAGCAGACGACGCCCGAATCCACTCGATATCGCGCTCGTCGCCATACGGCAGATCGCGATAGACGGCCTTGCCCGTCTCGATATCGGTACACACGCACGTAAACCGCATGGGGCAGGCACGATATGTCTCCAGGTCGATGGGATCGCGCTCGATGGGCACCTCGTGATAGGCAAAATCTGCATTGAACATATCGCCGGTTCGCAGCCAGCTTGCTACACCCGCATAGCGCTTATCGGCGCAATAGGCCTTGTTGTAGCGAATGGCACGACCAATCTGGCGCGATTTAAAGTTGTAGCCAAACGCCGCGCCCGCCGAGACACCCACCATATGGTCGCAGGTCAAGCCACGCTCCATCCATACGTCGAGCACGCCCGCCGTATACATACCGCGGTAGCCGCCTCCCTCGAGCGCAAGCCCCACCGTGCGCGTCAGATTTGACTGTGCCATGCGACCATCTCCGTTCCTGCGTTTTAAAACGAAACAAGTATACCCGTCAACATATATCGCCTCAGTCGCATTTTCATCGAACATCGTCGCGTTACCGTTTGGCGAATAATGGCCGCCCGCAACATGGGCACCCCTACATAATTCCATACACTTGTTTATACTACTCAGTAGTTATCAGCAACGAACGTCAGCCGACAAATAAACCCAACGACGCAGCAAGGCGGGGGCTTGGAAACACGCGAGGCGTTGAGCAACAACGCGTGTGCGCAACGAGCTCGCCCGACGCAATCCGCCCCGACCCCAGAAAGCCGCCTACAGCATGGATACCCCCAGCAATTACACTGAAACGCTCGAAAAGACCGTCCGCGACCTTCTCAAGCGTCAGGAGGATCTGGTCAGGACCGCCTTTACCGACCAGCTTACCGGGCTTGGCAACCGCGGCGGCTTTGCCCGTTCCCTCGAGGAGCTCTGGGAGCAGGACACCCCCGTTACCATGGCGTACATCGATATCGACAATCTCAAGCACTGCAACGACGTCTTTGGCCATGACGAGGGCAACCGCTATATTTTGCAGGTAAGCCTCTATCTCAAGCTGTATATGGAGGTGGACGAAGCGGCGTTTCGTCTGGGAGGCGACGAGTTTGCCATCCTGTCTACGATTGCAACCGAGGACGACCTCGCCGAACGTCTGGAACGCTGCCGAACGGTCCTGCTCAAAAACAACGATGCCGAGATGCCTCACTCGTTTAGCTACGGAGTGGCACACGCCGACCCCGCCCTGGGCGAAGCCCCAATCGCTTGACGAACGATGCCGACCATCGCATGTACGACTACAAGCTACGTCATGCCGTGCACCTTGATCGACGCAATATCGCACAAGCCCACACCGACGACTTCGAAATAAGCGATCGAGTTTTCGACGCCCTTTCGATGCTCAACGAAGGCCGCTATTTCTTTATCGAGAACTTAGACAAACATCGAACCCTTTGGTCACAAGGCGCCTTGCGCGATCTTGGTCTTCCTTCGGAGCATATAGACAACTGTCACGATTATTGGAAAACGCGTGTCCATCCCGATGACCTTGAGGCCTATACCAACGACATCGACCAAATCTATGACGGCTCCAAACATCGTCACGTCATGCAGTACCGCGTGCGCAATGCCGCCGGCGATTACATCCTCGGCCGTGCTCGCGGGTTTCGTATCGACGGCGACGGAAATGTCCCCTCGCTCTATGTCGGCGAGCTCGTCAACCGCTCGCTTGCCGAGACCGTCGACGCCGCCACGGGTCTCGGAACGCAGCGCACGCTGATCAACGCTATCGATGCCTGCCGTCGCGACCGTTGCGAGACGGGGCTTATAGCAGTGCGCGTTCGCGGCACGGCAAAGCTCAACGAGCTCTACGGGGCCGAGGCCGTCGACAACATGCTCGCCGAATACGCAGGCCGCATGCTGTCGATTACTCGCGGCAGGAGTCGCGTCTTCCGTTCACGCAACGCCCAGTTCGTCGTGCTCAGCAACGATTTGGACCATGAGGCGTTCGAGCAACTGGTCCATCATCTAAAAGAGGCCGTTTTCGCTCCCGTTCGAATCGCGGGCGACACTATTACCCCCGTCTGTCTTGTCGTTCCGGCCTTTTACGAGCACCTGACCAATCAAACGGCCGCCGTTTTAGGCGAACTCGACCGTCGCATTCGCACGGCCGGCGGGCTTGTTCCCAACGACAGCCTCCCCATACCCGAGGTGGAGCGCAAAAGCGCCATCGCCGAACGCATCGATCCGCTCACGGGTCTCTATCGACCCAGCGAGTTTATGCGCCGCGTCAACGAATTTCTCGAGACAAGGCGCAACGGCGCCTGGTGTATCGCCACCGTCGATATGGGGCACATGCGACTGTTCAACGAATGGCACGGACAGGCCGAGGGCGACCGCGTACTCGCCGATGTGGGCACGGTTCTCAAGGACATCGAGAATGCCGCCATGGGCGTCGCAGGGTACTGGGGCCAAGACGATTTTTGCGTACTCATCCCCTTTAAGCACGACACCGTCCATCAAATCTACAACCGCGTTCGCCAGGCCGTGGCCAAGCATGATGACGGCGTGGGCTTCTGGCCGTCCATGGGCGTCTACCCCATCGACTCCAACGAGGAAATCACCATCGATGCGCAGGCCAAGGCCATGTTTACCAATCGGCGCGCAAAAAACGACTTTAAGGAGCGCATTGCCATTTTCCGCCCCGAGGAATACGAGCACGAAATCGCGTTCCACCGCACGCTGACCGAATTCCAGTATGCGCTCTCAAACGGCCGCATTACCTACTACGTGCAGCCCCAGGTCGACATGGAAACCGGCGAGATCATTGGCGCCGAGGCACTCACGCGCTGGATTGACAAGGATGGCTCCCTCATTTCACCCGCTACCTTTATCCCCGCCCTCGAAGAAAGCGGTTTTGTGGTGACGCTCGACAAATACGTTTGACAGGGCGTTGCCTCGTGGCTGCGCGAGCGCATCGATCGAGAGCTGCGCGTGGTTCCGATCTCGCTGAATGTTTCGCGCGTGGATATCCTTGCCTGCGACGTCGCCGAGCATATGGGGGCGCTCGCCGCCCAATACAACCTGCCGCCCGAGCTCATGCGCATCGAGATCACCGAGACGGCCTATACGGGAGAGTCCGAGGCCGTGGATAGGCTGACGGCTGACCTGCACACCCGCGGTTTCTCGACCTACATGGACGATTTTGGCACCGGCCAGTCTACGCTCGCGATGCTCAAGAACGTCAACGTCGACGTCATCAAGCTCGACCGCACGTTTGTACCCGCCGGCCGCGATCAAGGTCGCAGCGCGCAAATCGTTTCATCAATGCTCGAGATGGCACAATCGCTCCATCTGCCCGTTGTAATCGAAGGCGTCGAGACCAAAGAGCAGGCAAACATGTTGCGCCACATGGGTGCCCGCTACGCTCAGGGCTTCCTCTACTACCGCCCCATGCAGGCGGAGGATTTTGAAGCGCTGCTCGATGGCGGCGGCCGCAACTGATACGCTTACGCGCAAAACACTACCGCCGAAGGGGCGTTTGTCCCCATCGGCTAACTTATTCCCCCAATCCAAACCGAATTGGGGATATGATACAAACCACTGTTGTGCCCAAGGAGGTTATCCATCATGAACGAGTCGTATCGCCTGGGCGAGCAATCAATCATTACCCATCTTCAGCGACTCGCGAACGGGGCCTCAACCGCAGAGCTCGATGTCGCTGCACTGCCCACGGAGCTGCGCGCCATCGGCGAGCAGTTACAGAAGACATTTGCCATCCTGCAGCAAGAACGCGAGCTGCTTGAGCGCGGCGCCTATATCGATTCACTCACCAATCTTGGCAACCGTGGTGGGCTCGATTGCCATATCGACCAGCTCTGGCGCAAAGGTGTTCCCTTCACCTGCGCCTATATTGACATCGACCACCTCAAGCACTGCAACGATACGTTTGGCCACGCCGAGGGCAATCGCTACATTCTGAGCATCTGCCGCGCGCTTACCGAGACAATGGAACCCAATGACCTGCTGTTCCGTATCGGTGGAGACGAATTTGTACTTATATCCCCCACGACAGACGAAGCCGAACTCGAGCAGCGCCTGGAGCGGACGCGCGCCAACCTTATCGAGGCAACATCGGGCGGCAAAGCGCCCATGATCGCTAGCTTTAGCTTTGGCTGCTCGCGCGTCGACCCGCTGGCAGGCGATACGCGTCGCCAGATGACAAAGGACGCCGACCGCAAAATGTATCGCTACAAGCTCATGCACCGTGTGCAGCAGCCGAAGGAAAACGACGCATCCATGCACCCGATCGCCAATCAGCCTCCCTGCAACGACCGGGTGTTCCAAGCGATCTCCATGAGCTCCGAGACGCGCTATCCGTTTATCCTTAACCTCGATACCGGCGAATCGCAATGGTCGATTAATGCCGTGCGCGATTTTGACCTGCCCTCCCAGCATCCCTATAACTCGCTCGATATGTGGCTCGCCCGCGTTCACCCCGAGGACCGCGACAGCGTGCGCAGCGAGCTCGATATGGTGGTAAACGGCGCGTGGCACTTCCATTACATGCAGTATCGCGTCATGAATACCGCTGGCAAATATGCGCTGTGCGAGTGTACGGGCTACCGCTTGGATAGCACCGAAACCGAGCCCAACATGTATGTGGGCATTATCATCAACCGAAGCTTGGCGGATACGACCGATTCCGTGACCGGCCTGGGCGATATCCACGCCCTGGTCAACGCCATTGGCGAAATGCGTCGCGTGGCGCGCAAGGCAGGCCTGGTCGCCATCAAAATCGACGACATCGCCAAGGTCAATGCCCGCTTTGGCTTTGATGCGGGCGACCGCGTTTTGGCAGAAAGTGCCGCCTGCCTCATGGACTGTTCGCGCGGCAAGGGCCGTCTGTTCCGCTCGACCGGACCGATGTTCGTGGCGCTTTTCGATGACCTTGATCCCGAAGAGACCGACGCGATCGCAGAAGAAATCGAGCGGTTCTTGGGGTCGCCCGTACTCTTTGGCTCATTTGAATATCAGCCGCCCATTCGTGTGGCCACACTTCATCTAGATGCCGTCGACCGACAGCCCGTTTCCATTTTGAACGAGCTCAAAGCGCTACTTGAAGAGGCACCACAAGTACCGGGCACCAAGCTGGACTAGCGTTATGGGGCGCATGATGGTTAATTTCCGATCTCAACCGAACACATTGGGCAAATAGGTCGTACCCGCAGTTAGCCGAACGTCCCCGCAGTCCCTCCCGGGGCCCGGGGGCACCGTTTCGATACTCTTGGTTTACTTTGCCTGATGCAAATAAGTGCTCAACAAGATAGAACCTATCCCCCGCCACGGATATGCCCTCGAGTAAATCTGTTAAGCCAAGCCTATCGAATTCTATTGACAATTGGCTGCATTGGTCCATTTTGTCGTCCAGCCACTTCCGCTGGCTATCGCCTCATAAACACAAACCTAACGAGCCGCACGAACGACAAAGAGGCCAAGCTGAACAGAAGTAGAACCAAAACTTCAAAAACGCTGGTATTCCAATCGCGTACCCAGTCCTCTACCGCCCACAAGAAAAACAGCAGCCCCATCCATAACGTCACAGAAGAAATCAGCTTTGCGTAAGGGCGTATATCAATCTCGCTCTCCCTTTTTGTGACATCATATCCAGCAATTGAGCAGAGCCATCTTCCTCTTCGGTATTGGATTGAAAGGACAATCAAGGCAATCGAAGTCATCAAGCAAACAGCATCCTCTGTTTCCATAGAGTTTCCTTTGCTTTCCATCCTAGTTACGCATTCACAATCGAATCAAACCAAGTATGAATTACTCGATAGCAACCGCCTTAGTATAAACCATAGCCGCCGCAGCAGCCCGCCTTCCAAGGCTCAAAGCTCGCCATCGAGGGCGACCCGCCCAGACCCCTTACAATCTGCTCGCACGAGGCCCCGCACTCCAACATCCTCTGGACCGTATCCCGCTCGTACCTGGTGAGCGTGCCTGCCGTGGGCCCTCGGGGCCGGCATCGTGCCCCACGTCATCTGCCCGCTCGTGCGATAATCCTCCGCAGAAGTCACCGACAGCAGAGGGAGTTTGTGATGAAGGTTCTTTTGGTCAATGGCAGCCCCAAGGCAAACGGCAACACGGCCCGCGCACTCGCCGAGGTCGCCGAGCAACTCAGGGCCGAGGGCATCGATACCGAGATGTTTCAGCTGGGCGCCAAGCCTATTCGCGATTGCATCGGTTGCGGCCAGTGTGGCAAGCTTGGCGGTCGCTGCACCTTTGACGACGACGTGGTCAACGAGCTGATCGCTGCCGCCGAACAGGCCGACGGCTTTGTCTTTGGCTCGCCTGTCTACTACGCGCACCCCAGCGGCCGCATTCTCTCGGCACTCGATCGCGCATTCTATGCCGGCAGTAAGGCCTTTGCGCACAAGCCGGGCGCCGCTGTCGCCGTTGCCCGTCGCGGCGGCACGTCGACCACGTTCGATGTGCTCAACAAGTACTTCACCATCAACCAGATGCCCGTCGTTGCATCTACCTACTGGAACAACGTCTTTGGTGCCATGCCGGGTGAGGCCGCCCAGGACGCCGAAGGCCTTGCCACCATGCGAAACATCGGCAAAAACATGGCCTGGCTGCTGCGTTGCATCGAGGCGGGAAAGGCCGCCGGCATCGAAGCGCCCCAGGCCGATCGCGCTAGGACCAACTTCATCAGGTAGAACGGCGGAACCAAACAATGAACGTGCAGATCTTCGGTACCAAAAAGTGCTTCGATACCAAGAAGGCCCAGCGTTATTTTAAGGAGCGCCGCATTAAGGTGCAGTTTATTGACCTTAAGGAAAAGGAGATGAGCAAGGGCGAGCTCACGAGCGTGATGCAGGCGGTTGGCGGCATCGACAAGCTGCTCAACCCCAAAGCCAAGGACGAGGAGACGCTCGCACTCATCCAGCACCTCACCCCCAGCCAGCGCTTCGATAAGCTGCTCGAGAATCAGCAGGTTCTTGCCGAGCCCATCGTGCGCAACGGCAAGAAGGCCACCGTCGGCTATTGTCCCGACGTATGGGGAGCCTGGGAGTAGCCTGTGTTATTTGTCGGCGCGTGGGTATAAGAGCAGGTGTTTGGCATAAGATTCAACTGTAAGCCATGTCTAACAAAGGAGGGCACATGCCCAACAAACCCGTGAAGATCATCATGCTTACCGGATACCTCGGTGCCGGCAAGACCACGCTGCTCAACCACATCCTCGCCAACGACGGCGGCATCCGCGCCGCCGTGATCGTCAACGATATCGGCGAGATCAACGTCGACGCCAGCCTTATCGCCGACGGCGGCCTTTCCGAGACCGACGACCTTATCCCGCTCACCAACGGCTGCATCTGCTGCACGCTTTCGGACGATCTGGCCAACCAGCTGCAGGGCATCGCCGATTCGGGCAAGTTCGACTACATCATCATCGAGGCCTCGGGTATTTGCGAGCCTATCCCCATCGCCTACACCATCTCGAGCTTCTGCGACGAGGCCAAGGTGGGCGGCGAGCCCAAGCTCGCGCTCGACAACATCGTGGCCGTGGTCGACTGCGCCCGCATGTACGACGAGTTCAACGGCGGCCGCGACCTGCTGGCCGAGGATATCGACGAGGACGACATCGAGAGCCTGCTCATCCAGCAGATCGAGTTTTGCTCCACGCTGGTTCTTAATAAGACTGACACCGTCACCCCCGAGCAGATCGCAGAGCTCAAGGCCATTGTGCGCAGCCTGCAGAAGGACGCCGTGATCGTCGAAGCCCAAAACGGCGAGGTCCCCATGGAGGAGCTGCTCGACACCGGCCGCTTCGACTTTATGCGCGCCTACAACTCCGCCGCTTGGATCGAGGCCATGGAGCATCCCGAGGAGCACGACGACCCCGAGGTGCTCGAGTACGACATCGAGACCTTTGCGTACTCGCGCCGCAAGCCGTTTGACCTGCAGAAGTTCACCGATTTTGTTGAGCAGGAGTGGCCCGACGAGGTCATTCGCGTCAAGGGCCCGCTGTGGCAGACCGGCAATCCGGACATGTGCTACATGTTTGAGCAGGCCGGCCACCAGATGCGCCTAATGGAGAACGGTCTGTTTGTCGATTCTGCGCCCGAGGGCGAGAAGCAGAAGATTATCGACGAGAACCCCGAGATCATGCAGATTTGGGACGACGAGACGGGCGACCGCATGACGAGCCTGTGCATCATCGGCCGTCACATGGACAAGGATGCGCTCATCGCCGCCCTCGATGCCTGCCTGACCGACTGGCACCGCGCCTAGGTTTATCGAAGCGGGCATTTTTCCGCCCACGTAACCGCCAAAACCACCACGAAGGTGCCTGTCCCCTTCGTGGTGGTTTTTCGTTCTGAGCCAAGGAGATTCATGTTCAACATTGTGCTGTATGCGCCCGAGATTCCGGCCAATACGGGCAATATCGGCCGCACCTGCGTAGTTACCGGCGCCCGCCTGCATCTGGTGGAGCCACTGGGCTTTTCGCTCGACGACAAGACGGTGCGTCGCGCCGGCCTGGGCTACTGGCAAAACTTGGACGTGACCACCTATGCCGGCTGGGAGGATTTCCTTGCGCGCAACGGCCTCTCCCCCGCCGACGAGCGCCTGCATCTGCTGACCAAAAAGGCACGCCGCACCTATGCGCAAAGCACCTACCGCGATGGCGACTACTTGGTCTTTGGCAGCGAGAGCTCAGGCATCCCCGAGCCACTGCTTGCCGCGGAGTCCGAGCGCTGCGAGCGCATCCCGATGCTGCGCGATTGCGATTCGCTTGACAACGCCGAGACATGGGAAGCCCACGAGGAATCGCTAGGGCATACCGAGGACAGCCACGAGGCCATCCTTCGGCAGGATATCTGCGGCAACTTTGTAGACCCGGACGACTACCGCATCAGCGCACTCAACCTCTCCAACAGCGCCGCCATCGTCCTCTACGAGGCCCTGCGCCAGACAGGCTTTCCTGGAATGTGACAAAGGGACTGTCCCTTTGTCACATATTGCACCTACTGATTTAAATGGAATTAACCGGTTTTAAACGCTTTTAACTAGAAAAGATGCCAGTATATTACTAACTTTTACTGAGTTGCACCGTATGGGTTTCTATGCTTCCACCCCGTAAAGGACAGGAACCCCGCAGCAAATGGTCCCCACACATCAGAATTCAACTTCAAATACAAACGATTGCCGGAGTTCTCGCTTAGCTTGGCTTGTCAGGCTCGAATTCGCCCTTATGTTCAGTTTGCTGCATGCCTCGTCGATAGCCATAGCAAGTGATACAGACATGGTCATGGTCGTTTCACTTTTCAATTCGACCCGATAGCTCTTCGCCTTGTTTTTATCCTCTCCACCACATCTCGTCTCAATTAACAAGAGAACATCTGAGTCATGGGCATACCAATGGAGCTCAGGGCGCTGTGGAACCATGTCGCCCTCAAATTCCTGTGTAAACAGAATTTTCTTCTCGCTTCTCGTTGAATCGCTCAAGGAACCGTCGATTCGAACCGAGCCCTTCTTTCCCGCCTTGGCATTTCCCTTAACCTGGCGGCCTCGCCGAGTTTCCTCGTACTCCGTCACCTCCAGCTTGCAGCGCTTCGCGCCAAGCATGAACGCAATCCGTCTCAACTCGGCCATCTTGTCTTGTTGCATGGTTGCAAAATAAGAGTCAAGGTCAACAAAGCGAGACCGATCAAAAGCATCTATGTAATATGTGGAGTAAAGAGATGGTTTAGGATAGAAAGACAATTCGCTATCCCCGATTGCCTCGCGGTACAGATTGAAAATCTGCGTGCCCTTAACAGTATCCAGCCAACCAATAGCATCTCTACAGGCGTCGATGCCCCGGCGCTCATTTCCGTCAACAATTCGAATCATGTTCGGCAAATGGAATGAAGGACTCTGATAGGTCTCCTTGGTTACCGGCCTGTATCTATTAAGCTGCTGCTGGTATGCCCAATCGTTGACCGCGTCACCGATATCCGCAGCAGTACCTGCCGCACCATCGGCCGCATCAGCAATAGCTGCCAAGCGTCATCGACCAGCGGAGTTGCAGCACGCATTGCACCATCGGCAACTTTCTGTACGGTTGCAACCGCGCCCGCCATCGCGCTTCCGGCGCCATCAACCAACCCGGCAGCGGCCTTACGGATATCAAAACTCTGCTTATGTCGCGGCGGCTCCTCCCTTTCGACAACAGCCAGATCGTCTTTATCCTCCATTGTGACCTCCTATTTCCGATAGTCGAAATCAACCGTATATTCATCGCCAAATGCCGAGTTGAAGGTAGTGTCGAGAAAGGTGGTGTAGTGCCCGATCAGAAGCGAGCCGGCCCCAGCGATCTGTTGCCGTTTATCCAACATGCTATTCACCCCTACTCAAACGCAACGTCAACATTGACGTCATCGCCGCATAAGGCTTTGACCTGTTTTTCGATAAGGGCGCAGGCTCTATCATCAGATTCTTGGAGCATATTGCTTTCCTTGACCTTCTTGGTCTGCTCTTTCTTTGCCTGTTTCAATAACGTGTTTAGATCATCCGTGCTTACTTGATTCCAGTTAAGAAAGCCATTGTCCTCAACATATTTCTTAAGCGTATTGGGGTCTGTCGAGAACGAGGCGATCTCCGAGTGAGGCAGTATAACCTTTACGCTCTTGACCTCTGAATTCTTATCGGCCATATTAGCCCGTACGATTGTAACCTTCATCTTATCGGCATCGATCCCGATGTCAGCTTTGCCGTCAATCGTTGCGACATATCGCTTAGACGTAAAGGGGTTTTCCCACCCAAGCGGATTGCCCGCCTCATCAATTGAAAGCAGCTGGGTGAAGTTGTACTCGTACGTCACGAGCTTAACGACTGGCGTGATCTCCTCGCGAATCGAATCATCGCTGATCGTTGTAGGATTACGCGTCAATGACATCCAGATACCCCAGGCAACCGCTAGAACCGTAACAACGACTAACCCGCCAAAGGCAGCCTTTTGCGGTATCGTTGTAAGAAATTTTGTTTTTGCCATCCTGTTTCACCTTTCCTTTATTGCCCCGACGTTCCCATCATCTTCCAGCGCGAGCATGATGGCACGAATCATTCCGTCAACGGCTCAATGCAAAGCGCGACCGTTCAAAGAAAACGGCCGCGCTTTCTTTTCAATTCCCGCGAACTATTCCTTGACGCTGTAACCCGACACCGTCGGCGCAAGCCTCGAGGCGTCAACCTCGCTCATTACCTCAAACTTCACCTTCTCGCCAGGCGCCCAGGCAGATGTATCTGCGTAGCATTCTTCCGCCCTCACACCATCGGCATCGTAAAGGGCAACGTTTAGATAAACGTTTTCGAACGATATGTCAGAGGTATTTTCGACGATTGCGGTGTACGTATAGAGACCGTAGCCATCATCACTTTTCTCAAAATTCGCCGATGAGAGCAAACCGTTGATAACCTCATCGTTATGCGTCTTCTCCTCTACGGTCCTACCGTTCTTAATTAGCTCGTCAAACTCATCTTGATACTCGTCATCGACTGTTAAGTCATATCGATCGACCAGTTTCTTAAGCTGTGCGGATCGTGCATCGTAGGCCTTTTCCCATTCCTCGTAGTACTTAGGATCAGATTCCGCATACTTCTTGGTAACATCAAGCTGATTGTCAAGCAGGTTGAGATAGGCGATGACATCTTCCTGCATCTTAGCGTCTTTAAAAGGCGCCTTTTTGAGTTCTTTGTCGTTATCGATCTCGGTTTTAATTATCTCTTTTCGCACTTTATTCGAGCTTAGATCAGCATCCTCTCCAAGCGATTCGATATAATCCGACCGCTTTTGATAACCTTGAGCAATCACAGCCATTGCACGGTCATCGGCATAATCAGGTTCATCATTTTTCTTCTCAGACTGCGAACAGCCGCTCAGCAGAAGCGCCCCACAAAACACCATCGCAAATAGCGCGGTCACCAGAGCCATTCCATAACGCCTTTTCATTTCGTCCTCCTTTAAATACAAAACAAAACACGATATATAGCCCTCGTCAAAAAGCAGACGAATTGGGAACGCGGTGGCACTATTTGGTTCAAGGGCGTGAACTGGATAAACATCGAGGGAAGGAGTGGGCTCTGTGTAATTAACTCCCCTCGTCAAAATGTCTAGCTAAAGAGGACGAGCAGACGACAAACGGTCAAAACTGGTCGCGTCCGCCCGTCTCCAACGATCGAACGTCGAGACGCTGACGTTCAAAAGCGCAGCAGCCTCTCGCCTCGTAACCTCTCCCCCTTCGAATAATTTGATGACATCGCGATAGCTATCTGGGCGTTCGAATGCCGGCCTTCCAAATTTCACGCCACGCAAACGCGCCGACGCGATGCCCTCCGCCTGGCGTTGCTTGATGTTTTCGCGCTCTAGCTGCGCCACATAGCTCAAGATTTGAAGAACCAGATCCGCCATGAACGTTCCCGTAATGCCATCAGGCTGCTCGCGCGTATCGAGCAATGGCATATCAAGCACCACGATGGCAGCATTCCTATCCACCGTGATGCGTCGCCACTCATCGAGGACTTCACGATAATTGCGGCCCAAACGATCGATACTTTTGATCACGAGAACGTCGCCTTCGCGCAGCCTGCGAAGAAGACGCTGGTACTGGGGACGCTTAAAGTCCTTACCGCTTGCCTTGTCAGCATAAATCTGGCTCCGTTGCACGGGAAACCTTGCCAGCGCGTCTAATTGGCGGCCCAGGTTCTGGTCTGCGGAAGAGACACGCGCATACCCAAAGATTCGATTGTCCATAATTGCCCCTATCGGCTGCCTCTTGGCAGCATCAGCTCAAGCGAGAGCCCACTCACTATAGGGCGTGCAAATTTCGCGAATGGGTTGAGGCCATTTTGACCCTCACGCGAAAACTGTTCAAGCGCCATGCCGACAGATGCTGGCTTTAACGGGAATGTGACAAAGGGACAGTCCCTTTGTCACATTCGGTTATAGGTAGCGGCCGGTGATGCTTGCGGGGCAGGCCACGATGTCGCCCGGTGTGCCGACGCAGACGATTTGCCCGCCGGCATCGCCACCGCCCGGGCCCATGTCGATCACATAATCGGCGTTACGGATAAGGTCGAGGTCGTGTTCGATCACGACAACCGTGGCGCCCTTGGCAACAAGGCCGTCAAACACACTCAGCAACACCTGAACATCGAGCGGATGTAGTCCGATTGTGGGCTCGTCAAATACGAATACGGCATCATCCTGCACGCGGCCCATCTCGCTCGCGAGCTTAAGACGCTGCGCCTCGCCGCCCGAAAGCGCCGGTGTGGGCTCGCCAAGTGTGAGATAACCCAAGCCCAGGTCGTGCAAGGTCTGCAAGCGCGCCTGAACCTTCTTGAGTCCCACCGTGGCGTCGAGGGCCTCGTCCACACTCATGTCCATAAGCTGCGGCAACGTCAGCGAGCTCCCGTCCTTGCCCTCGCGATGGATATGCGAAGCCGCATCTGCATAACGTGAGCCGCGACATGCCGGGCAGACGATCTCGACGTCGGGCAAAAACTGCACGTCGAGCGATATCGAACCCGTGCCATCGCACGTAGGGCAGCGCAAAGCGCCAGTGTTGTAGCTAAATGCGCCTGCCTTGTAGCCGGCTGCCTTGGCCTCGGGCGTGCGGGCGAAGGCGCGACGCAGTTCATCATGGATGTCGGCATAAGTCGCTACCGTCGAACGCACGTTGGCACCGATGGGCGTGGCGTCTATCAGGTTGGCACGTGCAATGCCCTCGGCATCGACCCAACGCACGTGTTTTGGCAGGCGCTCGCTGGCTGCCTGCGCCTTAAGTGCCGGGATGAGTGTCTCGAGCACCAACGTCGTCTTACCCGAACCCGAAACGCCCGTCACCGCGACCAAGCGACCGCGCGGTATATCGACTTCGAGCGGTTTGACGGTATGGATGGCATCGGTCGCCATGCGGATATGGCCCCGGTCAAACATTTCGTCGTCAGGCACCTGCGGACGCAAGCGCTCAGGCTCCGAGCGCAAAAATGGGGCGATGCGGCTGCCCTGCGATTCTTCGACCTCGCCTACCGCGCCCGCGGCGATCACATTGCCGCCGCCTGCTCCGGCAACGGGGCCCATCTCGACCAGATAGTCGGCTTCCGCCAGTACGCGCGTGTCGTGGTCGACAACGACCACGGTGTTGCCGTCATCCACCAGATCGCGCATTACGCCTACCAAGCCGTCAACATTGGCAGGATGCAAGCCGATCGAGGGCTCGTCGAGCACATACAGCACGCCCGTCGAGCGGTTGCGCACCACGCGGGCAAGCTGCACGCGCTGGCGCTCACCCGTGGAGAGCGTAGCACCGGCGCGGTCGAGCGAGAGGTAATCGAGCCCCAGGTCGACCAGGCGACGAGCCGCGCTCAAAAACGAATCGCAGATATCCGTCGCCATGGGCTGCATCTCGGCCGGCAAGGATGCGGGCACCCCGCGCGCCCACTCAATCGCCTCACCCAGCGTCATGGCCGCGGCCTGCGCCAGATTGATACCACGCACCTGGGGCTGGCGCGCAGCCTCGGAGAGACGCGTGCCGCCGCAGTCACGGCACGGGCCCTCGCGCAAAAAGCGAGCCACGCGCTTAAGTCCCTTATCGTCCTTAACCTTGGCGAGCGCATTCTCGACCGTATAGACGGCATTGTAATAGGTGAAGTCGAGCGGCGTGGCGCCCTCGCCTTTTTTGGGAACGTAGAGAATGTGCTTCTTAACCGCCGGACCGTGGAACACAATGTCGCGCTCGGCGGGCGTGAGCTGGTTAAACGGCACGTCGGTGCGCACGCCCATCTCGCCGGCTACCTGCTTCATCAGATCCCACATGAGCGTACCCCAGGGAAGCACCGCGCCTTCGTTGATGGTCTTTGACTCGTCGGGCACCAGGCTCGCTTCGTCCACCTCGCGCATGACACCGGTGCCGCCGCAGGTAGGGCACGCACCGCCGCTGTTAAAGGCAAGGTCCTCGGCACTCGGCGCGTAGAACTCGCGGCCGCATGCGGGGCACGTGAGCGACAGGCCCGCAGCCACGTTAAGGCTCGGCTCCACACGCGCCCCGCAATGTGGGCACACGTGATGGGCACAGCGGCTAAAGAGCAAACGCAGACTGTTGTTGAGCTCGGTCATGGTACCAAAGGTCGAGCGCACGCCTGGCACACTGGGACGCTGATGCAACGCGAGTGCCGCCGGTACGTGCAATACCTCGTCCACCTGGGCGTGCTCGGCCTGCGTCAGGCGACGTCGAGTATAGGTGCTGAGCGCCTCCAGGTAACGGCGCGAGCCTCGGCATAAAGAACTCCCAGCGCCAGCGAGCTCTTGCCCGAGCCCGACACGCCGGCAATGCCCACGAGCCTCCCCAGCGGAATATCGATATCGATGTCCTTGAGATTGTGAACACGTGCACCGCGCACCTCGATAGCCTGCGGGCTCATCTTCTGTTCCGTCACCTTTATCACCCTACTCATGCCATAAAACGCGGTCGCGGATATACTCGCCCAGCATGGGCACGGTAAACCGCACAAGGCCGTATCCGTCGGCCTCGATGACGCGCTCGCGAATCAGGCTTGCGCGATATTTACTCGCCCAGCTCTGGGTACGGTCGCAGCGCTCAATGATATCCGCCGTGCGCGTCGGCTTGTCCTCGTCAACCGCCATAGCCTCGATAAAGAGGCGCTGAGGGCTGCGCAGACCGTAATACAGAGGTGCGTCAACCGCTTCGTAGAACTCGGAGACGGCATCCGCATGGCCATTCTCGACATCGCGCCTTTCGATGACCTGCGAGCCACGCCGGACAGCAGACCGCCACATGTAATAGCCCACCAGCTGAACCATATAGGGATGCCCCATGCTCTTGCGCGCCGCAAGGTCCGCCGTCTCCGCGTCAACGTAAAGACCAGCGTCTTTGACCGTCTGGATATACGAATCGCGCACTTTGGGCAAAGATATTGCCCCCAACGTACGCTGCTGGGCACGCCGCAAAAACGTCACGCTCGGCTCTTCGAGCAGATCGTCAACCATACTGGGCAAGCCGGCGAACGCCAGCGCAAGACCGCGCTGGTCGCTATCGGGCAAGCCCGTGGCATCCTGGTCTCCGAGCACCTGCTGATAGAGGACGGCAAGAGCCGCCAGTTCCTCGATAGACACCGATTGTGCCTCGTCAATCGCAAACAAGACGCCCTTGCCCGGACCGAGCTTCTTGAGACGCTCGTTGACCAGCCCTCGCAATGTCTCGCCTTTTGCCCGCGCCGCCTCGACCGACATCCGGCCAAACGACGGCCCAAACTCCATTGACGTCACAACGGGTTTATTCGAGCGAAGCGCGTCGGCCAAGCGGTCGCACAAACCAAGCGAAGCGGAATCGGAGACAACCGCCCATCCGCGCTCGCTGGCTAGACGTTGCAGCTCCCGCAGGAGAACCGTTTTGCCATAGCCGCGGTTTCCCGTAATGAGCATGAGCCTGCCCGGCGCTCCGGCGCCGTTGTCGAGCCCTTCCTCAAAATCTTCGATGACCGACTCGCGACCGATGAGTATCGGAGGCCGCTTACCAGCTGTGGGCTTAAAGGGATTTGGATTCATATCGGCCTCCTCGGATTGGCAAACCCTGGTAACAGTTATACCAACTTATACCGAGTTATACCAATAGCATGTGACAAAGGAACTGCCCCTTTGTCACATGTGGCCGAAAAACTCGGCGTCTGCTGCTCGCCAGGGGCGGAAGGTGGCGGGATCGACCTTTACGTGCGCCGCAGCGGGTGCGTCGTACCATTTGACCGTGTAGCCGGCGCCGTGGGCGCAAAAGACCGAGTCGGGCGTGTTGGGCAGATCGGCCTCGGGCTCGTAGGCGGCAGCCTCGATTACGCGCTCGCCATCATGGCAAGCCGCATAACCGGCGAACTCCAGGTACAGATGCCCGCGACCGCTCGTGTAGGCAGCCACCTCCAGCGCATAATCTTGCACCTCGGATGCCGGAACGCGACCCACAAGCTTCGCCCGGTCTCCCGCCATCGTCGGCGGCTCGTACTCGGCACTCATGCGCGTGGCATCCGAGAGCGCCCGGCCCACGCACTCCCCCGGCACCTCGAGCTCAAAGCGATACCACGGCTCCAACAACACCGCCGCGCCGGCCTCGCGCGCCTGCATCAAACCCTGGCGAATCGCGCGGTACGTGGCCTGGCGAAAATCGCCGCCCTCGGTGTGTTTGGCATGCGCGCGGCCGCCCGCGAGCGTAATGCGCACATCGGTGATGGGCGAGCCCGTCAGCACGCCCAGGTGTCGCGCTCCATAGCGTTGGTGAGTGCCAAACGCTGCCAGTTAAGATCGAGCTCGTCGGCCGAGGTCACGGTGCCAAACTGCACGGTGCCAAACTGCACACCCGAACCCGCCGGCA
>QSCH01000002.1:0-115732 GCA_003462965.1 Collinsella sp. OF03-4AA
CCACGCGGCCAGGCGCGGGCAGGCCGCCGACAGGTCGGCGGAGGCGTCCACGCGCTCGCCGCGCCTGGCCTTCGGCGCCGTCACGAACCTGTGCGACGCCACCTCGGCGCTCACCGTCGAGGGCGACCTGCCCAGCTCCCTCGCGATCTGCCTGCACGATGCCCCGCGCTCCAGCATCCTCTGGACCGTGTCCCGCTCGTGCCTGGTGAGCCTGCCGTAGGCCCTCGGGGCCGCCTTCCCGGCCCCCTTCTTCCTCTTTCCGGACATGCCGTCCTCCGATCTCCCGGGGCCGGCCGGTCCGGCCCTCAGGGTATCGGATTCCCACATTCACCCGCACATGTGCGGATGAATGTGGGAAGTGTTCGGATGAAGTTGCCAATCAAGGAGATTGAGAAATGCAATCGCACGCGAGAAAAATTGCGGACGGTCCGCGGCGCGAGTATTACAATGAAGACCCGTAAGATGTGGATAAACAACTTCTACGGGAAGCGCAGGTAACTCAATATGACCAAGCATGTGTTCGTAACCGGTGGCGTGGTTTCGTCCCTGGGCAAGGGTATCACCGCGGCCTCGCTGGGCCGTCTGCTCAAGTCGCGTGGCTACAAAGTAACGATGCAGAAGGCCGACCCGTATCTGAACGTCGACCCCGGTACCATGAGCCCGTTCCAGCATGGTGAGGTCTTTGTAACCGAGGATGGTTACGAGTCCGACCTGGACCTGGGTCATTACGAGCGCTTTATTGATGAGAACCTGACCCGCGATTCCAACTTTACGACCGGTGCCATCTACAAAAGCCTAATCGCCCGCGAGCGTCGCGGCGACTTTTTGGGCGGTACCGTGCAGGTGATTCCTCACGTCACCAATGCCATTAAGGACAAGTTTCGCCGCATCGAGGAGCAGACCGGCTCCGATGTAGTCATCACCGAGCTGGGCGGCACGATCGGCGACATCGAGTCCCAACCGTTTGTCGAGGCCATTCGTCAGTACCGCAAGGAGGCCGGCCCCGAGAACGTCTGCTACATCCACGTGTCGCTCGTTCCCTATATCGCCGCCGCCCACGAGGTCAAGACCAAGCCCACGCAGCATTCCGTCAAGGAGCTCCGCAGCTTTGGCATCCAGCCCGATATTATCGTGTTGCGCTCCGACCACCATATCGATGACGCTATCCGCGGAAAGATCGCAAGCTTCTGCGACGTCGACACCGATTGCGTCTTTACCAACGAGGACTGCGCGAGTATTTACGATGTTCCGCAGCTGCTTGCCGAGCAGGACTTTGACCTGCGCATTTGCGAGCGCCTGGGTCTGGACCCGCGTGAGCGCGACATGAGCGAGTGGAACGAGTTCCTGCGCAAACAGAATCACGCCAACCATCACGCCGACAAGGTGAAGATCGCCGTCGTTGGCAAGTACACGCAGCTGCCCGATGCGTACCTGTCGGTTATCGAGGCCCTGCACCATGCGGGCGTCTTCTACGATCGCCATGTGGACGTCCAGCTGGTCGACGGCGAGAGCCTCGACGAGCAGAATGTCTCCGAAGTTCTGGGCGACGCCTCGGGCATCCTGGTCCCCGGCGGCTTTGGCAAGCGCGCCCTGGAGGGCAAGATCCTCGCGGCCGAGTTTGCCCGCGAGCACAAGATTCCGTATCTGGCATTTGCCTGGGTATGCAGGTGGCCGTGTGCGAATTTGCCCGCAACGTCGTCGGCCTTGCCGGCGCCAGCTCCTCCGAGTTCGACCCGGACGGTCCGTTTAGCGTCATCGATCTGATGAGCTCGCAGGAGGATGTCACCGAGAAGGGCGGCACCATGCGTCTGGGCGCCTATCCGTGCAAGCTCGCCGCCGATACCCTTGCTCGCGAGGCATATGGCGAGGATCTCGTCTACGAGCGTCACCGTCACCGCTTTGAGTTTAACAACGCCTTCCGCGACCAGCTTGAGGACGCCGGTTTGGTTATCTCGGGTCTGTCGCCCGACGAGCGCCTGGTCGAGATGGTCGAGCTGCCGCGCGACGTGCATCCTTGGTATGTGGCAACCCAGGCTCACCCCGAGTTCAAGAGCCGTCCGACCAACCCGCAGCCGCTGTTCCGAGAGTTCGTGCGTGCCTCGATCGGTCAGCACGAGGGTGTCGATCGCCTGCAGGTGACGCCCATGAACCTCGCTACGGACTAAGGGTGCCGGCGAACAAAGAACATACCGAAGCTACTCCCTCGTCGCTCGCCGTGGCGGCGGGGGAGTATCTCGATTACCTCGCGGTCGAGCGGGGTTTGGCGCGCAACACGATTGCGGCCTATCGTCGTGACCTGACGACGTACTGCGCGTATCTGGAGCGGGCGGGCATCATGTCTTTTGATGAGGTGACTCGTCAGGTCGTGGAGGGCTTTGTCGCCGACCGTCGCGATGGGGGCTATTCCGATGCCTCGGTGGAGCGTGCGCTTGCGGCCGTGAAGGGCCTGCATGCCTTTTTGGTGCGCGATGGGATTGTGGCCCAAAATCCAACGGCGGCGTTGCGCCTGCCTAAAAAGGCTGAGCGTTTGCCGGAGTATCTATCGGTGGAGGATGTCTCGGCGCTGCTCGATCAAGACTTCCCCGAGGGCGAGATGGGCTTGCGCGACCATGCCATCTTGGAAGTGCTCTACGGATGCGGCTTGCGTGTGAGTGAGTTGGTGGGGCTCGATGTGGGCGATATCCATATCGACGATGGCTTTGTGCTCGTTCGCGGTAAGGGCTCAAAGGAACGCCTGTCCCCGTTGGTGGGAAGCGCGGCGCGAGCTCTGACGCGCTATATAACTAAGGGGCGTTCTCGCTTGGCGGCCCATGCCCACGGAACCGAGACCTCGGCGGTCTTTTTAAATAAGAACGGCCGCCGTCTGTCGCGCCAGGCATCCATGCCATCTGTGAGCGCTACGGGCGCCAGGTGGGGCTGGTGGGACTCCATCCCCATACGCTGCGTCACTCCTTTGCCACCCATATGCTTGCGGGCGGTGCAGACCTCCGTGTGCTACAGGAGATCTTGGGTCATGCCGATATATCGACCACGCAGGTCTACACGCATGTCGATCGTACGCAACTGACCGAGGTCTATCTGGCGGCGCACCCGCTGGCACATCGTTAACACATCGCTGGCCTGCATATCTATAGGTATTTGGGGACGGGCCCAGATTGCCGCGGCGTGCTTTTGCGCGCGCATGGGCAATCTGGGGCCCGTCCCATTTTTTGCCACTTGTCGTCGCGGTGGTGGGCCGCATGTGCCTTGGATGGGGGAGTTTGGGGGCGATGTGAACGGCATGTAAAGGGACGCAAAAATCGCCTCAAGGTCAACTTGAAGGTTGAGGTTGAAAGGCGGGGTTCCACAGGTGGCATCCCGCCGTTGCTGTAAACACAACATATTGTGTTTTCGAACATATGATTGGGGGTGTTTTGCAATATATGGTGGGTGGAGTGGTGGGGCGGGGTGGGGGAAGGGGTGGGGAAAGGTGGTTGAAAAATGGGGCGGTTCCCCATATTATTAATGACGTCGACAGGCGGGGTGGTTCCCCGCGTACGTGCCATCTGAGTAACCGAGGGGAGGGCGCACATGGGAATGACTGGTGCATACGAGCGCAATCTCGATGCAAAAGGTCGTCTGTCCCTGCCTGCACCCCTTCGCGAGGAGCTTGGAGAGCACGTTCGCGTGTTCAAAGCCCTGGATGTCGATGCTCTGTACGTGTTCTCTGCCGAGGCCTTCGATAAGTGGGTCGAAGGACTCTTCGCGGGTCGTGAGGGCCACGAGGGTTTTAACCCGCGTGACATTAATGACCAGAAGCTCATGAGGGCGATCAACAAGCGCACCACGTCGATGGACGTGGACAGCGCCGGTCGTATCGGTCTTTCCGAGTCTCTCCGCAAGCAGGCGAACCTCGACCGCGAGGTCACGGTTGTGGGCAACTACGACCACCTTGAGGTTTGGGATCGCGCCGCGGCCGATGAGGACGATGACGATGAGGCCCTGCTGGACCTCTTCTTCTCGTAAGGGCAAGGCACGGGTAACGGATGGAGCGTGGGATCTTGACACAAGAATATCGGCATGAACCTGTCATGCTCGGCGAAGTGCTTGAGTCGCTGCGGCTAAAGAGCGGCTCCGTTGTCTGCGATTGCACCCTTGGCGGTGCCGGCCATTCGGTAAAGATGGCCGCGCAGGTGGGGGAGACGGGTCTTTTGCTCGGCGTCGATCAGGACGACATGGCCCTCGAGGCCGCTGGCGCCCGTCTGGACCGCGAGGTTCCCGGCGTTCCGCACCAGCTGCTGAAGGGCAACTTCGGCGACTTGGACGAGCTGCTTTGCTCGGCCGAGGTGCCCGGGGTCGATGGCTTCCTGTTCGATTTGGGCGTTTCGTCACCGCAACTCGATATCCCTGGCAGGGGCTTTTCGTATAACGAGGACGCCCCATTGGACATGCGGATGGATCCGGGTAATAACACCTTAAACGCAGCTGAGGTCATCAACACCTATAACGAACACGACCTCGCCCGGATTCTACGCGTCTACGGCGAAGAGAAGTTCGCCTCGCAGATCGCGCGCGAGATCGTGCGCCGCCGCGAGCAAGAACCGATCGAAACCACCGGCCAATTTGTCGAGATCATCAAGGCGGGTATCCCGGCTGCCGCTCGTCGGCATGGCGGACACCCGGCCAAGAAAAGTTTCCAGGCCATTCGCATCGAGGTCAATCACGAGCTCGATGTGCTCGAACGAGGGCTTGATGCCGCCACCAGGTGGCTCAACCCGAGCGGACGTATCTGCGTCATCTCGTATCACTCGCTCGAGGACCGTATCGTAAAGAACCACTTTAAGGAGATGAGCCAGGGGTGCACGTGTCCGCCGGAGATTCCGGTGTGCGTGTGCGGCAACGTGCCGATACTCAAGGTCATCACCCGCAAACCCTTGGTTGCCCAGCCTGATGAGGTTGAGCGCAACCCTCGGGCGAGATCAGCCAAAATCCGCGTGGCGCAGCGTCTGTAGGCGCGACCGCGCGATATTGGACCTCCCGCTCGCACCATAAACGAAGCTTAAACACACTACCAACGTACTCGGGATGGGAGGCGGCATATCATGGGCTACAACACTTCAAGCGCAGCACTCGCCTATGATATGAACGCCATGCCCGCCTATCGTGAGACGCCGCAGGCCCCCGTTGCTCCCCGTGAGCAGCGCACGCCGCGCTTTGATGTCTACACGGGCGCGGGCCGTCAGGCAAACCAGGCGGTAAGCCCGGTTTTCATGAGCGTTCTTAAAACGTTTTGCATCATTGCGGCTATCTTCATGACGATCGGCGTCGCCCGCGTGGCGCTCGCCGGCGTTACGGCCAGGTGCTCAACAGCAACGCCGAGCTTACCAACACGCTCGAAAAAGCGACCGATGAGAGCTCCGACCTGGAGGTCATGCATTCGGTCTATGGCGCCGACACGCGCATTCGCGACCTTGCGGGCGCTTATGGCATGGTGGAGCCCAGCGAGAGCGTTACACTTGACTTTTCGCAGGATGCAGCCGCGGGCGCCAACGCGACCGCGACCGCTCAGTAGCAAGACGGTAGCTGAGTATGACAAATGACTATCGCCGCGGTTCCGATGGGGGCCGCGGTTCTGGACGTCCCTCGTCGCGGGGACGTTCTGGTTATCAAGGAACGGGTCGGCAATCTTACAACGCCGGGCAGTCCCGTGGCAACGACCCGGCGTCGCGACTTCGCGGCTCGGGCGGCCCTCAAGTGCATAACACCAGGTCGCGCAAGAGTTCGTCGACCGAATGGCTCACAGGCACGCCTCTGCCTCGCCGCAAAGCCGTCATGGGCCTCATTGGGCTTGGCTTGGGCTTGGGCGTCTTTCGCCTTGCCGGCTATCAAATTGTCGAAGCCGATAAACTGCGCGAGCGTGCCGATGCGCGCCGCCTGCTTGCGCAGACCCTCTATGCCAAACGTGGCACCATCTACGACCGCAACGGTAACGTGCTGGCGTCGTCGGTCGAATGTCGCAACATCGCCGTGAACCCCCAGCTTGTCGAGGATGTTGACAAGACGGTGTCGGCGCTGGTCAAGGCAACTGGAATCGATAAAAAGACCTGCCGCAAGCTCGTTGAGTCCGATGGAACCTGGGTGTATATCAAGCGCCAGGTGGACGAAGACGACGCTGCGGCGCTGGAGAAGAAGAACCTGCCCGGCGTGCTTTTTGAGCAGGCCATGAAGCGCGTATATCCATACGGCAATCTGGCATCGCAGGTGCTGGGTGTAGTGAATGTAGACAACGACGGCTTGACGGGTCTCGAAAAGCAATACAACAAGCTTCTGACCGGCACGAACGGTTCTCTCGTACGCGAGCGCGCGAGGGACGGCAGCTATATCGCGGGCGGTGCCTATAAAAAGGTGGCTGCGGTCGACGGCGTTGATCTCGTGACGACGCTCGACGTCAATATCCAGCGTGCGGCCGAGGATGCCCTGGCAGAGGCTGTCGAGAAGACAAAGGCCAAGAACGGCTCGGCGCTGGTCACCGATCCTACGACAGGCGAGATCTTGGCAGCCTGCTCGTATCCGACCTACGACCAGACCAATTTGGAAAACGCCAAGACCGAGGATATGAACCTGCGCCTGGTCACCGACGCCTACGAGCCCGGCTCGGTCTTTAAGACGCTCGTGGCGGGCGCCGGCTTCGACTTGGGTGTCGTGCGGTCGAGTGCGTCGTTTGAGGTGCCGGCGAGCATCAAGGTGGGCGACGATACCGTCACCGATGCCGACAAGCGCGACTACGCCATGACCATGGATGTGCGCGAGATGATGCGCCGTTCGTCCAACGTGGGATTTGTCCTGGTGGGGCGCAAGATCGGTGCCGACGACTTTGCCGCCTATGTGGACAAGTGGGGCATCGGTCACAGCTCTGGTGTCGATTTTCCGGGCGAGAGCCTGGGCATCGTCAAGGAGCGTGACCAGTATGACGGCGCCACGCTGGGCTCGATGAGCTTTGGACAGGCGCTGTCTGTCTCGCCGATTGAGATCGCACGTGCCGTGGGCGGCATCGCCAACGGCGGCGTGATGATGACCCCGCACTTCTATAAGTCCAGCAAAGGCGACGAGAAGGACTGGGGCGAAGGCGAGCGCGCGATTTCGGAGGACGCCGCATCCCAGGTGACATCGTGCATGCAGACGGTCGTGTCGGAGGGAACGGGCGTTGGCGGCGCGGTTGACGGCTATGACGTGGCGGGTAAGACCGGTACGGCCGAACGTGCCGACGAGAACGGCGGCTACCTCAAGGAGAACTACATGTCGTCCTTTATGGGCTTTGCACCGGCACAATCGCCCAAGGTGCTGTGCTATATCACGCTCGACGGAACGCCGAGCGGCTCAGATGCCGCTGCGGTTCCGTTCCAGTTCATTATGGCCAACGCGCTCGACGTGCTGGGTATCCCGCACACGAAGTAGGGGGTTACAATCTTTGGGGCGTGGTTTGTTGTCCCATATGAGGGGTGTTCACATGCCCTGCACCACGCATACGCGGCGCTGGGATACAATACGCCGATAGCATTATTAGGTTTACAGGGGAGCTGCAATGATAGAGATCGCCGTCAACAACCTCGCGGCCGCAACAGGGGCCCGAACCGTGACGGGAGAAGCCGATCGGGTATGCCGCGGGTGCGTTATCGACTCGCGCCAGGTCGAGGAAGGGACGATTTTCGTCGCCTTTCCCGGTGAAAACGTCGACGGCAATGATTTTGCTTCCCGTGCCGTCCAGTCGGGTGCCGGCGCCGTCGTGATGACGCGTGAGCCCGAGGCCGAGCTGGTCTCGCTGGCGCAGGACAAGGGCTGTGCCATCTTGCTGACCGATGATCCCGAGGAGTTTCTGCTGCGTTTGGCGCATGCGTATCGCCTGGAGCTTGGCTGCCTGGTCGTTGGCATTACCGGTTCCATCGGCAAGACGACGACCAAGGACGTGCTCGCCGCTGTGCTCGCCAAGCGCTATCGTGTCTGGGCCACCAAGGGCAATTTCAATAACCTGATCGGCATGCCGCTCACGGTGCTTTCCGCTCCGGCCGATACCGAGGTCCTGGTGCTCGAGATGGGCATGAACCATTTCCACGAGATCGAGCGCCTGTCTCAGTCTGCCAATCCCAACCTTGCCATCGTGAGCAAGATCGGCACCTCTCATATCGGCATTTTGGGCAGCCGCGAGAACATCGCCCGCGCTAAGGCCGAGATCGTTCAGGGCATGTGCGCCGCTGGCGACTATTTGCCGCTGCTGGTTTTGGGCGGTGAGGACGACTTTACGCCGTTCATTCGCGACACGTTCGCCCAACCTGCTGGTATCGACGTGATGCTGGCCGGCGTCTCGGACGATGATGAGGTCCGTGCCCGCGACGTTCGCGTTGATGACGAAGGCCGTCCGGTCTTTACGCTCGATTTTGGCCAGGGTGAGACGGTCGATACCATGCTTGCCATCCCCGGCGTGCAGTCCGTTCCTAATGCCGTTAAGGCGCCGCGGTTGCCTATCGCCTGGGCGTGACGCCCGAGCAGATCGATGCTGCCTTTAGGGGTCTCACGATCACCGGACACCGCCAGGAGATCAAGCGCGCCAAGAGCGGTGCACGCGTCATCGATGACTCCTATAACGCCAGTGCCGAATCCATGGCTGCTGGCCTCGATCTGCTGTGCTCGCTTTCGTGCACGGGGTCTCGCATGGCGATCCTGGGCGAGATGGGCGAGATGGGCGATGAGGCTCCTCGCATGCATGAGCTCGTGGGCGCCTATGCCGCCGCCAAGAAGCTCGACATGCTGGCGTGCGTGGGTGGTGAGCTGGCCCAGCTTATGGCCGATGCCGCACGCATGATGGGCATGGACGAGGACCGCATCCAGGTGTTCTCCGATTATCAGCAGGTGCTCGACCGCATGGGCGGCGCGCTTGAAAAACATGATGTTGTACTGGTCAAGGGTTCCCGCTTTGTTGAGCTCGACCGCTTTGTGGAAGGTGTGTGCTAGCCCATGTTCGGCAATCCCTCGTATCCAACGTATCAGGCTTTTTTGGGGCTTGGCATCGCCGCAGCCATTGCGCTGCTGCTCATGCCGTGGTGGATCAAGCTGCTCAAGGTCGAGGGTATCGGCCAGCAGGTTCGTGCCGACGGCCCCAAGCGTCATTTGGTTAAGCAGGGAACGCCCACCATGGGTGGCGTTGTCATCCTCGTCGCGATCTCGCTGACCTGCCTGCTGATGGGAAAGCTCACCACCGAGCTCGTACTCGTACTGCTCGCCACGCTGGCGACCGGCGTGCTGGGCCTGATCGACGACCTGACCTCCGTTACGCATGGGCGCTCGCTCGGTCTGACGCCTCATGCCAAGATGATCGGCCTAACCATTATCTGTGTCACCTTTACGGTACTTGCCGTCAACTGGTGCGGCGTCGCCCCCGAGATTCGTTTTCCCGGTGGGTTGACGATCGACCTTGGCGTGCTTTCGACCACCATCTGCGGCTATTCGTTCCCGTGGCTCTATATTGTCTTTTGCTGGCTGATGATTGCCGGTCTTTCTAATGCCGTGAACCTGACCGATGGCCTTGACGGTCTTGCTGGCGGCACCTCCATGATCGCCATGCTCGCCATGGCTGCCATGGCGTTTTTGCACGGAGACGTGAACCTGTCCATCTTCTGTACCGCGTGTGCCGGTGCCTGCTTGGGCTTTCTGTGGTTCAACTGCTATCCGGCGAGCATCTTTATGGGCGATACCGGCTCGCTTGCTCTGGGCGCCGCGTTTGCCTGCACGTCCATCATGACCAACACCGAGGTCGTCTCCCTCATCATCGGCGGCCTGTTTATCGTTGAGACCCTGTCGGTCATGATTCAGGTTGTCTACTTCCATTTTACGCACAAGCGCGTCTTCCTTATGGCGCCCATCCATCATCATTTCGAAAAGAAGGGCTGGGCCGAGACCAAGGTCGTCATCCGTTTTTGGATTATCGCTGCGGCCTTTGGTGCCGTTGGCCTTGCTCTGTTCTTCCAGTTGGGATAGTGGTCTTTCATGCCTCTTGCTGATGTCTTTAGCCTGCTCGTTTTGGGTCAGGGCAAATCCGGTCTCGATGTCGCCCGCTGGGCGCTGGCACATCCCGAGCGCGTAAGCGCCGTTACCGTGTATGGCGGCGGCACCTCTGAGCCCAATGACGCCACGCGTGCGCTCGAGGCTGCTGGTGCGTCGTTTGTCTATGGGACCGAACAGGTCGAGGGCGCCTATGACGTATGCGTGACGTGCCCGGGCATCTCGGAGTTCTCGGGCTTCTTTAAGGCCGGGCGCGAACATGCCGCTCAGATTATGGGTGAGCCAGAGTTTGCCTATCGCCTGTCGCCCGATAACTGGATTGCCATCACGGGCACCAACGGTAAGACGACCACCACGTCGCTGACTGATTATCTGCTCAAGGCTGCCGGCGAGGCCAGCGTAGCTGTCGGCAACATCGGCGAGCCGCCGGTCAACGAGATTGACGGCCGAGCCCACAACGAGTGGTTTGTGGCTGAGCTCTCGAGCTATCAGATTGCTACGACCACCGAGCTCCACCCTCGCGTGGCAGTGCTGCTCAACATCACTCCCGACCACTTGGGCTGGCATAAGAGCCATAAGAACTATGCGCTTGCCAAGATCAAGCTGTTTGACAATATGGTCGATGACGATCTGGTGGTTGTCGACGTCGAAGACGCCGGCATTCACGAGTTCGATGAGTACATCTATACGCCGGGTCGCCGCATCTGCAAGGTCGCTTTTGACGAGCCCGAGGGTGCAGACGCCGCCTTTGTGCGCGACGGCAAAATGGTCGTGCGCCTGAAGGGCGTCGAGACCCAGCTTGTCGCCACGTCCGAGCTCAAGATCTCGGGCCATCACAATGTCATCAATGCCTTATGTGCCGCCACGGCTGCTCTGGCCGTCGGTGCCGATGTCGATGGTGTCCGCCGCGGTCTGGCCTCGTTCCAGCCGCTCGAGCATCGCGTGGAGCCGTGCGGCGAGATTGACGGTGTGCGCTACGTCAACGATTCCAAGGCGACCAACACCGACGCGGTCGAGAAGGCACTGACGGCATTTCCCGATGACGACGTGATCTTGCTGCTCGGCGGCCACGATAAGGGCACGCCGCTCACGGACTTCGCGCGCGTTGTTATGGATAACGTGCGCTCGGTCGTCTGCTTTGGCGATGCGCGCGAGCGCTTCACCGCCGCTATGGACGAGGCCGATGTCGATGGCGATGTGGATATCGCCCAGGCGGATGACCTACGCGATGCCGTGGACGTTGCCCGTTCGCTGTCGAGCCGTGGCGACGTGATCTTACTTTCTCCTGCCTGCTCTTCGTTCGATGAGTTCTCGGGCTATGAGGAGCGCGGCCGCGTGTTTAAGGACTATGTGGCCCAGCTTGCCGCTGCAGCGAAATCGCAAATGGAATAGGGGTTGCCGGTGAGAGAGGAGAGCCCCCGACAAGGTATGAGGAGGCCCGACTCGGACCGTGCTTCCTCGCGGCGTAGCACACCGCGTTCCGGTCGCGGCGGGCGGTCGTTTAGCGAACGCTATATTGCCGGCGTTCCCGCCCGCATCATGCGCCCCCGTCTGATATTCATGGCCTGTCTGTTTATCTTGGTGTGTTTTGGCCTGCTGATGGTGTACTCGGCGTCTTCGGTCGAGGCGCTGCACGAGAATGGCTCAGCGACGTTTTTTCTGGGTCGACAGGCTGCGTTTGCCGTGGTCGGTGTTCTGGCGCTGATTGCCATCGTGCGCGTTTTGCCGGACAGCTGGTTTGGGGAGGATGTGCTCAGGATCTTCCTCATAGGCATGATAGGGCTACTGTTTCTGGTGTTCTTGGTGGGCAGCGGCAGCCGTGGCGCCACGCGCTGGCTCAACATCGCCGGCATTCAGTTCCAGCCTTCCGAGTTTTTAAAGCCATTTGCCATTGCGTATTCGGCCATCATGCTCGATCGCTTCTTTTCGCCCGGTGGCAACATCAACGAATTCCTTCGCAAGATGGGCATCTACCTGGGCATTTCGCTCTTTCTGATCTTTATCCAGCCCGATTTCGGTACCGTCCTGATCATCCTGTTGACCCTCATGTGCATGGCGTTGTTTGCGGGTCTCGACCCCAGATTTATCATCGGCGTGCTAATCTTCGGCATTCTCGTGATCGTGATTGCGCTTGTCGCAGAGCCATACCGTATGGTGCGTATTCAGGTTGCCTTGAACCCTTGGGCCGACGAGTATGGTGACGGCTATCAGGCCACGCTTGCCATCATGGCCTTTGCCTCGGGCGGTCTGTTCGGCCGTGGCATCGGCAACTCAACCATGAAGTACTCGTATCTGCCCGAGGCGCACAATGACTACATCCTGGCCATCATTGGCGAGGAAGTCGGTTTTGTCGGAACCGTCCTGTTCTTCTTGGTGTTTGCGATGCTGATCTACTCGGCGTTTCGCATTGCCGAGCAGGCGACCGATCGTCGGGGCGCGCTCATGGCGTCTGGCTCTGCGGTCATTCTCGCGGTGCAGTTTTTGATCAATGCGCTGGGCATCCTCAACGTGTTTCCCATGACGGGCAAACCGTTGCCGTTTATTAGCTATGGCGGTTCGTCGATTATTGTGTCGCTTATGCTTGCCGGTCTGATCCTACGCGTTTCGTACGAGAGCGCCCGTCGCGATGAGTACGACCGTCGCCGCGAGAGCTTTGCCGTTATGGATGAGAGTACCGCCGGCGTGCCCCACGTGCGCGGCGAGCGGTCTTCGCGTAACGGCTTTACCGTTCTGGATGGCTCTGCGACCGAGCCGGCAGCCCGTCCGCGTCAGCGAACGGCGCCGCAAGGTCGTCCGCAGCGCCCAACTCCTCGCAATGCGGGCGGCGGATATAATCGAATCGATTTGAACTCGGACCCGTCGGCGCGTTTGCGCACCGACGACCAGGGACCGCGTGTACGAAGGGACTACCATGACCGATAAGATGACCGTTGCTATTGCAGCCGGCGGCACGGCAGGGCATATCAACCCCGCGCTCGCCTTGGCCGAAGAGCTGCGTGACCGTGGCCACCACGTTGTGTTCGTGGGCCAGTCGCGCAAGCTCGAGGGTCGTCTGGTCCCCGAGGCTGGGTTTGATTTTGTGCCCATTACGGTTACGGGCTTCGACCGCTCCCGTCCTTGGACGGCGCTGACCTCGCTGTGGCGTGTCAACAAGGCCAAGCGTGCGCTCGCCAGTCATTTCTCAAAGGTCGGCAAGCCCGATGCCGCCATCGGTTTTGGTGCCTATGTCGAGGTTCCGTTGCTGGGGTGGTGCAAGGGCGCAGGCGTTCCGTATCTGCTGCATGAGCAGAACTCTGTTCCGGGCCTGGCCAACAAGATGATGAACTCCCACGCCGCTCGCGTGTGCATCTCGGTGCCGGCAGCGCGTTCGGTCTTTGAGCGCGAAGGTGACCCTGACCACGTGCTCATGACCGGCAACCCCGTACGTCGCTCGGTGATCGAGGGCGATCGCGCTCGCGGCCGCAAGGCACTTGGCGTTCCCGAGGACGCTACGCTGCTGCTCGTCTTTGGCGGTTCACTTGGCGCCCAGCACCTCAACGAGCGCGTGGCTTCGCTCAAAAACGAGCTGCTTTCGCGCAAGAACCTCTATGTGTTGCATTCGACGGGTGCCGACGGCTTTGAGGAGACCGAGCGCGCTTTGGCGCTGACGCCCGAGGAGGCGAAGCGTTACCGCGTCCAGCCTTACATCGACAACATGGGCGACATGCTGGCTGCTGCCGATTTGGTGCTATCGCGTTCGGGCGCATCGAGCGTGGCCGAGATCGCTGCGCTCGCCGTGCCCTCGGTGCTCGTGCCGTACCCGCATGCGACGGCCGACCACCAAACCACCAATGCCCGTTATCTGGTCGACGCCGGGGCCGGCGTGCTCTGTGCCGATGCCGATATCGACGGTTCTGCCTTTGCCGATGAGCTGCTGCACCTGGTCGATGACGCGGCGGCACGCGACGCCATGCGTCAGGCGGCGCGTGGTCTGGCTCAGGATAGGGCCGCCGCTCTTCTGGCGGATGCGGTAGAGGGTTTGCGTTAGTTAGACGGGATATCGTCGGTCGCCCTCGCGCTGATGCGGTAGGTGCGGTACAGTTAACGGGTTACAGGCAGTGTTTACGCAAGGAGTACACGAGCACATGGCTGATTCCCAGACTGCAACCTCCGCGCCCGAGTTTAAGAGCGCCCACTTTATCGGTATCGGCGGCGCCGGCATGAGCGGCATCGCCCTCGTTCTGCACGAGCGCGGTTATGCCGTTACCGGCTCCGACCTTAAGACGTCACGTTATATCCGCCAGCTTACCCGCGCTGGTGTGAAGGTGCATGTGGGCCATGAGGCCGCCACGATCGACGAGGTCAAGCCCGACGTGGTTGTTGTGTCCACCGCTATTCCGGAGTCCAACCCTGAACTCGTGCGCGCTCGCGAGCTGGGTATTCCCGTGTGGCCCCGTGCCAAGATGCTCTCTGCTTTGGGCCACGGCTACACCACCGTCGCTGTTGCCGGCACGCATGGCAAGACCACCACGTCTTCGATGTGCGCCACCATGCTCGACCGCATGGGTCTGGATCCGAGCTTCTTGATCGGCGGCATCGTCGAGGGCTATGACACGAACGGCAAGAACGGCTCGGGCGACTACTTTGTCGCCGAGGCCGACGAGTCCGACAGCTCCTTCCTGTTCCTGAACCCCAACGTGGTCATTGTGACCAACGTCGAGGCCGACCACCTCGATCACTACTCGGGTATCGAGGAGATCGAGGCAACTTTCGCCAAATTCATGAGCCTGGTGGGCGAGGACGGCACCGTCATCGTCTGCGGCGAGGACCCGCATCTGGTCGAGCTCGCCAAGTCGACGGGCCGTCACGTGCTTTCCTACGGCTTTGCCGAGAGCAACGACATCGTCTGCGTGCACCCGGATGTCAAGGGCATCCAGAGTGACTTTATCGTTCGCTTTGAGGACGGCACTGAGCACGCTGTGGAGATCAAGAGCAACCCCGGTCGCCACAACATGCTCAACGCCACGGCGGTGCTCACCGTCGCCCATGTCCTGGGCCTTGACATCGACGCCGCCGCCAAGGCGCTCTCGAGCTTTGAGGGCGTCCGCCGTCGCTTTACCCACGTGGGCGATATCGATGGCATCACCGTGGTCGATGATTACGGCCATCACCCCACCGAGATCAAGGCGACGCTTGCTGCCGCTTCCTCGCTGGGCTACAAGCACGTCGATGTCGTGTTCCAGCCGCACCGCTATTCGCGCCTGCAGGCCCTGTGCGACGACTTTGCCGATGCATTTGCCAATGCCGATAAACTGCTGCTGATTGATGTGTTCTCGGCTGGCGAGATGCCCATTCCGGGTGTCACCTCTAAGATGCTCGCCGATACCGTGCGCGCCAAGCATCCTGGCAAGGAGGTCGTGTACTGCTCCAGCCGTCTTGAGCTCAATCAGGAGCTCGAGCAGATGGTGGGCGAGGGCGACCTGCTGCTCACCATGGGTGCCGGCGACGTTACGACCGTCGGTCCCGAGTTCATTGAGTATCTGACTGCCAAGAAAGACGCTTAAGTCTAATGGGTCTGTTTAACGCCGTCATGGCGCTCTCGGGCATGATCGACACGGATGTGATCGAGGACGAGCGCCTTGCGCGTCATACGAGCTATCGTATCGGCGGCAAGGCCGACCTCTTTGTGACGTGCCATAGCTATCATGCCCTCCGCCGCGCCGTGGCGGTGCTCGATCGCGAGCAGGTGCCGTGGGTCATCATCGGCAAGGGCTCCAATCTGCTGGTTGCCGATGGCGGTTATCGCGGTGCCGTCATTTCGCTCGGACGTGAGTTTCAGCGCACGGTTGTTGCTGATGACGGTTGTACGCTGACGGTCGGTGCGGGCGTGATGTTTGCGCGCCTGGTCAACGATGCCCTGTCGCGTAGCCTCTCGGGCCTTGAGTTTGCCGTTGGCATTCCTGGTTCGGTCGGCGGTGCGATATCCATGAATGCCGGCACACGGACCGAGTGGATTGGCTCGCTGGTTGAGGATGTCGTAACGTTTGACCCGGCATCCGGTATCAAGCATTATGCGGGGTCCGAGATCACTTGGGACTACCGCGAATGTAGCCTTCCCCGCAATGAGATCATCCTCGAGTGCGTGTTCAAGCTTAAACCGGCGCCCAAGGCCGACATTCGCGAGCGCATGGAGCGGTACCTTACAAGGCGCAAGCGTACGCAGCCCATGGGTCGCGCATCCTGCGGGTCTGTCTTTCGCAACCCGCCCGATGCGAGTGTGGGCAAGCTTATCGAGGATTGTGGATTAAAGGGTTTTTCGATTGGCGGCGCGGAAGTTTCGCCCGTTCACGCTAATTTTATCGTTAATAACGGAACTGCCTCGGCCGATGACGTTGCCGCGGTTATTAGACATGTGCACGGAAAGGTGAGGGAGGCGTATGGCATCGAGCTCAGACCGGAAGTTAAATTTCTCGGCTTCTAGAGCATCGAAACCCACCTTCCGCCGCGCCGGAGGGCGTTCCGGCGCGCCTGCCAAACCTCAACGCAATACCGTCGCGCACTCTAAGTCTGTCGGGTATGCTCGACAGACCAGTCGTCCGGTCGTCGGCTCGCAGCTCGGTAATCGTCCGGCCGCAAAAAAGTCCTCGCGTCCCTCGATGACGTCAAAGCCTGTTATGGGCGCCAAGCCTGCCCGTCCCATGGCGGCTCCCAAGCCCTCGACGGGAACTAAAGCGGCGCGTCCAGGTCGCACGCTGGGCGCATCGAAACCGCGCTCGCTGACATCGGTGCCGGCTACCGCCAAGAAGCCTTCGAGTAAAAAAGGTTTCAACCCGTTATCTTCACTTGGAGCGATGGCAAATAAAACATCAGACGCCGCTTCTGTCGTTACAGGCAAAGGCAAAATCGTGGGCGGCGTTCTGGCCGTCTTGGCCGTGCTCGTCGTCGTTGCCATCGTGGTGATCAACTCTGGACTGTTTACTGCCACTGATATTCAGATTCAAGGCAGCGAGCATGTGACGAAGCACGATGCTATCCAGCTGATCGACTTGCCCGAGGGAACGTCGCTTTTTAACGTCGATCCCGACCAGATTACCGAGGATCTCAAGCAGAACCCGTGGGTTTCGGGCGTGGATGTCCAGCGCCAGTTTCCCCATACGCTTATCATCACGCCGACGGAGCGTAAAGTTATCGCCATTGCGTATATCAGCTCCGACGACCTTGCCTGGGCTATCGGAGACGATGACACCTGGATCGCCCCGCTGTCGACGTCGGTCGAAGTGGACGACCAGGCAACGTCATCACGACAGGGCAGGGCTCAAATACCTTGACCGGAATCGATGCCGCGCTGGCGCTCGCCAAGCATTATGGCGCGGTGTTGTTGACTGATGTCTCGGCGGATGTCGCTCCGGTTTCCGGCCAGGCGGTGAACTCCAAAGCCGTTAAGGCCGGCCTGGATTATGTGCGTGGTTTTTCGAGCGAGTTCTTGGGACAAGTCAAGGATATTTCCACGCCTTCGGTCGAAGCCATCTCGGCAAACCTCAATAACGGCATTGAGGTGTCGCTGGGCGATTCGGGCGATATCGCCAAGAAGGAACGCGTAGTCACCAAGTTGCTTTCGCAGGTAGAGGGCGTAACGTATATCAATGTGCGCTCTCCGGGCAACTACACATTTAGGAATGCTCCGACCTCGTAGCGCTGGTTGATGCTTTGTTGAGGGGCCATACCACGCCGTTTATCTGGTTTGTTTGGTTTTCACGGTCAATTATTTGACTGATACGTTCATAATGTGCAAACATAATACGGTTTACCTTTGCATTTACTTTCAACCTGAAGGTTAATGTGCGCAGGGGTCGACCCATGCTATGGCTATAACCTTTGTTCGGAGGACCGACATGCACGAGACAGAGATCAACAACTACCTTGCCGTCATTAAGGTGGTCGGCGTCGGCGGCGGCGGTACCAACGCGGTCAATCGAATGATCGAAGAGGGCATCCGCGGCGTCGAGTTTGTTGCCATCAACACCGATGCTCAGGCACTCGCGATCTCTGATGCCGATATCAAGGTGCACATCGGCACCGACCTTACCCGCGGCCTGGGCGCCGGCGCCAATCCCGAGGTTGGCCGCAAGGCTGCCGATGAGTCCCGCGACGACATCGCCGAGGCGCTCGCTGGCGCCGACATGGTGTTTATCACCTGCGGCGAGGGCGGCGGCACCGGTACCGGCGCTGCTCCCATCGTTGCCGATATCGCGATGAACGAGGTCGGCGCACTGACCGTCGCCGTCGTGACCAAGCCCTTCACCTTCGAGGGCCGCAAGCGTAAGAAGAGCGCCGAGGAGGGCATCAAGACCCTCTCCGATTGCGTCGACACCATGATCGTCATTCCTAACGATAAACTGCTCGACATCGCCGAGAAGAAGACCACCATGCTCGAGGCCTTCGCGATTGCCGATGGCGTCCTTTCCCAGGGCACCCAGGGCATCACCGACCTCATCACCGTCCCCGGTATCATCAACCTGGACTTCGCCGATGTTAAGACCATCATGAAGCAGGCCGGTACCGCCATGATGGGTATCGGTACCTCTTCTGGGGATACTCGTGCCGTCGACGCTGCCCAGCAGGCCATCTCCAGCCCGCTGCTCGAGAGCTCCATCGATGGTGCCACGCGCGTGCTGCTCTCCATCGCCGGTTCCAAGGACCTGGGCATCCAGGAGATCAGCGACGCCGCCGACGTTGTCGCCAACGCCGTCGACCCCGAGGCCAACATCATCTTCGGTACCGTTGTCGACGAGTCCCTGGGCGATCAGGTGCGTATCACCGTCATCGCTACGGGCTTCTCCGACTCCAACGTCAACCGTCAGGATGAGCTCTTTGCTGCTCAGCAGTCTCAGAGCAAGGCCGCTGCCTCCGCTGAGCCGCAGCGCACCGCTCCGGCTGCCAGCCCGGCTCAGGCCGCTCCGACCCGCAACGTCGGTGGTACCGAGCTGCCCAACTTTGGCAACGACCAGTTCGAGCTTCCCGACTTCCTGAAGCGCGGTAGCTTCTAGTTCGTTTTTCTCAACGACCTGCACGGGGTGTGTCCATTTGGATGCACCCCGTTTTGTTTCTCGTTTGTAAACGAAAGCCTCCAATCTCCTTACGTTCTTTACGTTTGGTCCCTACCGCTGCGGGTATCCTTTTAAGGAAGTATGACAGCCGTATAAACGCGGACTGCGCGGCGACGCCGCGGTACTTGTGTTATTAGGAGGCTTTAGTATGGCAGCACGTGCGGACAACGTTTCGCGTGTCGACCATGATGGAGTTACGTTGGTGGAGGGCGCGACATCCGATGTCCGCTTTGCCTTTACCGAGCGCACCGGTGGCGTTTCTGAAGATGCGTACTCCTCGCTCAACCTGGGCTCGCATGTAGGCGATGACCCCTTTGCTGTTCAAGAAAATCGTCGTCGAGCGCTCGAAGCTATGGGCGCCACTGAGTGCGAGCATAATCTGCTCGTGCCCAATCAGGTACATGGTGACCATATCGTTACGGTGGCTTCGAACGGCGCCGACGATCTTGAGGCTGTTCGCGAGCAGATTGCCGAGGGCTGCGATGCCATCGTCTGTACGGCCCATGACGTGCCCGTGCTGCTCTGCTTTGCCGACTGCGTTCCCGTGGTGCTGGTGGCCCCTGGCGGATTTGCCGTGGTGCACTCCGGTTGGAAGGGCACGATTGCACGTATTTCTGCCAAGGCGTGCCAGGCGCTTTGCGATGCTGCCGGCTGCGATGCGAGCGACGTTTCCGCCTATATCGGCCCCCATATCTTGGCTGACGAATATGAGGTATCCCAGGAACTCATGGATCGCTTTGCCGTCGAGTTCTCTTGCATCGATGCGAGCGCCTCTCGCATGCTCGATCTTTCCGCTGCCATTTGTGAGGCGCTGGTAGATGCCGGTGTGGACGCGGATAATATCGTGGATACCCAGCTTTCGACCGTGCGTCAGAACGACCGCTTTTATTCCTACCGTAACGAGGACGGCACCTGTGGGCGCCATGCTACGATCGGCGTGATGCTATGAGAAAGATCGTATCGGTCCTGAGCGCCGCTGTGCTTACGCTTACGCTGTGCGCCTGTTCTTCGGGATCTTCTACCTCTTCCATTACCGTGGCCGGCTCCACGACCTGCCTTCCTATCGCCGAAATTGCGGCAGAGGGCTTTAAGGAGGAGACCGGCATCGACGTGCTCGTTTCCGGTTTGGGCTCTTCCGCTGGCATCGAAGCCGTCAGCGCTGGCACGGCCGATATCGCCAGCTCCTCCCGTGGACTCAATGCCGACGAACAGGATCTGGGCCTGACTCCCGTCGTCATTGCCCACGACGGTATCGCGGTCATCGTGAACGAAGACAACCCCGTCGATAGCCTCTCGACCGAGCAGCTCCGCGATATCTATGCCGGCAAGATCACCAACTGGAAAGAAGTCGGTGGCGAGGACCTGAAGATTCAGGTTATCAACCGAGATGAGGCGTCTGGCACGCGTGAAGCCTTCCGCACCATCGTGATGGACGGCACCCCGTTCGATCGCCGCTCCGCCGTTCTTTCGGGCACGGGCCAGGTGCGCGACGTGGTATCTCGTTCGCGCGGGGCTATCGGCTACATTTCGCTGGGCTTCGTCGATAGCCTCAACGCCAAGACCTCGGTCAAGGCCGTCTCGGTCAATCATGTTGAGGCGTCCGAGAAGACGGTCGCGAGTGGCGGCTATCCCATCTCGCGCGACCTTTACTTCTTTGTGAAGGGTGCGCCTTCGCAGCAGGCGCAGGATTACATCGACTACGTGACGTCCGAAAAGATGGACAAGCAGATTCGCGAGGCGGGCTTTATTCCCGTCACCAACGACGAGAAGGGGAGTGAGTAGCATGGAAGCACAGGAAAACTCCCAGACCGAGCAGAATGGTCAGGCGCCCAAGAAGCGCGAGCTGGCGCTCGTATCGCGCAGCACCTATATCAAGGAGAAGGCGCTGCAGTGGATTTTCTTTGCCTGCGCGTTCTTGGCGGTTGTTACCGTCATCCTGATTTTTGTCTTTACCACGTACTCGGCGCTGCCCGTCTTTACCGACATCGGTCTGGCGGACTTCTTTAGCTTTACGTGGGCGCCCTCTGAGGGCCACTACGGCATCGTGTCGCTGCTTGCCGGCTCGGGTCTGGTGACCGTCGGTGCGCTCGCCATGGGTGTGCCCCTAGGCGTGGGCACGGCCGTGTATCTGGTCGAGATCGCCAGCAAGCGCGTGCGCAAGCTCATCAGCCTGCCGTTGACCTGTTGGCCGGCATCCCTTCTATCATCTATGGCTTCTTTGGCATGATCATCATCCGCCCGTTTATCGCACAACTGACCGGCGGTCTTGGTTTTGGCGCGCTGACGGCGTGGTTCGTGCTCGCCATTATGATCGTGCCCACCATCACGACGCTTACCATCGATGCTCTCAATTCCATTCCCATGGGCATTCGCGAGGCATCGTATGCCATGGGCGCCACCAAGTGGCAGACTATCTATAAGGTCGTGTTACCTGCCGCCAAGCTGGGTATCGTGGATGCCATCGTGCTGGGTATGGGCCGTGCCATCGGCGAGACCATGGCCGTGCTCATGGTCGTGGGTAACGCCCCGGTTATTCCCGACAGCATTGCGAGCCCCATCTCGACGCTCACGAGCCAGATTGCGCTCGACATGAGCTATTCCTCGGGTCTGCATCGCTCGGCGCTGTTCGGCATGGGCGTGGTCCTGTTTATCATTTCCGCCACGCTGGTGGGCATCGTCCGCCTGGTTTCCAAGAAGAAGAGGGGGTAGGCTATGTCCGATTCCGTTGACACGACGGTCGATACGACCTCGTCGCGCGAGCGCATCAAGCGTGCCCTTTCCCACGGCAAGAAGGGCCGCATCAACAAGGACCTGTCCAACAAGATCATGCTTGGCGTGTTCCGTGCCGCGGCATACATCACCACGCTGGTGCTGGTCGCTATCATCGCCTACGTGGTCATCAACGGCCTGCCACACATCTCGCTCGACTTTATCTTCGGTTGGCCCCAGGGCGTCAACGCCGAGGGCGGTATTTGGCCCACGATCGTCTCGACCGTCTATGTGACGGCGCTCGCCATGCTTATCTGCACGCCGATCGCTGTGCTGGCAGCCGTCTATCTGGCCGAGTACGCCAAGCAGGGCAAGATCGTCGAGCTCATTCGCTACGCTGCTGACGCTTTGGCCTCGGTGCCCTCCATCGTTATGGGCCTGTTTGGCTACGCCTTGTTTGTCGAGGCCATGGGCCTGGGCCTTTCGATGGTCTCGGCCGCTCTGGCGCTCGCGCTCTTGATGCTTCCCATCGTCATGCGCACCACCGAAGAGGCCATTCGCGCCGTCCCGCGCTATATCCGTTGGGGCGCGTACGGCCTGGGCGCCACCAAGTGGCAGGTTGTCTCCAAGATTGTGCTTCCTTCTGCCTTTGGCCGTATTGCCACGGGCATTGTCCTTGCCATCGGCCGTGCCATTGGCGAGACCGCGTGGTGCTCTACACCATGGGCCAGGCCATCAATCTACCTATCTCGCCGCTCGATTCCGGCCGCCCCATGACCGTTCACCTGTACCTGCTTGCCAACGACGGCATCAACATGAACGCAGCCTACGGCACCGCGCTCTTGCTGATGGTGATCATTCTGGCCTTCAACCTGTTTGCGCGCTTCCTGTCGCGCAAGCGTCGCTAGTTAAGGAGTCCCATGTCCGTTTATCAGTCCGCTCCCACGCTGGAGCAAGCGGCCATTACGGCCAAGGATTTCAACTTTTGGTACGGTGACTTTCATGCGCTGACGGGGCTCGACCTCAACATCGCTAAAAACGCCATCACCTCCTTCATTGGCCCTTCGGGCTGCGGTAAGTCGACGTTTTTGCGCTGCATCAACCGCATGAATGATCTTATCGAGGGTACGCGCGTCGAGGGCACCATGACGCTCGACGGCAACGATATCTATGCCGAGGGCGTCGACCCGGTCGACCTCCGTCGCCGCGTGGGCATGATTTTTCAGCAGCCCAACCCGTTTCCCAAATCCATCTACGAGAATGTCGCCTTTGGCCCTCGTCTGCAGGGCGTGACTAGCAAAAGCGACCTCGATGACATCGTGGAAGAATCGCTCAAGCGCGCCAACCTCTGGAAAGAGGTATCCAATCAGCTCAACAAGGATGGTTTGGCGCTCTCGGGCGGTCAGCAGCAGCGTCTGTGCATCGCGCGCGTGCTTGCGGTGCAACCCGATGTCCTTCTGATGGACGAGCCCTGCTCCGCCATCGACCCCACGTCCGTCTCTAAGGTCGAGGATCTGATGGCCGAGCTGGCGCCCGAGATGACGATCATCATCGTCACGCATTCAATGCAGCAGGCAGCTCGTATCAGCGACTACACCGCATTCTTCTTGCAGGAAGTTGCCGGCGAGCCCGCCACGCTCATCGAGTATGGTCAAACCGACGCGATCTTCACTAGCCCGGTGGACTCGCGGACGGAAGACTATATCACCGGCCGCTTTGGCTGATCGGTGCGACTAGTCCCAAGCCGATCGGACCTGGTCCGGTGCGTATTCACTGTGCGGGCTGCATGACCGCACCCAACTGATTGGAGTGAACCATGCGCAAACTGTTTTCCCGTCAGCTCGTCGAGGCCCGTCACGAGATACTGAGCATCTATGAGGCCGTCGATCTGGCTCTCCACGATGCCGTGAAGGCCTATGTGACCGACGACCGCAAGCTCGCCACCAAGACCAAGAAACGTACGCTTTCGATTGACGCGCGCTGCGCCAACCTGGAGGCCGTCTGCTACAACCTGATCGCCACGCAGTCACCGGTCGCCTCCGACTTCCGCCTGCTTCAGACGATCATCTACGTCGACTTTAACCTGCAGCGCATGACCGATAAGGTCCGTCAGATCTGCCGTGCCACGCGTCATATGATCAAGGCCGACATCTCGCTGCCCCAGGAGCTCGTCGGTACGGTTGAGGCCGAGGCCGAAGCTGTTTACCAGGTGCTGGGCTCTTCGCTTTCTGCGCTCGTCACCAATGACATGTCCATCATCTGCAACCTGGCCGTCGAGGACGAGCCAGTGCACGCCGCCTACGAGAAGTTCTTCCGCACCTTTAACCGTATGGATACGGGCGACTTTATGGACGACGACAGCAACTATGACGACCTGCGCCGCGCCATCATGGTTTCGCGCTACCTCGATCGCATCGCTTCCATTTCCATCGATGCCGCTTGCCGTCTGACCTTCCTGTTGACTGGTCAGCGTATGAACGCCGGCGATATCGCCCGCACTGATGAGGACGAGCTCGAGAGCATGCGCGTGCCTTCGGGCGAGGGTGTTATCATGAGGCCCGCCGTCGACGCGCGCTACGTTGCCAAGGTGCCCGCCAACGAGGTCAGCGAGGGTCTTCGCTACCTGCTCGATCATCTTGAGGACGAGGACGATGGCGAGGACGACGAGGAGTAAGTAGCCCCGTTCGTCGAAAGATTGTAAATACCTAAGTGAGCGCGGCCTTGCACATGCGGGGCCGCGCTCTTGCGTTAGCATGGGACTACTTGTTTGGCTGTCAGCGGAGGCGATTGGCAATGGATAACTATTTGGATTTGATGCGCGCTCGCCGCGAGCAGATTCTGGAACGTTTTTATGCGGCGCTCGATCGCGCGGGCCGCCCCCACGACGCCGCGCGCCTCATTGCCGTGTCCAAGACCGTTGGTGTCGATGAGACTGTTGCTGCCATCCAGGCGGGGTATCGCCATTTTGCCGAGAACCGCCCGCAGGAGCTGGTTCGCAAGCTCACGGGTCTGGCGGAGCATCCGGAGCTGCCCGAGGTGCGCTTCGATATGATCGGCAACCTGCAGACCAATAAGATCAATGCGGTGCTGGGCTCAGCCGAGCTGATTCACTCGGTGGGTTCGCTGCATCTGGCACAGGCGATCTCGAGCCGTGCTGTCCGCAAGATTGAGGCAGGCGAGCTCGCCGGCCCCCAGCGTGTGCTCATCGAGGTCAATGTGAGTGGTGAGGAGTCGAAGGGAGGCTTTTCGCCCGATGAGATTCGCGCCGCCGCGGGTGAGCTTGCGGAACTTGAGGGAATTTGCGTACAGGGGCTTATGACTATGGCGCCCCGGGGGAATAAGGATGTGGCACGCCGCACCTTTGCGGGGCTTCGTGAGCTGAGGGATGAGCTGGAGGCTGCGCATCCCGATTTGAACCTGCCTGAGCTTTCCTGCGGCATGAGCGAGGACTTTGAGCCTGCCCTTGAGGAGGGCTCTACGCTCGTTCGCCTGGGCAGGGTAGTATTTAGCCCGGAGTTTGCAGTAAAATAAGGCTCTGAAGTGCGCACTGATTATCGGGGCGCCTGCACTAAACCGCGAGAGGACACAACCATGGGCTTCCTTGACGAGATTAAAAATAAGATGCACCTGGGCGGCCAGCAGGGTTACGACCAGGGTTATGGCCAGGACGACGACTACGGCTACGATGACGGCTATGACGATAGTTATCAGGGCAACGGCTACGGCGGTGCTTCGGGCGAGGGCTTCTACACCCAAGACGAGCCGAGCAACGGCCTGCTTGGTCAGACGCGCCGCGGTGAAGCTGAGTCGGTTGCCGTGTATACGCGCTCCGGTCAGCTGGTCGGCGATGACTCCCGCCATGCCACGACGTATAACCCGCCTTCGCGCTCGCAGGACAGTGTTGCGAGCGGTTATCGTCCTGGTGCCTATGACACGCCGTCGAGCTACGCCGAGAACACCCGCGCCCGTGCCGCCGCTGCGCCCGCGCCTGCACCGAGTGATGCCTCGGCCTATGCGAGCAATATCATCAACGCCACGCCGCAGCTGCCGGCCTATGTCCTGCGCCCCGAGAGCTATGACGACGTGGAGACCGTGGTGCGCCGCGTTCGCACCAAGCAGCCTGTCGCACTGATTTTTGTGGGCGTACGCACCGAAGTTGCTAAGCGCGTCTTGGACTTCTCTTACGGCTTTGCCTGCGGTCTGGGTGCCACGGTCAAGGAGGTGGGCGACCGCGTGTTCATGGTGCTGCCCGCCGGTTGCGAGGTCAAAGATTCCGATCTCAAGAAGCTTCGTGCGGACGGCTACCTTAAGTAAAGACAAGACGAGGAGATTCCCATCAACATCTACACTATCGTCCAGCTGGTCAACACGCTGTTCAACTTCTATTCCACGCTTATTGTCGTCTACTGCTTTATGACGTGGATTCCCATGAAGCAGGGTGGTTTGCTTCAGGATATTGCTGCGGTGCTCGATAGCGTGTGCGGTCCGTGGCTCAACCTGTTCCGTCGTTTCATCCCGCCGATGGGCGGTATCGATTTTTCGCCGGTCGTTGCGATTATTGCGTTGCAGTTGGTGCAGAGGCTGGTTCTGCAGCTTCTTATAGGTATACTCGTATAGAACTGACTTAGCAACTTACGTCGGGCGTGTAGCGCCGAGGCGATGAAAAAGGAGACTTGTTATGGCTATTACCCCTGCAGACATCCAGGCTCAGACTTTCTCTGAGGCCAAGCGTGGCTACGATCCTGCTGAGGTCGACGTCTTCTTGGAGACGCTGTCCTCCGAGGTTGACGCTATGCTCGCTAAGATCGTCGACCTTAAGGTCGTCTGACTGCTACCGAGCAGCAGCTTGCCGATGCACAGGCTCAGCTTGCCCAGGCTCAGGATGCCACCGCCCAGGCCGTTCCTGCCGCCCCTGTGGCTGCTCCCGCCCCTGACTTCTCCGCTCAGGAGCGCCAGATTTCCGCTGCCCTGATCGCTGCCCAGCAGACCGCTGAGACCATCGTCAACGATGCCAACGAGAACGCTGAGCGTATCCGCAACGAGGCTGACGCTAAGGCCCGCGAGGTTATCCGCCAGGCTCTGACCGAAAAGCAGGCCGAGCTCGAGGAAATCGATCGTCTCAAGGCTTCCCGTGAGGAGTTCAAGGCAGAGTATCTCAAGCTCATCCAGCACTTCATGGACGATGCCCAGAACTCCTTCCCGGCCGACCTCATGGCCTCCACGCCGGTCGGTTCTGCCGCTTCTCCTGCAGTGACTGTTCCCGCCGAGCCGCTGCCCGTCGCTGACCCGGTTGTCCCCGTGGCCGATCCCTTTGCCCCGATCGACAACTTTGCTGCCGACGACCTGGACTAACATTCGGCCTACAATTTAGTGCCTAGAAAGGACCCGCAGCTTGCGGGTCCTTTTTTATGACTGTGCCGGGGTGCGTAACATAAAAAAACCGAGCCCTGCACATAGTGGCGCAGAACTCGGCGAACGGGTGAGCGGTCAAGGGTAGATTTTAAGGTATGTCCAAAAACTACTTGAGGAGGAAGTTGGAGAGGGGAATAGTGCGGGCCTCGCGATGCTCGGGATCGGCGATGTGGTCGGCGGGATAGCCACAGACGAGCATGTGATAGGGATAGACGCCCTTGGGCAGATTGAACTGCTCCTGTGCCACCTCAGGCTTAAAATGGCATACCCAGCACGTTCCTAGGCCCTGCTCGGTGGCCTCCATCATCATCTGATCACACACGATGGACGTATCGATTTCACTGGAATTCATCTGGTCATACGGGCGTACCCAAGCATCATCGGTAACGCAGCAAATAAGGAAGACAAGCGGAGCGCCAAAGATAGACCCATCACGAGCAAACCGAGGCTGACAAGCAGCAGCCTTCTCCAACAGCTCAGGCGTATCCAGCACCATCACACGGGCTGGATGATTATTACAAGCAGAAGGAGCAATACGCCCAGCCTCAACAATGGCATCCACCACAGCCTGCTCAACAGAACGGTCCTCAAAAGAACGACAAGAATACCGACCACGAGCCAGATCCAAATAAGACATACAAGCCCTCCTAAAATTAAAAATCAAACAAACCAAAAGTAACCCAAAGAGTACCCAAAGCAGCAATCAGCCAAACGCTCATCAAGGGCCAAAGTGTCCGAACGGGTACCATAGGTCCCTTCAGCCAAACCCCCATCGCGCTACAACTATCAGCCAAAGTTCCCAATGGTGTACGTAAGGCGAAGGGCCGGCCACGGTTTACTTTCGAACGACTCTGCAAAGCAGCCGGAGTGAGAAAGCAAACCGTGGCCGGCCCTTCGCCGCCGGGACACGTACCCCCAATTAACTGTTCTTCATGACAATCGAATCCACGACATCGGCCACATTCTCGCAGCAGTCGGCGCAGTACTCCAGGAAGGCGTACACGTCACGCCAAGCGATGACCTCGAGCGGGTCCTTGCCGTTAACGTGCAGGTTACGCATGGCGTTGATATAGAGCTCGTCGGCCTCGGACTCGATGGTGTTGATCTGGATGACGAGCTCGCGCAGCGTCTTGGACTTGCGGTAGTTAGGCAGCTCGACCATCAGGTCCTTCATGGCGCGGCAGGCGTCGGTCACCTTGTGGGCGATGACGATGGCGTCGGGATGGATGCTCTGGATGTTGGTGAAGTAGACGCGCTGCACGACGCCCTCGATACGGTCGAGCACGGTGTCGAGCGAGCAGCTCATCAGATCCAGGTCCTCGCGCTCAAGCGGGGTGATAAAGGCCGTGAGCAGGGCGTCCTCAAGCTCATGGTGCTTCTTGTCGGCCGCATGCTCGATCGCGTGCATCTTGTCGAGCATATCGTGAATCTTCGCGGGATCGAAGTTCTCGAAAATCTTGGTAAGCAGCTCGGCGGCCTGGACGGCAAGATCGGCGCAGGCGACGTAGTTGTCAAAGTAGAACGAATCGGGTTTCTTTGCCATGAGTGGGTCCTTTCGAGGCGAAGACGGGTGGGCGAAGTTTTGCGGTCCGGATGGACGCTCGGTGTGGCTAGAGGAACATCATGAACAGCTTGGCCATGACAAAGCTGATGAGTCCGCAGGCGGGGAAGGTGAAGAACCAGGTGAACATCATGTCCTTGACGACGCCGAAGTTGATGGCCGAGAGGCGTTTGACGGCACCGACGCCCATGATGGCGCAGGTCTTGATGTGCGTGGAGGACACGGGGATGCCGGTAAGGGTGGCAAGCAGCAGGTTCGCGGCGCCCGCCAGGTCGGCGGAGAAGCCCTGGTACTTTTCGAGCTTGACCATGCTCTGGCCGACGGACTTGATGATGCGCTCGCCGCCCACACTGGTGCCGATGCCCATGGTGGCCGAGCACAGCAGCATGATCCAGATGGGGATGCCGGCGTCGCCGACGCTAGTCTGGCCGTTGGCGAAGGCGACACCTAAAAAGAGCACGCCGATGAACTTCTGTCCATCCTGCGCGCCGTGCATAAAGCTCATGGCCGCGGCACTCGCAATCTGAGCATATTTAAAGAAAACGTTGGCGCGTCGCCTGTTGGCGGCGGCGAAAAGAATCGAGACGAGCTTGCACAGGATCCAGCCCATGACAAAGCCCAGGCCAATGGAGAGCGCCAGGCCGTAGATAACCTTCATCCACTCGTGGACGTTGACGCTGCTCGCGCCGCCGAGGGCGATAGCGGCACCGGTCAGGCCGGCGATAAGGCTGTGGCTTTGCGAGGTGGGGATGCCGAAACGCGATGCTGTGGCGCCGTAGACGACGATGGAGAACAGGGCCGCGCACAGGCAGGCGAGCGCCATGGTGCTGTTTCCGCCAAAGTCAACGATATGCGAGATGGTATTGGCGACGCTCGCGTTAAAGTGCGTCATAATGAGCACGCCGAGGAAGTTGAATGCGGCGCTCATGAGAATGGCGGCGCGGGCGGGCATGCAACGCGTAGTGACGCAGGTCGCGATGGCGTTGGGCGCGTCGGTCCATCCGTTGACGAAGATGGCGCCCAACGCGAGGATCACGGTGACGGCAAGGACTGGGTTCGACACAATTTGGCCGAGGAAGGTTGAGAACGTTACGTCCATATATGGGCTTTCTCGAAGTTTGCAGGCACGTTACAAAAACATGATAAATCGTATCACCTCCTGCGGGTTTCTTTGCCGAGTTCTGATGGGAGAAGTGAATTTTTTGGCACTAAAATTGAATATTAGCCTGTTGACCACGGGTGTTCTTTTTGCTATCACTCCATGCGGACACGTGCGATTGCTACGACACTCCAAAACCACAGTCTGTTCGCTTTACAATATGCAAACATGCGTTCGATAATGGGAAGCATGGAATATCGACAGACAGATGGCAAAACTCGACGCGTGCACAAACAGTATGTGGACGTTGTGGCTCGCATCCTCGCGGGCGGACAAGTCGTGCCGGTCACCGTCTGCTGGGTCGACGGTCGTTGCTTTACGATTGACGAGATTATCTCGTCCACCGGTTTTGGCCTGACGGTTCACGGCATTCGTACGGCAACCTATAAGGTTCGTTTTGGCGGTCATGCGACCGAACTGTATCTGGAAGAACAGGCACGCGAGCGGCCGGACGGCTCGCAGGCCCATCTGATGCGTTGGTGGGTGTGGGCGTTCGACCGCACGCTCGAGGGTGAGCGCCGCAGGTAGGGACGCACGGCGTTCGGGTACAATGGTAGAAATCTTGTCGCTTAAGGCGCTGCTGTCGCGGCGCTATCTGAAAGGACGAAAGCATGAATGATATCCAGGGCTATCAGAACGGCCCCGTCGAGAGCGGCGCAAGCCGCGCCAAGGAGATGTCGCCGCGCGCGTACAATCTCGCCATGTCCGCCCTGATCTTTTTGGGCTTTTGCGCCATGGGCGCCGGCGCCTACTTTACGAGTACCATGGCGTTTGCCCGCATGATGATGAGCGGCGTCGCTTTGCCGCTGGTCTTTGGCTCGTTTATTTTGACTATCGTCGGCATGGTCATGATGTCGGCCGCCGCCAGCAAGCAGTCCGTTGGCCTGTCCCTTGTGGGCTACGTAATCTTTGCGAGCACTTTTGGTCTGACCGCGTCGTTTGGCCTGGCCAACTACGACCTGCCCACCATCAACACTGCCTTTATCGCCACGGCCGCTATCACCTTTGTCTTTGGCGCTTTGGGCGTGACGTTCCCCAAGTTTTTCCAGCGCGTATATGGCATCGGTTTTGGCATTCTGCTCGCCACTATTCTGGTTGAGATCGTGCTGATGTTCATGGGCGTCTCGCAGACCATCACCGATCTGATCGTGATCGTGGTGTTCGCCGGCTTTATTGGCTACGACACCTATGTTGCCACGACGGTGCCGCCTACGCTGCCCAACGCCGTGCTCATGGCGTCCAATCTGTTCGTGGATATCATCAACGTGTTCCTGCGTATCCTGAACATCCTTGGTCGTCGCGACTAGCGGCGAGTTGCAGCGGTGCTTGCCGCGCGCGTAAATCAATGCGAAAGGCGGTCCTTCGGGGCCGTCTTTTTTGTACGTGGCGGGGTATCATGGATGGGAAAAACCGAAAGCGGCAGCGACAGGAAAGGTGACCACGTATGGCAGACGTCGACAACAGGAACCGTAACCGCAGGTCCAACCGAGCGGGTCAGCCCAATCCCAAGCGCGAGGCTCGTGCCAAGGCCGCCGAGCGCCATGTGATGACTGTGTCCGAGGCCTGCGCCAAGGATATCGAGCGTTCGCTTGCTGGTGCTCGCGAGTTTGACGGCATGCCTGCCGGCTTTGTCGCGGCGATGAAGGCCAAGGCCCAAGCGGCTGCGGCTGCCGAGGAGCCGGTTGCCGAGGAGTCTGAGTCCGCCGAGGTCGAGGCCGCTGAGGTTGCGTCCGTCGAGACCGAGGTCACGGACGAGTCTGCGCCTGCCGAGGAACCCGCAGAGACCGAGTCCGCGCCTGCCGAGGAGCCCGCTCCGACCCTGCCCGAGGTCACCGTGCTTGATGCCTCCGCCACGCAGGCCATTCTGGACAACGGCCGTGGCTATGCGCAGTTCTGCGACATGGCAGTGCTCGCCTTTGCCTCGTTTACCAATCCGGGCGGTGGATATATTCAGGGTTATCTGGGCCAGGAGGCCACGCTGTGCGCCGATTCGTATCTGTACAACGTTCTCGATAAGCAGCGTAAGTGGTACGGCGAGAACCGTCGCCGCAACATCAACTGCGAGCTCTATCGTAACCGCGCCCTGGTGGTGCCTGCGGTGCGCTTCGACCGCAACCACGTGCATGCATACGCCGACGTGATCGTGGCCGCCGCGCCCAACGTTAGGCGCGCCCGCCAGGAGTATCGCGTGAGCGACGATGCTCTGCTGGATGCCCTGCGCGACCGCATTCGCTTTGTGCTCGCCATCTGCGATGAGCTTGGTCGCGAGAAGCTCGTGCTGGGTGCTTGGGGCTGCGACAACAACGGCTTTGATGCCGAGGCCGTGGCCGAGCTCTTCCGCAAGGAGCTCGCGTCGGGCGACTTCAAGGTCAAGCAGGTCTTCTTTGCCGTGCCCTCTACGCGCTGGGACGAGGACTTCGCCAAGTTCGAGCACGTGCTGGCAAACTTCCCCGAGCGCAACGAGGAGTCCTATGCTCAGGTTGCCGCCCGCACCGCAGCCGCCCGTGCCGCCGAGCAGGCTCAGGCCGCTGCCGAGGATGACGAGGATGACGACGACTGGCGCAAGTACCTGTAAACGGTGCGCGTGATGCGATATACCGAGCCGACGGGGGCTGCTCCCGTCGGCTTTTTATTGAGTGGGGAGCTTACGATGAAAAACGTTCTATGCTTTGGTGACAGCAACACCTATGGTTACGATCCGGCGGGCATGCGCGACGGTACCGCGGTGCGCTATGCGCAGGATGTGCGCTGGTGTGGCGTGGTCCAACGTGACTTAGGCGAGGGCTGGCATGTAATTGAAGAAGGCCTCAACGGCCGCACGACGGTACGCGACGACATGTGCCATCTGGACACTAACCTCAACGGTATTCGCGCGCTTCCGATGCTGCTCGAGGCCCATAAGCCGCTGGACGCCATTGTGATCATGCTGGGCACCAACGACTGTAAGACGGTCTTTAACGTGACAGCTTCCGATATCGCCCGTGGCGCCATGGCGCTGATTCGCGCCGTCCGCGCGTTTCCGTGGACCGACGCTGCGCCTTGCCCGCGCATCCTGCTGATGGCTCCTATCAAGATCAAGCCGCAGATCGCCGATGTGTATATGACCGACTTTGACGAGCATTCCGTTGAGGCATCTGAGCTTTTTGGCGAGTACTATGCGCACGTGGCCGAGCAGTTTGGCTGCGACTTTTTGAATGCCGCCGAGTTTGCCGAGCCGGGCGATATCGACTATCTGCATATGATGCCCGAAAGCCACGAGAGCTTGGGACATGCCGTGGCAGCCAAGCTCCAAGAGATGCTCGGTGAGTAGCGCGGCCCCAAGCCACCACAAAAGTTCCCTTTGCGGTGGCTTGTTTCGTTTGTTTGTCTTGACCTGTAACAGTTCTAAGGTCGAAGACGGGCTAGATGTTACAGATTGAGATTATTTAGGTCGATATCGCTCGTTTGTCTCGATCTGTAACATCTAGGGTCGAATTTGCCGAGTTGCTGTTACAGATCGAGATTATCTTCTCAGCGGAATTTGAGTGTCTCGATCTGTAACAGGTGAGCCGAAAAATGGGCTCTAACTGTTACAGATCGAGATGTTTGTGGGAACCATCGCAAAGGTGCCTGTCCCCTTTGCGGTGGTTTTGGGCTGCGAATCTTAATACTGCCACATATGGTTGACGGGGCCGGAGCCTTTGCCCATGTCAAAGCCGGCGGCGAGAGCGCCGGTTAGGTAGGCCTTGCCGGCGTTGATGGCGTCGGCAAGTTCCATGCCCTGGGCCAGCGCGCAGGCGATGGCGGACGAGAGCGTGCAGCCAGTGCCGTGCGTGTTATTGGTGTCGATACGCTTGTGGCGAAACCACGTGGTGAGCGGATCGCCCAGGTGGTTGCCCTCGTCATCGAGGGGCGCAGGCTCGGCCAGTACGTCGTTGGCCTCGTTGACAAAATGACCGCCCTTAACCAAGGCTGCGCAGCCAAAGCGGCGGGTGAGGAGCATAGCGGCATTTTGTTGTGTGCGCTCGGAATCGACCTCGTAGTCGAGCAGCGCCATAGCCTCGGGAATGTTGGGGGTGATGACCGTTGCCAACGGGAACAGGCGGCGGGTGAGTGCCTCGGAGGCATCCTCGGCAATCAAGCGCGCGCCCGAGGTGGCGACCATGACGGGGTCGACGACCACGTTCGTTGCGTTCCAGGCGCTCAAGCGGTCGGCGATGACTTCGATAATCTCGACAGAAGAAACCATGCCGATCTTGACGGCGCTCGGGCGGATATCGTCAAAGACGGCGTCAATTTGCGCGGCTACGATATCTGGCGAGATATCCTGCACGGCGGTGACGCCCAGTGTGTTTTGCGCCGTGATGGCGGTGATGACCGTCTCGGCATACAGGCGGTGCGCCGTGATGGTCTTGATGTCAGCCTGAATGCCGGCACCGCCGCTGGAATCGGATCCCGCGATGGACAGAACGGCGGGTACCTTACTGCGATCCATGCTCACTCCCTTGTCCGGTCGGATTCAAATGGGTCTTTAAGTCTGCATTATAAAGATGCCCGGGCCGGCTGTATTCCGAACCCGGGCGGGCGATGCAATCTTTACGCAAATGTAAGCAAATGTTCACACGTCAACAATTGACGAACACCATGTTACCGATTGTGGCTCCGGTGACGCGTTAATCCTCCATGCCGAGGTCGATCGTTGTGCCTTCGAACACCTTGTTAACGGTACGGACGGCGCACATCTTGCCACACATGGTGCAAGTGCCCTCGGTGGCGGCGGGAGACTCCTCGTAGCGCTTCTTGCCCGTAACTGGGTCGAGCGCGCACTTCCACATGGCGTCCCAGTCGAGCTTGCGGCGTGCCTGGCCCATCTTGTCGTCCATGTCGCGGGCGTGCGGCACCTTCTTGGCGATATCGGCGGCGTGTGCGGCGATCTTGGTAGCATGAGGCCATCGAGCACGTCCTGGGCGTTGGGCAGGCACAAGTGCTCGGCCGGCGTCACGTAGCACAGGAAGTCAGCGCCGGAGCTGGCGGAGATGGCGCCGCCGATGGCGGCGGTGATGTGGTCGTATCCCACACCGATATCGGTCACCAGCGGCCCGAGCACATAGAACGGGGCGTTGTGGCACAGGCGCTTCTGCAGTTTCATATTGGCGGCGATTTCGTCGAGCGCCATGTGGCCCGGTCCCTCGACCATGACCTGGACGCCGGCGGCCCAGGCGCGCTTGCACAGCTTGCCCAGCTCGATCATCTCGGCGGTCTCGGTGGCGTCGTTGGAGTCGTAGAGGCAGCCCGGGCGGCAGGAGTCGCCGAGCGAAATCGTCACGTCGTACTCGTGGCAAATCTCGAGCAGCTCGTCAAAGTACTCGTAGAAGGGGTTTTCGTTGCCGGTGACCTCCATCCAGCCAAACAGCAGCGAACCGCCGCGGCTGACGATGTTCATCAGGCGGCCGGTCTCCTTAAAGGTCTTGGTGACCGACTTGTTGATGCCGCAGTGGATGGTCATAAAGTCCACGCCGTCCTCGGCATGCGCGCGCACGACCTCGAACAGGTCGTCCTTGGTCAGCTTGACCAGCGGCTTTTCCATGTAGCCGATGGCGTCGTACATGGGGACGGTGCCCACCATGAGCGGCGTTTCGTCGATGAGCTGCTGGCGGAACTGGCGCGTCTTGCCCGAGTTGGAGAGGTCCATGATGGCGTCGGCGCCAAAGTCCTCGGCGATCTTGACCTTCTTCCACTCCTCGGCGGCATCGGCCTTGTCGCCCGAGATGCCCAGGTTGACGTTGACCTTGGTGGACAGACCCTCGCCGACACCAAAGGCGCGCATGCCCTTTTTGATATGCACGATGTTGGCGGGAATGGCGATGCGGCCGTCGGCCACGCGCTCGCGGATGTACTCGGGGTCGCGATGCTCGCGCTCGGCAACCTCCTTCATCTGCGGTGTGATCTGCCCGGCGCGGGCGAAGTCGATTTGCGTGACGAGCTTGGGCTCGGTCTGTGTGCTCATTGGCACGGCTCCCTTCGTTGGCATTACCCATATCAGGTTTGCGGGTCAGGGCGGGCGCGCCCAATCTCAGCCTGTCGTCTTGTCCTGCAAGCTCCCCGTTATGTCATGGGCTCAAGTATAGCCTGAATGGGTACGATTGGGCCAACGAGCGTGCCTGTGGGGAGGCGAACATGGAAGACAAGCATCTATATCGAGAGACGCAATGGGATGTATCGGCCGAGGAAAGCCGTGCGCACCATGGCCTTGTCGCGATTGGCTTTGCGGTGCTTGCCGTGCTGGTGATTGCCTTTTGTATCTGGACGTATGGTGGTCGCGGCGGCGCTGCCTGGGAGTTTGAGGCCGACGATGCCCTGCCGATCATGACGGTGAAGGTCGCTGGTGGTAACACGGTGGCCGCGCCGGGCGACTATTGGTATCCGCGCGACGAGTTTGTGCAGCTGCAGCTGAGCGGTGGCTCCATTCCTGGTGAAGAGATCGAGCGCGTGACCTTCGATGCGTCGCTTAAGACGCTGTCGGTCGAGCTCAAAGATCAGGGGGACGTTCCCACGACCATGGACATTGCGCTGACGGAATGGCGTCTGGAGCCTCCGACGGGTGTTGCGGTGTCCGAGGTTGAGCATGTCAAGATTACCTATCAGGACGGCTCGACAAATGAAATTGCCAAAGCCGACGGCTTGGCGGAATAGACGCCGTGCCTAGGCGGCACATTCAAAAGTAGCGGTGATCCTACAAGGCCTGCTCGTTCAGGAAGACCAAAGTGTTTTTATTTGAAAGCTCGGGAAAGTGGCGATAACCAACGTCGAACGCGGTGAGCCCGCTTACATCCTCGAGCTTGTTTTCTGCCATCCAGCGCACCATGGAGCCGCGTGCCTTTTTGCTGGCGGTCGAGCGCTGGATGGGCTTGCCGTTGCGGATGCCTTCGCCAAAGAGGCATGTGACGACCGTGGCATCGGTGGTGAGGCGGGGCAGAACGGCTTTGGCGTATTCCGCGCTCGCGAGGTTGACGATCGTAGCGTTGGAGCCCGCCGGAGCGATGGCCCGTGCGAGCTTGTCGCCCCAAAACGCATAGAGGTCTCGGGCATCGTCGACGGCAAGCTTCGCGCCCATCTCCAGCCGATACGGTTCAACGGCATGAAAGGGGCGTACGCATCCGTAAAGGCCCGAGAGGATCCACAGATGGTCTTGCAGCCATGCGAGTTGCGCGGAATCCATCACCTCGGGAGCCATGCTCTGGTATTGGATGCCGTGATAGGACATGACGGCAGGGGAGAGGTGACGGGCTAGTGCGGGATTGTCGAGATCGCCGTTTTTCAGGATGGGCCCAAACTCATGCAGGGTGTTGAGGCAAGGTCCCAGCAGTTTATCACTCACGTTCCAGAGCGCCTGCAGACCTCCGCTGCCTTCATTCCGCTCGATATCTAGCAGTACGCGGTGGAGGCGAGCCGTCTCGTGCGCAAAAGGTGGAATGCCCAGGACTTCAAAAGCATCTTGGGCCGCACGCATCTGCTTGGCGGGCGAAATGATGACCTGCAGCATGGACTCTCCTCTGCCAAAAAGGAAGTTGCGGTGGAATACAGTCTGTTTTGGCCGTTTATGGGCCAGTTTAGTCCGTATTTCACCGCAACTGATGAAGGGTTGGTTAGGCGCGCTCGATGAAGGCCTTGTAGCCGCGATAGGCCTCGTAGATGTCGGCCTTGTTGGCGACCTCCCACAGGGCGTGCATGGACAGGACGGCAACACCGGAGTCGATGACGTTCATGCCGTACTTGGCCATGATGTAGGCGATGGTGCCGCCGCCGCCCGCGTTGACGCGGCCGAGCTCACAGGTCTGGAAGTCCACGCCGGCCTCGTCCATGATGTCGCGGATGAGGGCCACATACTCGGCGTCGGCGTCGTTAGAGCCGCCCTTGCCGCGGCTGCCCGTGTACTTGTTAAAGCACAGGCCGCGACCCATAAAGGCTGCGTTCTTGGTTTCGAACTTGCCGGCGTAGCCGGGTCGAAGCCGGCGGACACGTCAGAGGAGAGCATACGGCTGTGGGCGAGTGCACGGCGCAGGGCCAGCGGGCTATCCTCGCCGGCGAGCGTCATGATCTCGGCGACGGTGTTCTCGAAGAAGCGGCTCGTCATGCCGGTGGCACCCACGGAACCGATTTCCTCCTTGTCGACGATGAGTGTGATGCTCGTGCGCTCCACGTTGGCGACGTTGATCTGGGCGAGCATGGACGGATAGGCGCAGACGCGGTCGTCGTGGCCATAGCCCAAGATCATGGAGCGGTCGAGGCCCATGTCGCGGGCGGGGCCGGCGGGCACGACCTCGATCTCGGCGGAGAGGAAGTCCTCCTCCTCGACGTCGTACTGCTCCTTGAGGATGTCCAGGAACATCTGCTTGACGGGCTCCTTGGGAGCGTCCTTGTCGTCCTCATCGAACTTGACGGGGCGGCCGCCCACGATCACGTCGAGGATCTCGGCGTCAACGGCGTCCTTGGCGGGCTTGGCCATCTGCTCGCTCGAGAGGTGGATCAGCAGGTCGGAGATGGTAAAGACCGGGTCGTCGGCCTTGTCACCGATGTTGATGTCGACGGTGGTGCCGTCCTTTTTGCAGATGACGCCCACAAGCGCGAGCGGGGAGGCCACCCAGTGGTAGCTCTTGACGCCGCCGTAGTAGTGCGTGTCGAGGTAGGCCATGTCGCCGGCCTCGAAGGCGGGGTTCTGCTTGAGGTCCAGGCGCGGCGAGTCCACGTGGGCGCCCAGGATGTTAAAGCCCTGCTCGAGCGGGGCGGTGCCCAGGTTGACGAGCATGAGGTCCTTGCCGTGATTGGCGGCGTACACCTTGTCGCCGGCCTTGAGCGCGCGGCCCTCGGCGATCACGGTCTCCAGATTGACGTAGCCCGCCTCCTCGGCCATCTTGATACCGGTCTTGACGCACAGGCGCTCGGTCTTGTTCTCACTCAAAAACTGCTTATAGCCGCGGCAAAGCTCCTCGAGCTCCTCGATCTGCTGTGGCGTGTACTTTTTCCATGCGCAGGGACGCTCCATGACGCAGGCTCCTTTCGGATCGATCGTGCTGGTTGATGTACCGTGAGCCATCGTATCACGCGCGGGCCGCGGCGGCAGGGAAGCCTGATGTGCGGTGGCCGCGGGGCGGGGAGCGTGTAAACTGGTGTGAGCAAACCGTGCCCAGCCCAAAGCGAGGTATTCAATATGTCTGACAAGCGCCGTACCTTTGCCGTCATCGACGGCAACTCGCTCATGCACCGCGCCTTCCACGCCGTGCCGCCCACCATGAACGCGCCGGACGGTCGTCCCACCAACGCGATCTTTGGCTTTTTGAATATGTTCCTCAAGATGATTGACGCCTTTAATCCCGACGGCGTTGTCGTGGCGTTTGACAAGGGCAAGCCGCGCGTGCGCATGGAGATGCTGCCGCAGTACAAGGCTCAGCGCCCGCCCATGGACCCCGACCTGCACGCACAGTTTCCCATGATTAAGGATCTGCTCGCCGCGCTCAACGTGCCAATTTTGCAGTCCGAGGGCTGGGAAGGCGATGACATCCTGGGCACTATGGCGCGCCTGGGCGAGCAGGCCGGCTGTGACATGCTGCTGGTGACCGGTGATCGCGATATGTATCAGCTCGTGACCGAGCACGTCAACGTGGTCTCGACCCGCAAGGGCCTGTCCGACGTGGCGATCATGACGCCCGAGAGCGTGGACGATCTGTATCACGGCATCACGCCGGCGCTCGTGCCCGATTTTTATGGTCTGAAGGGCGACACGTCCGACAACATCCCCGGCGTGCCGGGCATCGGCCCCAAAAAGGCGAGCGCGCTCATTGCGCAGTACGGTAGCCTGGACGAGGTCATCGCACACGCCGACGAGGTCAAGGGCAAGATGGGCGAGAACCTGCGCGCGCACATCGATGATGCGCTGCTGAGCCGCAAAGTCGCGACCATCCGCACCGATGCGCCCGTTGAGCTCGATTTTGAGGCGACGTCCTTCCCGGCGTTTTCCGCCGATGAGGTTTCCGCGGCACTGGGCACGCTCGGCATCACCGCCATGCAGAACCGTTTCTTGGCGCTGATCGGCGGCGAGGGTGGCGCTGCTGCCACTGTCAGCACGTTTGAGATGCCCGCCGTTTTGCGCGCAGCCGCCGGCGATACTGATGCGCTTGGTGCCGTTGCAGATGAGGTCTCCCGCGCGATTGATGCCGGCGAGTGGGTCGCCGCCGTGGTGGACGACGACAAGGAAGAGGGCGCGCTCTTTGGACTGACGCGCACGCTATGGTTGGCGACGTCCAAGGGCCTGTTCTCGCTCGAGGAGGGCGACGGCGGTGCGGCGGCTGAGGTTGAGGCTTCAACTTCGCCCACGGCGTGATTGCCGGCGTGCTCGCGCGTCTGTTTATGGAGGGCCGCGTGGCGAGCCGGATATGAAGACGCTGTTGCATGAGCTTTCGCCCGTCGACTCTTCTGAGCCCGAGCTCATGGATCCGCTGGCAGTCGATTCCACGCGCATCTTCGACACCGTGGTTGCCGCCTACCTGTTGGATTCCGACCGCTCCGAGTTCGATGAGGCATATCTTTCCGATACGTATCTGCAGATGGCGCTGCCTGCGGCGCGCGGCGCGGAGGGTGCCGGCGAGGACGCTCCGGCGCCTGCCGCCCGTACTGCGGCCCTGACGCTGGCGCTCGTGGCGCCGTTGCGCGAGTTCATGGCCCGTGAGAATGCCGCCAACGTGTTCGATGGCATCGAGATGCCGCTCGTGCCGGTGCTTGCCAAGATGGAGCGCGCGGGCATGCTTGTGGACCCCGACCGCCTGCACAGTCTGTCCGAGGGCCTGGCGACCCAGATTTCCGAGGTTGAGCGCAGCATTCGCGACCTGGCCGGCGACGAGACCTTTAACATCGGCAGCCCCATGCAACTTTCGCATGTGCTCTTTGATGTGATGGGCCTTCCGACCAAGGGCCTCAAAAAGACCAAGCGCGGCTACTATTCGACCAATGCCAAGGTGCTGAGCGATCTTGCCCGTGACCACGAGATTGTTCGTCTGATCTTGGACTGGCGCGAGAAGTCCAAGATTAAGACAACCTATCTGGACACGTTGGGCCCGCTGCGCCGCGGTGACGGCCGCGTGCACACCACGTACAACCAAACCATTACCGCAACGGGACGTCTGTCCTCGAGCGACCCGAACCTGCAGAACATTCCGACGCGCTCTGAGCTGGGTCGTACCGTCAAGACGGCGTTCTCGGCGGGCGAGGGCAGCGTCTTTTTGGCGGTGGACTACTCGCAGATCGAGCTACGTCTACTCGCGCATCTCTCGGGTGACGAGCACCTGGTGCGCGCCTTTAACGAGGGCGAGGACTTCCACGCCGAGACGGCCGCGCGCGTGTTTGGCGTGCCGGTGTCCGAGGTGACACCCGACCTGCGCAGCCGCGCCAAGGCCGTGAACTTTGGCATCGTGTACGGTCAGCAGGCCTACGGTCTGTCGCAGTCGCTGCACATCTCGATGGCCGAGGCGCGCGACATGATCGACCGCTACTACGAGGCCTACCCGGGTGTGCGTACGTTCCTCGACAACGTGGTGGCACGTGCCAAGCAGACGGGCTACGCCGAGACCATGTATGGCCGCAGACGCCATATTCCCGAGCTCAAGGCCAAAAACCCACAGCTCCGCGGCTTTGGTGAGCGCACGGCCATGAACCATCCCATGCAGGGCACCGCGGCCGACATCATCAAGATCGCGATGGCCCGCGTAAGCCGCCGCCTGGAAGAAGAAGGCTTTGCCGCCCATATGATTCTGCAGGTACACGACGAACTGGACTTTGAGTGTCCCGTCGACGAAGTCGAGCGCCTAACCACCATGGTCCGCGACGCCATGGAACACGTAGTAGACCTCCGCGTACCGTTGATCGCCGAAGCCTCAACCGGAGTAACCTGGGCCGACGCCAAATAAAGACGCCCTCACAACCCCAAAGTAACCAAAACAGAAGGGAGCCCCTCATCAACAAGGAGCTCCCTTCATCCAATTAAATTCAGCCAAAGTATCTAGGCGCCAAGACGCCACCTAGGCGGCATGAACGAATATGTAGCCATGCCCGGGGCCGGCCGTTTGATTTTTGTAGATTCCGCACGAGCCGAAGGCCACTTAATGTGGCCTCGAGCGAGCCCAGGACCTGACCGAGCAAAAATCAAACGGCCGGCCCCGGGCATGGCGGCGAGTTTAACGAGCCGCCAAGATGGCGTCGATGAGCGTCAGTACGCCCCCGTCGTTGTTGCTCGGAATACGCCACTTGGCATGCGCGTTCATGTGCTCCTCGGCATTGTCCACGATAAAGCTGTGTCCGACGCGCTCCAGCATGGGGATGTCGTTGTAGGTATCGCCCACGGCGGCGGCATCGGCGATATCAATGCCCAACTGCTCGCACAGATGCGCGACGCCGGCGCCCTTGTCGACACCCAGGTTCATAAAGTCGATCCACTCGCGGCCGGCATTGGTGACATAGAGCTGATCCGAGAACGCGGGGTTATAGGTCTCGCGGAACGCGGGCTCGGCATCGTAGGCAGGGAAGAAGATCGAGATCTTATTGGACTCGATATCAATGCCCTCAAAGGTGTCGACGTAGTTGATTGTGTTGTAGTAGACGCTGACCTCGTCGTGGTATTGATGGTCGCGGGCGAGAACATAGAACTCGTCGTAGCAGCACAGGACGGGAACGGCGCGCGGGTCCTCCGAGGCACGAGCGAGCACCTGCTGATACAGCGCCACATCGATGTTGCTCTTATAGATATAGCTGCCGCGATAGATGACGCAGGCTCCGTTGTCGGGACAAAAAGCAAGGCGGTTCTTGATGCCCTCGAACATCTCCTCGAGCTTGGGAGCGGGACGTCCGCTGGCGGGGCAGAATACGATGCCGGCGTCGGCGAGCTTGTCCAGACGCTCATCAAGACCCTGCGGCAACACGCGCTCGTCGGTGAGCAGCGTCTTGTCCATGTCGACGGCGATGAGTTTAATGTTGCCGATGTTGGCGTCTGATTCATAAGTCTGCATAAATGCGCCTTTCCGTTTCCAGATTGTTTCGGGCGTAATGACCCTCTGCTATGTAATCGAGCGTATTTTCGCAGGAATGGTGCGTACTTGCACTGCAATTCACAAACTAATGAAAAAACTTTTCAGAAATTTGAATTTGTCGCTTGTACAGCAGGCACTTTAGCGTAATATAGCGACCATCGAAAACGGAGACGGCAAAAGCACCGCTTACCGAGGAAAAGGTACCGTTTGCGATATTAGAATTGCGCCCGGCGATAGGTGAAAGGAGAGGCAGATGCAGTTCGTAAAGATCATCACTACTGCAGACAATGCCATCCGACGCCAGCGCGCAATTTCCCGACGACGATAACAATCGTCTCTGTCCGTATGGGGCGAATTGCCTCAACAGAGTCATTTTGAGGTCGTTGGGTTTTAGCACGACATTGCTGCATGTTTCTAGGGCATGTTGTGCTGCTTTTTGCTATTTAACCTGATATTGCACGGTTTTTGACCTCGAAATGACTTGCAACTGACCGATGTTCTAACTAGCTACCAAGGGCGAAAGGAAACAGCCATGAGCAAGGAAAAAGTCGTTCTCGCATATTCCGGTGGTCTTGATACATCCGTATGTGTCAAGTGGCTCCAGGACGAGAAGAATCTCGATGTTGTTTGTGTCTGCGGCAACGTGGGCCAGGAAGAGACCGGTCTGGACGCCAAGAAGCAGAAGGCCCTCGACCTGGGCGTTCTGGATTGCCAGGTGCTCGATCTGCGCGACGAGTTCTCCGATGAGTTCCTGACTAAGGCTATCGCCGCAAACTCTATGTACGAGAACAAATATCCGCTGCTCTCCGCCCTGTCCCGCCCGTTGCTCGCCAAGAAGCTTGTCGAGGTCGCTCACGAGTTTGGCGCGACCTACGTCGCTCACGGCTGCACCGGCAAGGGTAACGACCAGGTTCGTTTTGAGGCTGCCGTCAAGGCCCTCGACCCCGAGCTTAAGGTTATCGCCCCGGTTCGCGAGTGGGATCTTAAGTGCCGTCCCGACGAGGTCGCCTATGCTCACGCCCACAACGTGCCGGTTCCCGAGGGTGCCAACGACAACCCCTATTCCATCGACGACAACCTGTGGGGTCGTGCCATTGAGTGCGGCCACCTGGAGGATCCCTGGAACGAGCCGCTCGACGACGCCTGGGTTATGACCAAGAATCCCGAGGACACGCCCGACACCCCGACGTATACCGAGATTGAGTTTGAGGCCGGCAAGCCCGTCGCCGTCGACGGCAAGAAGATGAAGCTCTCCGAGATCATCATCGCACTCAACAAGATCTCGGGCGACAACGGCTTTGGCCGTCTCGACCTGGTCGAAGACCGTCTGGTGGGCCTTAAGAGCCGCGAGTGCTATGAGGTTCCCGGCGCCCTGACGCTCATCACCGCCCACAAGGCACTCGAGGATATCTGCGTCGAGGGCGACCTGCTCAAGACCAAGATTAAGCTCGAGCAGGATTGGGCCACCGCCGTGTACAACGGCCAGTGGTATAGCCCGCTCAAAAACGCGCTCGATGCCTTTATGGCCGACACCCAGAAGTTCGTGACCGGCACCGTCCGTCTGAAGTTCTTTAAGGGCAACTGCCATGTTGTCGGCCGCAAGAGCCCCTTTAGCCTTTACGACTACGGCCTGGCCACCTACGACCGTGACACCACGTTTGACGAGAAGGCCAGCGCCGGCTTTATCGAGATCGATACGCTGTCGCTCAAGACGTGGGCTAAGGTCCAGGGTCCCAGCTCTGCTGCCGCTCAGGCTTAAGGCTTCCTTTTCTTGGTATCCGCGCGGCCCATCCGCGTGATACATAACGGGCGCACGGGGTCCCTACCTTTCGTTATGCTTGCTGACACTTCTTAACATCGGTGGCCCCTACGTTCCGCCCGCATATATGATGCCGCGACTGCGGCTGAGTCCGAGCCCCGCCGGGGTTGTCCGGTGGGGTTCTTTCTATCAATTTGGCGGCTCTGCGCCTATATATATCTGAGGAGTATCCATTATGTTCAATGCTATCGCGAATACTTTGCTCTCCTTCGCGCCCGAGTTCGATGCTGCAAAGGTCGAGGAGGTCCCGATGAGCCTGAAGGCATGGATTGACGGCTCGGCGAGCAACGGCTGGCGGGAATCGATGGGCGCCAAGTGCCTGGTGCGTCACTTCTTTGCAAATTAGCTACATGGCCCCGCACGCAGTGGGGAATGTGCAAAACTAGCGGTTGGTAAATCGCTTTAGCGACATGGCGCATTTCGTTGCGCGCTTGGTTTGGTATTTGATGAAAGGGGACGATTCCATGGCTCTTTGGGGCGGTCGTTTTGAGGCAGGCGTGGCCGAGGTCACGCAGGAGTTTGGCGCGTCGTTGCCGGTCGACAAACGTCTCTATAAGCAGGATATCGCCGGCTCTAAGGCGCATGCCAAGATGCTGGCCGCCCAGGGCATCATCAGTGTCGAGGACGATCAGGCGATTGCCGAGGGCCTGACCGGAATCGAGCAGGATATCGATGCCGGCAACTTCTGCTTCGATATCAACGACGAGGATATCCATATGTCTATCGAGAGCGAGCTGACGCGTCGCATCGGCGAGGCTGGCAAGCGCTTGCATACCGGACGTTCGCGCAACGACCAGGTGGCGACCGACACGCGCTTGGGCGTCAAGGCACTGGCCAAGGAGCTCATGGAGGCCAATCTTGAGCTGCGTCATGTACTGGTGGATGCGGCCAAGAAGTACGACAAGGTGATTCTGCCGGGCTATACGCACATGCAACATGCTCAACCTGTGCTGCTGTCGCATCATCTGCTGGCGTATTCCTGGATGTTCGCGCGCGACTTTACGCGCCTGAAGGCCGCCTTTGATGCCGCCGACAACTGCCCGCTGGGTGCTGCCGCGCTTGCCGGTACGAGCTATCCGCTCGATCGCCAGATGACGGCTGCCGAACTTGGCTTTGCGGGCGTGATTCCCAACTCGCTCGATGCGGTTTCCGACCGTGATTTCCTGCTCGATCTGCATTACGCCGGCTCCGTCATGGCGATGCATTTGTCGCGTCTTTCCGAGGAAATCGTGCTGTGGTCGAGCTCCGAATTTGGCTTTATCACACTTTCCGACTCCTACTCCACCGGCTCGTCCATCATGCCGCAGAAGAAGAATCCCGATTTTGCTGAGCTCATTCGCGGTAAGAGCGGCCGAGTCTATGGCAACCTGGTGCAGCTGCTCGTGACCATGAAGGGCTTGCCGCTCGCTTATAACAAGGACTTGCAGGAGGACAAGGAGGGCGCGCTCGATACCGCCCATACGCTCATGCAGTGCCTGTCCGTTATGGCCGGAATGATTTCGACCTGGACCGTCAACGAGGATGCCATGGCGCGCGAGTGCGGCGTGGGGCACCTTGCCGCCACCGATGTTGCCGATTACCTGGCTAAGCGTGGTCTGCCGTTCCGCGAGGCACATGCCGTGGTGGGGCATCTGGTCTTGATGTGCGAGAAGCGCGGCTGCAATCTTGAGGACCTGCCGTTTGAGGTGTTCCAGGAGGCAAGCCCGCTCTTTGAGCGCGACATTACCGAGGCTCTCGACATCCCGTCGATTGTCGCTGCGCGCACGACCGAGGGCGGTACCGCCCCTGCCGCCGTTGCCGTGCAGCTGCAGCGTGCCGAGGCGCAACTCGTTGCCGACGAAGGTGTGTTTGGGTCGCTAACCAAGGTTGTTGAGATGGGGCACGGGGCAAAGTAAGGTTTTGGCTGAAGCGGCTTTGACCATGTATTGATAAATCGTTTTGCTTTTACGGGCGTCTGCTGTTGCGGGCGCCCGTATTTTGTTGTTAGGGGGGCTTGTCGAGAACTTCTGTAGGACCTTTGGACGGGTTGTGAAGGGGGTACGTCCACGGGCGGCAACCGACCGTTCGCTCGGTTCGATGCGGATGATGCTCGGTCGGATGGTACTCTAATCGGACTTTTAAACATAAGTGACACATATGGAACGCTTTAATAAATTGTAACGTTTCAAAAAACAGCTTTTTGTTTAACTGCAGCTAAAACTCTGTTACGATGCAGTCCAGGCGGGTGCCGGAATGGGACTTGAGCACGCGCGAACCTACTTGAAAGGCTACCTTATGGCTATCGAGAAGACCTTCATCATGATTAAGCCCGACGCTGTGCGCGACCGCAAGATCGGCCAGATCGTTGCCCGCATTGAGCGCAGCGGCCTTGTCATCGAGCGCATGGAAATGACCACGCTCGAGCGTGCTACCGCCGAGGAGCACTACGCCCATCTGGCCGACAAACCCTTCTTTGGCGGTCTGTGTGACTTTATGACGAGCGGTCCGGTCGTCAAGATGGTCGTTTCCGGTTCTTCCGCTGTTGCTAAGATGCGCACCCTTATGGGCGCTACCAATCCGCTCGACGCTGCCCCTGGTACCATCCGCGGCGACTTTGCCGTCGATGTCAACGCCAACGTGATCCACGGCTCCGACTGCCTGGAGAACGCCGAGATCGAGATCAAGCGTTTCTTTGGCTAAACCAGCTTTGACTCCTTAAAGCTGTTAGCGTGTGGCTTGGGCGCCGCGGAACTCCATCCGCGGCGCTCTTTTTATATACCAGTAGATTTCTAGGCATGTCCCAAAAATCTACAAAGGTGCCGCCCGGATGTGTGTTCCGAGCGGGCACCTTGCTGTTATCTTTTGGCGCTAAGTAGTTTAGGCCTCGTCGACGACCTTGAGTCCGCGGGTCTGGTCGATCTCGTTGAGGAGATTTACGCGACGCTCGTGGCGACCGCCCTCAAACTCGGCGTCGAGCCACTCGTCGACAATCATCTTGGCGAGCTCGGAGCCCACGACGCGGGCACCAAAGGCGAGCACGTTGGTGTTATTGTGCATGCGCGAGAGCTTGGCGCTGAAGGGCTCGGAGCACACGACGGCGCGAACGCCCTCGACCTTGTTGGCGGCAAGACTGATCCCGACGCCGGTGCCGCAGATCAGGATGCCCAGGTCGACGTCGCCGTTGGCTACTGCCTTGCCCACCTTGTAGCCGGCGATGGGGTAATCGAAGCTCTCGGAGGTGTCGGTTCCAAAGTTCACGACCTCACAGCCGCGCTCCTTCAGGTGTTCGGAAATGATGTTCTTGAGCTCGACGGCGGCGTGGTCGTTGCCGATACCGATCTTCATGAGTGGTTCCTCTCTGGTCCGTGCGGCGGAATTGCTAAAGGTTTTACCGCGTTCGACTGCATGATAGCGCGACTTTTGTGTAAACGTTCGGGCGTTTTTTGGTCAAACGCTTTAGCATGCAACAAGCCTATCTTCTCATGAACGAATGCCGTTACTTTGCGCTTGAACACCGTCCGCCGGAACATGAGTTGCGGTTTTTGATGCATTGTTATCAAATAAATAGAGCTAATTGCTATCGAGAGCCCAGTCCGTTATACAAGCAGGAGATACCTATGCCTACCGATTCTATCCGCGATGCCGCTTTTTGCGATGTCTTGAACCGCGAGCTTGTCTGTGCACTCGGCTGCACCGAGCCTATTGCCGTTGCCTATGCAGCGGCGCTGGCGAGTCAGACACTCGGTTGCGAACCCGATCATATGGATGTTTCCTGTTCGGGCAATATCATCAAGAACGTTAAGAGCGTGACCGTGCCCAACTCGGGCGGCATGCACGGTATTGAGGCTGCGGCCGTGCTGGGTGCCGTGGGTGGCGACGCCAAGAGCGCGCTCGAGGTGCTCGAGAGCGTTAACGACGAAGATCGTGCTCGCGTGGCCGAGCTCCTCGCCGATGCCGGTTACTGCGATGTGTCGCTTGTCGAGGGTGTGCCCAACCTTTACATCAAGGTGACTGCCACGGCCGGGGGTCATATCGCGGTCGTCGAGATTACCGACCACCACACCAATGTCACGTGCCATACGCTTGACGGTATTCCGGTATGCGGCAAGTCGGCGGGGGAGTGCGCCGCCTGCGCCGATCGCGTCGTGGCCGAGCGTGCGGCCGATAGCGCCGATGCGCCCATGTCGATTGAGTCCATCATCGGCTTTATCGAGGACGGCGACATCGAGGGCGCCCGCGCTGCCGTTGAGCGTCAGATTGAGCTGAACGGCGCGATCAGTGCCGAGGGCCTCGCGCACGCTTGGGGCGCTGAGGTGGGCCGTACGCTGCTTGGCGCTCGTGCCGATGACGTCGCCTGTCGTGCCCGTGCCCGTGCAGCTGCCGGGTCTGACGCTCGCATGAACGGCTGTGCTTTGCCGGTCGTCATTGTGTGCGGCTCGGGCAATCAGGGCATTACCTGCGCACTGCCCGTTATGGAGTATGCCGAGTACCTGCGCTGCGACCACGAGCGCCTGGTGCGCGCCGTGATGCTGTCCGACCTTATCGCCGTGCATATCAAGAGCTATATCGGTGCGCTCTCGGCGTTTTGCGGTGCTATTTGCGCCGCGTGCGGCGCCGGCGCTGCGATTACCTGGCTGTGCGGTGGCACGCGCGAGCAGATTGGCGCGACGGTTTCGAACACGCTCGGCAACGTGGGCGGCATCGTGTGCGACGGCGCCAAGGCGAGTTGCGCCGCCAAGATTTCCGCTGCCGTTGATGCGGCGATTCTGGGCCACGATATGGCCATGCAGGGCCGCGGCTTCCGTGCCGGCGAGGGCCTGATTCAGGATACGGTGGAAGAGACGATCGCCAGCATGGGCTATGTGGGCCGCGTTGGCATGAAGGATACCGACGTCGAGATCCTCAACATCATGATCGGCAAAACCCAAGTCTGTTAGTTCGTTAGTTACGCGGGTTTACCAACCCGCGCAACCACTTGCCGCTTAGGGGCGTTTCGCTGACTTATGCTCAACCTGCGGCGCTATTTTGTTTGGAACGGCTGCCGTCAAACAATGTTTGTATGTAGTCGTTGGGGACGTTCTTGTTTGACTAGACGTTTAAGAACGTCCCCAACGACTAACCCTTACGATAGTTCGTCGGCCACTTGGTGCTCATAGAAGGCTTCGATTACGGCGTTAAAATCGCGGGCGAAGTCTTCCATGGTTCCGCGCCAAGTGGCTCGGCCGGGTTTTCCCTGGCCAACATAGGCGGTTTGAATACCGCAGGCGGGGCTGGGGAAGTCGCGCTTGGGGTCGTTGCCCACCATAAGGACCTCGTGCGGCTCGAGCCCCATCACCTGAGCTGCTCTAGATAGTAGGTGGAATCGGGTTTGCAACGGGTGGCGTTTCCCATGTGCGTGACGAGCTCAAAGGGGGCGTCGGCCAGGTCGCCCCAACCATGCGACACTCGATGGCGCCTTGGGGAAAGCTGGGGTTTGTAAAGAGCGCGCAGCGCAGGCCCGCGTTCTGTACCGCCTGAAGCGCGGCGTGTGCACCCGGCATGGCGTGGGCGTTGATGACGTCGTCATTCTTGTACGGCAGGACTTCGCGATCGTAGTAGGTAAACGCCTCGTAGATGAGTGGGTCCGAGAGGCAGATGCCGCACCGGCGCTCAACCTCTTCTTGGTAGAACTCAAGATTGGTGCGATTATCCGTACCGCTTCGACGATTGGCGTTGAGGTCGACCAGAATCGTGCCCAGGCGCGCCATCGTGCCACCGCGGCTGCGTCGCCCGATATCCGCGAGCATCGACGAGACATCCTTAAAATACCGAAGGATGAACGCGTTGAGGTTAATGCTAAGAAGCGTTTCGTCCATATCGAAAACGACTGCTTTGAGCACGCGGGCACCTTTCTCGAAAAATCGTTCCAGAATCGTATGTCTGGGATACTTTACCCCAAAGGCGTATGGGCAAACTGCTTATCGTCAAGTTGTGGAGACACCTGTCCATAAGATTACGAAAAAAGTTTCCACACGAGTAAAAAAACGCAGTTCACGCTTGAAATCGAACCCATTTCCCCGTAACCTATACGAACGTGATTGCATAAGCGTCACATTAGTATCTGTCGGCTCCCGAGTGTTCCTAAACGTTGTGTGCTTGTCGCACCCTTCTGTAGGTCCTAGCAATCGGGGCCCCGTAGTTCGAAAGGGGTCCACCTTTGAGTGAGATTCAGAACTCGTCCATTTTCTCTCTTGACGATGTCAACGAGGAGGAGATGAACAACCTCATCGACGGTACGATTACCGACTTTGATGAGGGCGATCTCGTTAACGGCACTGTCGTTAAGATCGAGCATGACGAGGTGCTCGTTGACATCGGATTCAAGTCCGAGGGCGTTATCCCGGTCCGCGAGCTGTCCATCCGTAAGGACGCTAACCCTGCAGACATCGTTGCACTTGGTGATCCCATCGAGGCCCTGGTTCTCCAGAAGGAGGACAAGGACGGTCGTCTGGTCCTGTCCAAGAAGCGTGCCGAGTACGAGCGTGCTTGGAACCGCATCGAGGAGAAGTTCAACTCCGGCGAGAACGTCGAGGGCGAGGTTATCGAGGTTGTCAAGGGCGGTCTGATCCTCGACATCGGCCTGCGTGGCTTCCTGCCCGCTTCCCTCGTCGATCTCCGTCGTGTCAAGGACCTCACCTCCTACATGGGCACCCGCATCGAGGCCCGCGTCATCGAGATGGACCGCAACCGCAACAACGTCGTCCTCTCCCGTCGCGTCGTGCTCGAGGAGTCTCGTAAGGCCGAGCGCTCCGAGATCCTGTCCAAGCTCAAGTCTGGCATGCGTCTCCAGGGCACCGTTTCCTCCATCGTCGACTTCGGCGCCTTCGTCGACCTCGGCGGTATCGACGGCCTCATCCACATCTCCGAGCTCTCCTGGAACCACGTCAACCATCCTTCCGAGGTTGTCAAGGTCGGCCAGGAGGTCGAGGTCGAGGTTCTCGACGTCGATCTCAACCGCGAGCGCATCTCCCTGGGTCTCAAGCAGACCACCGAGGATCCGTGGCGCGCACTGGTCAAGAAGTACCCCGTCGGCGCTATCGTCGAGGGCACTGTGACCAAGCTTGTCCCGTTCGGCGCTTTCGTCGACCTGGGCGAGGGCATCGAGGGCCTGGTGCACATCTCCGAGATGGCCAACAAGCACGTCGACCAGCCTTCTCAGGTCACCCATGTGGGCGACAAGGTTCAGGTCAAGGTCATGGAGATCGACCTCGACCGTCGTCGTATCTCTCTGTCCATGAAGTCTGCTGCTGAGACTCTGGGCGTCGAGATCGAGGTTACCCCGCTGCCTTCCGAGAAGAAGGACGAGGAGACCGACGCCGAGTAAATCGGTTTGACGATCACTTGTTTTAAGGGATCCGTTCGCAATGGACGGGTCCCTTTTTGCATTTGGCGGTGAAATGCACGATGCTACCCGGGCTATCTGTTTGCTATTTGGTTGTCGGTGCATAAAATATGCCGACATCCCGCCTCGGGGAGGAGGCGGGAACGCACCGAGTAGACGGAGGGGTGCGGAGCGCGGTCGCGTCTCGACTGACGACGTTGCCCATCGACAAGTCTATTGTACTGCATAGCGTGGTTCTTGGTTTATCGTGTCGAACGCTTGTGTTGTGCCATTGCGTGTGCTGGCGGTGTGCTACACTCTTTCACTGCTGAGTGGGCCAGACGGTCGCGCGATGTGCTGCTTGCGGCACGCGTGAGGAAAGTCCGGGCTCCAGAGGGCGGGATGCCGGCTAACGGCCGGGCGGAGTGATCCGACGGAAAGCGCCGCAGAAAAGAAGACTCCCACCTGCGCCGCAAGGCGTAAAGGGAAAAGCTGAAACGGTGGTGTAAGAGACCACCAGCGTCGTGGCAACACGGCGGCTTGGCAAGCCCCATCCGGAGCAAGCGCGAATAGGAACGCTATGGGCCGGCCCGGTCCGCGTTCGGGTAGCGTGCGTGGAGCTGCACGGTAACGTGCAGACAAGATAAATGACCGTTCACGACAGAACCCGGCTTATCGGCCCACTCGGCACTTTGTTGACGCTGCGAACCCGTCAGCGCGGCAATCTGCCTTTCAAGCCTTCGGGCATGACCATAAGGTCAATGCCCTCGTCTTTCAAGGCACCTTGTTCGCGCTGACGGGTTCTCGCTTTCGTTGACGGAATCATCGGCGTTGTCATTCTTTTTACTAGGGTTATCGTATTATTGAGGCTGTTTGTTGCTTTGCTTGTTGTTGAGGGGCTTTGTTGGACAGCTATTTTACTCTGCAATCGAATATTGAGGCTTCGGGCGAGTTTGTGGACCGCAAGAGCCGGTTTATTGCCCAGTTGATCCATATTGAGTCCGAGGACGAGGCGAATGCTTTTATCGAGATGGTTCGCAAGCGTCATTACGACGCCCGGCACAATGTTCCCGCGTGGATTTTGGTCGATGGGCGTGAGCGCCAGAGCGATGATGGTGAGCCGAGCCGCACGAGCGGAATGCCGACGCTCGAGGTGCTGCGCGGTGCGGGACTTAAAAACGTATGCTGCGTTGTGACGCGCTATTTTGGTGGCACGCTGTTAGGGCCCGGTGGCTTGGTGCGCGCCTATACCGCGGCGACTCAGGCGGCGGTGGCAGCTGCTCGGGAGGCCGGTCAGATCGTTGAGATGACAAGCGTCGTGCCCGTTGACGTGCATGTGGCCTATCCGCAGTATGAGCAGGTGCTTCGCTTGGCGCAGGATTCGGGCGCCAAGGTTTCGGATACCGATTACGCGGATGCCGTGACGATTCATTTGGTATTTAAGGCGGGGGAGCAGGAGCCATTTTGCGCCAAGATGCGCGAGCTTATGGCGGGACGCGAGGAGATTGAGGTCGGCGCCTCCGAATTTGCCGAGTTCTAACGGCGACGGCCGGTGTGCTTTTGGATGGATCCCAAGCGCGCCGGCCGTCGTTTTTCTGTTGCTACCGTTTACTCGGCGAGCTGCTTTAGCATATCGCATGCGATTTCGACGGCATCGTCGATGCAGCCGGGACAGCTGCGGAGCGGACCCTTGTCCGACCCGACGCCCTTGAGCGTGCCGCAGACGGTCGTCGTGTTCTTCTCGCCAAAACGCTTGGCGATTTCGCGCGACAGCTTGTAGGTCTGGCCCTTGGTCTTGGGGTTTTCCATGCCGTCGCTCATTACAAAGCCCATGATGGCCACGGCGCCCGAGATGGCGCCGCAGGTTTCGGTCATGCCGCCCATGCCGGCGCCAAAGCCCTCGGTGAGGGTAAAGGCGACTTGGGGGTCAAGCCCGACGGCGGGTGCGAGCGTGCAGGCGACGGCCTGCGCGCAATTAAAGCCACGGGCGTGGTACTCGGCCGCCTGAGCCTGACAGGCGGTGATGTCGAGCTGGGCTGTATCGATTTGCTTCATCGTTGTCTCCTTGTTTGTGGTGTACTCGCCTATGGTACCCTTGCCGGCGCATTCGTTCATCGAGAGCTTTATGCATACCTCACCGTTATTGTCGTACCAATACCTAAGTGTGGGGCAAATGAGCCCGAAGCATCTATCCAATAACCTACCTTGAGGATGGGTTGAGAGGGGTGCGGGGTAGCGGTATCGTGAACCGAATAAAATCAAAACCCAAGTAAGGGAGTTGGATATGAGCGAGCAGACCATCGGTACCACGTGTGTTCAGGGCGGTTATCGCCCGGGCGATGCAGAGCCGCGTCAGGTGCCTATCTACCAGTCAACCACGTGGAAGTACGACACGTCCGAGCACATGGGCAAGCTGTTTGACCTGGAGGAGTCGGGCTACTTCTACAGCCGTCTGCAGAATCCCACGTGTGATCTGGTTGCCGCCAAGATCTGCGAGATGGAGGGCGGCACTGCTGCGATGCTCACGAGCTCGGGCATGGCTGCGAACTTCCTCGCGATCTTTAACGTGGCCGGTGCCGGCGATCACGTGGTCGCGAGCTCTGCCATCTACGGCGGTACCTACAACCTGCTTGCCCATACCATGGGCCGCATGGGCGTTACCTGCACGTTCGTTGCTCCCGACTGCACCGATGAGGAGCTGGAAGCAGCCTTCCGGCCCAACACCAAGCTCGTCTTTGGCGAGACCATCGCCAACCCCGCCCTCGCCGTGCTCGATATTGAGCGCTTTGCCAAGGCCGCGCATGACCACGGCGTGCCGCTGATGGTCGACAACACCTTCCCGACGCCCGTGATGTGTCGTCCTTTTGAGTGGGGTGCCGATATCGTCACGCACTCCACGACCAAGTACATGGACGGTCACGCGGCCTACCTGGGCGGTGTGATTGTCGATCACGGTCAGTTTGACTGGATGGCCCATGCTGACAAGTTCCCGGGTCTCACCACGCCCGATGAGAGCTACCATGGCGTGACCTATGCCGAGAAGTTCGGTCGCGAGGGTGCCTTCATCACCAAGGCCACCGCGCAGCTCATGCGTGACCTTGGCCCCATGCAGAACCCGCAGGCGGCCTTCTTCCTGAACAGCTCGCTCGAGAGCCTGCATGTGCGCATGCCGCGTCATTGTGAGAACGGCCTGGCCGTTGCCAAGTTCCTGCAGAGCCATCCCAAGGTACGCTTTGTGAGCTATCCGGGCCTGGAGGGCGACAAATACTATGACCTGGCTCAGAAGTACATGCCCAACGGTACTTGTGGCGTCGTGAGCTTTGGCTTTAACGGTGGTCGCGCGGCGGCCGAGACCTTTATGAAGAGCCTCAAGCTCGCCCAGATCGCCACGCATGTGGCCGACGCCCGCACTTGCTGCCTGCATCCCGCTAACGCCACGCATCGCCAGATGAACGATGAGGAGCTCATCGCCTGTGGCATCTCCGCCGACATGGTGCGCCTGTCGTGCGGCCTCGAGGACACGGCCGATCTGATTGCCGACCTTGAGCAGGCTCTCGAGCAGTGCTAGGCTAGCGTTCGCACAAGGCGCCGATGCCGACAGAGGGCTTCGGCGACCTTTACGTTCCGATTCCGTAGGCGGGACCCCAATCGCGGCTGTTTGCAGGCGATTGGGGCCCCGTTTTTGTGTTGCGCCACTCGAAAGGATGGATATGGAGAAAACCGCAGAGCAGCTTCGCCGCGAGCACATTGCCCTAGAGGGCGACACCCATGGCAAGAACAAATGGGCGATTCTGTTTACCGTGCTCATCATGACGTTTATGGCGTGTCTGGATTCGACCGTCGTGACCGTGGCACTGCCCGTGATGCAAAAGGAGCTGGGCGTGGGCCTCGACCGCATCCAGCTGGTGAGCTCGGTGTATCTGCTTGCGACATGCGTGGCTATGCTGCCGTTTGGCCGTCTGGGCGACGTGCGCGGCAAGGTGGGCGTATTCCAGCTGGGCGTCATCGTCTTTACGGTCGGCTCGCTGCTGTGCGGCCTTTCGGCCTCGCTCGAGGTTCTTATCCTGGCACGCATTGTTCAGGGCGTCGGTTGCGCGGCGGCCATGGCCAACAACATGGGAATCATCACCGAGTCGTTTCCGGCGCGCGAGCGCGGTCGTGCTATGGGTATCCTCGCGACCTTTGTGGCCCTCGGCATGATGTGCGGCCCCGTGCTGGGCGGCATGCTGGTGGCAAGCTTTCCCTGGGAGAGCATCTTCCTCATCAACCTGCCCATTGGCGTCATCTCGTTTATCGTGGGGCTTTACACACTGCCGCATGTTAAGCCGGAGGCCGGCGAGCGCCCCATGTCGCTGGCGGAGGCCGCGCGTCGCTGCTTTGCGAGTTCGGCTTTTACGATTAACTTGGCATGCATGCTTATTGTGTTTATCGGCATCGGTGCATCTGAGTTTGTGCTGCCGTTCTATTTCCAGGATGCCCATGGCTTTAGCTCCGATATTTCCGGACTGCTCTTTTTGGCGCTGCCGATGGTGAATGCCTTTATCGGGCCGCTTTCGGGTACGGTTTCGGACCGTGTTGGCTGCGAGGGTCCCACGGCGGTCGGCCTGGGTGTGTACGTATGCGGTCTCTTTGCGGTAAGCACGCTCGACGAGCACTCCTCCATCCCTGTGATCGTGTGCTGTGTCGCGTTTATGTCGTGCGGCACGTCGATTTTCCAGAGCCCCAATAACTCCCTGTACATGGGCTCGGCTCCGCGCGAAGCGCTCGGTTTTGCTGGCAGCTTGGGCAGTTTGGCGCGCTACGCCGGCATGGCACTCGGTATTACGGTGGCGTCGAATATCCTGTATGGGCAGATGAGCGTGGCGATGGGCGAGGCCGTGACCAGTTTCGTTGCAGGCCGTCCGGATGTGTTCTTATTCGGCTTTCGCTCGGTGTTCTACGTGCTCATGGCTGTGGCCGCTGTGGGCTTTGCGCTCGCCATGGTGCGTTTGGTGAAGATACGCGCCCGCCATTAGCGTGTTGGGAGGCCGTCTGCCACGATTCGCGCCGTCCCAAAAAGACTGGTTTGTGGTGCGATGTGGCTTGTGGGACGGGCGGGGGTCGGTCCGTGGTAGACTATCGAACAACGTTTATTAATCGCGCGGTATCGTTGCCGCGAGAAGGGGTTGCGCCATGCAGGAGCTTGAGGATCGTATTCGCCATGACGGCATCGTAAAGGCCGGTAACGTCCTTAAGGTTGATGCCTTCCTCAACCACCAGTGCGACGTTGAGCTGTTCGATCACATGGGCGCTGAGTGGGCCCGTCTGTTCGAGGGCGTCGAGATCAACAAGATCCTGACGATCGAGGCTTCGGGCATTGGCATGGCCTGCATCGCAGCTCAGCATTTTGGCGGCGTGCCGGTGGTGTTTGCCAAGAAAGCGCAGTCCATCAACCTCGACGGCGAGCAGTATGCCACGACCATCTACTCCTTTACCAAGCAAAAGGAGTACCCGGTCATCGTTGGCAAGCGTTTCCTGTCCGAGGGCGACAAGGTCCTGATCATCGACGACTTCTTGGCCAACGGCTGCGCGCTCGAGGGTCTTATCAAGATCTGCGAGGCTGCGGGTGCTGAGGTGTCAGGTATTGGCATTGCCGTGGAGAAGGGCTTCCAGGGCGGTGGCGATAAGCTCCGCGAGCGCGGCTTCCGTGTTGAGAGCCTGGCCCGTATCGCCGATATGGACTGCGAGACCGGCGAGATCACCTTCGCCTAAGCGCGCAACACAAGCGATTGGTATGCGATGTGACAAAGGGACCGTCCCTTTGTCACATTTTTTGTATGAGGGGAGGTATTGATATGGATGAGAACAAGATGGGATGGCGCGAGTATGCGCGCTATGCCGAGATGTCGGCCGAGGAGTTGGCGCGCGATTGCGAGGTGCAGGTGTTTCGCGCGACGGGTCCGGGCGGACAAGGCGTCAACACGACGGACTCTGCTGTGCGCATGAAACATAGGCCCACGGGGATTGTCGTGACGGCGCGCGAGAGCCGCAGTCAGTTCCAAAATCGTAGTAGCTGCCTGCGTAAACTGCGCGCTGAGCTTGAACGTCGCGGGCGTCCACCGCGCCGTCGCGTCAAGACCAAGGTGCCTCAGCGCTCTCGCCAGCGCAGGCTCAACGACAAGCACTTCAATGCCATCAAAAAGGCCAGCCGTCGCAAGCCGGGCAGCGACGAGTAGTCGATTGCTCCACTGGCCTTGCTAGCGGGCGGGGTGCCAAACTTGGAGGGCGCTGCCGAGGACGTCAACCTCGATGCGCGAGGCGACAACGGGCTCGCCGTCGGCCTGAATGGGGTAGTCGGGCTCCTCAAAGGTGAGCTCGGCATGACGGCAGCGGCGCATGCGAACCGGCGGCAGCTTGGTATGGTGGCCGTCCTTGGCCGAAAGGAACATGGGCAGGGCAATCGCGCGAGGGACGGGGCCGCAGGCGTAGCAAACGTCGAGGATGCCGTCGCACGGGTCGGCGTCGGGACAGATGCGATAGCCCGAACCATAGGTGGGTCCCAGCTGGATGGCCATGATAATCGCGCGCACGCGCTCGGCTGGTGCGCCATCAAAGCTGATGGTCATGGGGTAGTTGCGATAGCGCAGGCCAAACTGCTCAAGTCCCGAGAGGGTGTAGAGCGGAGCGCCGGCGAGGCCCGTCTTTTTGCGCAGCTCGGTGGTGCCAAGGCCGATGGCAGCATCGATGCCGACCGAAAGCGTCTGGTCGTAGTACTCAACGGTAGCCTCGCCGCTGCCGCTCGCAGGGCTCCACGAGCGAATGCGCCCGATGTCCTGACGCTGCAGCTCGCAGGTGAGCAGCGCGCCAAAATCCTTGCCGGAGAAATCGTCGATGCCGAGCGTCTGGGCAAAATCGTTGCCGGAGCCCACGGGCAGGACGGCAAGGGCGGGGCGGGCGTCCTCCTTTTGCGTCATAAGCCCGTTTACGACCTCGTGAATCACGCCGTCGCCGCCGAGTGCGATAACGGTGCGATAGCCCTGAGCCTGTGCGGCCAGCTCCTTGGCGTGTCCCATACGCTCGGTCAACACCAGGTCAAACTGGGATGCGCGTGCAGTCATGTCCAAAAAGCGTTGTAGGCGCTCGGCAACTTCGCGTGCCGCACCTGACTGGGCGGCTGGGTTGGCGATGATGAGCGTGCGACCAAAATCAGTTGCGTGCATGGGGCGACTCCCGGCGTGTGACATGACAGTGCGGTCGCGCTCAGGTCGAATTGCCCCCGATTGTGGCTGCACGGCGATTATTACATCTACTCTATCAGGTCGTTGTGGCGCTCGATAGCATCCGCTACCGTACCGCCCTCATCCACAATAAGCGAACGGCGCTTGGGTGAGATGATGCGCTGGGCGGGGTACACGCCGCGGTGTCCGCCGGTTAGGTAGCTGATAAAGGCCACGATGACAAAGAACCCGGCGGCCGTGCCGTGGAACAGGTCGATGGCCATCATGCAGGTGGTGATGGGCACGTTGAGGCCGGCGCAGAACACGCCGAGCATGCCGAGAGCCGCCAGAAAACTGGGGTCGAGCCCGGTAAGGCAACCGATCCAGCCACCGAGTGCCGCACCGATGCCAAACAGGGGCGTGACCTCGCCGCCTTGGAAGCCCGCGCCCAGGGTAAGCGCTGTGACGACCAACTTGATGACTGCGTCCGCCAGGGTGGTGTTGCCTGCAAATCCGGCGCCGGAAAGCCATGTGGAAAGGCCGGCGTAGTCCCAGGCGTCGAGGAGGGCATAGGCGGCCAAAACCACGAGTGCGCCTATAAGTGCGCGAATGAGGTAATTGGTGATAAAGCGACCGTACAGGTTCTTGACTGTTCGAACCGACCAGGCAAAGAGGCGTGCCGTCAGGCCGAAGATAATGGCGCTGATAACAACGATGGCAACCGTTCGCGGCGTCATGTCGGGGACGCTGGCGATGACATTTGCTTCGTACTTGGTACCCAGGGCGAGTGATGTAAAGTAGCCGGTAAACGAGGCGATCAGGCAGTAGATGCCCGCGGTGTAGTCGATCTTGCCGATAAAGCACATCTCCATGCCAAAGAAAGCTCCGGCAAGGGGCGAACCGAATACGGCGCCAAAGGCCGACGAGATGCCGGCGAGCATGAGGTCGTGGTGGTCATGCTTTTTGAGGTGGGCGAGGCTCGAGATGTTGCTGGCGATGGTCCCGCCAATCTGCACCGCGGCTCCCTCGCGACCGGCCGATCCGCCCGTTAGGTGCGTGAGCGTGGAGCAGATGAAGGTGAGGACGGCCATGCGCATATGGATGAGGCGTGTGCCCAGAGCGGAGTCGATGACCAGGTTGTTGCCTCGTTTGGCAGCAAGGCCGTGATTTTTGTACACCCATGCGGTGGCAATGCCCACAACGGGAAGCAAGGCGTAGACCCATGCATGGTGCTCGCGATAGTCGGTCGCGATATTCAGCGAGGTCAAAAACGCCCAGGCGGCAACGCCCATGGCGAGCGAGACGATGGCGACGAGTGCGAGCAACTTGGCGCTCGCGAGTAGGTTGCGGGCGTTGCGGCGCGTGTCGGCAGCCAAGAGATGCTCGGAGCGGGTGAGCTGTTGCCTGCCTGCCATGATGACGTCGTTAAGGGAGAAAAGGCCGCCGTCGTCGAGCGGCTGGGAATGATCCTGCGCCTCGTTTGCGCTTTCGGGTTTGTCGGTAAAAGTCATACGTTCCTCTTTTGGGTTGCAACACGAGCATTATAAAACGCGGTAAACGCGACGAGCCGGTGGGTTGGTTTTGGTTTTGTTTCGCGGCTTGCGGCCGACAGATGTATTCGCGGCCGCGGGCCAGGTCTTGAGCAGGCGGCGAGGGATTATACTGAGATAAACATAAAGAATCGGCGCTTTTGTTTCGCGCCGCAGCATGCTAGAGGTGCATATGGCTGAGAAACTCATTCCGTTGGAGGACGCACAGGCAATCGTTCTTTCGCGGGTGCACGGGACCGATGTCGTCGAGATCCCGGTATGGCAGGCGGCCGGTCTTCCCCTTGCCGAGGACGCCACGGCCGATATCGACATCTCGCCGTTTGCCAACAGCGCCATGGATGGATATGCCGTGCGTGCCGCCGACCTCGCCAAAGCGTCCACCGATGCGCCCGTGACGCTTTCCGTCGTGGGGCACGAGGCCGCAGGCCATGTGTTCGATGGCGTTATCGCCCCGGGCGAGACGGTCCGCATCATGACGGGCGCGCCGGTACCCGAAGGTGCCGATGCCGTGGTGAAATACGAGATCGTCGACGTGCTCGATGGCGACGACAACGAGGGCTCGCGTGTGAGGTTCTCGGCGCCCGCCAAGGTAGGGGAGAACGTTCGCTCTGCCGCCGAGGAGGCCCATGCCGGCGATGTCGTGATGCACGCCGGCGAGGTCGTGGCCCCGGCCGGCGCCGGCCTGTTGGCGAGTGCCGGTTACGCAAGCGTGAAGGTGCACGCCGCCCCGCGTGTGGGCATTATCTCGTTGGGCACGGAGCTGGTCGCGCCGAGTGAACTGCCGGCACGCGGACAGATTCGCGACTCCAACTCGTCGGCGTTGATGGCCGAAGCGCTCGATGCAGGAGCCGAGCCCGTGTTCTACGGCATTGCGCCCGATGATGAGCAGGCGATTGCCGAGCTGGTGCATCGCGCCGTGCTGGAGTGCGATTTCGTCATTACGAGCGGTGGCGCCTCGGCAGGCGACTACGACTACGTGACGGCGCTCGTTCGGCGCGAGGGCGATGTGCTGTTTGACCGCATCTCGATGCGTCCGGGCAAGGCCATCACGTTTGGCTTGCTTGGGGGTAAGCCCTACCTGGGACTTTCAGGCAATCCGGCCGCGGCGTATGTAGGCTTTGAGATGCTTGCGCGTCCGGCGATCCGCAAGATGCGCGGCTTTGCCGAGGGTACGCGTCCCGTGCAGCAGGCGACGCTCACGCACGGCGTGAAAAAGCGACAGCATCGCCGCTTCTTCGATCGCGCCACGGTTTTGCGCGACCCCGAGACCGGTGAGCTGTTGGTGACCGAGGCCAAGACGCAGAATTCGGCGCTGCTCGGCACGATGCAGCGGGCTAACTGCCTGTTGCGTGTTGACGAAGGACCGTGCGACCTCAAGGTGGGCGATGTCGTGGACGTTGTTCGCGTCGACCTGCCCGAGGGCGCCGTGTTGTAGGAGGAATGCTATGGAGCTGAAGATATCGATCGTGACGTGCTCGGATACGCGCGATCTTGCCCAGGACGAGGCTGGAGCCGCACTCGAGGAACTTATCGAGGTGCAGGGCTGGACGGTCGCCTCGCATGTGGTCGTGCGCGACGACGTCAGCGAGATCGGTGATGCCATTGTGGAAGCCGCCGATGAGTGCCACGCCAATGTCGTGCTCACCTGCGGCGGCACGGGGCTTTCGATGCGCGATGTGACGCCCGAGGCGACGCGTGCCGTCTGCGAGCGCGATGTGCCGGGTATTGCAGAGGCAATCCGTGCGTACTCCATGACCAAGACGCGCCGCGCTATGCTCTCGCGCGCTATTTGCATGCAACGAGGTCATACACTTGTCGTAAACTTTCCCGGTTCTACGAAGGCCGCCCGCGAAAGCTGGGAGGCCATAGCGGACCAGCTGGAGCATGCGGCTCAGATGACAGCGGGCGGCGGACATACCAACTAAGCGGTTTACCTGCGGCGGAGCGATCTGAACGGCTGCTCCGCCTTTTATTTGCGCCCAAGGGGACGGCATTCTGTAGGCATGCTTGAAACTATATTCTCAGACGAGAATAATTTCTCATAATCATTATTCGCATCGAAGTATAATCAAATTACAGAATAAAGCCCGCGGTGGGGTACCCGGGCACAAGGTACGAAAGGGTTGAACATGTTCGATATGGTTTCTCGCCGCGGATTCGTCTCGCTTTCTGCTGTCGCCGCTGCCGGCCTTGGCCTTGCTGGCTGCTCGGGCAACAAGACGTCTGAGCCGGCCGGCTCCGATGCGGGTTCTGCCAAGACTTCTTTCAAGAAGGCTGTCGAGCTGCAGGTATTTGCCGCCAACTCGCTCGAGAAAGCTCTGCCCGAGGTTCAGAAGCTCTACACCGATCAGACCGGTACCACCTTTGCCGACACGCAGTTTAAGGCGTCCGGCGACCTTGTCGAGCAGATGCGCGCCGGCGCTGCGGTGGACGTGCTCATCACGGCCTCTAAGGGCACTATGGATGATGCCGAGGCCGCCGAGCTCGTCGATGCCGACACGCGCGAGGACATGTTCGTCAACGACCTCGTGATTATTCGTGCCGAGGGCTCCGACACCAAGGTCGAGGCTATCGCCGACGTCGCGAGCCTGGACGGCAAAATCGCCATCGGCGACGCCAAGACCGTTCCCGCCGGCAAGTATGCCAACCAGGCGCTGGCTTCTGTTGGGCTCTACACCGGTACCGAGGGCGACGACGGTGAGTATGCACCTGAGCTCGCCGACAAGGTGGCTTTGGCCGACAAGGTCGGCACCGCCGCAGCTTACGTCTCTACGGGCGACTGCGTGGCCGGCTTTGTCTACAGCTCCGACATCTTCCGCTACGACGGCATCGAGGAGGCCTTCGTGTGCCCCGAGGATTCGCACAAGCCCATCGTGTATCCGGGTGCCGTTGCCGAGAGCTCCGAGCACGCCGACGAGGCCAAGGCGTTCATCGACTTCTGTCTGACCAACAAGAAGGCGCAGAAGATTTGGGCTAAGTACGGATTTGAGCTTTCCGCGTAGTGCGGCCTGGCGCGATAATTCCATCGTTTTGTGTTTAACTCCGTCCTTGTATTCTCTTGGAGCTTTTCGTGCTTAATAGATTCCGCATGCTTGTCGCCTGTGCTTTGACCTTCGCGCTTTGCTGGGTGCCAGGATTTGCGTTTGCTGGGGAAGCTGAGGACGGGGCTCAGGTTGCTGCGACCGCTCATGGGCTTTCCTATGGGATCGAGGGTTTTGAGCGGTTGGCCAGGGGGACCGCTCGTGCCATGGAGGGCCAGCCTGAGGGCTACCGGTTTCCCGTTGACGAGGACGTGGACCTTGTAGTGGCGCCTGCTGCCGATCGCGTTGTGGTGTGGGTATCGCCCAAGGCGGTCGAGAAGTATGGATTGGATCCGCAGGACAACGAGTGCGCATCGGGTCTCAAGGCTCTCGTCTGTGAGCTCGACAGCGCAAACTGCATGGGAGGCGCACGGCTGGAAGACATGGATCTTCCTTGGTATGCCACGACGGAAGCGGCGTTTAATGTCGGTGGGTATACCTATGCCTTTGATGAGCGCGGTGCGAATGGGGACCGCTATGTGGTCATCGCATCAGCCTCGGGTGATGCCAAGGGCGGCGCGCGTTGGCTTGATAGCGCTCAAATCGTGGTAGCATCATCTGTTATGATGCAAGATGAACAGGAGCCCTTGGCGTCCCTTGTCGCCTTTTTGACCGGCATCGACTATCGCCCGCTTTGGGTGTCTATCAAAACGAGTGGCCTTGCCTGGTGATTGCCTTTGCGCTGGGCCTGTTTGCCGCATGGAAGACTATGGGCACGACGAGCCGCGTGAAGGGCCTGCTCGACTCGGCCTTTACCATCCCCATGGTGCTGCCTCCCACGGTGTGCGGCTTTCTGCTCCTCATGCTGTTTGGCCGCTCGACCGGGGTTGGCCAGTGGCTTATCGCGCACGGCATCTCGATCGTCTTTACCTGGCCAGCGGCGGTGATATCTGCCGTGGTGGTGTCGTTTCCCCTGGTCTACCGCACGGCGCTCGGCGCCTTTGAGAGCCTGGACACGCAGATGCTCGACGCCGCGAGAACCCTGGGGTGGTCCGAGCGCCGTATCTTTGCCAAGCTTATGATGCCACTCGGCTGGCCCTCGATCGCCGCCGGTACGGTGCTCGCCTTTGCCCGTGCGATGGGTGAGTTCGGTTGCACCCTCTTCTTTGCGGGTAACTATGCCGGTATTACGCAGACCATCCCCATCGCTATCTACTTTGAGTGGATGGGTGGCAACATCCCAGTTGCCCTCTTTTGGGTTGTCGTCGTGATTGCGTTTAGTTTCCTGGTCATCCTGTTTATCAACATGTACACCGCGCATTCGCAAAAGTATCGCGAGCGGGGCCTTTCCCGTGCGGAGCGCAAGCGGGCCAAAGAACTCGCCGATACGGACGATTCGCTCGACCCGGTGGGCGGCGATGCCCTGCGTATCGATCGCGAGGCGCTGGCCGAGCTCATGCGCGATGATGCCACTCTGCAGGGAGGTCGATAGGCCATGTCGATCGTTCTGGATATCAAAAAGCGCTATCCCGGGTTTACGCTCGATATGCAGCTTGAGGCTGGAGAGGAGCGCGTGGCGCTGCTGGGCGCCTCGGGGTGCGGCAAGAGCTGTACGCTACGCTGCATTGCCGGTGTGGAGACGCCCGACGAGGGCAAGATCGTCGTCAACGGCGTGACCTTTTTTGATTCGGCGGCGGGCATCAACCTATCGCCCCAGGAGCGTAAATGCGCCCTGCTGTTCCAAAACTATCAGCTGTTTCCCAATATGACGGTGGCCGATAACGTGTGCGCCGGCGTACAGGATGCGGGTGACGTCGCTGCACGCAAAAAGCTCGCCGAGCGCTATCTGGGCATTTTTGGTCTGGCCGATTTTGCCGACCGCTATCCCGCACGCCTCTCGGGTGGTCAGCAGCAGCGCGTGGCGCTTGCGCGCATGGTGGCGGCACACCCGGGCATTTTTATGTTCGACGAGCCCATGAGCGCGCTCGATGCCTACCTTAAGAGCGCGCTCGAGCAGAACATGCTCGACCTGTTCGACGTGTGCTACCGCACCGTGCTCTACGTGAGCCACGATATCGACGAAGCGTGTCGCCTGTGCCAGCGCATTTGCGTGATGCATAACGGGCATGTGGAGGAGATCGGCTCCGTCGAAGATGTGGTCCGCCGGCCGCAAACCTTGGCCGCGCTGCGCTTGACGGGCTGCAAGAACACAAGCCGGGCGTGCAAGATCGGCGACGAAGAAGTTGAGGCTCTCGACTGGGGCATGACCTTTAATGTGGGTCGCGAGGTTCCTGATGATGTGGCGTACCTGGGGATTCGCGCAAGTTACTTCCATGTTGACAACCGTGCCGAGCGGGGTCGTAACAGCTACGACTTACACGTGGCCCGGGTGAGCGATTCGCGTTTTGAACGCCTGGTGCTGTTGGACGTGCCACGTGTCGATGCGCCCACGCGTCTGCAGTGGAAGGTCAACAAGGTGAGCGTGGCTTCCGACGAGCTGCCGCAGGCCGACGAGACCCTGCGCATGCACTTCGATGCCAAGAGAATTCATCTGGTTTGTCGATAATGTGACAAAGGGACAGTCCCCTTGTCACATGCGGGACCTCGGTCGCCTAGAAGCGCGACCGTTTGCCGAATCTAGACTGACAAAACCTTATCAATATGATAAATAATTATCAGAGGGTAGGTTCGGGCATTAGACATCTTGTGCTCCGATGCTGTCGTACGTGTGTCGGCGGTGTTCGTCTGGACGACGACCGCCGGTATAATTGCCTTCGATAAGAATAGGAGGGTGCGTCGATGTCGCAGATGACATATTCGCGTCGTATTGCGGCGCGCGCCCTGTATATGGCTCGGAGCCGCATATGAGCAGGTATGTTCACGGCTCCGGGAGAGACGACGCACAACTAAATAATCGACCGCAAAGTAGGTTCCCTAAAAATCCGGGTTTGAGCACGGCCGGGCAATCACCGCCCGTCGTGCATCGATACCGCTGTTATCCGTTTTTGGTTCGAGAGGGGAACCGCCATGGCTGAAGAATTCGATTTCCATCCGATGTGGGAGAGCCTCGGCATGAATCTTGCCGACCACGACATGCTGCTGGGCGCCGTGGGCCAGATGTACGGCGATATGTTCTTGACGCAGAACAATCGCGCCAAGTCCACGTCCTACCTGGACTTTGTGGCCACCAACATCCACAGCGGCCGTATTAAGGAGATGCTCGACAAGAAGGAGGCCGGCGAGGCCACCAAGATCGTCGGTTCGTTTTGCGTGTACGTGCCCGAGGAGATTGTGCTCGCCTGCGACGGTATTCCCGTGGGCCTGTGCTCGGGTGCCGATTGGGCAACCGATAAGGTCGAGGAGCATCTGCCGCGCAACACCTGCCCGCTTATCAAGAGCTTTGCCGGCTTTAAGCTGGGCGAGGTCTGCCCCTACATTGAGTCGAGTGACTTGGTGGTAGGCGAGAACACCTGCGATGGCAAGAAGAAGGCCTACGAGTTTTTTGCCACGCAAAAGAACATGTACGTCATGGATATTCCCAACGTACACGACGAGTCGACGCTTGTGACCTGGAAGGCCGAGGTCAAGAAGCTCGCCGCCAAGATCGAGGAAGAGTGCGGCGTCACGATTACGCCTGAACGTCTGAAGGCCGCCATCCACGCCGTCAATGAGAAGCGTCGCGCCCTGCAGCGCCTTGCTGCCACGCGCGCTGCCGACCCAGCGCCCATTAGCGGTCTCGACAGCCTGCTGACCGTTCAGGCCGCCTTTATGGACGACACGCCGCGTCTGACCGGAGCCATCAACGATATGGCGGCCGAGTGTGAGCAGCGTGTCGAGGCCGGAGAGGGCGTGGCGCCCAAGGGAACCAAGCGCATCCTGTACACCGGCACGCCCATGGCCGTGCCCAACTGGAAGCTGTTCAACCTCATCGAGAAGGCCGGCGGCGTTGTGGTGGGCGAGGAGTCCTGCACGGGTTCGCGCTATTACAAGGATTTGGTCGATGAGTCCGGTGAGACGGTTGACGAGATGCTCGATGCTATCGCCGAGCGCTACTTTAAGATCAACTGTGCCGTCTTTACGCCCAACGACCAGCGTATGAAGGACATTGTCCAGATGGCCAAGGACCTGCACGCCGACGGCATCGTCGACGTGGCCCTGCAGTTCTGCACGCTCTACGAGATGGAGTCGTTTGCCGTGGAGAAGGCCGCCGAGGAGGCAGGCATTCCATATATGCACATCACGACCGACTACGCCGGCGAGGATGCAGGCCAACTGCAAACCAGGATTGAGGCTTTCTTGGAAACCATTTAGGGCTATACGTTCCGGCGGCTTCCCCAGGTACCCGATCTTGCCGTTCAAACCGTCGCTTGCGTACCAAAGTGCGCGGAGCTGCTCTTTCACGGCAACCTCGGGCGCCTGGGAAAGCCGTTTCCTTGGTTGGTTAAAAGGTTTAGGAGTTATATGTCGGAAAATATTGAGCAGCCGTTGCCCAGCACGTTTGAGGAGTTCAACGAGCAGCGCAAGGCCGCGTTTATTCGCGTCAAGGATTATAAACAGGCCGGCAATCGCCTGGTCGGCTTTTTGTGCAGCTATACGCCGCTCGAGATTATCGATGCCGCGGGGGCCGCAAGTGTCGCTCTGTGCGGTACGTCCGATGAGGTGATTCCCGAGGCCGAGAAGGTGCTGCCGGCAAACCTCTGCCCGCTCATCAAGTCGACCTACGGCTTTGCCTACTCGCAAAAGTGCCCGTTTACGTACTTCAGCGACATGATCATCGGTGAGACCACCTGCGACGGCAAGAAGAAGATGTACGAGCTGCTGGGGGAGCTCAAGCGCACGCACATTCTGCATCTTCCGCAGGGTCGCGATCGCGCTTACGAGCGTGAAGGCTGGTACGAGGAGTGTCGCCTGCTCAAGGAGGAGCTCGAGGGCTTCTACGGCATTACGATTACCGACGATGACCTGCGCGCTGCCGTCCGTCGTCGCAACCGCTTGCGTGCGGCCCAGCTCGAGATGTTTGCGCTGCAGGCCAACCAACCGGCGGCCATGAGCGGCGTCGACCTGATGAGCACCATGTTTGCCGGTACGTTCAGCTTTGATATCGTGGCCTATACGGAGCAGCTGGAGCAAAAGGTCGCCAAGCTGCGCGAGGCCTACGAGGCCGGCGAGCGCCCGGTTGCGGCGGATGCCAAGCGCATTCTGATCACCGGCTGCCCGGTGGGAGGCGTGATCAACAAGATAGGCCGTACTATCGAGTCCAACGGCGGTGTGGTCGTGTGCATGGACGACTGCTCGGGCGAGCGCACGGCCGCCATGATGATCGACCCGGAGGCTCCCGATATCCTGCGCGCCATCGCCGACCGCTACCTTGACATCAACTGCTCGGTCATGACGCCCAATGACGGTCGTATGGAAAACACGCTGGCCATGTGCGAGAAGTATCATGTCGATGGCGTGGTAGAGAGCGTGCTGCAGGCATGCCACACCTTTAACGTGGAGAGTGCGCGCATGCAGGAGGCCGTCGAGGGTGCGGGTATTCCGTATATGAAGATCGAGACCGACTACAGCAACGGCGACATGGGCCAGATCGAGACCCGCATCGCCGCCTTCATCGAAACCCTCTAGCTTCCTCAGGCACCGGATCTTGCCCCTCAAACCGTCGCTTGCGTACCAAAGTACGCCGCGCTCCTCTTTCGGGGCAACCTCCGGCACCTGAGAAACCTAGAGCTAAGGCGCCTGAACGCGCCGCTGTCTTTGATGTTTGGATTAGGAGAGAGCCATGATAGGGATCGGGATCGATATCGGGTCTACGGCGGCTAAAGCTGCTGTGGTCGACGGGGCGGGTTCGGTGGCGTGGACGTGCGTGCAGCCAACCGGGTTCTCCTCGGTCGATGCTTCCGAGCGGCTGCGCGAGGCACTGGCAGCGGCTGGCTATGACGTGGCTGACGACGACGTGCGCGTGATCGCGACCGGCTACGGTCGTGTCGCCGTGCCCTATGCGCACAAGGTCGTGACCGAGATCACCTGCCACGGCGCCGGTGCCGTGCGCCTGTTTGGTGATCACGGCACGGTGATCGATGTGGGCGGTCAGGATACCAAGGTCATCCAACTCAAGGGCGGCCGCGTGGCCAAGTTCGCCATGAACGACAAGTGCGCTGCCGGCACGGGGCGCTTTTTGGAGATCATGGCCGACCGCCTAGGCATTTCCCAGCAGCAGATGGCCGACCTGGCGCGTTCCGGCGAGCTACCAAGATCAGCAGCATGTGCACGGTGTTTGCCGAAAGCGAGGTTATCAGCCTGATCGGTCGCGGTGAGCCGCGCGAGAACATCGCACGTGGCGTGATCGACAGCGTGGTCTCGCGCGTGGCGACCATGGCCGGGCAGGCGGCGGGTGCTCCGTACTACCTGACGGGAGGTCTGTGCGAGAACGCCTACGTTGTGGAGCGGTTGGGCGAGCTACTGGGGTCGCCGGTGACCACCTCGCCCCAGGCTCGCTTTGCCGGTGCCATCGGCGCGGCGATTTGCGCACAGGCGCTCAATTAATGCATCCGCCCCAGGCTCGCATTCATGCGTATACTGGGAGAAAATGATTGACCGATGAGAGGAGGTATCGATGGCTAACGATCAGATTAAGCTCACGTCTATGACTGCCGCGAGCGGTTGAGCCGCCAAGTTGGCTCCCGGAGCCCTCGCCCAGGTCCTGGGCGACTTGCCAAATGTGCCCAACGACAATCTGCTCGTGGGGTTCGATACCTCCGACGATGCGAGCGTTTTCCGCGTAGGGGAGAACCTGGGGCTCGTGCAGTCCATCGACTTCTTCCCGCCGATGGTCGACGATCCCTATCTGTTCGGCCAGATCGCCGCGGCCAACTCGCTGTCGGACATCTACGCCATGGGCGGGCGGCCGAGCCATGCCATGAACTTGCTGTGCATCCCGAGCTGCCTGGGCGTCGAGGTTGCCGGCCAGATTCTGGCGGGTGGCGCCGACAAGTGCGTCGAGGCCGGCTGCTCCATCGTGGGCGGTCATACCATCAACGACGACGAGCCCAAGTATGGCCTGTCCGTGAGCGGCTTTGTCGCGCTCGACCGCATGCTCGCCAACAGCGGCGCGCACGTGGGCGATGTTCTGCTGCTGACCAAGGCGATTGGCTCGGGCATCATCACCACGGCCATTAAGGGCGAGCTCATCGAGCAGGACGAGGCCACAGCCATGTTTGACTCGATGCGCACCCTTAACGAAGCGCCGATCCGTCTGGCCGAGGGGCTCGAACTTCACGGCTGTACCGATGTCACGGGCTTTGGCCTGATCGGGCATGCGTGCGAGATGGCCGAGGGTTCGGGTGTGCAGGTTGAGCTTACGTCGGGGGCGGTACCGCTCTTTGACCAGGTGCTCAATATGGCGCGTCTGGGCATTATCCCTGCCGGCGCCTACCGCAACCAGGACTTTTTTGGCCCGCGTGTGGCTGCCGACGAGGACCTGGAGCCGGGCATGCTCGACGCGCTGTACGATCCGCAGACGTCTGGTGGCCTGCTTATCGCGGCGCCCGTGGCGGATGTGGATGAGCTTGCGCGTCGTTTACATGCCGAGGGGCGCGTTGCCGCCACAATCGGTCGCGCGTGCGAGCCGGTGCCGGGCGGTCCTGCTGTTCGCGTTGTGCATTAAGGAAAACCGTTTATGCGACCGCCTGCTGTTCTGGGCGGTCCCTTTTGAAAGGATGTAGCTATGTCTACCAAAATTGAAGTCAATGCCATGGGCGATGCCTGCCCGCTGCCCGTCGTCAAGACGCTTAAGGCGCTCAAACAGTTTGACGGCGAGGGTGCCGTGGTGACCTCGGTCGATAACGAGACCGCCGTCAAGAACATCTCCAAGATGGCGCAGGAGAAGGGCTGCACGGCCTCGGTCGAGAAGGTTTCTGACGCTGAGTGGCACGTGACCGTGGCGACCTCTGGTGCCATTGCCGTGGCCGATCCCGAGCAGGATGGCGCTGCCTTCTGTGGTGCCAGCACCGGCAAGGGCGAGCTCGTCATTTCCGTCTACACCGACTGCATGGGCCGCGGCGACGACGAGCTGGGCCACAAGCTCATGAAGGCCTTCATCTTTGCCGTGACGCAGCAGGAGGAGCTGCCCGCGACCATGCTGTTCTACAACGGCGGAGCCAAGCTCACCGTCGAGGGCTCGCCGGTACTCGACGACCTGAAGGGGCTGGCTGAGCAGGGCGTCGAAATCCTCACCTGTGGCACCTGCCTCGACCACTATGGCATTAAGGACCAGCTTGCCGTGGGCGAGGTCACGAACATGTATGTGATCGTGGAGAAGATGGAGCAGGCCGTGCGCGTCGTGCGCCCGTAGCGTATTGGTTGGAGTTGCCATGAGGGAGAAGCGCCCGGCGCTTGTCATCACGTTTCCCACCACGGCGGCCGCCATGGGCTGCGAGTCCCTGTGCGTTGAGCGTGGCCTTCCCGGGCGAACGATTCCCGTGCCCGGGGAGGTCGCTGCCGGCTGTGGTCTGGCGTGGAAAGCGTTGCCTGCCGATGAGGAGCTGCTGCGCGGCGAACTCGCCGCGGCGGGCGTTCCCACCGAGGGCTATACCGTGATTGATATGTGGGAGGTCGTGCGATGATCTACCTGGATAACGCGGCGACGACCATGCACAAGCCGCAGACGGTCATCGATGCCGTGACGCAGGCGATGTGCTCGCTCGGCAATGCCGGGCGCGGCGCCACGTCGGGTGCCCTCGATGCCGCTCGTACGATTCACGGTTGCCGTGCCAAGCTCGCGCGCTTGCTGGGCTGCCGCGGGCTGATCATGTGTGCTTTACGTCCAACTCCACCGCGGCGCTCAACACCGCCATCAATGGCGTGGTGCGCCGCGGCGACCGCGTGGTCACGACGGTGCTCGAGCACAACTCCGTGTTGCGTCCGCTCAACCGCCTGGCGGCAGAGCAGGGCGTGACCGTTGAGCATGCGGGCTGCGACGCGAACGGTGCGCTCGACTACGAAGAGCTTGAGCGGCTGGTGACGCCGGGCACACGTGCCGTGGTGGTGGCGCACGCCTCCAATGTGACCGGCAACGCGGTCGACATTGCGCGCGTGGCCGCCATGGCCCATGCGGCCGGTGCGCTCGTGATCGTCGATGCCTCGCAGTCTGCCGGCACGGCGCATATTGATATGCAGGCCATGGGGCTCGACGTGGTGTGCTTTACCGGCCACAAGGGGCTCATGGGTCCGCAGGGGACCGGCGGCCTGGCCGTGGCGGAGGGCATTGACGTTGCCCCTGGGCCATGGGCGGTACGGGCGTGCACAGCTTTGATCCGCTGCAGCCGCTTGAGTGGCCCACGCGCCTGGAGGCGGGCACGCTCAACGGCCACGGTGTCGCCGGCCTTTCTGTCGGCCTCGACTTTATCGAGGCCCAAGGTGGGGTCGAGGCGATTGCGGCGCATGAGCGAGCACTGGCGGATCGCTTTCTCGCTGGCGTGCGCGAAATCCCGGAGATCAAGCTCTACGGTGCCTTTGACCAGCCCGTGCGCTCGGCGATCGTTTCACTCAACGTGGGCGATATCGATTCGGCCGAGATTTCGGACGCGCTCATGCAAGGGTGGGGGATTGCGACGCGCCCCGGCGCCCACTGCGCTCCGCTCATGCACCGCGCGTTGGGGACCGAGCGCCAGGGTGTCGTTCGCTTCTCGTTTGGGTATTTCAACACGGACGAGGAAGTTGACGCCGCGATTGAAGCTTTGCGCGATTTAGCTTGCTAAAGCGTATATACTTGCGGGATGGGCCTTTTGCCCGTCCCGTTTTTGTTTCGACCCGAAAGGTGGTCCCATGGCCTCATCCGCGCCGCGCGGCCTGCGCTCCGACCATGTCGTTACCGTCGGTATCGCCCTGTTCTCGATGCTCTTTGGCGCCGGCAACCTTATTATTCCGCCGCTGCTGGCGCTGCAGGCAGGTTCTGCCACGCCGGTCGCCATGCTCGGCTTTCTCATTGCCGCCATCGGCCTGCCCGTCATGGGCTTTATCGCCGTGGCACTTGCCGGAACGGCGCGCGAGCTTGCCGGCCGTGTGCATCCCAAGTTCGGCGAGTTCTTTGTCGCGGCGGTGTATCTGGCTATCGGCCCGTGCCTGGCCATTCCGCGCACGAGCTCCACGGCCTTCGAGATGCTGGTGCCGCTGTTGCCCGAGGCGTCTCGCTCGGCACGGCGCGCCTGGTGTTTGCCGTCGGCTTCTTTGTCGTCGCGTTTGCGCTCACGCTGCGCCCGGGCGTCATCACACGCGTGCTCGGCCGCATTACGGGCCCCGCGCTCATTGCGCTCATCGTGCTGGTCGTTGGTGCTGCCGTGATCTCGCCGCTGGGTCCCGCTGCCGCGCCGCAGGCCCCCTACGATGCTGGCGCTGCCGTGCAGGGCTTTCTGACTGGCTATCAGACCATGGACCTGCTCGCGTCGCTCGCCTTTGGCATCATCATCGCCGAGACCATCCACGAGTTGGGTGTTACCGATGACAAGCGCGTGGCCTTCGAGATTTCGCGTTCCGGTGTGATCGCCGGCGTACTCATGGCCATCATCTACTGCGGCTTGGGCCTTGCCGGTATGCAGCTCGGCACCGTGATGCCCGACGCTACCAACGGCGCCGCCATCCTCGCCCGTTCGGCCTCCATGCATTTTGGGCTTGCCGGCACGGTCGTGGTCTTTGCGATCTTTTTCCTCGCCTGCATGAACGTGTGCATCGGCCTCATCAGCTGCTGCTCGCGTTACTTCTGCGAGACGTATGTGGTCGAAGGGGGAGCGGAGGCCTCTGAGGAGGCCATGCGCCGCCCCTTTGCGGTTCTCGCCTTTGTGTTCGCAGCGTTTTCGTGCGTGCTCTCCAACGTGGGCCTCGACGTGATTCTTATGTTCTCGGTGCCCATGCTCAATGCCTTGTATCCCGTTGCCATTGTGCTGGTGCTTATGGGCCTGGTGCACGGTTTTTGCGACGCGCATCCGCAGGTATGGGTCTGGGTCGGCGGCGTCGTCGCGGTGCAGAGCGTGATCACCTCGGTCCGCGACGCGTTCTTTGCTGGCGCGTGGCTACCGTTCGATGCGCTGCCGCTGGCGGATATCGGTGCCGCGTGGGCGCCGGTCGCCGTGGTGGCGTTTGTGATAGGCCTGCTCCACAGCCGGTTTGTCGCACATTCGAGGAGCTAGAATATCGCCGCTTGCACAGGCGGGAAGTCTCCCCTATAATTTCCCTCGCTTTGGGACACGCAAGGTTTATGCCTTAGCTGCTCAACACCTTCGGGACGTGGCGCAGTTTGGTAGCGCGCCTGCTTTGGGAGCAGGATGTCGCAGGTTCAAATCCTGTCGTCCCGACCATATCTTGCGGGCGTAGTTCAATGGTAGAACCCCAGCCTTCCAAGCTGATGACGCGGGTTCGATTCCCGTCGCCCGCTCCATAAGAATTGTTTTAACGGCTTTGGTTTCCTTTGGGAATCAGAGCTGTTTTCGTTTACGCGCCGGGCGACGGGAATCGAACCCGTCAGGGTGCGGAGCTGAGAAAATGCGTGAGCATTTTCCAGCGCAGCACGCAAGGGCCGAAGGCCCGCAGCGAAACAAGGATTTGCGAAGCAAATCCTTGGACTTCCCGTCGCCCGCTCCAAGCTATATAATCGCAGGCCAATATGCTAATTTGGCTCGCGTTTATTTTTATACCGTCCGACCTCGCGGGGCAAATGAACCAAGAGCGTTTGTCCCACATCATAAGAAAGTAGTGATTGCCATGGCACAGAGTAAGGCAGAATACCCCACCCCCGACTGCCTGGCGCCCGCCGCGATCGAGGCTAAGTCCGAGGCCGCCGGCGTTACTAAGGCCAACCTGCCGGTCTCGAAGGCCTTTTTGCTCGCCATGTTCGCCGGCGCGTTTATCGCCTTCGGCGGCCTGTTCTTCACGGTCTTTCTGAGCGATCCCACGCTTGGCTGGGGCGCCCAGCGCTTCGTGGGCGGTCTTGCTTTTTGCCTGGGACTGGTGCTCGTGCTCATTTGCGGCGCGGAGCTGTTTACCGGTAACTCGCTTATGGTATGCGCGCTTAAGAGCAAAAAGATTACGCTCGTCCAGATGTTCAAGGCTTGGGCTGTTGTGTGGATCGGCAACTTTGCCGGCGCCCTGTTCGTTGTCTTTTTGATTTACATGGCAGCTATTTATAAGCTCAACGGCGAGGCCGTCGCCAATACCATGGTGAGCGTCGCCGCCGGTAAGGTTGCGATCGACGCCGTTACCATCTTCTTCCGCGGCATTTTGTGCAACATCTTTGTCTGCCTGGCCGTATGGATCGGCACTGCCGGCAAGACCGTGGTCGACAAGGTCGTGGGCATTTTGCTGCCCATCGCTGCCTTTGTGGCCTGCGGTTTTGAGCACTGCGTCGCCAACATGTACTTTTTGCCCATGGGTATTTTGATGCACTCCTGCGGCTATGGAGCCGATGTCGCTGGCACCGATGCCCTCAACGCTGCCGGGTTGGCGCTCAACCTTACGGTCGCCACGCTGGGCAATATCGTGGGTGGCGCCCTGATCGTGGCGCTGGGCTACTGGTTTATCTACGCCAACAAAGAGTCCTAAAGGACCCAACCCATAACCGACCAAAAAGGGACAGGTTTATTTTGGCAGGTTTTGAGCGAGGCGCTGCGCCGTCTTGTCACGAGCTGCCATAATGGACCTGTCCCTTTTTGCATGTGCGTTGCCGCATTTTGCTGCTGACGACAAAGGGGACCCGCTTTTTATTGAACATGTCGAAAGGCTTTCCATGAGCGACTGCGAATCCATGCCTGCCGAGGTGCGCGACCGCCTGCGCTCCATTCCCGCCGTTCACGAGCTGCTGGCCGAGTGGCCGGTCATGAAGCTGCCGGCGATGCGGGCGACATGATTGTGCGCGAGGCGATTGATGCCGAGCTCGATGCCGAGCGCGAGGCGATTCGCTCTGGCGTCCCCGCTAGGAATAAGCGCGAGCTCGCCTTGGCCATCGAGCAGCGGTGCCACCGACTGTCGCTGCCGACCCTGCGCCCTGCCGTCAACGCGTCGGGCGTTGTGATTCACACCAATCTGGGCCGTGCTCCGCTTGCTCCCGCAGCGGTGCAGGCGGTGGCCGATGTCGCCCGCGGCTACAGCACGCTTGAGTATGACGTCGCGACCTGTGCCCGTGGGGGCCGCAAAGAGCATGCCGCGCGTCTGCTGCGCACGCTCACGGGGGCGCAGGACGCCCTGGTTGTCAACAACAACGCCGCGGCGGTGCTGCTGGTGCTTGCCGCGCATGCAAGCGGCAAAGAGGTCATCGTGAGCCGTGGCGAGCTTGTCGAGGTGGGCGGCAGCTTCCGCATTCCCGATATCATGGCGGCTTCGGGTGCCAAGCTTGTCGAGGTGGGCTCCACCAACCGCACGCATCTGGATGATTACCGAAGCGCCATTACGCCCAATACGGCGATGATCTTGAAAGTTCATCCTTCTAACTACCGTATCGAGGGTTTCCACGAGGAGGTTTCCGCGGCGGAGCTTTCTGCGCTGGCGCATGAGCACGGGCTGTTACTGTACGAGGACCAGGGCTCGGGCGCTTTGCTTACAGATGAGGTGCTCGTCGATGCTGGGGAGAAGCCCACGTCCGCCTCGCTTTGCGCCGGCGTTGACGTCGTCTCGTGCTCGGGCGACAAGCTGCTCGGCGCCTCGCAAGCGGGCATTATTCTCGGTAGCGCCCAGGTAATCGCCGCCTGTGCCTCGCATCCGCTTATGCGCGCGCTTCGCCCCGGCAAGCTCACGCTCGCGGCGCTCGAGGCCACTTTGCGCCTGTATGTGACCGGATCCGATACAGCGCATCGGGAGATCCCGGTGCTCAACATGCTTCCGGCGCGCGGCTCCGCTCGAGCGTCAGGCCAAGCGCCTGCATGACCGCATGCTGCGCAAGCTTCGCGAGTCTCAGTGTGAGGAGGCGGTGGAGCTGCAGGTTGTCGAGGGCGTGTCTGCTCCGGGCGGCGGTTCGCTGCCGACCGTCGAGCTCCCAACTTTTTGCGTTGCCGTCTGTCCCGTCGATGGGCGTCTATCCGCCGATGGCCTAAAGCGCGCTATGGTACAGGAGCCCGATACGCCGGTTGTGACGCGCGTGCGGCACGACCAGGTGCTTTTTGACGTTCGCACGCTTTTGCGCGACACCGACCTTGACCTGTGTGCGTCTGCGTTGGCGGATGCCGTGCGGGCAGGTTTGCGTCGATGACCGCGCGCGAGCTTGTCGAATGTCCCGTTATCGTTGGAACGGCAGGACACGTCGACCACGGAAAGTCGGCCCTTATCGAGGCGCTGACCGGCAAAAATCCCGACCGTCTGGAGGTCGAACGGCGCCGAGGCATGACCACTGAGCTCGGCTTTGGCGAGCTCGAGCTTCCCAGCGGCAAGCTTGTCGGCTTGGTCGACGTACCCGGGCATGCGCACTATCTGCGCGCCATGGTGCAGGGCGCCACCGGCGTGGACGTTGCGTTGCTGGCGGTTTCGGCCGTTGAGGGCGTGATGCCGCAGACCCGCGAGCACGTTCGGGTTCTGGAGCTGTTGGGTGTGACGCGCATGGTCGTCGCACTCACGATGCGCGATTTGGCCGACCACGAGATTGCCGCGCTGGCGGAGCTCGATGTCGAGGCGTTTCTGGACGGGACCGTGTTTGCGGGTGCCTCTATAGTGCCGGTGTCCTCCAAGACGGGCGAGGGCCTGGACGAGCTGCTTACGACGCTCGATAACACGGTTTGTTCGTGCTGGTCGGAGCATCTGGAGGCGACCGCTGGCTCGGGCGCCGCGCCCCGTCTTCCCATCGACCGTTGCTTTAGCATCCGCGGCACCGGAACCGTCGTGACGGGTACGCTGCACGACGGTCCCGTTTCGGTTGGCGATGAGCTCGTTGCGCTGCCGTCGCAAACGCGCTGTCGCGTGCGCGGGGTGCAGGTTCACGGGGATACCCAGTGCGCGGTTCCCGGCCAGCGCGTCGCCCTGAACCTGGTGGGCGATGGCGTGGCGGGCCTCAAGCGCGGCGAGATGCTCGGCGTCGAGGGTCGCGTGGGCCAGACGCTGCGCTTTTTGATGCAACTGACATATGTGGGGCGCGATGGCGTGCGAGCCGGCGTTCTTGCTTCGGGTACACGCGTGCACGTTATGGCGGGCACGGCTGAGGTGCTCGGCCGCATTATGCTTTTAGACGACGAGCCGCCTATTGCGGTCGGCGAGACGCGTGTGGTGCAGGTGCGCCTGGAACGGCCGCTGCCGTTGCGCGCCGGCGATCATGCCGTCATTCTGTCGTATTCGCCGATTTCGCTGCTTGGCGGCGGACGCGTCCTGCTATCGCGCTGTCGCCGCGCGCGGGTCCTGTCGGCGGGGGAGCGCGCGTTGTATGCGGCGCTTGAGTCCGGAGATGTCGCGGACGGCGTACACGCGTGGCTGGCGCTGCAAACGCTGCCTGTTGCTGCTGCCGGTGTTGCCGCAGCGCTCGATCTTGTTACCGGCGAGGTCGAGATCGTTTTGCGTGGGCTTGTGGACCAGGCTGCCGTGTGCGAGCTTGCTGCGGGCGGTGCGGTGCTCTACGCAGATGCCTCGGCTCTCGATGCTGCAATGGATGTGCTGGCTGCGGCCTTGTCCTCCATGCACGCGGCGGCTCCCAAAGAGATCGGCTTTACGTCCGGTGCGGTCGCGCACGCGGCTTGGCCGGGCGCCGGTAACGATGTCGCGATGGCACTTATTGCCGAGGGCTGTGCACGTGGCGTGTGCGCCGTCGACGGTGCCGAGGTGTTCGACCCGCATTCCGCCGCCGCGGCGATACGCGTGGTGCGCGAGGCTGGCCAGCGTATCGTGGCCCTGCTGGATGAGGCCGGTCTTAATGCGCCGACGCTTCCCGAGGTGAGCGAACAGTTGCAGCTCGATCGCGACACCATGACGCGTGCACTGCGCGAGCTTTCGCTCAACCACTCGATCGTTAAGGTCGAGCGCGACGTTGCCTTGTCCGCCGCTGCCGAGGCCCATGCGCGTGAGGTTGTTGCGACGGCTATCGAGGCTGCTGGCGGCGCCGCCACCACGAGTGTGCTGCGCGAAGCCCTGGGCGTGTCGCGCAAACGAACCATTAGCATCTTGGAGCACCTGGATGCCGTGCGCTTTACAGTACTCGACAAGGAGTCCGGCGGTCTGAGATCGCTGCGTTAGCGGTTTCCGCATCGCTCTTTTCGGTTGTGGTCTGTTGGGTTTGGTAAAATACCGCCACGTTTGGGAGCGGATGGGCTCCGGTGGGCCCCGCGGTCTTCAAAACCGTTGTGAGGCGTGCAAAACGTCTTGGATGTGTTCGATTCACATCCGTTCCCGCCAACGCATCTCGCCAAAACCACCACAAAGGTGCCTGTCCCCTTTGTGGTGGTTTCGAAACGTGCGGGAAACAGCTTCGAAACACGCGATTTGCTCGTCAGGCGGTCAAAAAGCTATCTACCTGCATCGTAATCAAAATGAAACATCCGCTCGTTGCCTTATTCGTAACTTTGTAGCAACAGTGCGATATTATCCATAAACGATAAAGTTCGCGGCGCATGGGGTGCCGTGATCAACATTTTTCGTTTCCCATCATTGGAGGAAGCATGAGCTACACGCAGAAAGTTCTCGACGAGCTCAAGGCCCGCTATCCCGAGCAGCCTGAGTTCATCCAGGCCGCGACCGAGATCCTCGGCACCATCCAGCCGGCGCTCGACGCCCATCCCGAGTACGAGGAGGCCGCCCTGCTTGAGCGCCTCGTCGAGCCCGAGCGCATCGTTATGTTCCGTGTCCCCTGGGTCGATGACCAGGGCAAGGTTCAGGTCAACCGCGGCTATCGTGTCGAGTTCAACTCTGCCATTGGACCCTACAAGGGCGGCCTGCGCTTTAACCCGACGGTCACCCTGGGCATGCTCAAGTTCCTGGGCCTGGAGCAGATCCTCAAGAACAGCCTGACCACCCTTCCCATGGGCGGCGGCAAGGGCGGCTCCGACTTTGACCCCAAGGGCAAGTCCAACAACGAGATCATGCACTTCTGCCAGTCCTTCATGACCGAACTCTATCGCCACATTGGCCCCAACACCGACGTTCCCGCCGGCGACCTGGGCGTTGGTGGCCGCGAGGTTGCCTACATGTTCGGTCAGTACAAGCGCCTGACCAACGAGTGGACCGGCGTCCTCACCGGCAAGGGCCTCTCCTTTGGAGGCTCGCTCGCCCGTACCGAGGCCACCGGCTACGGCCTGGTCTACTTTGTGGACGAGTACCTCAAGAGCCGCGGCGACTCCTTCGAGGGCAAGAACGTCGTCGTTCACGGTTCCGGCAACGTTGCTATCTATGCCGTCCAGAAGGTCTCCCAGCTCGGCGGCAAGGTGCTTGCCTGCTCCGATACCCACGGCTGGGTCGAGGATCCCGACGGCATCGACTACTCCGTGCTCGAGCACGTCTACAACCAGAAGCGCTCCGGCCACGACAAGGGCGTCACGCTCGCCATGTACGTTGACGAGAAGCCCAACGCCGTGTGGCACGAGGGCGACGGCCGCGGCGTGTGGGAGCTGCCCTGCGACATCGCGCTGCCCTGCGCTCGCGAGAACACGCTGCTGCTCGAGGACGCCCAGGCGCTCGTCGCCAACGGATGCAAGGTGGTCGGCGAGGGCGCAAACATGCCCACGACCATCGAGGCCACGACTTACTTCCAGGAGAACGGCGTCGCCTTTATGCCTGGTAAGGCTGCCAACGCCGGTGGCGTGCTCGTGTCCGGCCTGGAGATGAGCCAGAACGCCGAGCACCTGTCCTGGACCTTCGAGGAGGTCGACGGCAAGCTCGAGCAGCTCATGCGCGGCATGTTCCACAACGTGGACGACACCGCCAAGGAGTACGGCGAGGAGGGCAACTTCGTCATGGGCGCCAACATCGCCGGCTTCCTGAAGGTCGCCGACGCCATGCTCGCCCAGGGCGTCTGCTAAATCTTCGCTCGACATAGCATCGCAGAAGGCTCCCAGTCATCTTGGCTGGGAGCCTTTTTTGATCCGCATGCGACGGAGGAAAACGGTTCATTTTGTCCCGACACGAGCTGTGCACCCTCGTTTGGTACACTTAAAGGTACTGGACAAGTGAAGAGATGGGGGAGAACGTGCTCAAGTTCGGTACCTACGTCCGTGTTGGAAACGCGGCCGAAGCCTATGAGCTCTTGCAGAAGAACCGCAACAACAAGATTGTGGGCGGCGGCATCTGGATGCGCCTGGGTTCGCGTCGTGTGGCGACGGCGATTGACCTTTCGGCCTGCGGACTCGATCATATCGAGGAGACCGAGACCGAGTTTCGCATCGGTGCCATGTGCACCCTGCGCCAGCTCGAGCGTCATGCCGGGCTCAACGCGCTTGTCAATAATGTCTTTGAGTTCGCCGTCCACGACATCGTGGGCGTGCAGCTGCGCAACACCGCCACGGTGGGCGGCAGCATCTACGGCCGCTTTGGCTTCTCGGACGTTCTCTCCGCCTTTCTCGCGCTCGATTCCTATGTTGAGCTGACGGGCGCCGGTCGCGTGCCGCTCGCGGAGTTCGTGGATATGGGCTATGTGCGCGACGTGATCGAGCACGTCGTGGTCGTCAAGCATGATTACCGCGCGAGCTACGAGGCCGTGCGCAAGGCCGCGACCGACTTCCCCTCGCTGAACGTCACCGCCGCCTGGTGGGACAACACCTGGCACGTCACCGTGGGCGCCCGCCCGCTGCGCGCGACTCTGCTGCAGGGCGAGGCGTGCGGCCTGGTGAACGAGCATCCTTCCGAGGACGAGCTTCGCGCCCTGGCCGCATCCGTGCGCTCGCTGAGCTACGGCACCAACCTGTGGGGCTCGGCCGACTACCGCCGCCGCATCTCTGCCCCGCTCGCCATCCAGGCTGTGCGCCGTGCCGCCGGCATCGAGCTTTCGGCCGCGCTTGCCCGCGAGCTCGAGACCGTGCAGATCCCCAAGTTCGCCACGGACGAGTATTCCTGCCGCCGCGTGCCCGGCGTCGATTCTAGCGAGGTGCGCTAATGGCTGCCAAACTCATCGATCTTTCCTTTACGCTCAACGGCCGTAAGGTCAAGGTTCAGATTGCCCCCGACACCATGCTCTTTGCACTGTTGCGCGAGCAGGGCTGCTCGTCGGTGCGCTGCGCCTGCGAGACCACCAACTGCGGCCTGTGCACGGTGTGGCTCGACGGCGACCCGGTGCTGAGCTGCTCGGTTCCCGCCGCCCGTGTAGAGGGCCACACCGTCACCACGCTCGAGGGCCTCAAGGCCGAGTCCGAGGCGCTTGCCCGTGCGATGGCTGCCGAAGGCGCCGAGCAGTGCGGTTTTTGCGCCCCCGGCCTCATCATGAACGTGCTGGCGCTCGCCCGCGCCGCCAAGGAGGACCCGAGCCTCGTCGCCACGCGCGAGGAGCTCTCGCGCCAGCTGGCCGGCAACCTCTGCCGCTGCAGCGGCTACGAGAGTCAGCTGCGCGCCATCGTCCGCTTCCTCAACGAGTCCGGCGTGCAGGTGGGCTTTGAGATGCCCAAGCTGCCGGTCAACGACACGAGCTCCGACGGTGTCGTCTACAAGCAGATTACCCACAAGCAGCCCAAAAAGGACTCGAAGGCGCTGCTCGAGGGTCGTCCCGTCTACACGGGCGATATGGTGCCCGCCGGCGCGCTCATCGTCAAACTCAAGCGCAGCCCCTATGCCCGCGCCAAGATCCGCTCCATTGATACGTCGCGCGCCCTGAAGGTGCCCGGCGTGGTGGGCGTTTACACCTATGAGGATGTGCCCAAGCGCCGCTTTACCATCGCCGGTCAGAGCTATCCGCAGCCGAGTCCCTACGACCGCTTGATCCTCGAGAACCTCGTCCGTTACCAAAACGAGGAGGTGGCGATTGTCGCCGCCGAGACCGAGGAGGCCGCCGACAAGGCGCTCAAGCTCATCAAGGTCGACTACGAGGTGCTCGAGCCGCTGCTCGACTTTACCCAGGCACTCGATAACGACATCGTGGTCCACCCCGAGGGCGACGTGACCTTTATGTTCCCGCAGGGCGGCGACGTCCCGCGCAACCTGGTGTGCAGCGGTACCAGTGATTACGGCGATCTGGACGAGGCCTTCGCCCAGAGCGACATCGTCTTTGAGCGCACCTACACCAGCCAGGCCACGCAGACCGCGCCCATGGAGACCTTCCGCGCCTTCGCGACGACCGACGCGTTCGGCCGCATCTCGGTGACCACCTCTACGCAGGTGCCCTTCCACGTGCGCCGCATGGTCGCGCAGTCGCTCGACATTCCGCAGTCGCAGGTGCAGGTCATTAAGCCGCGCATCGGCGGCGGCTTTGGCTCCAAGCAGACGGGCTGCTGCGAGATCTTCGTGGCGTTCGTCACCCAGCAGACTGGCCGTCCGAGCTACTGCTGCTACACCCGCGAGGAGACCATCACTGCGGGCAACTCGCGCCACCAGATGCAGATGACCGTTAAGCTGGGCGCCATGAACGACGGCACCATCACGGCCATCGACCTGCACACGCTGTCCAACGCCGGAGCGTACGGCGAGCACGCCACCACGACGATCGGCCTTTCGGGCCACAAGAGCCTGCCGATTTACAACCATGTAAAGGCGAGCCGCTTTAGCTGGGACGCTGTCTACACCAATACCAACCGCGGCGGCGCGTATCGCGGCTACGGTGCCACCCAGGGCCAGTTTGCCGTGGAGAGTGCCGTCAACGAGCTCGCCGACATGCTGCACATGGACCCCGCCGACCTGCGCCTTAAGAACATCGTGCGCGAGGGCGAGATCATGCCGCAGTACTACAACGAAAAGCTCAACGCCTGCGCACTCGACCGCTGCCTGCTGCGCGCGATGGACATGATCGGTTGGCGCGACAAGCCGCTGGCCGTCGACCTGGGCGACCGCGTGCGTGCTCTGGGCTGTGCGCTCACCATGCAGGGCTCGGGCATTTCCAACGTGGATATCGCCGGCATCGACATGCGCCTGGAAGAGGACGGCTTCATTTCCATCGGCACCGGCGCCACCGATAACGGCATGGGCGTCGACACGATCCTGGCGCAGATTGCCGCCGAGGAGCTGGGCGTGGAGAGCTCGCTCATTGTGGTGCGCGGCGTGGACACCGACGTGTCGCCGTTCGATGCCGGCTCGTACGCGAGCTCGGGTACGTACGTGACGGGCCTGGCAGCCAAGAACGCCGCGACCGAGCTGCGCGAGAAGATCTGCGCTAAGGCCGCCCAGATGTGGGACGTGGACGCCGCCGACGTGGTCTTTGATGGCCAGTACGTGCGCCTGTCCGACGAGCGTGCCGCGCGCGAGCAGAACCGCTACCTCACGCTGCGTGACTTTGCCAACCTGTGCGTCAAGAACATCGCGGGAGGCGACGCGCTGACCTCGCATGCCTCTGCCTGCCTGCCCGTTTCGCCTCCGCCGTTTATGGCCGGCATTGCCGAGGTCGAGGTCGACAAGGCCACCGGCAAGGTGACTGTGGTGGACTATGCGGCGGCCGTCGACTGCGGCACCGTGATCAACGAGGCGCTCGCGCGCGTCCAGGCCGAGGGCGGCATTGCCCAGGCATCGGCCACGCGCTCTACGAGATTGTCGAGCACGACGACCGCGGCCGCCTGCGCACCGGCAACTTTATGAGCTACAAGCTGCCCACGCGCCTGGATATCGGCAGTATTCGCGTGGCCTTTGAGCCGAGCTACGAGCCGACGGGCCCGTTTGGCGCCAAGTCGATTGGCGAGGTCGTCATCAACACGCCGCTCGCCGCTGTGGCATCGGCCGTGGCACACGCCACCGGCCATCAGGTCCGCTCGCTGCCGATCACGCCCGAGAAGGCCCTGCTGGGGGAGTAGGCGAGCTCGTCCGCTGTTGCCCTGCATCCCGCTTTTCGTCCGAATCGCGGGATGTAGGGCAGCTAATTTGGGACGGGGCTTTTTAGCTACCCTGGGCCATCGCAACTCGTGGTGAGGTCGTGAGCCTGTAAAACGTGTGCGTGCGCTTGTCGTTCGTATCTGCTATCATTCCTAGTCTGTGCGCTCATGCGGGCGTGGCGGAATTGGTAGACGCGCCAGATTTAGGTTCTGGTGGGATTCCCGTGAAGGTTCGAGTCCTTTCGCCCGCACCAACGCATCTGCGTCGGCTTCGGCCGTCGCGACTCTTTGTTGCATAAAGGTACCAGCACCTCAGATAAGCTGGGCAGTATGAGGAGGAACGTGTTGAACATCACCGCTTCTGACGTCAAGGACGCCAAGCTCACCGCTACGGTCACCATCCCGGCCGCCGACGTCGACGCCGCGATCAAGAAGGCCTACAAGGACACCGCCAAGAAGTACCGCTTCCCGGGCTTCCGTGCCGGCAAGGCTCCCCGTCCGGTCATCGATTCCGCTCTTGGCGCCGAGGCTACCCTCGCTCAGGCCACCAACGACCTGATCGCCGCCAACGAGCCCGCCGTCCTCAACGAGCTGGACATCGTCCCCACCAAGAGCGGTGACTACAAGGAGCTCGACCTCGCCAAGGATCACGAGGACTACACCTACACCGTCGAGTTCTCCCTGCGTCCCGCCGCTGAGCTCTCCTCCTTCGACGCTGTCGAGATCGAGATGCCCCCTGCGGAGGTCACCGAGTCCGAGATCAACAACCAGGTCGAGATGCTCCTCAACTACCGTGCCACCTTCGAGGACGTCGAGGGCCGCGCTGTCGAGTCCGAGGACTACGTTACCGTCGACCTCAAGGCCGTCGAGAACGCCGACAACTTTGCCGCCGAGGGCCGTATGCTCATCGCCGGTAGCGACAGCAACCCCGCCGAGTTCAACGAGGCTCTGATCGGCGCCAACGTTGACGACGTCAAGTCCGTCACCTGGACCGACGAGGCCGAGGAGGGCGAGGAGGCCGAGACCCACACCGTCGAGGTCACCGTCAAGGGCATCAAGGTCCGCAACACCCCCGAGCTCACCGACGAGCTTGTCAAGTCCGACTTCGGCTTCGACAGCATCGACGCCATGCGCGACGCCATCAAGATCGAGATCGAGCAGGACAAGGCTTCCCGCCTCCCTGCCGAGAAGGAGAACCGTTGCGTCTCCGCTCTCGCTGAGCGCCTGCAGCTCGACGAGATGGATGCCGACTACGAGCAGTCCGTCTTTGAGGAGCTTGGCCAGAACTTCCTGTCCAACCTCGCTGCCCGCGGCATGACGCTCGACACCTGGCTGCCCGCTTCCGGTCTGACCATGGAGCAGTTCATCGGCGACCTGCATAAGCAGGCCAACGACGTTGCCCGTGAGTCCCTGGCTCTGGACGCCCTCGCCCGTGAGCTCAAGATTGAGGTCACCGAGGACGACATCAACGCCGAGTTCGAGAAGGCCGGCGTCAAGGACGTCGAGGCTTCCAAGGCCGAGTTCATCGCCGATGGCCGCATGCCTGCCGTCCGCGAGTCCATCCGTCGCTCCAAGGCCGTCGACCACCTGGTCGAGAACGCCAAGGTGACCGAGGTCGACGAGACCGCCAAGGACGCCGAGTAATTCTCGCCACCTTGCCCGCGAGCGCATGTATGTGCCCGTGATGGGGTAAAGTTAATAGCCGGTTATCCGGTTGCTTCGTACGGTGCCAGCCAATGCATAGCATGCGGGCACCGTACGTTTGTCTAGAACCACTATTGGTCCGTAAGAGAAATGGAGATGCGTATGATCGCTAAGTTCGATTCCGCCCTCGTGCCATACGTTATCGAGCAGACGCCGCGCGGCGAGCGCAGCTACGATATCTATTCGCGCCTGCTCAACGACCGCATCATCTTCTTGGGCGAGGAGATCAACTCCGTCAGCGCCAACCTGGTCGTTGCCCAGCTGCTGCATCTTGAGAGCCAGGATGCCGAGAAGGATATCTCGCTCTACATCAATTCGCCCGGTGGCGAGGTTTACTCTGGCCTGGCGATTCTTGACACCATGAACTTCATCAAGCCGCAGGTCTCCACCATCTGCGTCGGTATGGCCGCGTCTATGGCTGCCGTGCTGCTTTCGGCCGGCGCCAAGGGCAAGCGCTTCTGCCTGCCGCACTCCAAGGTCATGATTCACCAGCCCAGCGGCGGTGCCCAGGGTCAGCAGACCGAGATTGAGATCGTTGCCGAGGAGATCAAGAAGACCCGTCGCGAGCTCAACCAGATCCTGTCCGACGCCTCGGGCCAGCCCATCGAGAAGGTCCAGGCCGATACCGAGCGCGACAACTACCTCACGGCTGCCGAGGCCCTCGACTACGGTCTGATCGACCGTATCGTCACCTCGCGCGATCTTGCCGCGAAGGATGCCTAGGATGGCAGGAAACATGCAGGACAACTTTGACGAGAACGGCAATCCCATCCGCTGCTCCTTCTGCGGAAAAGAGCAGGGCCAGGTCCGTCGCCTCGTAAAGGGCCCGACCAACATCTTTATCTGTGACGAGTGCGTCGCCGCCTGTTCCGAGATCCTTGAGGAGTCGCTGGCTTCGGACTTTATGGACGCTGCCCGCAACGGCAAGCTGCCGGGCTTCCTCAACGACCACGGCCAGGCTGCATCCCAGCCCGCCGCGGACCCCGAGACCGAGGGTTTTGAGCTCGAGGACGATCGCCAGGTCATCACGCACGTGCCGACGCCGCACGAGATCTATGACGAGCTTTCGGCCTATGTTATGGGTCAGGAGGACGCCAAGCGCGCCATGTCGGTGGCCGTGTACAACCACTATCGCCGCGTGATTGAGGGCGGCGCTGCGGTGTCTGCCTTTGATGACGACATGGGCTCGCAGTTCGATGACGATATGGACGAGGTAGAGCTCGCCAAGTCCAACATCCTGCTGCTCGGTCCCACCGGTACCGGCAAGACCCTGCTGGCCCAGACGCTCGCGCGCATTCTTGAGGTGCCGTTTGCTATCGCCGATGCCACCGCGCTCACCGAGGCCGGCTATGTGGGCGAGGACGTGGAGAACATCCTACTCAAGCTCATTAATGCTGCCGATGGCGACATTGAGCGCGCACAGGTTGGCATCATCTACGTTGACGAGATCGACAAGATTGCCCGCAAGGCTGAGAACCTCTCCATTACCCGCGATGTTTCGGGCGAGGGTGTTCAGCAGGCGCTGCTTAAGATTCTTGAGGGCACGGTGGCAAGCGTTCCGCCCACCGGTGGCCGTAAGCATCCCCAGCAGGAACTGCTTCAGATCGACACGACCAACATCCTGTTCATCTGCGGCGGTGCCTTTGTGGGTCTGGACAAGATCATCGCCGATCGCGTGGGCAACAAGGGCGTGGGCTTTAACTCCGAGATCGCCGGCCCCACCTCGGTCGACGAGAACGACCTGCTGCGTCAGGTGCTCCCGCAGGACCTCAACGCCTTTGGCATGATCCCCGAGTTCGTGGGCCGTACGCCCGTCGTCACCCAGACGCAGGCGCTCGACGAGGACGATCTGGTGTCGATCCTGACCGAGCCCAAGAACGCCGTGGTGCGCCAGTACCGCAAGATGTTCCAGCTCGAGGACGTTGAGCTTGAGTTTGAGGCCGCGGCCCTTCACGAGATCGCCCGTATGGCGCTCGCCCGCAAGACCGGCGCCCGCGGCCTGCGTTCCATCTGCGAGGACGTGCTTCAGCAGACGATGTTCGACCTCCCCAGCGAGGAGGGCGTCACCAAGGTCATCGTGACCGAAGCCGCCGTAAAGGGCACCGAACAGCCCCGCCGTATCTACGGCTAAATAGCGTTCATTCAGGTCCCGCGGCAATCACCGCGGGACCTGTCCCTTATTGGTAGGTATGCCTGTGCTATTCTGTGAGGTTGTTTAGTTAGTACCTTCAGACTGAAGTAATCGATACCTAAGGGGAGGAATGTAGGCCCGATTTTCGTAGATTCCGCACGAGCCGAAGACCACTTAATGTGGTCTTCGAGCGAGCCCAGGACTTGACCGAGCGAAAATCGGGCCTACATTCCTCCCCGGCGGGACAGGGAGAGATATATGGAAGAAATGCCCAAGAACTACGATCCGTCGACCAACGAGCCGGCGATCCTGCAGAAGTGGCTCGACGGCGGCTACTACAAGCGCCGTGAGGGCGTGGGCGATTGCACCGTCACCATTCCGCCTCCCAACGTGACCGGCAAGCTCCACATGGGTCACGCTACCGACGACTCCATCCAGGACGCCATCGTCCGTATGGCTCGCATGCGCGGCAAGTCCACGCGCTGGGTGTTGGGCACCGATCACGCCGGTATCGCCACGCAGACCAAGGTCGACAAGAAGCTCAAGAGCGAGGGCATCAGCCGCCTGGAGATCGGTCGCGACAAGTTTGTCGACGCCTGTTGGGACTGGACCCACGAGTACGGCGGAATCATCGTTGAGCAGATCAAGCGCATGGGCTGCTCCGTCGACTTCGACAACGAGCGCTTCACCATGGACGAGGATTACGCCCAGGCCGTGCGTAAGGTCTTCTGCGACTGGTACCACGACGGCCTGATCTACCGTGGCAAGCGTATCGTCAACTGGTGCCCCAACTGCACCACCGCCATCTCGGACGACGAGGCCGAGTACAAGGACGAGAAGGGCCACCTGTGGCACCTGCGCTACCCGCTGACCGAGCCGGTCAACGGCCAGGACTACATCGTCGTCGCCACCACGCGCCCCGAGACCATGCTCGGCGACACGGGCGTCGCCGTTTCCCCGAAGGACCCCGAGAAGGCCGCCTTCGTGGGCAAGACCGTCAAGCTTCCCATCGTCGACCGTGAGATCCCCATCTTTGAGGATTGGCATGTCGACGCCAACTTCGGTTCCGGCTTCGTTAAGGTTACTCCGGCCCACGACCCCAACGACTACGCCATGGGTCAGGCTCACGACCTGCCGCAGATCAACATCTTCGACGAGCACGCGGTGGTCGTCGAGGGCTACGGCGAGTTTACCGGCATGAACCGCGACGAGTGCCGCGAGGCCGTCATTGAGTGGTTCGAGGAGCACGACCTGCTCGATCACGTTGAAGAGCTCGACCACTCCGTCATGCACTGCTACCGTTGCGACTCCGCACTGGAGCCGTGGCTGTCCGAGCAGTGGTTTGTGGCCGTCGACAAGCTCAAGGGGCCGGCGCTCGACGCCGTCAACTCCGGCATGGTCACCTTCCACCCTGCGCGCTGGACGCAGACCTACACCACCTGGATGGAGAACCTCAAGGACTGGTGCATCAGCCGCCAGCTGTGGTGGGGTCACCGCATCCCCGTGTTCTACTGCGAGGACTGCGGCTGGGAGGACGCCCTGACCGAGGACACCGACGTGTGCCCCAAGTGCGGCGGCCATCACGTGCATCAGGACGAGAACGTGCTGGACACCTGGTTCAGCTCGCAGCTGTGGACCTTCGCCACGCAGGGCTGGCCGCAAAAGCCGGAGCTGCTCGAGGGCCATCACCCCACGACGGCGCTCGTCACCGCGCGCGACATCATCGCGCTGTGGGTCGCCCGCATGGTCATGAGCTCGCTGTACTTCCTGGACGAGGTGCCGTTTAAGGACGTCGTCATCTACCCGACGATCCTGGCCAAGGACGGCAGCCGCATGTCCAAGTCCAAGGGTAACGGCGTTGACCCCATGGACCTCATTGGCATGTACGGTGCCGACGCCATGCGTTACAACCTGCTGACGCTGTGCACCAACAACCAGGACGTCAAGTTTGACGCGAACATCGATAAGAAGACCAAGAAGCTCATCGACAGTCCGCGCACCGACCAGGCCAAGTCGTTTGTGACCAAGATCTGGAACGCCAGCCGCTTCCTGCTCATGAACATGGAGGCTATACGCCCGGCGAGCCCGTCGTGGAGACGCCGGCCGACGCCTGGATGTTCAGCCGCCTGGCCAAGGCCGTGAAGATGGTCACCGAGGGCATCGAGAACTACACCTTTGGCGACATGGCCCGCGGCGTGCAGCAGTTCTTCTGGAACGAGGTCTGCGACTGGTACGTCGAGGTCACCAAGGCCCGCCTGAAGGGCGAGGGTCGTCTGCAGGCGCAGCGCAACCTGATCTTTGTGCTCGACACCTCCATTCGCCTGATGCACCCGCTCATGCCGTTTGTTACCGAGGAGATCTGGGACAACATGCCGGCGAGCGTGCTCGACCTGGACGCCGAGGGCAACGTGAACCGCGCCGAGGCGCTCATGATCGCCAAGTGGCCCGAGCCCGCCGACTACGCCAAGTACGTCGACGAGCCTGCCGAGCGCGCGTTTGAGCTGTGCCGTACCGTCGTTTCCTCCGCCCGCGCCACGCGTTCGCGCTATCGTTTGAGCCCCAAGGCCGAGCTCGACGTGGTCGTGCGTGCCGGCGCCGAGGACGTCGAGAAGCTTGAGAGCCTGCGCTCGACCATCGAGCCGCTGGCCAACACGGCTTCGCTGGTCATGGGTACCGACGTCGAGAAGCCGGCTGCGAGCATCGCCGTTGTTGACAGCGGCGTCGAGGTCTTTGTGGTGCTCGAGGGCAAGGTTGACCTTTCGGCCGAGAAGGCACGCCTGGAGAAGGAGATCGCCGCGGCCCAGAAGGAGCTCGCCGGTTGCGAGAAGACGCTGGCCAACGAGGGCTTTGTGGCCAAGGCCGCGCCTGCGGTGGTCCAGAAGAAGAGGGACCGTGCAGCTGAGCTCAAGGAGATCCTGGCGGCACTGAACTCGCAGGTTGCTGACTTCTCGTAGGCGGTACTGGGGGCGCGTCCCGACGCTTTGCTCTCCGCTGCGGACACCTATTCCGCCGTTCTAACGAACGGCGGCTGACTCGACGCTGCAGACGCCTCTGATGGCCAATCTGCCGTTCAACTTCGGGCGCATGGGCATAAGCCCTATGCGCCCTTGTTTCACGGCACCTTGGCTCATCAGAGGCGTTTTCGCTGACTATCCTCAACCTATACTGTTTTATTTTTCTATGAATGGCGGTTTTAAAAATGCCTAAGCGTTCTGGCTTGTATACCGTTCCTTTTGAGTTTGATTTGCTTTCATTTGATGAGGCTGTTGGGCTGGCTGCTGATACGGGGCGGATTTCTGGGGATGCTGGTCCTCTGCTCGAGACGGTTGTCGATATGCTCGATGAGCTGGGGCGTCCGGACGAGTATTTCGATTGCATTCAGGTCGCCGGTACTAATGGCAAGACTTCGACTACGCGTTTTTCGGCTGCTATTCTTCGCGGCGAGGGGCTCAAGACCGCGCTGTATACGTCGCCGCAGCTGGTGCGCTATCCCGAGCGCATGGAGGTCGATGGGCGCGTCGTGAGCGATGAGGCGTTTGCCCGTGGCGTTTCCGCCGCCGTCGAGGCGGGGCGTCGCGTGAATGCCCGTCGTGTGGCGGCGGGGGAGCGCGCCTATACCATCACGCCGTTTGACCTGCTGACGGCTGCCGCGCTTGTCGTGTTTGCCGAGGCTCGCGTGGATGTTGCCGTGCTTGAGGTTGGCATGGGCGGTCGTTGGGACGCCACGAGCGCGACCGATCCCGTCGCCGTTGCCATTACGGGCATTGGACTCGACCACACACGCATTTTGGGCGATACGCTCGAGGCCATTGCGGGGGAGAAGCTGCGGTCATTAAGCCCGGACGCCTGGTTGTGCTGGGCGAGGGCACGCACGAGGCGAGCGTTCAGCGCGTGATGGATGCACGTTGTCGCGAGTGCGGCATAGTGCCGCTGGTGGTGAACCATGCCACGACCAAGGTGCCGGCACATGTGGGCGACACGGTGGAGTTCAGCTGCACCACGCCGCGTGCCATCTATACGTCGAGCATGGTCAAGCCGGCGTATCAGCCGCAGAATGCCGCGTGTGCGATCATGCTGTGCGAGGGGTATCTGGGTCGCGAGCTCGATCATGACAAGCTCGATGCGTCGCTTATGGCTGTCCCACGCCTGGTCGCTTTGATGTGCTGGGAACCGATCCGCTCAAGCTGATCGACGCCTGTCATAACCCCCAGAGCTGCGAGAACTTTGTGAGCGCGCTGGACGAGATCGATCCGTGCGTGGAGAACCGCCCCGTGCTGCTGTGTGCCGCGCTGGCCGATAAGGACGTGGCGGGTATCGTTGACGTTCTGGTTCCGGCGTTCCCCCGCGTGGTCGTGACCCAGACCGATTCCGATCGTGCCCTGCCGGCAGAGGAGCTCGCTGCCTGGTGGGTGCCGATAAGCTCGCGGGCGTATACCCGAGCGTGTCCGAGGCCCTCGCTGCCTTCGATGCCGCAGGCGAGCCCTTCGTAGCAGCCGGCACCATCACCCTAGCCGGCGAAGTAGCCGGCCTGCTGCGCTAACCCATCCCCTCAGCGGTTGCGGTGAAATGCGGACTGTTTTACAAGCCAGGAGCCTCAAACAGTCCGTATATCACCGCAACTTAAAAGTAGTCAATTTGGGACGGGGCAATTTTGACTACCCTGCGCCTCGAGTTGACTTGCTCGCCACGAAATGGGCCTATCTACTACGTTTTACCGACTACCCTCGACCACGCGGGGCATTGTGAAATTAAAACCGCAGGTAAAGGGCTCGCCATTTTTCAAAAAAGACCTGCATGGTCGACCCATGCGGGTTAAACGTAGTAGATAGCCCGTTTTCGTGGTGCGACGTTAACGGAATGTGTCAACGGGGCTGCCCCTTTGGCACATTGGCTAGCCTAGGCGGACTGGGTCGTGGGGGTAGGCGTTGAGGATCTCGACGCCGGACTCGGTAACTAGGGCCAGGTCCTCGATGCGGACGCCGGTGCGGCCGGGGAGGTAGATGCCCGGTTCGATGGAGAACGTCATGCCTGGCTCTACGACCTGCTCGTTGACCAGCGAGACGTCGCCCGGTTCATGGTCCTGCAGACCGATCGAGTGACCCAGGCGATGCGTAAAGTACTTTCCGTAGCCAGCGTCCTCAATCACGTCGCGCGCGGCACGGTCCAGGTCGCACATGCGCACGCCCGGTGCGATGAGAGCCTCGGCGGCCTCGTTGGCGCGGCGCACGATATCGTAGATGCGCGCCGTCTCTTCGTCTGGCTCGCCCCAAAAGAACGTGCGCGTCATATCCGAGCAGTAGCTGCGGCGGCGTCCACCAATATCGAACAGCACTACGTCGCCGCGCTTGAGTACGGTGTCGTCGGGCTCGTGGTGCGGGTCGCCGGCGTTGGCGCCAAAGCTCACGATCGGCGGAAAGCTGAAGCCTCGCAGTCGTGCTTGCGATACAGACCAAGCATCTGGTCGGCAATCTCGCGCTCCGTCACGCCCTCGTGAACGAGCTTGATCGCGTCGGCCATCACGGCGTCGTTAGCGGCCGAGGACACGCGCATGAGCTCCTGCTCGGCGGCATCCTTGTGGGTGCGCGCGGCGGTGACGGCAAAGTCGCCCAGGAAAAACTCGCTGGCGGCGTGGCGCTCCATGAGCGGCATCAAAAAGCCGGAGCGCATGACGGTATCGATGCCGAGCGGCTTGATCGGATCGATCTCGCGAGCGATGGCGTCGGCCACGATATCGGTATCGGTGTGGTAGGCGACGCGGGCGTTGTCGTACTCGGGCAGCTGATGCAGCGCGTTGACCAAGATTACGGGCTCTCTACCGCGTACGAGTAGCACGCCGCAAAAACGCTCGAACATATCGGCATAAAAGCCGGTCAGGTAATAAATCGACCACGGGTCGTTTACGAGCAGCTGCGCGCCGGGGTGCTGAGCCTCGAGCGCATCGAGCACGCGCGCCACACGCTGGTCATCGACATGTGCCATGAAACATCCTTTCGCTAGTGTGCCACCATGGTATCCCAAGCCCGGCAGTTAGGGACGTTCCTTTTATGCCGGCACCTGGGGACACTCCTTGCAAAAGCAGCTAAAAGAGCCCGTCCCAAATTTGCTGCTTAGGCTGGGTTGATGTCCATGCTGGCGATGAGGTTAATGCCCGTGTTGAGGAGGTTCTCCAGCACGATGTCGCCCATGCGGATGGGGGCCTCGACGACCACGCCGCGGATGAGGTCCATGGCCTGGGCGTGGAGTTCTAGCGGGATGGCTTCGGCCGTGCGGACGGGGAGTAGGGCTTCGTCGCCGCCGGAGACGGCCACGGTCGTTGTGAGCACGCGCATGGGGCAGGTGAGCTCTTGATGTGCGAACGTATCGCCGCGCGGGCAGTTGTTACCGGTTACGGAGCGCACTTCCACACGGTGCCATTGGCGTCGTGCTCCACCTCTACGGTCAGGAGGCACTCGGATGGGCAGGTGGTGCAGTTGAACTGCAGCGTTTCGGTCACATTCGTACTCATGAGCTATGCCTCCTCAACGGGATCGATGGACAGGACGATTTCGCTGGCACCCAGGTCGAGTGCGCGTTGAATCACCTTAGCCGGCATCGGGAAGCTTTCCATGACGCTCGGCTTAAACGCGCGGACTTTGCCCGCAAACACTTCTTCTCCGTTGGCCAAGATGCGTACTCGAGCGGTATCGACCGGCCGGCGCACGCGGAAGTTGAGCTTGGTGAGCGCCACGGCCGTAATGCGTCCCGGCAGCGCGTATCCCGCAATGCCGGCAGGGGAGACGGCGAGCTCGCAGTCCGGAACGACGCCCGCGGCGGTCCCCAGCGCGTACGCCGCTGCAGCTGCGCCAGCCCTCTCGGACTCGGTCGTCACATTGTCTGCCAGGTCGTGCACGTGCAGCACGTTGCCGCAGGCAAAGATGCCCGGTACGCCCGTCTGCAGGCTCTGGTTCACCACGGCGCCGCGCGTGCGCGGATCAAGCTCTACACCCGCGGCAACCGAAAGCTCGTTCTCGGGAATCAGACCCACCGAAAGCAGCAACGTGTCGCACGGAACAATGCGCTCGGTACCCGGAATGGGCGCCAGGTGCTCGTCGACCTGACTCACCTCGACGGCCTCCACACGGTCGTGCCCGATCACGCGCGTGACGGTGGCGGACAGGTGCAGCGGAATGCCAAAGTCGTCCAGACAGTTCTTGACATTGCGGCGCAGTCCGTTGGCGTACGGCATAAGCTCGTACACGCCCTCGACCGAAATCTCCTCGAGCGTGCAGCGGCGCGCCATGATCAGCCCGATATCGCCCGAGCCCAAAATGACGGCACGCGAGCCGGGCTTGAGGTTTTCGATATTGATGTATCGCTGCGCCAGGCCGGCCGTAAACACGCCAGCGGGACGGCTGCCGGGGATCTTGATCTCGCTGCGGGTACGCTCGCGGCAACCCATGGCAAGGACGACCGCCCGTCCGGTGAGCTGCAGCATGCCGGTGGGGCTCATGAGCGTGACGGTGTGGACCGCGGTGTCTTCCGCAGGCTCGCCTGAATCAATCCCAATCACCATGCTGTTCAGGAACAGCGCAATATCGGTTGCATGCACCTGGTCGATAAAGCGCTGCGCGTACTCGGGACCGGTGAGCTCCTGTTTAAAGTGCGACAGGCCAAAGCCGGGGTGGATGCACTGGCGGAGGATGCCGCCCAGGTGCTGCTCGCGCTCCACGATGGCCACGCGTGCGCCTGCCTTATGCGCGGCCAGCGCGGCCGCCATGCCGGCAGGTCCGCCGCCGATAACGACCACGTCAAAGACTTGCGTTTGCACGGCTTCTACGACGTCGCAATCAATCGCGCTCGATTTGAATTTCGCCATCCTAGCGCACCCCCTTCAGCGGTCCCTCAACCAGCCAAGATCCGGCGTCCTCCAACAGTACCTCGCTGGGGTCGCAGCCCAGTTCGCGCGCCAGGATCGCTACCACGCGGCTCTGGCAAAAGCCGCTCTGGCACCGACCCATGCCGGCGCGGCAGCGGCGCTTGACGCCCTCGACCGAAACCGCGCCCGGGCGGCGCCGAATCGCGGCCACGATCTCGGCCTCGGGCACCGTCTCGCAGCGGCAGACAATCTGTCCCCACGCGGGATCCGACTCGATCAGCTCCTCCTTGCGCGCCAGCGGTGCGCGGTCAAAGTCGTCCGGCTCGCGGCGAATTGGATTCCAGTCCGCCCGCTCGCGCAGCTCCACGCCCGACTCACGCATCACAAGTTCTATACGCTCGGCAATGGCAGGCGCGCTCGCCACGCCTGGGGACTGAATGCCCGCCGCTTGGAAGAGCCCCGGCACCACGGCCGACTGTCCAATAAAGAAGTCGTTCGTTCCCCGAATGACCGGACGCCCGCCGGCAAACGCACGCACCACGCGGTGCGTCTCCAGGTCGGGCACCAGCTTGCGCGCGCCGTTCAGGAGCGCGTTTACATCGCTCGCATAGGTCTGCGTGTCGCCCGGCTCGCGCACGGCGGCCGTCGCGGTAATCACGGTGTTGCCGTGCACGGTTCCCGTGACGATAACGCCCTTGGACACCGGCATGGGAACGGGGTAGAGCGGCATGAGCGCCCGCGGCTCCTTGTCCAGCACCACGATGTTGCCCTGGCGCCAGACCATCTGAAACTCTTCGGCGCCCGCCATATGCGAGATGTCCGCGGCGCCGTTGCCCGCGGCGTTGATCAGGTAGCGGCAGCGCACCTCTCCGGCGGGCGTCGCCAGCGTAAAGCGCACAGCCCCGTCGGTAGTCTCGCCGCCAGCAACCTCAATCGCTTCCACCGGCGCAGACCGCATAAATGTCACGCCGTTGGCGACGGCGTTCTCCAGCGCGGCAATGGCGACCTCAAAGGGATCGACAAAGCCAGTCGAGGGGCACCATAGCGCGCACGTGGCCAGGGCACTCGCGCGCGGTTCCAGCTCGTGGATGCGCTCGGGGCCGATAATCGACAGCTCGGGAACGCCGTTGGCTATGCCATTCTGGCGAAGCTTCTCCAGATGCGTGCGGTCCTCGTCGCTAAAGCCCAGCACCATCGACCCGGTGCGACAGAACAGAAAGCCCAGCTCCTGCGCCCACGTACCGTACAACTCGCAGCCACGGGCGTTGACCTGCGCCTTTACGGTGCCCGGCGCCGGATCGTAGCCGGCGTGCACCAGGCCGCCGTTGGCCTTCGACGCGCCCAGGGCGATATCGTTGGCCGCCTCGACCACGCAAATGGACAAGTCATAGCGCGCGAGCTGCCGCGCGATGGCGCACCCGGTAATGCCCGCGCCCACAATTGCGATATCAAACGTTTCTGCCACGGTGCCTCCCAGACGAGTTGACAGGCCGTCAATAGGACTATCCTACGGTCTGCACGCCCTCAGTGCAGCGGCAATGCGGCGAACAGCCCCGCAACACCCGCCAACGGCAGGCGAGGGGAGACTCAGGACCATCTGTGACCTCGTCTGCCGCCCCTAGTGTCGGGGGTTTGTCTCGTTCTGTAACAGTAAGCAGAAGAGTTGGATTCCAGATGTTACAGATCGAGACGTTTGCCAGTCGGCCCCTCCGTTTGTCTTGATTTGTAACAGTAAGAGGAGAAAATCGGTCCTATGTGTTACAGATTGAGATTTAAAGTCAGGGAGAGATTTTCTGTCTCGATCTGTAACATCTAGGGACCGTTTTGGGGTCTAGATGTTACAGATTTAGATGAACCTATCAGTCGGTTTCGAATGTCTAAATCTGTAACGGTAAGACCTGTTTTTACCGAGTTTTTGTTACAGATTGAGATATTGAGATTGGACGTTTTCCTTTGTCTTGATCTGTAACAGATAGAAGGGTTTATGACCCCTAGTTGTTACAGATTGAGATATTTAACGGAGGTCTCACCGTTCATCTCGATCTGTAACAGTAAGAGGGGTTTTTGGGCACATATACAGATCGAGATTGAAGTCGGGGAGGGACCCCTGTGTCTCGATCTGTAACATCTAGACCCGGATTCCGCCTCCACCTGTTACAGATTGAGATGTTTGTGTCCGCACCAGCCCCGCCCCTAGCCGTGGTCCCATATAAACAAACCCCGTGGTAAACTTGACCGGACTGTTAATATTCCGAAAGGTACCCGTAATGTCCAAGTACATCTCCGAGCTCATGTCGCCGCAGCTTATGGGCGTCGTCTATGCCTTTGTTGGCTTTATCATCGCCCTGTATGTGCTGTCGGTCGTCTATGTGTTCATCGACGCTCGCCGCCGCGGCGCCAGCGCCTACGTGGCATGGGGCATCATCGCCCTCATCCCGTTTGTGGGCCTCATCGCCTACCTGGTCCTGCGCCCGCACTCCTACGCGTCCGACCGCGAGGAGCAGGAGCTGGACATGGCCCTGCGCGAGCGCCAACTTGCCCAGTACGGCACCTGCCCGCAGTGCGGCGCCCCCATCGAGAAGGATTTCGTCGTCTGCCCGGTGTGCGATACGCAGGTTCGCAACGTGTGCCCCAGCTGCCATCGCCCGCTCGATGCGCACTGGAAGGTCTGCCCCTACTGCCGAACTCGCATCCAGTAACGCATCCATCGCCGGGCCGGCCGCAAGCCACGGGCGCCTCACGCGCCACAAGCCACACGCGCAACCCGCCCCCACACGATGAAGCATGCGTAGAAATCGCCCGCCGTACCATTAAGGTGCGGCGGGCGCTTGTATACCATGGCAACCTGCCTATAATGATGCAAGTCAAAAACGCCGAGCGCATCGCACGCACTTGCATCAGGCATCCGAGAGGAGAAAACATACCCATGAAGGCACTCTACAATGACGGTTCGGTGGCCGAGCTCCCGCAGGACGAGGTCACGCACGTCATCCGCCACTCCGCCGCGCACATCATGGCGCAGGCCATCAAGCGCCTGTACCCCGAGGCCGACTTTGCCTACGGCCCCGCGACCGACAACGGCTTCTACTACGACGTCGACCTGCCAGAGGGCGTCAAGATCAGCGAGGACGACTTCCCCGCGATCGAGGCCGAGATGAAGAAGATCGTCAAGGAGAACCTCAAGTTCTCCGTGTACGAGAAGCCCCGCGCCGAGGCCATCGCCCTTATGGAGGAGCGCGGCGAGAAGTACAAGGTCGAGCACATCGGCGACCTGGACGACGACGCCCGTATCACCTTCTACCAGCAGGGCGACTACATCGACATGTGCGTCGGCCCCCACATCTGCTACACCAAGGCGCTCAAGGCCTTTAAGCTCACCGGCGTCTCGGGCGCTTACTGGAAGGGCGACAAGGACAACAAGATGCTCACCCGCATCAACGGCGTCGCCTTTGCCACCAAGGAAGAGCTCGACGAGCACATGCACATGCTGGAGGAAGCCAAGAAGCGCGACCACCGCAAGATCGGCCGCGAGATGGACCTCTTTATGATGCGCGACGAGGCCCCCGGCTTCCCGTTCTTCCTGCCCAACGGCATGATCCTTAAGAACACGCTGCTGGACTACTGGCGCGAGATCCACCACAAGGCCGGCTACGTGGAGATCTCCACGCCGCTCATCATGAACAAGCAGCTGTGGAAGACCTCGGGCCACTGGGACCACTACAAGGACAACATGTACTCCACCGTCATCGACGACGAAGAGTACTGCATTAAGCCCATGAACTGCCCGGGCGGCGTGCTGGTGTACGCCTCCAAGCCGCACTCTTATCGTGAGCTGCCCATTCGCGCCGGTGAGATTGGCCTGGTGCACCGCCACGAGCTGCGCGGCGCCCTGCACGGCCTGTTCCGTGTGCGCTGCTTTAACCAGGACGACGCCCACCTGTTTGTGCGTCCCGACCAGCTGACCGACGAGATCGTGGGCGTGGTCAACCTCATCGACTCCGTGTACCAGAAGTTTGGCTTTAAGTACCACGTTGAGCTTTCCACCCGCCCCGAGGACTCCATGGGCTCGGACGAGGACTGGGCTCGTGCCGAGGAGGGCCTGCGCACCGCTCTGGAGCAGCTGCACATGGACTACGAGGTCAATGAGGGCGACGGCGCTTTCTACGGCCCCAAGATCGACTTCCACCTGGAGGACTCGCTCGGCCGCACCTGGCAGTGCGGTACCGTGCAGCTCGACTTCCAGATGCCGCTCAACTTTGACCTGGAGTACGTGGACGCTGACGGCACCAAGAAGCGCCCCATCATGCTGCACCGCGTGTGCTTTGGCTCCATTGAGCGCTTCATCGGTATTCTGATTGAGCACTTTGCGGGCAAGTTCCCCACCTGGCTGGCTCCCGTGCAGGTCAAGGCGCTTCCCGTCTCTGAGAAGAGCCGCGACTACGCTCACGAGGTGTGCGCCAAGCTGGAGGAGGCCGGCATCCGCGTGGTCTGCGACGACCGCGATGAGAAGATCGGCTACAAGATCCGCGAGGCCCGCAGCATCGACCGCGTGCCCTACATGCTCATCCTGGGCGAGAAGGAGGTCGAGGCCGGCAACATTTCCGTCCGCGATCGCTCCAACGAGACCGTTCAGATGAGCGTTGACGAGTTTGTTGCGAAGGTGACCGAGGAGATCAAGACTCGCGCTTAAGGCAAGCTTCACAACAATTAACAAAGGCGACCGTCCATAAAGGGCGGTCGCCTTTTTCATGCCGAAATAAGAAAAGCCGCTGGTTGAGCGGCTTTTTTTGTTGCACAGACGATATGAGCAGGACATAAAACATTGGGAGCCCCCGGCATGAAAGACCGCGGATTAGGCCGACAATGGTGAGTGTCTAATTCAGCCGCGGCGGCCACGCCGCATTCATGGAAGGGGCTCCCATGCTCGATACTACCACCTTCGTCGGCCTCGACGTCCACGCCCGCTCGATAAAGGCCGTCTCCCTCGACGTCATGACCGGGGAGGTGCGCTGCGCGACCTTCGGCTACGACGCCGGCGCCGTCGCGGAGTGGGTCCGCTCCGTGGACCCCGGGGCCAGGTGCGTGTACGAGTCCGGGGTCACGGGCTTCGACCTGCAGAAGAGGCTCTCCGGCCTGGGGGTCGACTGCGTGGTCGGCGCCGTCTCGAAGATGATCAAGCCCAGCGCGGACAGGGGCAGGAAGAACGACCGCAACGACGCCGAGTTCCTCGCCCGCATGCTGTCGGTCGGCAACGTGGTCGAGGTGTGGGTCCCCGACGACGAGTGCGAGGCCGCCCGCGACCTGACCAGGGCGCTCGAGGACGCGAGGGACGACCTCTCGCGCTCGAAGCAGCGGCTCTCCAAGTTCCTGCTCAGGCACGGGCTCGTCTTCGACGAGAGGACGCCCACCGGCCGCAGGAAGGGTAACTGGACCCGGGCGCACTGGTCCTGGATCGAGTCGATTAGGTTCGCGGAGGGGGCCGACAACGACGTGCTCGCCTACTACGTCGACGCGGTCAGGCGGGCGGCGGAGGAGAAGGCGAGGCTCGAGGGGCTCGTCGAGGCCGAGGCCCGCAAGCCCAGGTGGCGGAAGAGGGTCGACTCCCTGCGCTGCCTCAAGGGCGTAGACACCGCTTCCGCCGCCGACCTCGTGTTCGAGGCCGGCGAGTTCTCCAGGTTCAGGAACGCCCGCTCGTTCGCCGCGTGGGTCGGCCTGACGCCCTCCGAGCACTCCAGCGGGGAGAGCGACCGCAGGGGCGCGATCACCAAGGCCGGCAACAAGCACCTGAGGAAGACGCTGGTCGAGGCCGCGTGCACTACCTGACGTGCTCGGGGCGGCCGAAGGACCTCGCCAAGGGCCAGGCCCCGGACCCAGCCGCCCGGAGGCATGCCGCCAAGGGCGTGCGGAGGCCGGTCGAGAGGCGGGAGGCGCTGCTCGCGCGCGGGGTCCACGGCAACAAGGCGAACGTCGCCACGGCGCGCGAGCTCGCCTGCTGGGTGTGGGCGGTTGGCTCATGGCCGAGGAGGCGTAGGGGGCGGTCCCCCGCACATAAGCCAGTCATCCCGGAAGCGGTTCGATCCGAAGCCGTTGAGGCGAACCTCAGGTCCCTTTTCTGCGAGCGCCCAGGGCGCCACACGCGTGCACAGACTGTCGGTTCGACGTAGAAGCCTCAGCCGTAGCAACGGATTGCCCAGCGAGAGATCGCCACGGGCGGATATTAAACTGCAAAGACGAGCGTCGGTAAGACACGCCGAGGTCGCCGCGGACGGGTTGATATAGGGAGAGGGCCTGACCCCATATCGTTGGGGCCAGGCCCGATTTTGCCTCTTGACAATGTCCTGCTCATATTAAAAAGGTACAGGTTTTTGTAGAGGGGTATGGAGATGTACCTATTAGCAGTACATTTTGCATAATCTGGGCAAACGCTGATTAATTGCTCGTATAATGTCGTTTGTCGAAAGATACAAAAACCTGTACTTTTGCGACTGCGCCTAGCTGTGAGCGAGAAGCCTGTTCTAAACGCCCCTGCATTTGCGTACATCGCAAAGCCAAAAAGAGGGGGCGAGAACATGGAACAGACAACTCGGCGCCAAGAGCAGCTGCCGGGCGCTTTTAACGGCGCCACCACCAACAGCCAGCATGGTCGCGTCCGCTGGTATCTGGTCCACACCCCCCATGGAAAAGAGCGCGAGACCTGCGAAAAGGTCCGCTGCATTATCCCGCACGAGTTGATGCAGGACGCTTTTGTGATGCAAAAGGAGTTCTGGTTTAAGCGGGACGGCGCCTGGTCGCTCCAAACCAAACCCATGTACAAGGAATATTTCTTCGTCGCCACGCACGATGCCGCTGCGCTCGATAGGGCTTTGGCCCAGCTGAGCTTTGGCTGCCGCATCGCCGGCAGTAGGGAGCGGGCGTACATGCCCATGCCGGACGACGCACAGGACTGGTACCGCAGCGTTCTGGACGACGACGGCGTGGTGCGCAACAGCGTCGCGCGCATAGAAGATGGCGTGTTGCACATAGAACAGGGGCCCTTGGTGGGACAAGAGGCCCGTGTAAAGAAGATAGACCGTCATAAGCGCTGGTGCCTGGTAGACGTGGGCGAGGGTGACTCCACATTTAGGGAGCTGCTTCCGTTAGACGTGCCCAGCAAAACGTAAGGGAGACGTTGCGCCGGCAAATTACTTGATTTTGGATTCATAGATGGGGGGGGGTCCTGGGGACAGGAACGTAAGTTTTATTGTGGCTGTGTTTAAAAATCGAGATACGAGGGATATGGAACGTGCTTCTAAAACTTCGGATTTAGATAGCACTTCGGAAATACATGTCTATAGGGGAGGCTATAAGGCGCCTGCGCCTATTGACATGCCTGGTGTCCCCCAAAAAGGTGGCACTGCTTATTTCGTTGTGAAACGCGTGTTTGACGTCGTTTTCAGCATTTGCGTCTGCATCGTTCTTGCTCTTCCTGTTGCTGTGGCGTGTGCTGCTATATGTCTTGAAACCTCCGGGAGACCCTTCTTTCGGCAGGAGCGTGTTGGGCAATATGGGAAGCCGATTTACATTTTCAAGCTAAGAACCATGGTCGAGGATGCACACTCTCATCCTGAGAAATATATGTCGCCTGGTCAGCTCGATACTTGGAGACGTGAACAGAAACTCGATAATGATCCGCGTATCACTCAAGTCGGTCGATTTTTACGACGCACATCGCTTGATGAGTTGCCGCAGTTTCTAAACGTTCTTATTGGCGATCTCTCCGTTATTGGACCAAGGCCAGTAACGCTTGAAGAGACCTATGAGTACGGTGACGCTCGAGATGAGGTTCTTTCGTGCAAACCTGGTATTACGGGTTGGTGGGCCGCAACTGATCGCAATGACAGTAATTGGGAAAGCGGACAACGGCAAGCCCGCGAACTGTTCTACGTTCGTCATCAATCTTTCGGGCTTGATGCACGTGTGTTTGTTAAGACTTTCAAAGCAATGAGAAAGGGGAGGTAGTGTATGGTGCCAAGGCCTTTAGTCTCCATTATTATGCCCCTTTATAATGCTGAGTCTTTCCTGAATGAATCGGTCGGTTCTATCCTTTCTCAAACATACGATAATTGGGAATTGATAGTTATTGAGGACTGTTCATCGGACGGTTCTCTTTCCTTGGCACGTGACTTCGAGAAGCAAGACAGTCGAATTACTGTATATAGAAATAAAAGGAATCTGGGTGCCGCAAAATCCCGAAATGAAGGACTTAAATTCGTTTCGGGCGATTATGTTGCATTTATTGATGCCGATGATGCCTGGTTTCCGGAGAAACTCGAACGTCAGCTTTGCTATATGAATAAAGCTGGGCTCGGTATGTGTTTTACTTCTTACGAAACTGTTGAGTGTGATGGTGCGCATCGAAACTATGTGCACGTGCCGACTAGCATTGACTATAGCGGATTTTTAAAGAATACCGTGACTTGCAGTCATACCATAGCATTCGATCTTTCGAAAGTGAAAATCAATCTTCTGATATGTCCAGACTACGGAAGCGACTTCGATTTTCCGGAGGATTTAGTTGTCTGGCTCCAGGTCCTTAAGGCTGGTGTTAGATGTGGGGGATTGGATGAAGTGCTTGCGATAAATAGAAAGCATCGTGGTTCTCGTTCGTCTAATAAGTTGCATGCAGTTTCTCGCACATGGAACGCCTATCGCAAGATTGAAAAAATCAATCCAATCTATTCTGCATACTGTTTATTTTGGCAATTGACCCATGCGGTATTGAAGAGGATATAGCGTAGATATCAAATGAAGATTTTATTCCTATCCAATCTTGAATATGAAGGATTTGCTGGTCCAACTTATTGTGTGCCAGCCTTGATTTCTGCACTTTCTGAATTCGATGAGGTTGCATGGTACAACATGAAGCCAGTCGAACACTTTGATTGGAGAAAACTACCTTTCTATAGAAATCCTAATGACTTCAAGTTCGACTTTGAAGCCATTTGCAGACGGATATGGGTTCCAGATTTAATAGTGTTTGAGGGGTTCTATGCTTTTCATCCCGGGTATTCATTATTGCGAGTTTTAAATTCTGGAATTCCCTATGTAATCGAGCCCCATTGTGCTTTGACGTCCGGTGATCAAGCTAAAAAGATGCTCAAAAAAAGGATATGCAATCTTCTCTTCTACAGGGGGTTTGCTTCTGGTGCTTCGGCGATCCACTATCTCACTGAGAGAGAGTGTAGTGAATCCGGCTTGCGGTGGAATCAGAATTGTTTTATTGAGCCTAATGGTATCGAAATGCCTGAAGCAAGGCCAGTCCGTACATCATGGCATAAAGATGTGCCGGAGATTGTTTATATTGGCAGGATAGAGCCCTACCAGAAGGGTCTCGATGTTCTTTTGGAAGCCCTGCTGCTTCTGAAGACTCGCTCATTATGTCCTAAGTTTCACATTTCCGTTTACGGAAATAGCGTCAATGGTTCCTCTGAGTTAATTATTGAACGTATTAAGAAAGAAGGTCTTGATCCGTTCATTTCTCTTTTAAATCCGGTTTACGGTGCTGAAAAAGACGGCGTTTTACGTGCCGCTGATTATTTCTTACTTACATCTCGTTACGAGGGCATGCCCATGGGGCTGCTTGAGGCATGTGCCTATGGATTGCCGAGCATTGTTACGCCTGGTACCAACATGGCAGAGATTATCGATGATGAGCGCGCAGGATGGGTTGCAGATTTTAATTCAGAGTCCATAGCAAATGCTATTAATTTTGCTTCTCATGGAAAAGATGACTATGCCTCCAGGGCATCTGCTGCATTTAAAGTCGCCGAAAAATATTCTTGGCGTTCCATAGCTGAGTCAATTCACTTTGATTACACCAAGGTGGTCGGGATTCAATGACAGTATATCTGATCCAAATGGCGTTAATTCTTGTACTTGGTGTAATGACTGAGGCAACCAAAAGCGAAACTGGCAAAAGACGGTTTGTGTTAATCGCCTGTTTTGTGCTGTTTGCAGTCTCAGCATTCAGAAAGTATACGGTGGGCATGGATACGCTTCAGTATTGGAATGCCTATTTGATTCCATGGGCAAAAAACGGTTGGTATGAGGGGGGATTTCTCTTTCTTATTCGAGCTTTAAATGATGTTAGTCATAATCCCCAGTTTTTGCTCATATTTTCTTCGGCAATAATGACTGCATGTGTTGGTTACGCTGTTTATAAGATTGATTGCAATCCGGTACTTTCTCTGTTTTTGTATGTGAGTCTGTTAACGTATGCAACATACATGAACCTTATGCGTCAGGGACTTGCTGCCGCAATCATCGTATTTGCACTTCCTTGGTTAATAGCCGAAAAACGTTCAAGATATGTCATTGCGGTATTGGTAGCATCTCTGTTTCACTCTACTGCGATTGTTATGCTTGCCCTTGTTCCGCTAGCTATATTCAAGCCATCAAAAAGGGTGATCGCGTGTTACGTTGTCGCCGCTCTTTTCTTGGCTATGTCTCCGAGAGTAATTTGGACATTTGTTGAATCGAATTTTGATAAGTATTCGACATATAGCACATCGACTTGGTCGGGTGGAAATGCGCTTGCAGCTCCGATCATGACTGTCATGGATTTGCTTTTACTTTATATTTCCCATCGTTTTGGGCTTCCAGCTGTTGAGTTGGCTGATGAAGAGAAGGTTCTATTTCACGGTGCTTTTCTCCAGGTTTCACTCCAATTTCTAGCTTGCTTTGTCAATATATTTCAAAGGCTAACAACATTTACTTCTATTTTTCTTGCGCTTTACGTTGCCTTTTGTTTCAGAAAGGTCGATTCAAAGTTGAGATTTCTCATCACTTATTTTATCTATGCAATTACTGCTGTTTTCTTTTGCGTGATTATGGTTTTTCGTCCTCAATGGCACGGCGTTGTGCCATTCCTCTTTTTCTGGCAGTGAGTTTGGGGTCAATAAAATGGGTTTAATCATCAACAAACTGTTCAAAATTATTAAGCACAGCTTTGATACGAATAGTCTGGTTTATCGTTGTAGAAAGGCTTTGATTCAGCGTTATTACAATTCTGAAGATCTTCCAAATTATGATTCAGCACGTTGCAAAATCCTTGCATTGAGGCCTGAATTTAGGATTCCGCTTCCGTCTTATCATGACCAGTGGCCGAGTGTGCCCGTCTTTGACATTTCGGTGGTTGTACCTTGTTATAACGTTGAACAATACGTTCGGGATGCGTTAAATTCAATTTTAAGTCAGAAATGCGATGCATCGTTCGAAGTGATAGCTGTTGACGATGGCTCTACAGACGGAACGTGCTCCATTCTTCATGAAATTGCAGAAAAAGATAATAGAGTGCGAGTTGTTTGCCAGAAGAATAAAGGATTTAGCGGTGCTAGAAATACAGGAATTCGGCAGATAAAAGGATCAACGATAGTATTTGTTGACTCTGATGATTTGCTGGCACCTGGTGCTCTTCAGGTTCTTTATAACACCCTCAAATATAGCGGTGTCGATTATGTTACGGGGACCTATGCATATATAGATGATAATGGGCATTCTCTCCCAATTGGTAAGAAACGTCCATGTGGTGTCGCCTGGGGCCGTATATTTGATCGAGAGGTTTGGCGTGAGCTTGAATTCCCCGAGGGCTTGTGGTTCGAGGATACTCTCTTTGCTTATATGATTGCTCCTCGATTCAAGGAATCGTGCATTGGCGATATTGTCTACTCCTATCGTAAGAGGATGAAAGCTATCACAGCGACTAGCTTATCTAGTAAAAGGTCGGTGGATACATACTTTGTGACCGAAGTCATGCTTTCTTGGCTTAATGAGATGAATCTGATATTTGATGAAACGATTTATGCGCAGACTCTCTATCAGCTTGGGCCTTTGCTTTTAAATAGAACCCCTGCGCTAAATGACTATGAAACAAAGTGCATATTTGTTATGGCGTCAGAGTTGCTTAAGGTTAGTTTTCCGAATGGGGGAAACATCCCGTCTTCCCAAAAATGGAATGATCTAGAATCGGCACTCCTTGATACAAATTATCGCCTCTGGCGATTGGCATCTATCTCCATATAGATCAAGCGTAGGCGTTGACTCGCCGTGATTTAAACAAGATCTCCATGTCTTACATTAAGGATTAAAAATGATCCCAAAAAAAATTCACTACATCTGGTTTGGTGGAAACCCGCTAACTCCTCTTGCTGAAAAGTGCATAGCTTCTTGGAGGAAATATTGTCCTGACTATGAAATTGTTCGTTGGGATGAATCGAATTTTGACATTTTTCTAAATCGATATTGTCAAGAAGCTTATGAGGCGAAAAAGTGGGCTTTTGCAAGCGACTATGCTCGCCTTTGGGTCCTTGTGAATGAAGGCGGCATTTATATGGATACCGACGTTGAGCTGCTTCGCTCCCTTGATGATTTTTTAGAATTACAGTCTTTTTCTGGTTTTGAGGCTTACGATAGGCTGCCAACCGGCCTTATGGCGTCTTGTAGACAGCAATCATTTTTTGTCAAACTCTTGAACGATTATGATGATCGACGCTTCGTTCTTCCTGATGGCAGTTTCGATTTAACGACTAATGTTGAGTCAATTACTAAAGCCTGTGTAGACGCAGGCGCTGTTCTGGACAACTCAAAACAGACGGTTGAGGGCTTTACTTTGTTCCCGTCAGATTATTTTTGTCCGAAAGATCCTGCGGATTTAAAGCTGCATTTAACGGAAAATAGCTATGCGATTCATCACTTTGATGGCTCGTGGGTCACACCAAAAGAGCGATTTCATAGAAAAATTGCCATGTTAATTGGGCCCCGTATGACTTCTCTTGCGAAAAAAATACTTAAAAGGAGCTAAAGTGAAGAAAATCATGCTCGTCTTCGGCACTCGTCCGGAGGCAATCAAGATGTGCCCGCTCGTCAACGAGCTGAAGACGCGCGCGGATGAGTTCGAGACTGTAGTCACCGTGACCGGTCAGCACCGCGAGATGCTCGACCAGGTGTTACGCGTCTTCGACGTTACGCCCGACCACGACCTCGCCATCATGAAGCCTGGCCAGACGTTGTTCGATGTTACATGCGACGTGATGCTCAAGCTCAGGGCCGTCCTCGAGGACGAGAGGCCCGACGTCGTGCTCGTGCACGGCGACACCACGACCAGCTTCGCCGCGGCACTCGCGTGCTTTTACCTTCAGATCCCCGTGGGTCACGTCGAGGCGGGCCTGCGCACGCACGACATCTACAGCCCCTGGCCGGAGGAGTTCAACCGCCAGGCGGTCGATATCGTGAGCGAGTACTACTTCGCCCCCACGGAGGCGAGCAAGCAGAACCTGCTCGCCGAGGGCAAGCCCGAGTCCAAGATCTGGGTTACCGGAAACACCGGCATCGACGCCCTGCGCACCACCGTGCGCGAGGGCTACTCCCACCCCGAGCTCGACTGGGCGGAGGGCTCCCGCCTCATCCTCATCACGGCGCACCGCCGCGAGAACCTCGGCGAGCCCATGCACCGCATGTTCCGCGCCATCCGCCGCGTGATGGAGGAGCATCCGGACACCAAGGCGATCTACCCCATCCACATGAACCCGCTCGTCCGCAAGGCGGCGCACGAGGAGCTCGACGGCTTCGACAGGCTCCACATCATCGACCCGCTCGAGGTGCTCGACTTCCACAACTTCATGGACGCCAGCCACCTCATCCTCACCGACTCGGGCGGCATCCAGGAGGAGGCCCCGAGTCTGGGCAAGCCGGTGCTCGTCATGCGCGACACCACCGAGCGCCCCGAGGGCGTGGCGGCAGGCACGCTGAAGCTCGTGGGCACCGAGGAGGACGTGATCTACCGTGAGTTCAGCCGGCTCCTCTCCGATCAGGCCGAGTACGATGCCATGAGCCATGCCTCGAACCCCTACGGTGATGGCCATGCTAGCGAGCGTGTCGCAGACGTACTGTGTGGGAGAGCTGATGGCTGCGACCAAGCTTAGCATCGTGATTCCCGCTTATCAGGCGGAGGCAACTATTTGTCGTGCGATAAACAGCGTTCTTGCTTGGAACTTGCGTGAACTGGAACTCATCGTCGTTGATGACGGCTCGACTGACAATACAGCAAACCTTGTCTCTATGATAGCCGCTTCAGACTCTCGACTCCGTCTTATTAGCCAGCCTAACGGAGGTCGTTCTTCTGCTCGTAATCGTGGAGTACGGGAGGCAACGGGGGCGGCCGTCATGTTTCTCGATGCTGACGACTTTCTCCTAGAGCCTGCTTTTCCCCTACTTGAAAAGGCGTTGGACTCATCTTACGAACTTATTGTTTTCCCTCTGTTGAGAAGTGATGGCGTCGATACCTTTGGGCGTCCCCTAGACTTGCAGAAGGTTGAGCGGTTGGGACTCGAAGGCTTTTTCGAACTTTCGGCTAATGACGTCTTGGACGCTATGGTTGATGGCAACGTTGGCGCTTTGACTCCTTATGCGGGGCTTTATGAGTGGAATTCGGCCTGTTCGCGTTTATACAAGCGAGATAACCTGCTTGGCATTAGTAATGAGTCAACTGCGGAAGGCCCTTTCGATCCCTCCTTGCGTTTTTCAGAGGACAAATTGCTGAATATCGAGTATTTGTCCCAGATAAAAAATGAGAAAGTTCATTTCGGGTCTGTTCCGCTGTACCACTGGGATTTAGGTGCTTCCCATACAGTTGCAGTGATTAAGGGTAGTGATGTCTCCGAACTTGGGTTGTTCTGTGGCTCTGTCGGTCGCTTGCGCGCCGCGGGGTTGCTTGACGAATCGCAGGAGACCAAGCTCATTGCGATAGAGACCATTCTTCATCTTAGAAGATGCTCCCATATGAACGGCCGCGAGGACATCAAGAAGACAAAGGAAGAGTGGGTGAAAGTGGCTCGGCTCGATAATGCGGTACGCGCTTTTAAGATGTGTCTGAAATTGCATGGAGCCGATGCCCTGTATTCCCAAGCCCTTCGTTCTTTCCGCTGGGGGTTCCCTGGTGCTGGCCTGATGTATTTGCGCATTATTCGCCAAGGAATCAATCAAGTTAAGAAGGCCCATACTTAGCTTGATTCGCTATGCTGTCGCAATTGTTTGATGCGTTTGACTTGAAGTTAATAACTCAAGAATTCGTACAACGCTGACGTACCGTCGACTACGTTGGTTTTTTATTTCTGGAATACATAGGACAAACCCATTAGGACTATCCATGAAACCATCCCTTACAAAGAACTCGATATTCAACGTCGCCTACCAACTTGTGCTGGTCTTGGTACCGTTGATAAGCTCGATGTACGTCTCGCGTGTCGTGCTTCCCGATGCGCTGGGTGAGGTCTCGGTCGCGAACAATCTTGTTTCCTATTTCGTTGCACTCGCCCCCTTGGGCATCCCTGCCTATGGGGTTCGAGAGATCGCGAAGGCGGGCGAAGACAAGCGCGCCCGCTCGGCCGTATTCTCCGAGCTTCTCATCATCAACTTCGTTTCGACCATCATTTTCTTCGTCGCCTACGCAGTTTGCGTTGTCATAATGTACGGCGTTGCCGTTCCTGAGCTTTACCTCATCTTCGGATCCCTTATCGTTGCGAACGCGCTAAACGTCGAGTGGTTCTTTCAGGGTATGGAGCGCTATGATTTCATCTCCATTAGGGGTACGGTCGTCAGGATGGCCTGTCTGCTCCTCACGATGCTTTTGGTGAAAAGCCCCTCAGATGTCTTCGTATATGCGGCAATTACGTGTCTGGGGACGTTCGCGAACTATATCGTCAACGTCCTATGCCTTCGGAAGTCTGTGGAATTCACCACGAAGGGGTTGTCGTTCTCAAGACACCTCCGTCCGGTAACGGTTCTAGCTGGCACTAACGTGCTGTTCAGCCTCTATACGAAGATTGACGTGACGATGATGGGCGTCCTTTGCACGAGCTCGATTGTCGCATATTATACGTACGCATATAATGCCGAGGAAATTGCCAAGACGCTCTGCGTCGCCATTACGAACGTTTATCTTCCTCGTTTGAGCTACGAGTTCAAGAACGACACGAAGGAGTTCTCCAGGCTTGTACAACAGTCGATGGACCTAAACATCTTCATAGCGCTCCCCATGTGTCTCGGTGTTTTTATCCTAGCGCCTAAGGTGGTCGTGATATTGTTCGGCGACGCATTCGCCCCCGCCTCGCTGACCTTGAGGCTTTTCGCGGTTCTTATAGTTGCTAAGAGTATTGGGAACGTCATCTACCAGACCACGATCGCCACGGGGAACGAGAGGTTCCAGCTCATCGCCTACGCTCTCGGCGTTGTTGTTAACATCGTTCTGAATGCTGCGCTGATTCCCGTCTTTGCACAGAATGGCGCCGTGATCGCTACAGTGGTCACTGAGGTTGCTTTGGACCTCGTCTTGTGGGCGTGTCTGAGGAGCTACATGAAGCTTAAGTTCACCTTCCATTTCATTATTTCTACTCTGATCTCCCTAGGTGCCATGTGTGCTGTCGTACTTGCCTGTGATGTGTTTATCGCCTCCAAGCTGCTGTGCATCTTTATCTCCGTTGTCCTTGCCGTGGTCGTCTATGCCAGCGTGAGCGTACTTCTGAAGAACGAAGTAGCGCTGCTGTTTGCCCATAAACTCCTTAGAAATTAATCGTGATAACCCGCTTGGTCTCTATATAAGTTTTTCTTGCAGTCGAGCAAAGTAATGATTTTTCTGTCCGGTTAGTCTTCTCTAGATTGCTCAAGTAGAAATGAGCTGTTTTTCTGGACGCGTTAAAAAAGAGCCCGCTTTACGCCTGTGAGTGGGCCTTGTCCTTCCCGGAGGTACGTTAATGGCGAAACGAAACGATTGGTCGATAAGCGCATTGCGATTGCTGTCGATGTGCTCGATCGTGGCGTGCCACATTTGTCAGCTTTATGGGCTTGGCATCGCTTGGGTGCTGAACATTGGAGTGCAAGTTTTTTTGGTAATCTCTGGCTGGCTCTATGGAATGCGACCAGATGTGGTCGATGTGGGATGTTGGTATGTAAAACGACTATTGCGCATTTGCTTGCCTTATTGGCTTGTTCTCATTCCGCTTCTTGTGGTCGATGCCTTCTTCGCGTCTCAGGTAGTTACGGTGAAAGCCGTCTTTCTCTCTCTTGCGGGCGTGAGGAGCGGCTCTGTACCCAATGCCGCGCATCTTTGGTATATCAGTGTCATGCTTTTGTGTTATCTGGTAACTCCCATTCTCAGCGTTCTTTGGAGGCGCTTGGGATTATGGCCTTTAGTGCTCTTCGCATTTGCTTTCCTACTTTTCGGCAACTGTGTCGTTGCGCAGGGAATCTGGTGCGTCGACTACGTGATTGCATTCATTCTGGGGCGTTTGGTGCGTGACGGAATTCAGGAGAAGAAAGCGCTCTTGGTAACTTCAATTATCTTTGGGGGGGGGTGCATGGCCTTCGCGCTCGCCGAGTGTCTTTTGGGCATCTCCGCCTACAAGGTTTTGCATCTTCTTGGCGGTCCATTTATATTCTCAGTGTTTAGATTATTAATTGGCTGTGAGGCATTCACTCCCAGTGGTCGTCTCAGGCTTCTGCTGACTTGGGATGACTCGTATTCATATGAGATATACCTTGTCCATCAGATTATGATTCTAGGGGATTTTTCGCTTGCGATTCACTTTTCAAACATGCCGGCCATCGTAATTCTGCTGGCGATTATTTGGTCTTTGGTCGCGGGCTATGTTGTGCACCATTTGTCGGTGGGTTTACGGAACGTTATTGAGACGAAATTAGTGAGGGCAATAGAAGGCGAGAAATATCCGCTCGAGTAAAGCTGGCTATCCATTCTGCTTGTGAATGCATCGATACCGAAGTATTTGCTTTCGTTATAAATTCGTGCAGTACTTTGGTGGATAATTCCGCATATTATCGTTGCGCCAGTTCGAAGATGGTTTCGTCAATATGCAGGAACTGCTGTGCAGGCGCGCTGAGCGGGCGGTCAACGCCGTAATGGTTACCCAAGGTTGTCCGGCTGCACGGAGGAAAAGCGAACAGCCGAGGTGGTTAGCGTGAGAGGGCACTGGCTGTCTGCGTGGACATGCCGACGCTGCATATTTCGAAGCGACGCGCTGGCAGCGTCAATTGATTTCATAGTTTCATGCCATTGTTATACCGCCTGGAGCGTCCAGGTCTGGGCGGGGTCTCCCGGGTTGGAGCCGAAGCCCCACACCAGCGCCCCGGCGCCCGTGTCGCGCCAGCGGTCGTCCAGGGCGCGGCCGGTCCCGGC
>QSCH01000020.1:0-46579 GCA_003462965.1 Collinsella sp. OF03-4AA
GGAAGGCGAACTGCATCGACAACGCCGCCACCGAGCAGCTCTTCGGCCACGTCAAGGACGAGTTCTACCGGGGCCGCGAGTGGGAGACGTTCGAGGATTTCAAACGCGACCTGGAGGAATATATAGTCCACTGGAACACGCGCCGGAGGCAGGTAAGATTGAAGGGCCTGACCCCGGAGGAGTTCCGGAATCAGGCCCTCGCGGCCTAGTCGCTATTTAGGGCGTCCAAGATTTGGGGCGCAGTTCAGCGAGGATGTGCGCGGGCTTTCCATTAAGGAATTTGCCGCGTGCGCCAACGTTTCGGTCGCGAGCGTGCACCGCTTTTGCAAAAAGCTCGGCCTCAAGGGATTCAAGGACCTCAAGGTCGAGCTCATCCGCCAGGCGACCGAGGCGGGCAACCGGCGCGACGTGGACATCAACTTTCCCTTCGATGCCACCTCCACCCCTGCGCAGGTGATGGAGCGCATGGAGGGGCTCTACCAGACCACCTTGGCCGAAACGCAGGAGCTGCTCGACCCTGCACAGCTCGACCACGCCGCCAAGCTCATCATGCGCGCCGGCACCGTGGACATCTACACGGGCTCGCATAACCTGTATCCAGCGGGAATGTTCCGCGATCGCTTGCTTTCCGCCGGCAAAAGCGCGACGTGCCACGACAGCGTCGAGGCGCAGGTGCGCACGGCGCTCGCCTCGGGTCCCGACCATGTGGCAATCGTCATCTCCTACAGCGGCCTTGCCCCCAACCTCAAGGAGATCTTGCCGATCCTTAGCAGTCGACATGTCCCGGTCATCGTCATCGGCACGCCGCACTGTGCCCGCATTCACCCCGGCTTTGCCGCCTATCTCACGGTAAGCGACCACGAGAGCATGACGCACCGCATCACGCAGTTCGCCAGCCATATCGCCGTGCAATACGTACTCGATTCGCTCTATAGCAGCTACTTTGCCAAAGATTACGCCCGCTGCTCCGAGTTCCTAGAGCGCTCGTTCCCCTACACCCGCCTGCCCGGACTCAAGTAGCGACGAGTGTGGATTTTTGGACACTCAGATAACGAGCGTGGATAATCTCCCACTTTGAGCCCGCACACAGGCCAAACCCGGGAGATTATCCACGCTCATTTTGGGTCCCCTGGGAACGCATGAGGAGGGCGGAAGACAGCCGTTATTTGCGAGGCGTCAGCGACGTAAAGAGTCCGTGTTGGTTGCAGTAAAGATATATCCTGCCGCGCCCGGTAATATGGAAGCGCGGCTGCACCGATTGCTCTGGATAGAGCTTCTTAAAGCAGATGCCGTCCATAGTCGCATATGCCACAAAGCTAATGTAGTGATCCTTGGTCATGGGATGATCGAGCGTGACGTACCAATCGTCCTCGATGCGCTCGATGGAAAAGGCGTGGTCCGCGTCCGGCTCTTCGGCCTCCTGGGGAAACATCGTGGAGCCACAGCAGCTAAAGCTGCCTTCTCCGAGCGCATGCACAACGTTTCCGCAGATAGGGCAAACGTAAAAGACGCCTTTGAGCATATTGCCTGCACGGTTGGCGTTGGCCCGAATGTCACCAGCCAAAAGCTCAGCCACGCTTATGCCGAGTCTCTGGGCCAAAGGCTCAACGAGGGAAATGTCGGGAAGGCCGCGGCCGGATTCCCACTTGCTGACGGCTTTATCGGTCACGCCAAGGCTTTCCGCAAGGGCGCGCTGGGTGAGGCCGCGCTCTTCGCGCAGCTGCTTGATGGCATGCGCTGCCAAAAAAGTATGGGAGGCATTGGTTTGCCGTGTCTGGTTCATGGGCTGTCCAATCAAATTGAAGAAATGGAGTGAACCGGTTCGACAGTCAGTATCCATTTGAAGGCCAGGCTCGACAACCTACGCTGCGTAGACATGCGCCAATCGAACGAGCGCGGTTTTTTGGACGCTCATCTCGAGCAGTCATTTAAGAACGTCCCCAATGACCACCGCATCCGGAGCAAGACAACGCCGCAAGTAGAGGACGGACAGCGAGCGACGTCCAGGGCGAACAAGTTGGCATGAAAAAGGCGAGGCATTGACCTTCTGGTCATGCCTCGCCTTTTGAATGACAAATTGTCGCCCTGGGCGGCGCGCAGCGTCAACTGGTTATGCGGGTTGGTAAACCCGCGTAACTACTCTCGGGCTCCGTACTGCTCGTAGTAGGCATCGATGGCGGCCTTGAGCTCGTCGTCGATGACGGCCTTGCCGTCGATCTCGTGGTTGTAGAGGGTCTCGACGACCTCGGCCATGGAGACGATGCTCGCGACGGGGAAACCGTACTTGGCCTCGATCTCCTTCTGCGCGGTGGTCACGCCACCCTTGCCGACCTCCATGCGGTTGAGGGACACGATGAGGCCCTTGATCTCGACATCGGCAGCAGCCTTGACCTTGGGATAGGTCTCGTCGATGGACTTACCGCTGGTGGTGACGTCCTCGACCATGACCACGCGGTCGCCGTCCTGGGGCTCGTAGCCCAGCAGGTTGCCCTTGTCGGCGCCGTGGTCCTTGGCCTCCTTGCGATCGCAGCAGTACTTGACCTCCTTGCCGTACAGCTCGTGGTAGGCAATTGCGGTCACGACGGCCAGCGGAATACCCTTGTAGGCCGGTCCAAACAGCACGTCAAAGTCGTCGCCAAAGTTATCGTGGATGGCCTGGGCGTAATACTCGCCCAGCTTCTTGAGCTGATAGCCCGTCACATAGGCGCCGGCGTTCATAAAGAACGGGGACTGACGGCCGCTCTTGAGCGTAAAGCTGCCGAATTTAAGAACGTCGGACTCAACCATGAACTTGATGAACTCTTGCTTGTAAGCCTCCATGCGGGCTCCTCTCGTAATCGCGTACGTGCCTTCCAGTTTAGCGCAGGCAGGGCGCGTTGCGGGCGCGCTTTGGGGCCTCGGCATTCTGTAAAGGCTTTGTCAGGGGCAATGGTTTTCCAAACATTGGGGTTGACACGGCAAACCCCCTCATCAAGAATACGGGCGGATTGTAACGGGTACGAGATACCCAAAGCGCGCCGCGCCCGGCCTTAAGGAGGTGTGCCATGGAAGGCAGTCATAGTCGAAAAACCTGCATGTCGCCCTCGGCACGCCGCGAGGATTCCGCGCACGCATAAGCGCCAACAGCCGATCGTCAAAACCACCACAAAGGTGCCTGTCCCCTTTGTGGCGGTTCGCGAGCTTGACGTGAGCGACATCTAGGTTTTTTGAAGCAAATACGACACGTACGCTAACTCCCTTCAACAAGGAGGACCCTATGCTGATGCTCAAAACCGCTACGGTACTCGAAGCTATCTCCAAGCGCCGCCGCACGGCGCGCCCTGCCGCCCACGCCGGCCTGCCCAAGAACACCGTCTTCGCCGCCACCCATAGCGCCCAGGACGCCCTCGTGCTGCTCGACGCCACGGCCGACGGACTCACTGCCGAGCACGCCGCCGAGCGCCTGAACGCCGTCGGCCCCAACACCATCGAAGCGCCGACCAAGACGCTCGCGCGCCGCATCGCCGACGCTTCATCGATCCCTTCGCCGGCATCCTCGCCGCCCTCGCACTGGTCTCGCTCTACATCGACGTGCTCGCCGTGCCCGAGCCCCAGCGCGATCCCTCCACGGTCATCGTCATCGGCATCATGCTTCTGGTATCGGGCGGCATGAAGTTTATCCAGGAAGCCCGCAGCGGCAATGCGGCCGAGGCCCTCAAGGACCTGGTCTCCAACACCTGCTGCGCCCTGCGCGACGGCGAGCGCATCGAAATCCCCTTCGATGAGCTCGTCCCCGGCGATGCGATCCGCCTCTCTGCCGGCGACATGGTGCCGGCCGATGCCCGCATCATCACCGCGCGCGACCTGTTTGTGATCGAGTCCGCGCTCACCGGCGAGAGCGAGGCCGTCGAGAAGACCGTTGCTGCCGCGGTCGTCGAGGGTGCCGACAGCTCCGCGCTGCCGCTCTCTGCCTGCAAGAACATCGTCTTTACCGGCACCTCCGTGCAAAACGGCACCGCCATGGCGCTCGTCGTTGCCACCGGCTCGGACACTTACCTGGCGGCATCGCCAAGATGCTCAACGGGCGCGGCGAGAAGAGCGCGTTTGACCGCGGCGTCTCGAGCGTCTCCATGTTGCTCGTACGCCTCATGCTCGTTATGGCGCCGGCCGTCTTTGCCATCAACGCCGCCACCAAGGGCAACGTCATCGATGCGCTGTTGTTCGCCGCGAGCGTGGCCGTGGGCATCACGCCGCAGATGCTTCCCGTCATCGTGACCACGAGCCTGTCGCAGGGCGCCAAGGACCTCGCCCGTCGCCAGGTTATCGTCAAGGAGCTGCCAGCAATCCAAAACCTGGGCGCGATGGACGTCCTGTGCTGCGACAAGACCGGCACCCTCACCGAAGACCGCATCGTGCTCGAGCGTTATCTCAACACCGATGGCAACGAAGACGCACGCGTGCTGCGCCATGCGTTTTTGAACAGCTTCTTCCAGACCGGCCTCAAGAACCTTATCGACCTGGCCGTCATCGACCGCGCCGATGTGACGCCCTCGGCCGCAGCACCCGATTCCATGCTGGGCCAGAGCCTGCGCGACCGCTATACCAAGGTCGACGAGGTGCCCTTCGATTTCTCGCGCCGTCGTCTGAGCGTAGCTGTCGCCGACGCCCAAGGCAAAACCCAGATGGTCACCAAGGGAGCTGCCGAGGAAATGCTCGAGATCTGCTCCTTTGTCGAGGTCGATGGTGCCGCCCAGCCGCTTACCAAAGATAAGCTCGCCCAGATTCGCAAGCAGGTAGCCGGGCTCAACGCCGAGGGCCTGCGCGTGATTGCCGTGGCGCAGAAAACCAATCCGCGCTGCGTGGGCGAGTTTGGCATCGCCGACGAGTGCGACATGGTGCTGATGGGCTTTTTGGCCTTCCTCGATCCGCCCAAAGCAAGTGCCGCGGGCGCCGTCGCCACCCTCGAGGCCAAGGGCGTCGCCGTTAAGGTCCTGACCGGCGACAATGACCGTGTCGCCGCCACCGTCTGCGAGCAGATCGGCATCGACGCGAGCAACGTCTTGCTGGGCTCCGAGATCGATGCGCTCGACGACGCCGAGCTTGCCGAGCGCGCCGAGAACACCCACCTCTTCGCCAAGCTCTCGCCGCTGCAGAAGGCGCGCCTGGTGCGCGTCATGCGCGAGTTGCTCGGCCACACCGTGGGCTTTATGGGCGACGGCATCAACGACGCCGCCGCGATGCGTGCGAGCGACTGCGGCATCTCGGTCGACTCCGCCGTCGATATCGCCAAGGAATCCGCCGATATCATCTTGCTCCAAAAGGACCTGGGCGTGCTCGAGCGCGGCATCATCGAAGGCCGCCGCACCTACGGCAACCTGCTCAAGTACCTCAAGACCACGGTGAGCTCCAACTTTGGCAACGTGCTGTCCGTAACCGCTGCGAGCCTGTTCTTGCCGTTTTTGCCCATGAGCGCTCTGCAGCTGGTGCTGCTGTCGCTGGTCTACGAGATCGTGTGCATCGCACTGCCGTGGGACACCGTCGACAACGCCTGGACTGCCCGCCCGCGCGCTTGGGACGCTGCGTCCATCAAGGGCTTTATGCTCGAGCTGGGCCCCGTGAGCTCGCTGTTTGACATCGTGACCTTCGCCGCGCTCTTCTTTGTGGTGTGCCCCGCCGCCGTGGGCGCAAGCTGGTCCGAGCTTGCCGCCGCGGGCGACGTCGCGGGTATGGCGACCTTTGCGGCGCTCTTCCAGAGTGGCTGGTTTGTCGAGTCCATGTGGTCGCAGACGCTCGTGATCCACATGCTGCGCTCCCCGCGCCTGCCGAGCCCGCGCGACCACGCCGCGCCCGCGCTGTGCGTTCTCACCGTGCTGGGCCTGGCGCTCGTCACTTGGCTGCCGGCAAGCCCCATCGCCGATGCACTCGGCCTCATGACGCTACCAGCGAGCTTTTTCGCGCTGCTCATCGGCATCGTTTCCGCCTATATCGCGCTCACCCAGCTGGCAAAGCGCCGCTACATCGCCCGCCACGGCGAGCTGCTGTAGCAAGCAGACGGAAAACACCCTGCCAGTTGCCGTTGCCTCTGCCGCCACCGATGCCGCTGCCTCTGCCGCTGTCGCAGTCTATCCCCTCAGCAGTTGCGGTGAAATAGTTCCCGCTTAAAGCCCCGTGACTTTAATTTAGGGACTATTCCACCGCAACTTATTGGGGGATTAGCTAGTCCTTGGGTGTCCAGGACCAGAAGAAGTTGATAAGGGCCACACGCGAGGCGGTGTCGGTCTTTTTGTTGATCAAGGAAATGTGGCGGTAGAGCGTGGAGCGCGAGAGGAAAAGCGTTGTGGCGATGTCCTGGACGCTCTGGTCCGAAACGACCAAGACCTCAAGAATATCGCGCTCGCGCCTTGTAAGCCCAAAGGTGACGACGAAGGCATCGAGGCGTTCATCGGACGTGGGCTCCGCGGCCTCAACCACTCATTTAAGCACCACTCATTTAAGTACGTCCCCAATGAGTGCCCAATGACTACCCGCGGCAAGGAGTGTCCCTATGTGCCGGATGAAAAATGGGCCATGTGTCCCAGTTGTGGAGACTCGTTGAGCCGTCTGGGTATCGTGAAAGGCTGCGCACTCCCCCATCATCAAAAGTGACACACGCTACCAGTTGATGGGAGGCAGCCATGGGCTTCTTTGACAAGATGTTCGAGAAGAAAGAGTGCGCGATTTGCGGTACCGAGCTGGGACTTCTAGGTAAGACAAAAATCAATGAAGGCTACCTGTGCAAAGAGTGCGCCGGCAAGCTCTCCCCCTACTTTCACGGCTATCGCTCCAGCACTGCGGACGATATCCGCGAGCAGCTCGCCTACCGCGAGGCCAATGCCGAGCGCCTGGCGTCGTTCAACCCCACGCGCACGCTTTCTGCCGGGCGCACCAACATCATGCTCGATGAGGACGCGGGCCTGCTGATCATCACCTCGCAGAGCCGCTGGCGCGACGCCAATCCCGACATCATCGAGTTCTCGCAGGTACTCGGCTGCGATATGGATATCGACGAGCATCGCACCGAAATCTATCGCGAGACCGAGGACGGCGAGCGCGAGAGCTACAACCCGCCGCGCTACGACCTGGATTACGACTTTAATCTGACCATTCACGTCAACACGCCGTACTTTACCGAGATCAACCTGCGCGTAAACGACTCCACCATCGATCAGCGCGGCTCCATCGAATACCGCGAGGCCAAGCGCCAGGCAACCGAGGTCCGCGACGCGCTGGTGCAGCTGCGCCAGGAGACGCGCGACAGCGTCGTGGCCGCCAAGGCCCCCAAGACCGCGGTGACCTGCCCCTTCTGCGGAGCCACCACCATTCCCGATGCCAGTGGGCGCTGCGAATACTGCGGCGGCGCCATCGGCGCATAGCCTCCGGCACGGAAAGGACCGATCATGGCCTTCGAGAGCGTCAACTATCAGTGCCCTGCCTGCGGTGGCCCCCTGCATTTTGCAAGCGCCGAGCAAAAACTCGTCTGCGACTACTGCGATTCGCGTTTTGAAGTCGAAGAAGTCGAGGCTCTCTATCGCGAGCGCCAGGACAAGGCAGATGCCAAAGCCGATGCCGCAGCCGCAGCTCCCAAACCTGCTGCCGACGATGCCGTGCAGGAGCTCGCCCAAAACGCCGGTTACATCTGCTCGTCGTGCGGCGCCGAGCTCGTGTCCGACGGCACCGTCGCCGTCACCACCTGCCCGTACTGCGGCAACTCCGCCGTGGCGCCTGGCCAGCTCTCTGGCGACTTCTCGCCCGACCTGGTGATTCCATTTAAGCTCGGGCGCGACGACGTCACGGCCGCACTCAAGGAACACTACAAGGACAAAATCTTGCTGCCCAAGAGCTTTGTCACCGGCAACCACATCGACGAGGTCCAAGGTGTCTACGTGCCGTTTTGGCTCTACGGTGCCCGCGTTGACGGCGAAGTGTACTTTGACGCGACCAACGAGACCGTGACCGAGGAATCCGACCGCACCGTCACGACCACCGACACTACGATGCCTATCGCAAGGGCAATATCTCGTTTAGGCGCGTGCCCGTCGACGGATCGTCCAAGATGCCCGACGGCCACATGGACGCCATCGAGCCGTTTGACTACGACGCGCTGCGTCCGTTCTCGGTCGCATATATGCCCGGCTACATCGCCAACCGTTACGACGAGGACTGCGAGACCTGCAAGGCGCGCGCCGAGCGCCGTATGGAAGAAAGCACGATCTCGGCCCTGCGCGAGACTGTCGTCGACGAATACGACGATGCCACGGTCGAAAGCAAGCAGCTCGACTACACCTGGGGAGACAGCGACTACGCCCTGTTCCCCGTCTGGATGCTCTCCACCTCGTGGAACGGCAAGAGCTACCTGTTTGCCATGAACGGCCAGACCGGTCGCTTGGTCGGCGAGCTCCCCTGCTCCAAGCCCAAGCTCGCTATTGCCTCGGTGCTGTTCTTTGTGATCGGATTTATCCTCTCCCAGATTCTCTTTATGGGTGAGAACGCCTTCGATCCGGATTACCTCGCCTTTGATATCGAGGGCATCCTCATCAACATCGTCGCGCCGCTGATCATCGTGATTATCGGAGACGTGCTACTGGTAGGCCAGCTCAAGACGGCCAACGAGGCCACCCACGCCGACGAGTACTGCGGCGAGCTCGACCTGACCGAGAAGCACGACACCTTCAACCACACCGAGACCACCGTTGTCATGAAAGACGACAAGGACGACTAAGCAATCCGACCAATACCACCCGGCCTTTGACGAGAAAGGAAGATCACCATGGGACTCTTGAAAGCTGGATTGGGAGCTGCCGGCGGCGTCATGGCCGACCAGTGGAAGGAATTTATCTATTGCGAATCGATGCCTGCTGACGTCTTGGCCTGCAAGGGCAGCAAACGCACCGGTGGCCGCAGCTCCAACACGCGCGGCGAGGACAACGTCATCTCCAACGGCTCGGTCATCGCCGTCAACGACGGCCAGGGCATGCTCGTGGTGCAAAACGGCAAGATCATCGAAGTCGCACTGGAGCCCGGTGAGTTCGTCTTCGATACCGGCAGCGAGCCGAGCGTCTTTAGCGGCAACCTGGGCGATTCCATCAAGGAGACCTTCGCCAATATCGGCAGCCGCTTTACCTTTGGCGGCGACGCGGGCAAGGACCAGCGCGTCTACTTCATCAACACCAAGGAGATCATCGGCAACAAGTACGGCACCGCCTCGCCCGTGCCCTTCCGCGTGGTCGATAACAACATTGGCCTGGACGTTGACATCTCCGTGCGCTGCAACGGCGAGTACTCGTACCGCATCACCAACCCGCTGCTGTTCTACACCAACGTGTGCGGCAACGTGACCGATAGCTACACGCGCGACAAGATAGACAGCCAGCTTAAGTCCGAGCTGCTCACCGCCCTGCAGCCCGCCTTTGCCAAGATCTCGGAGATGGGCATCCGCTACAGTGCCATCCCCGGCCACACCACCGAGCTCGCCCGCGCGCTCAACGAGGTCCTCTCCGCCGACTGGCGCGACCTGCGCGGCGTCGAGATCGTGAGCTTTGGCGTCAACTCCATCGCCGCCTCGCAAGAAGACGAGCAGATGATCAAGGACCTGCAGAAGGCTGCCGTCATGCGCGATCCCACCATGGCGGCAGCCAACATCGCCAGCGCCCAGAGCGATGCGATGCGTGCGGCAGCGGCCAACCCCAACGGCGCCATGGCCGGCTTTATGGGCATGGGCATGGCAGGCGGCATGGGCGGCATGAACGCCAGCCAGCTCTTTGCCGCAGGCCAGGCACAGCAACAGGCAGCCCCGCAGCCGGCTCCGGCACCCGCCCCCGCACCGGTACCCGCTGCCCCCGCGACTGGCGGCTGGACTTGCAGCTGCGGTGCCACCAACACCGGCAAGTTCTGCAGTAATTGCGGCAGCCCCGCTCCCGCCCCGGCACCGGCCAAGTGGTTCTGCCCCAACTGCGGTAGCGAAAACGGCGGCAAGTTCTGCAGCGACTGCGGAACGCCTAGGCCCTAACCCCTTTATCTGGTAATTGGCGGGGGTTCCGCCGCCCCCGCATTTGCTTCTATGGGTTTTCACACAAGAAGGAGGACACCATGAAGACAACGTTCAAAAAGTCCGCACTCGCATTCCTGACATGCGTCCTGGCGCTCGCCTTTGCCCTCACGGGCTGCAGCGGCGGCAAGGACCCCAAGGCCAACTTTGTCGGCAGCTGGGAGCTCTCGGGTGGAACCTCGGAGGGCGAGGAGCTGACCGAGGAGTACATGGAGATGTTCAAGGAATGGGGCATCAGCTGCATTTTGGTCCTGGACGAAGACGGCACGGGCAGCCTCGATTTGTTCTCCGAAGTTTCCGACCTAAAGTGGGAGGCCAAGGACGCTACCACCGCGAGTATCACCGTCGACAAGGAGACGACCGACGTGAAGCTCGAGGACGGCAAGCTTGTCCTTGAGGACGGCGAGGACAAGCTCATCTTTAGCAAGTCCGATAAGGACCTGTCCGGTACCGTGAAGAAGGATCGCGAGGCCGCCGAGAAGGAAGAGGAAGTCGAGGAGGCCGTCGAAGACGGCGATGTCCAGAGCGTCGAAATCTCCCCCGCCGTCACCGTTGCCGATGACGACCTGTGCACCATCACCATCACCGAGAAGTTCCAGGACGAGTGGGGCGACATCGGTTTTGTCGTCAACATCACCAACAAGAGCGACAAGGACCTGACCTTCTACGCCCCCAGCGGCAAGACCAACGTCAACGGCACCATGAAGGAACCCTGGTTCTCGGCTCACCTGATGCCCGGCACCAACGCCACCGAGGAATTCACGTTCTCGAACGGCACGCTCGATAGCCTTGACGACCTGGTCAATACGACCATCGGCATCGACGCCTACCTGACCGATTCCTACGAGGACGTTGCCTCCTACAGCGCAACCATCGCGTAACGGCACGTAACATCAGCCGCGGATTGGCGGACACATCCGCGCACACCAGACGGGGCCGCAGGAGATGATCCTGCGGCCCCGCCGCTTTATGCCGACAGCACTGCCCATACAAGCAGGCCGCCCGCCGTTTTTAGATGCGAAACGGTGGGCGGCCTATCTTTGCGGCGCCGGAACACGGGTGAGCGCGTCGATTACGGGCGCTCCATGTTGGGAACGATGCTGCCCTCGGTCACCGCATGCACGGCCAGGCGCATGATGTTGTCGTAGCCGGTCTTGCTCAGGATCTCCGAGATGCGGCGCTTGATGGTGCCCTCGCTCATAAACAGCTCGGCCGCAATCTCGCGGCGGCTTTTACCCTCGCAGGCAAGGCGCAAGATCGACAGCTCGACATCGTCGAGGGCCGCCGTGCCCGAGAAGATGCTCTCGGGCGGCTTGGGAAACGTGCAGTAACCCGCCAGCGTGGAGCGCATCACGGCGAACAGCTCGTCGATACCGACGTTCTTGTACACAAAGCTATCGACGCCCGCCTCGCGGGCCTGATCGACAAAGGTGATCTCGGGCATGCCTGTCATGATAATGATGCGACACTCGGGCAGCTGCTCCTTGATGCGTGCCGCCGCCACGATGCCGTTTGAATCGTGTTCGGTGCACACGTCCATCAGTATCATGTCCGGGCGCTCCTTGAGCGCGACACCCAAGGCCTCGGAGGCATCGGCGATCGCGGCAACGACGGTCATATCGGGCTGGTCGCCAACGGAGCGCGCCAGGCTCTCGCGCAGGATGGCCTGATCTTCGACAATTAACACGCGGATCATGAGTTTCTCCTTTGGGACGTGTCGTTGGCGTTAAGCGGAATGGATACCGCAAGCGTAAAGGGCGGGGTGGCGTGGACCTCTAGGCTGCCACCCAGATCTTGCGCGACATGCCTCATACCTGGGATTCCCGTTCCCTCGCGATACGATACGGGGGCCGGGGACCCGTCGTTAGAAATCGTCATGTGCGCGACGGCGTCAGCATCCGTCCTCTCCTGCCACAAGCGCACATGGACCCGATGCGCCTGCGCATGCTTGGTGGCGTTGGTCGAGGCCTCGCGGATAATCTGCAAAAAGGCAGCGGCGACACGCGCGTCCTCAGGCAGCGCACCCTCAACATCGATCTGCACGCTCACCAGGCCAAAAGCATGGACGATATCGCCCAGTTGCTCTGCCGGTTCGGTGTCGCCCCCGCTGCGCAGATCGGCAGCGATTGAGCGCAGCAGCGGGTCGATCTGCTCGAGCGACTCGTCGTCCAAGCGCCCCTCCTCCAAATAGCGATGAAGGATTGATAGGCGCTGGCCGATCACATCGTGAACGCGGGCGCGCATGCGCAGATAGGCCGCATTGTCGGCAACTTTTTTGACTTCTTCGATCTGGGCCTGGAGCTCTTGGCCCGCAAGCTCAAGCAGGTGGTTGGCCTGCGCCAGGCGGTCATGCGCATGCGCATACTCTGTCACGTCCAGACCGATTATGCGCTCGAACGAACGGCCCGAGACCATAACGCCATCGCACACAAACAGGCGAATCTCGGCGGGAGAAACCTCGACCACCGCACGCGCCTCACCAAAGCGGTCCAGGCTGATCCGCACGCGGTTCTTACCGCCTTCGGGCATTTGCATGCTGAGCTTGCGCAGGTCGTTCCATGTACCGCTCATATCGCCTAGGTCGGTGGGCATATGAAGCTCCACCAGGTTTTTGCGCATGCAGCGGTTCATGAGCAGTGGACGGCCCCTCGAGTCCAGATACAGGATGCCCACGGGAATCACGTTGATGGTTTCAATCGTCGAGAACGCGGTGATGTCCTCTTGGCGGTTACGGACGTCCATCAAGAGCGCCGCGATGGAGCGGAACAGGAAAAACGCACCCTCTGCGACAAGGACAACGGCCCACGCCGAGCCCATGGCAAAAACCACCGGCGGTGTAACGGCGACAACAAGCAGCAGCTCGGCCAGCATGACGGGGCGACGATAGTGCACCATAAGCACCACGCCATAGGCAAAGATCGCGGCATTGAGCCACAGCACTCCGCCCATTGCCCTGGCGCAAACGTCAAGCGGCGCCACCAGATACGAGCCAGACGACGCGAATAAGATGAGCGCCGAAATCATCAGGTGAAGCACAAGGCTCGTCTCGTAGGCACAAATCACCTTACGGTTATAGGACGAGCGGCGCGATGCGATGAGCGGGACGTGGATCGTCTGCAGACACGCAGCCAGGGCAAAGACAACATCGAGCGCAACGATTTGGGGAAGGATGAGCGAAATCTGCATCGTCACTCACCCGCCCTCGGCATCAAGACGATCATGCGCAGCTGGCCGGGCTCGCCCTCAAGGCGGTATGCCACGTTGCGCCCTTGCAGAGCGCTTTCGAGCTCTTGCGCAGCGGGCGTCTGCGAAAGATCTTCATCATCGTTGGAAAAAAGCGTGGCGCGCAGCTCGACACTGCACCGGTCATGGTCGCCCAAGTGATACATAAGCGCCGGATGGTCGGTGGTGTAGGCAAAAAACGCAAAGTCATACACGCAGTCGTACAGGGCGCTTACCGTACTGGCGTGCATCGGGCGCCGTATGGCGATAATCGAGGCGCAATCGACATCGATGGTGCGCAGGTCACTTGCGAGCTCGTTGGCGATGAGCTGAATGCGGTCGCGGTCAAAACCGCTCTCCCCGTGCTGTGCCAACGTGAGCGACCCCTTGCGTTTGCAATAGGCGACGAGCATCTTGGCGCGCTGCAGCATGCGGTAACGCTCGTGCGAAGATGCCTCATCGGTCAACGGCGGCAGCGAGCTCAGCAGGTCGTACATCCCTTCGAGCGCACGGGCAAGCGCTTGGTCCACGTCTTGGACCAGCAAGGCCTCGGCCTCTTGATCTGCCAAATGCGTCTTAAGGTCGTAGTCGGCGGCGAGCAGCTCGTTTTGACGCTGCAGCTCCATGCGACGACGCGCCAGCTCACGGTTAAGCTCGTTGAGCTCCGACACGTCTTGGGCAAGCAGGGCCGATCCGCCCAGCAGTGGAAAGGCACGGTACATCACATCGGGATCGGACGCCACGGCAAAGGCATGGGCGCGACCGTGCTCCTGGGTCCGCAACTCCTCGCGCACGCCTACCGGCATTGGCTTTGACGCCGGCGTGGCATAGGCTTCCTGCAGGTCGCGCGTTAGAACTTTGAGGTCGAGCGGCAAGGTGTCGAAGATGCCGGCGATGTCGTGATACGACGGAATGACACCGCAATCGAGACAGATTTCCATCGCCACCACGCACAGGACGCAATAGACGAGCGAAAAGTTGAGCCTCCATGCCCAGGGCACGCGCAACGCATACGAGATGGCAAAGAATGCGCCACCCAGCAGTACGAGCGCCGCCGTGCCCGAGAAACGCTGGATGCGAAAGGACGAGGACCGACCAACCAGGATAAAAAAGGCCACGAAGTCAAAGGCCGTCCACACGAGGACAGCGAAATAACCCCAGCCGTACGTGTAATCGTTGCTCCAGGTGTCGCTTGTACGGTCAAAGCGGAAGACCTGCTGGTGAAAATCGTTGGTGAGCACAAATCCGATAAGCAGGATAGCCACAATCCAAAGCGCAGCGCAGTAGCGGCGACCCAGGCGGTGTTGCTCCAGGCCCGCAAGGCGCAGACCACACAACTGGTAGAGCAGCGGAATGAGCGTCATGGGCACGTAGTACAGGTACCACAGCACGGTGGCATAGAACGGCGTGAACGACTTGTACTTGAGAATGACCTCGATCATCCACAGGGCGCAGATGGTAGCGACGGCAACAAGACGGCGGCGCAACACATAGTCCAAACAGCGCAGATAGACCGATACGCCCCAGATCGAAAATATAATTGCGGCGACAAGCAGCGGGAGAGAGCTCGAGTGGACGAGCGCATCCACGACCTCTTTGGACACCTCGCTATAGGCGGGCACGGCGTTAGAAAGTTTGGGGTCGAAGGCGAACAGCGCCGGCAAGACTGCCAAAACCATGAGGAACAGCGCGGTGATGGCGCCGGCGATAGCAAAGACGCGGTGACGGTACACCCGATGTGTTATGCCAACAAGGAATCGCGGCATGGCGAAGAGCCTGCCGCCCCTGGGATCCGCCACGGGTGCGGATCGGGCGGCCGCGTGGCCGATATGTCGCTCGCAGGTACCCATAGTGCTTTTAGTGTACCGACAGGCGGGCCCAAAAAGCGGGCCACATCTCCCAAAATCCGCCGACGGCAAAGGGTGTCCCCAGGGGCCACTCATTTAAGTACGTCCCCAATGAGTGGACCAGCGACTAGTCGTTTAAGAACGTCCCCAATGACTAAGACAAAACGAGCGAGGATTTTTGGACGCCCAAATGGCGAGAGTGGATAATCTCCACTTTGAGCCCACAAACAAGCCAAAAACGGGAGATTATCCACTCTCATTCTGCGGGCACTCATTTAAGTACGTCCCCAATGAGTGCTTTCGCTTCTTTTAACAAAACGCCCGGCGGGCATTAACTGCTCGCCGCGTTTTGGTTAGGAGGCTGTGGTTGTTGGGAAAGCCTTAGGCCAGGTCCTCGCCGTTCGTCTCGATGACGTGTTTGTACCAGTCGAAGCTCTTCTTCTTGGAACGCTTGAGGGTGCCGTTGCCTGCATCGTCGCGGTCCACGTAGATAAAGCCGTAGCGCTTGGACATCTCGCCCGTGCCGGCAGACACCAGGTCGATCGGACCCCAGGTAGTGTAGCCCAGCAGGTCAACGCCGTCCTCGGTCACCGCATCGCGCATCGCGGCGATATGCTGGCGCAGGTAGTCGATACGGTAGTCGTCGTTGATGGAGCCATCCTCCTCGACAACATCCTTGGCGCCCAGACCGTTCTCGACCACAAACAGCGGCTTCTGATAACGGTCGTACAGGTCGTTGAGGGTGATGCGGAAGCCCAGCGGATCGATGGCCCAGCCCCACTGGCTCTCCTGCAGGTAGGGGTTCTTGGCGCCGGCGAAGGCGTTGCCCTGGGTGCGCTCGACATCGGGGTTATCGGCACCGGCGGAGCAACGGGTGCTGTAATAGCTAAAGCTGATGAAGTCGACGGTGTTGGCGGCCAGGATCTCGCGGTCCTCATCCGTCATGCCCACATCGATGCCCAAACGCTCGAGCTTCTTGACGGCATAGGCCGGATAGTAGCCGCGGCTCTGAACGTCGACGAAGAAATAGTTGCTCTGGTTGTCAATCTGCGCCTGGCGCACATCGCCCGGACGGCAGCTGTAGGGGTAGTAGCTACCTGCGGCAAGCATGCAACCGATCTTGACCTCAGGGTCGATCTCGTGAGCGATCTTGGTTGCCCAAGCGCTGGCGACGAGCTCGTTGTGGGCGGCCAGGTACTCGACGGCCTCCTTGTTCTCGCCCTCTTCAAAGACCAGACCGGCACCCATAAACGGCAGGTGCAAGATCATATTGATCTCGTTGAAGGTAAGCCAGTACTTTACCAGGCCCTTGTAGCGGGTGAAGATCGTGGTCGCGAGGTTCTTGTAGAAGTCGATGAGCTTGCGGTTGCGCCAGCCGCCGTACTCCTTGATGAGGTGAATCGGGCAGTCGAAGTGCGTGATGGTCACGAGCGGCTCAATGCCGTGCGCCTGACACTCGCGGAACACGTCCTCGTAGAAGGCCAGGCCGGCCTCGTTGGGCTCAGTCTCGTCGCCGTTGGGGAAGATGCGGGTCCAGGCCAGGCTCATGCGGAAGGTCTTAAAGCCCATCTCGGCAAAGAGGGCGATGTCCTCCTTGTAGTGGTGATAGAAATCGATGCCGGTCTGCGCGGGGTAGTAATAGCCGTCCTCGAAGTCGAGCATCTTGCGCTGGCCGGAGACCACCGCATAGCGCTCGGGGCCGTGCGGCGCCACGTCCACGTTGGCCAGGCCGCGGCCATCCACGTCGTAAGCGCCCTCGCACTGGTTGGCAGCCGTCGCGCCGCCCCACAGGAAGTCTTTACGGAAAGCCATGCATCAATCCTTTCACACGCTGTTTGTCGTGGTTTCAGTATCCCCGTAAGCAGCGCGCTACTCAACGGCAACGACGCAGGCCGACACTTCTTTTCGCACACGGCGGCCCGGCAGCCGCCCCTGCCTGACACTTTCTGATACCGCCGCCCCAAACCACCACAAAGGGGACAGGCACCTTTGTGGTGGTTGGGGACGGTTTGTCTCGATCTGTAACAGGTAGGCAGCCAAAACCGGGCTTGGTGTTACAGATCGAGATTTTCGGGCAGCCCCCGCAGTTTGTCTAAATCTGTAACAGGTAGAGACGATTTAGCCCGCTAGATGTTACAAATCGAGACGGAAGGTGCTAGTCACAGGTGATGTCGAGGTTCTTGCCGACGAGGCCCACGTAGCCGCCCTCGGCAGCCTTGGGACTATCTGCGTGGCAGAGAACCCACTTGTCGGCCTTCCAGTAGCAGTAGCTGTCACCGGCGGCAGGCATGTCGGCTGCGGCCTCGGGGCGCGGGCCATTGGTGCCCGCCGGCAGCGCCACCATCACCTGGAAGCCGCCGTCGTCGACCATGCAGGGCGTGTAGTGGAGCGTGGTGTTGAAGACTTCGACGACCGTACCCGCCGGCACGCGGAACGCCTTGACGCACGCGGTGTCGAGCTTGCCGCCCTCAATCTCCCAGCGATGCGCCACGAGCAGGATAAAGTCGCGGGCGCCCAGGTTAAACTCGCTGGCGCGGTGATACTCCAGGCAGTTGAGCTGCGTGTTGTGGCCGTTGCACCAGCCGAGCTGGAAGGGGCGGCCGCCAAACATGAGAAAGCCCAGTTTATCGGCACCCTTGACGCTCTCGAGCTCCGGCGCGCTTGCTACGTACTTGCTACCCTCGGGAATGGGCGTGGCAGAGAGCGCCTCGAGCACGGGCGACGTGAGCTCGGACGGAACGTCATCCCAAACGTTGCCATAGGATTTGAACTCGGGATCGTTGACAGAATAGATGTGCATGTTCGCTCCTGTTCGTAAATGTGACTATACGAACATTCTAAAACAAACATGAGCGATTTTGAACGCTCGTCCCGACCACTCAACAAAAAGGCGCCCCCGCATAAGCGAAGGCGCCAATGCGCGCGCTTTGGGCGATAAAGCCCTTACGCCTGCTGGTAGTGCAGGTGCTTCTCGTCGATATTGGCCAGGTCGCGGTCGAGATAACGGCGCGCGAGCCAGTTTGCCATGGGGAGGTTCTGGTCCAGATAGTTACCGCACTCCTCGGGAGCGGCGCCGGGGATATCGCCCTCAAAGCCCGCGACAAACTCGAACAGCTCGCGCACGAGCGGCAAGATCTCCTCGCTCGTCAGCTCACCAAAGACAACCAGGTAAAAGCCCGTGCGGCAGCCCATGGGGCCAAAGTAGACAATGCGGCTCGACCACTCGGCATGATTGCGGAGGAACGTGGCACCCAGATGCTCGATGGTGTGGCACTCCGCCGTGTTCATAACCGGCTCCTTGTTGGGCGTGGTCAGGCGCAGGTCAAAGGTGGTGACGGCGGCGCCGGTCGCCGGATCGTGGTCGATGCGGCTCACATACACGCCGGGCTCGAGCAGCAGATGGTCAACGGAAAAACTCGCGATGCGCTCCATGGCAGATCCTCTCGGTAGTCAATTTGGGACGGGGCTCTTTTAGCTGGTTCGAATGATCGCACCAATCATACCAGTCAAAAAAGCCCCATCCCAAATGAGCTGCCCGGGAATAGCCTGCGGGCGCCGCGCAGCCGCCTAGGCAGTGTAGGCAATGGTCGCGTCGACGGCGTGACGCCAGCCGGCGATCTTTTTGGCTCGTTCGTCGGCGGACATGGCAGGCTCCACGATGCCGCGAGCGCCGTAGACGTCAACGACGTCGCGCGTGTACATGCCCAGCGCAATGCCGCAGGCCCAGGCCGCACCCAGACCGCTCATCTCGTCGTTGCTCGCGATGCGGATGGGCGAGCCAACCAAGTCGCTCTCAAACTGCATCAGGTACGCGTCGCGCGTGGGGCCGCCGTCAACACGAAGCTCGGCCAGTGCCGCGCCCGAATCCTCGACCATCGCATCAATCACGTCAAAGATTTGATAGGCGATCGACTCGTCGGCGGCCTTTACGAACTCCGCACGGCCCGTGGTGCGCGTCATGCCAAAGACGCAGGCCTCGGCGTCACTCGCCCAGTGCGGCGCGCCCAAACCGGTAAACGCCGGCACAAAGTAGACGCGACTCGCCGGATTGGCGGCGTAGCACAGGTCGGTAACTTCCTCGGGGTTATTGATGAGCTCAAGATCGTCGCGCAGCCACGTCTTGACGGCGCCGGCGTAGCTCACGTTGCCCTCGAGAACATACTCGGTCACACCGTCCATACGCCATGCGAGCGAGCTCGAAAGCCCATGCGAGCTGGCGACGAACTCGTCGCCGACGTTCATCATGACCGAGCTTCCGGTGCCATAGGTCGCCTTGGCCATGCCGCGGCTATGGCAGCCCTGGGCAAACAAGGCGGCATGGCTGTCGCCGAGCACGCCGTGAATGGGCACGGGCGCCGGCAAAAAGCCGCCCAGGTCCGTTGTACCGAACAGGCCATCGGAATCGGTCACCTGCGGCAGGCACGCCGGATTGACACCAAAGGCCTCGCACACAGGCTCGCTCCAGCAGCCACGGCGCAGGTCAAAAAGCTGCGTGCGGCTGGCATTGGACCAGTCGCAGCGGAACTCCACGCCGCCCGTGAGCGTCCAGACCACCCAGGCATCGATGGTGCCCAGGCACAGTTCGCCTGCCGCCGCGGCCTCGGCAGCCGCGGGAACGTTCGCGAGGATCCAAGTCATCTTGCCCGCCGGGTAGTAGGGCGAGAGCACCAGACCCGTCGTGTCACGCACCAGCTCGGCCACGCCTTCGCGCGCAGCCAGCTCGTCGCACAGCTCGCGGGCGCGGGCGCACTGCCACACCACGGCATCGCACAGCGGCTCGCCCGTCGTGCGGCTCCAGGCAACGGTGGTCTCGCGCTGGTTGGAAATGCCAACGCCGGCGACGTCGGCCGGATCGACCCCGGTCTCCTCCACCACGGTGCGTGCCACAGCCAGCACGTTGGCGGCGATCTCGGCCGGGTCATGGCTCACCCAGCCGGCCTCGTTGACAATCTGGCGATGCGAGCGATCGGCGCGATGGATCAGATGGCCGCCCTCGTCCACCAGCAGCGCCTTAGTACCCTGTGTGGACTGATCGATTCCGATGATGTATTTGCTCATGTACTCTCCTGTCTCCCCCGTCGATTCAAAACTAAAACCCGACGGACAAGGAGCGAGTGGCCGACCGGCTCATGAGAGCGCAGCCGGCCTGCTCAGAATTCAACCTAAAAGGATTGGTGCAAACCTGTCCCCGATGCACCAATTACTCTGCGGGAAGGAACTCGGCGACCGTCTTTGCGATTCCCTCGCCCGTCAGGCCGTAGTGCGCAAAGACCTCGGGGCTCGTGCCGGTGATGACCGGCGCATCGGGCAGGCTCAGGCACTTGACCGGACGCGGGCAATGCTCGCCCACGACCTGCGCGACCATGGAACCCAGGCCACCGAAGGGGCTGTGCTCCTCGACGGTCACGACGGCGCGCGTGGCACCGGCGGCCTCGATCACGGCCTCGGCATCGAGCGGCTTGACGCAGTACATATCGAGCACCGTTGCCGAGATGCCCTGCTCGGCCAGCAGATCGGCGGCGTCCACGGCATGGCGGACCATCTCACCGGTGGCGACAATCGTCACATCGGTGCCGCGGCGCACCCAGGTGGCGCGATCCATCTGGAACGGGCACTCGTCCTCAGTGTACACGTCCTCCACCGGGTTGCGGCCCACGCGGATGTAGGCCGGCTTGTTGTCGGCGACCAGGGCACGCACGAGCTCGGCGGTCTGGAAGCGATCGCTCGGCAGATACACGCGCATGTTGGGAATCGCGCTCATGGCGGCGATATCCTGCGCGGAGTGATGGCTCATGCCTAAGGCGCCGTAGGACACGCCGCCCGAGATGCCGATGAGCTTGACGTTGGTGTTGGAGTACGAAACGTCGACCTTGCACTGCTCATACGAGCGCGTGGTCACAAAGGACGCCGGCGAGGCGGCCCAGGCCTTCTTGCCGCACGAGGCCATGCCGGCGGCGATGCTCACCAGGTCCTGCTCGGCAATGCCGACCTCAACGGACTGCTGGGGATACTGGTCAAAGAACGGCGTGAGCGATGCAGAGCCGCGGGAGTCGGAGCACAGGACGACGATGTCTTTATCGGTTGCGGCGGCCTCGAGCAGCGTGTCGCAGATAGCCTTTCGGTTGGCGATCTTGTTAGCCATTGATGGCCTCCTTATGGGCAGCGAAACCGGCGATGATCTGGCATATTCCTCATCGTTGGGCAGGTGATGATGCCAGGCGGCCTTGTCCTCCATAACCGGCGAGCCGTAGCCCTTCACCGTGTTGAGGATGATGACCGTGGGCTTACCCTTGGTCTCGGCGGCCAGCGTCAGCGCGGCGTCGATGGCCTGGACGTCGTTGCCCGGAATGGACAGCACGTTCCAACCGAAGGCGGCCCAGCGCTCCTCCTGCGAATCCTGCTTCATGACGTCCTCGGTGCTGCCGCTGATCTGCAGGCGGTTGCGGTCCACGAGCGCGCACAGGTTATCGAGCTGGTAGTTGCCGCCGCTCATGGCGCCCTCCCAGACCGAGCCCTCGGCAAGCTCGCCGTCGCCCATGATGGTGTAGACGCGGTAGTCGCGGCCATCCATCTTGCCGGCAAGCGCCATCCCGACGGCCACGGGCAGGCCATGACCCAGCGAGCCCGAGTTCATCTCGATGCCCTTGAGCTTGTTGTTGGGGTGGCCGATGTAGGGGCTGCCGAACTTAGAGAAGCGGGCCTTGACGTCGTCGAGGTCCAGATAGCCCTCGTGGCAGAGCACCGCGTAGTAGGCCTCCATGGCGTGGCCCTTGGAGAGTACGAAGCGATCGCGGTTGGGATCGTCGACGGTCTCGGGAGAAATGTTGAGGTGGTTGGCATAGAGGGTCATCAGCGCATCGATGACCGACATGTCGCCGCCGATGTGCCCGCCAGCGCCAGCCATGATGATATCGACGCAATCGCGGCGAAGGTCCCAACGCAGGGATTCAAGCTCTTCGATAGTTGCCATTTCTACTCTCCTCGCAGGTAAGCTTTGACGTCTTCTTCGATGGGGTCGTACAGGTCGGGGACAATGCCGATGTACTTGCACGCCTCGTAGAGCACCGGCACCACGTTGGCGTGAATGGCGACGCAGTGGTGGATGTAGGGACCCTCGACGATCTTGGCCTCGAGGCGCTTGAGGTTGTCGACCTCGACCCACAGGTAGGTGCCCATGCCGGCCGGGCCGTCGATGCCGCGGGCGTTACCCAGCAGCAGCGAGTACTCGCCGTTGTCGCCGTCAAAGCGGGCAAGGGTGAGGTCGCCGTGCTTGGCCTCGGCCGTCAGCGCGCCGGGGTGATCGAAAGCCAGCGGATAGGTGAGCTTGGGCTTGACGGCCGCGCAGCTGCAGGGCCAGGGGCCGCAGTGCTGCAGCAGCTCGCCGTTCTCGTTATCGGGATGGCGCACGGTCCAGTCGGCGAACATGCCGCGGTGACGGCCCAGGTCGGCGGCCTCGACCATCAGCGCGGTGATGGCGCCGTGAATATCGGTCTCGCATACGATAGGGATGCCCATCTCGTTGAGGATTGCGTTGGCGGCGCAGGGCATAATGCCCAACTCGTCCTGCAGGGCGTTCCAGCACTGGATGGCGCCGGCGTTGCAGCCGTACTTCTCGACCAGGCGCTTCATGGCAATGGCGAGTCCTGCGACCGCAGGAACCTTGTCCTCGGGGATGCAGATCTCAAAGCTGTCACCAATGTGGGCGAGCATGGCTGCCATGGCCTGCTCGTCAGCCTGGGCGTCGCGCACGGCCTGGACAAGCTCGGTCATGGGGATGGGCGAAAGCTGGATGTTGAACTTCTCAAGCAGCTCGCCCTCGTTGCACATGGTCGACCAGAAATCGAACGGACGGGTGGCCATCTGCAGGATGCGGGTGTGCTCGAAGGTCTTGACCACGTTGCACACGGCCAAAAAGTCCCAGACGCCGCGCTCGAACTCGGGATCGGTCAGACGGCAGTTGGTCATGTAGGTGAAGGGAACCTGGAAGCGGCGCAGGACCTTGCCGGTGGCGAACAGGCCGCACTGGCTATCGCGCAGACGGGTGCCGTCGGGCTCGGGGCGCTCGTCGCGCGGGCCCCACAGCAGCACGGGCAAGCCGAGCTCGCGGGCAAGGCGGGCGCAGACATACTCGGTACCAAAGTTGGCGTGGCACAGCATGATGCCGTCGACGCCCTCGGCGCGGAACTTTTTGACGATAGGCTCGATATGGCTGTCGTCGAACAGCAGGCCCTCGTCGTTGATGTCGTCGATATCCACAATCTCGACGCCGATCTCGCGCAGGCGATCAGCCGTCAGACCGCGATACTTGATCGCGTCCGGCGCGCTAAAGATACTGCGGCGCGTGGGCACAAAGCCGAGCTTGATCTTGTCCATGTACGTCCTCCCCTAGTCACATGCTCAGTAAACAGACGCATGTTTCGTTTTGTTCTGTTTACTAGTGTTTTACTCTTTTGTTTAAAAGTTTAGCGCGAAAGTCTCGTAAACGGTAGAGAAATCAGCCTAAACGGTATGTAAACAAACTGAACATACAAGGGAAACAAAAAGAGGACCCCGAAGGATCCTCTTCTGAATGGCACTATGTTAACTGCCCTAGCGAGCTTTGGCGCGCTGCAGGCAATGCCGTCTCCGCCTAGATTTCGCGCACGCTCTGACGCTCGACAAAATAGGTCGACACGGCCGTTTTGCAGGTATAGCTCTTGGGATTGCGGATGTTACCCACCAGACGGCGCACCGCGATCTCGCCCACCTCGTGTTTGGGAACATGCACCGTGGTGAGTGGCGGGTTGGAGAAGGCGCCCAGAGATAGGTCGTCAAAGCCGATGATCGAGACATCCTCGGGCACGCGAATGCCGTGCTCGTTGAACGCGCGCATGGCACCCACGGCGAGCACGTCGTTCTCGGCAAAGAAAGCCGTCGGCAGGTCGTCGCGTGAGACGCTGTCGAGCCATGCACCCATATCGCGATAGGCACCTTCGAGCGTGGTGCCCAGCGTGACGTGCCATGCCGGATTGGCCTCGAGGTCCGCATCCTCAAGCGCTTGGCGATAGCCGCGCTCGCGATCCTTAAAGTTGCGGATACGAAGATCGCCTGCCAGATAGCCGATTTGCCTGTGACCCTTCTCGATAAGGTAGTCCACGGCGCGCAGCACCGAATCGGTATTGGCAATGACTACGGCATCAAAGTACTGGCGGTCGCTCCAGCCGTCGAGCACGATCAGGTGGGCGGCAGCGTTGGCGAACAGGGCGTAATCTTCCTCACCCAGCTCGGTACCCATCAGCACGATGGCGGCAGACGGGTCGGCGATCAGGCCCTCGACCTGCGGACGCACGGCGTCCAGGTCGCTAAAGTCGAGCGAGACAAAGCTCGTGCTCATGCCGTGGCGACGCGCCTGGCGCTCCACGCCCTCAATAACCGCGGGATGGAAGGTGCTCTCGTCCAGGATGGCGCCCGTCTTGCGCGCGAGCACAAACTGGATGCTCTCGAGCTGCGTCGACTGCTGATAGCCGAGCGACTGCGCGCACTCCAGGATGACTTTGGCGGTCTCCTCGCTCACGCTGCGCTTGCGGTTGAGCGCGTTGGACACGGTCGCAGGCGAAAAACCGGTGATGCGGCTGATTTCGCGAACACTTGCTTTGGCCATTGTTCCCCCTAGCAACGGTCGTGGCGGAGCATCGTGGCCTGACCGCCCCGTGACTCGACAACTAAACGACCGCAAATTCAATCTAAACAGAATAGTAAATGTTTAATAGCTAGTTTAGCCTGTTGTCAAGCGAAGCGACGCGACTATTCCCCCAACGGGCGTATTTACTCGGTAGCTAAAAAAGCCCGTCCCAAATTGACTACATGGGACGGGGCGTGAAAATCATTTAGCCCAGGACACGAGCCATACGGGCCTTGAACTCGGACAGGAAGCGCGGGGCGTCGACGGTCAGCGCCACGAGCGCGCTCTTATCTGGATCGGACAGACGGTGCTCGTCGCAGATGGTGCGGCCGCGATACTCGCCCAGCAGGTCGACACGCAGGTTACAGCCGAGCGCACCCACGAGCGTGGGATCAATCGCCACGGCAACCGCCAGCGGATCGTGCAGCGCGCAGCCGCCCAGGTAGGGCGCGTTCATTTCGTACGAACCGATATAGTGCTCGACCATGCTCGCAAACGCGCAGCCAGCCATAGTGCCCGAGCCCGTCCAGCCGGCAACGTCGCGACGTGTGAGCACCACGCGGTGCGTCACATCCAGGCCCACCATGGTGAGCTTGCGGCCCGAGCGCAACACAGCGTCGGCAGCCTCGGGGTCGCCCGCCATGTTGGCCTCGGCGCCCGCGCTCACGTTGCCGGGCACGGTAAGGGCGCCGCCCATCACGACCACGCGGCCGATAGACATCATCGCCGCCGCATCGCGCTCCAGGGCAAGCGCCAGATTGGTGAGCGGGCCGGTCGCAACGTAGACCAGATCGGGACCATAGGTACGCGCGGCATCAATCAGGTAATCGACCGCCGCATTGCCGTCGGCCGACGTCGCGCCCACCGGCTCGTACGGCGAGGCGGGCACGCTTGCGCCGCCGATGCCGTTCTTGCCGTGGATAAGCGTGGTGGACGCCGGCGGCGTGTAGGGTTCGGTCGCCTTCACGGGACGATCGGCGCCCAGGTACACCGGCACCTCGGGACGACCCAACAGGTCGAGCACCGCCAAGCAGTTGTGCGCCGACTGCTCGACGCGCACGTTGCCAAAGCACGTGGTGATGCCGACGAGCTCCACCTCGGGGCTCGCGATGGCATAGGCAAGCGCCATCGCATCATCCACACCCATATCCAGATCAAGGATCAGCTTCTTGGTTGCCATTGTTCTACTCCGCTTCTCCGTCTACATCCAAACCGTCTAAACCAAACTTGTGCTCGACTTCCGCACGCGTGGGAATTGATTGCTGAGCGCCCAGGCGCGACACCGTCACCGCCGAGGCGCGAGCACCCGCCGCCATGCACTCAAAGAGCGGCAGGCCCTCCAGACAAGCCGCCGCCAACGCGCCGATAAACGTATCGCCCGCGGCCGTCGTATCGACCACCGCGCTCGAAAGCGCCGGCATGCGCAGCGGCTCACCGCCATCGCCGAGCGTAACCGAGCCGGCGCCGCCCAACGTGATGACCGCAGCCCCGGCGCCCTTGTCGAGCAGCGCATTGAGCGCGGCGACGCAACTCGCATCATCCGTGGGCAGAATGCCCGTCAGTACCTGGCACTCGGTCTCGTTGGGGCAGACCAGGTCGACCGCTGGCCACGCTCCTGCCGGCAGGTCGCAGGCGGGCGCCGGGTTAAAGATCGTATAGAACCCCAGCTCGTGAGCGCAAGCAAGCGCCCCGGCCGTCGCCGCAAGGTCACATTCGCCCTGGGCGATAAAGACGCCGCCAGCAGCCGGGGCAATCTCGCTGGCATCGCCGTCGAGCTCGTCGGCCACCAAGCGCCTCAGTGCGCGGGCAACGTCCTCGCCCGCAAGCGCATGGTTGGCGCCCGGCGACAGCACGATGCGGTTGTCGCTCTCACAGCGAATGATAGTCGCAGTACCGGTCTCCACGTCGTCGAGACGTGTCACGAACTCAACGCCCACGCCGGCATCTTGGAGCCCTGCCGCAAGCGCATCGCCAAAGGTATCGCGCCCAACAGCGCCGATCATGCACGTGCGCGCACCCATGCGCGCAGCGGCAACGGCCTGATTGGCTCCCTTACCGCCGGCGTTGGTGATAAAACCGCTGCCATCGACCGTCTCGCCCGCGCGCGGCATGCGCTCGCACGCCACCGAAAGGTCCATGTTCATGCTGCCGAACACCGCAACGATGCTGTGATCCGCCATGGAAACCTCCTCGTCTTCAGGCTTTGCGCCCACCATCGACCAACGATTGTGCACTCTCGCACCCCCTATAACTTTAGTCCACTTTGATGTGGACGCGCGCTTGAGCTTGCGCCAGCAGCAAGCATTCACAGGGGCAGGCAGCTACAATGAATACGTGCTGATTATTCTCGTCATTGGATGATGTTTTATGGAACAATTCTCGCAATCGGGCTCGCGCGGTCGACGCCGCACGGGCAACGAGCCGGCGCCGCACGAACGCGTGAAGGGCGAGCGCCGTGCCAACGAGCCGCAACGCACCGCGAGCCCCCATCGCGCTTCTGCCAACAACGCTGGCCGCGCCAACACTCCCGCCGCGGAGCAGACGCCTGCTCGCCCCAAGTCCCGCTACATCCCTGCGCTCGACGGCCTGCGCACGCTTGCCGTCGTCGCGGTGGTGCTCTATCACCTCAACCTCACGTGGGCTCAGGGCGGCCTGCTTGGCGTCACGATCTTCTTTGTGCTTTCGGGCTATCTGATCACACGCCTGCTACTCAACGAAGTCGCTAAGACCGGCCGCATCGACCTCAAGAGCTTCTGGATCCGCCGCATCCGTCGCCTGGTCCCCGCCGTGGTGACCGTTGTGGTTGTAACCTGTGCGCTGTGCACCGTCTTCAACCACGTGATGCTCACCAAGATGCGTCCCGACATTCTGCCGTCGCTGCTGTTCTTTAACAACTGGTGGCAGATTATGCAGGACGTTTCGTACTTCAACGCCCTGGGCGACCCCTCGCCGCTTACGCACTTTTGGTCGCTCGCCATCGAGGAACAATTCTACCTGGTTTGGCCACCGCTGCTGTTTGCCATGGTGTCCATGCATGTGAGCAAACCCAACACGCGCCGTGTGGTCCTGGGACTCGCAGCGGTATCCGCCCTTGCCATGATGGTGCTCTACAACCCTGCCGCCGACCCCAGCCGCGTGTACTACGGCACCGACACCCGCGTCTTCTCGCTGCTGCTGGGCGCCTGGATGGCCTTTATCCCCGATCGCGACCTGGCGCCGGTGCGTCTCGCTCATCGTTTGGGGCTCAATCGCCTGGCTGGCGCCGCCAAGCACGGCAAGAACGCCGAGGGCAAGCCTGGCGAGAAGGCCGACAACGCAGCCGAGACCGTCCCGGCACAGCCGAGCGCCCTCGTGCGCTTTTGGTCCTCGCCCGCATCCATCGATGTGTTGGGCGTCGTGGGTCTGGTTGGCCTTGCCGCCATGGTCGCGCTCACCAACGGCTACACCGCGTTCCAGTATCGCGGCGGCACGCTGCTATGCTCCATCCTCACGCTCATGGTCATCGCGGCCTGCGTGCAGCCCCAGGGAATGGTTGCCCGCGCACTGTCCGCCGAGCCGCTCGTGTGGGTTGGCAAGCGCTCGTACAGCATCTACCTGTGGCACTATCCGCTACTGTTGCTCATGAACCCGGTCGCCAACATCAACGATACGCCGTGGTGGCAGTACATTTTGCAGGTGTTGTTGGTGGTCGCCGTAGCCGAATGTTCATATCGCTTTATCGAGACGCCGTTTAGAAAGGGCGCCTTTGGGCGCACCGTATCCGAGTTCCGCGACGGCACCACCGCGCCCGCCAACTGGGTGCGCGCGCACGTCCCTGTCTGCGCAGCCTGCGCTGTCGTGTTGGTCGTTGCACTGGGCGGCCTGATCTTTGTGCCGGAGACCTCCGCACTGAGCGGTGAGGGCGCCGAAGTCCTCAACAAGGAAGCCAAAAACACCGCGCCCACAGACCAACAGGCGGCCGACGACACCGACAAGGACAACGACGGCTTCCCCGATGGCTCCTACGACCTGTTGATGATCGGTGACTCCGTGTCGCTGCGCGCCGTTGATTCCTTTGACGGCGTGTTCCCGCACAGCCATATCGATGCCGAAAAGGGCCGCCAGTTTGATGCGGGCCGCACGACATTTGAGGGCTATATCCAGCAGAACCTTGCCGGCAAGATCGTGGTCTTTGCGCTGGGCACCAACGGCTTGGTAACCGACGACCAGATCGACGCCATCATGGCCGATGCAGGAGATAAGCGTATTGTGGTGTTTGTGAACACGCGCAGCCCGCAGCCGTGGGTTGGCTCTACCAACCAGGCCATCGCCAACGCCGCCACGCGCTACAAGAACGTGCGCGTTATCGACTGGTACGGATACAGTGCCAACCGCAACGACCTGTTCGATGGCGATGGCACGCATCTATCGACCACTGGCGTGACTGAGTACCTCAACTTGATCCACGATGCCGTCAAGAAGGACCTGCCCGTACACCCCGAGGATCACGTCAACGATCCGCAGCCGGCAGCCGTCAAGTCTGCCACCGACGCGCTCGTTAACGCCCTCGCCTTCAAACCGCACAAGCTAGGCACCGACAAGTAACCTGCAGCGCAAACTTCCCACATCCGGAGGGGTGCCCGCCACGGCAGGCACCCCTCCGGCAGTTAGGGACGTTCCTTATGTGCCGGCACCCAGGGACACTCCTGACACAGCCGAGGAACGCCCTCCTTGCGACCGATTCTGAGTACCTCGCCACCCCGAGCGTTGTTTCCAAGCCCACACCCGCAGCAAACAACCCAAAATCACTCTTTTCGAGCCGACTCCAAGAGGTCATGGACAAAAAGTGGCAAATATGAGTACTGTTACCATTTTAGTAGCAGGCAAAACCACCCAAAATGGCGCCCCTGCGGTAGCGCGCGACCCTTCCAGTTGACCAGAATAGCCGACTTAGGACTTGGAGACCCGCTTTTAATGAACAGATTCTTAGCTATGTTCATTATTTTCTTGGTCGTAAATGCTATCGGCCAGGCAACAGTACTCATATTTGGCATTTTTTGTCCACTCGCATATTACTAACCCCCTATAACAGGCAAAATACAGGCCGCAACCCATGGCAGCGGCCTGTTTGGAGTCCAAAAGAGGCGCTAAGCGCTGTAGCCCATCGCTTGCAGGACAAACATAACAACCGTCAGCACCGTAATCACACCAATGGTCGCCCACGTGAGCACGTTCCATACGCGGCCGTTGCGGTTGGCGCCCATAATGTGACGGTCGGCGGCGATAACCACCTGGAACACCAGAACCACGGGCAGTAGCACGCCATTGATGACCTGCGAGGTCATCATAATCTGGAACAGATCGACGCCGGGCATAAGCACCAGCACGGCAGAGATACCGATGATGGCCGTAATGATGCCGCGATAGACCGGGGCCTCGTCCCAGCTGCGGTCGGCACCGCGCTCCCAGCCAAATGCCTCGCAGATAGCGCTCGACGTAACGCCCGGCAGCACGCAGGCGGCCAAGAAGCTCGCCGCGACCAGACCCGAGGCAAACAGTACCGTGGACCACTGGCCCGCGATGGGCTCCAGCGCGCGGGCGGCGTCTGCAGCGTCGCTGATCTGAATGCCGCGGGGAACAGCACCGTACCGGTCGTGATGATAATAAAGCCGGCAATGACATCGGCGGCGATCGAGCCGCTCACGGTATCGATGCGCTGTAGCACGATATCGTCCTCGCCCGCATTCTTATCGACCACGTTGTTCTGCGCCAAGAAAATCATCCACGGCGCGATAGTGGTACCGATCGTTGCGACCACGAGCGACACGTAGCTGGGGTCATTTTGAATGTTGGGCACGACCAGGTCGACCGCGACCTCACCCCAGTTGGGGCCAGCCATAAACGCGGCGACGATATAGGTCACGAACACGCAGCTCACCAGCAGCAGAATCTTCTCGATGCGCTGGAAACTACCCGACATGGTAAGCATCCACACCAGCAGCGCCACCAACGGCACCGAGATGCTCGCCGGCACGCCAAAGAGAGCAAGGCCGCTGGCGATGCCCGCAAACTCCGAAATGGTCACAGCCGTGTTGGCGATCAACAGCGCCGCCATGGCCAACACGCTCTTGCGCACGCCAAAGCGCTCGCGAATGAGCGATGCCAGGCCCTTGCCCGTGACGCAGCCGCAGCGCGCCGCGGTCTCCTGCGTCACGATGAGCAGCACAGTCATGACGGGAAGCATCCAGAGCATCTTGTAGCCATAGCTGGCGCCCGCGCTGGAATACGTTGCAATGCCGCCGGCGTCATTGCCCGAAAGCGCCGCCAGCAGACCGGGGCCCATAGCGCCAAAGATGGCCGCGATGGTCAGCTTTTGCTTGGTGCCCGACTTTTGCTTGGTATTTTGCACGCGACCACCTAACCCATGACTGACATGGCGAGCAGCACCGCGGCGATGCAATACGCCACACACGAGATCATGACGGCAATGACGTTCATGGCGGTGCCCGACGTGTTGAGGTCATGCTCGTCACGCCAGAACAGCACCATCAGGTAAATCACGGCACTCATGTTGCCCACCAGGCAAATGATGGCAGCGATATTAAAACACCCGGTAAAGAGTTGCTCCTCAAACATGGACGCATCGGGGAACGCAGCGGTGCGCACCAGCTGGGCGCACAGGTAGGTCACGAGTGACAGAATCAGGCCCATGCCCGTGCTCTGGAAGAAGAACCCCAGATACGGCTTGGGCTCGTCGTCGTGACCGTCATACTCCAGGAAGTAGTTCTTGACGAACGACACCATGCGCGAGGCCGCCAGCAGCACGAGCGGCATGGCGCACATGGGGAACACCACCAGATGCGCGGAGCCGAGCGCCGTTCCCAGCACGGTCGCCATGATGCACGATGCGATGCCCCATACAACAACCCAGTACTGACGATGCACGAACCAGCTGAGCACGTTCGTCGAGTCGTCCGACGCGCTATCGCCCGAGCCGACACCGGCGATCTGCAGGTCCTCCTGATGCTCCTCGGCGATAACGTCCATGGCGTCGTCGAAGGTCACGATACCAAGGATATGACGGTTCTCGTCGCAGACAGGGATGGCAACCAGGTCGTACTTGGTCATCTCGTCCGTCACGTCTTCCTGGTCCTCGTCGGGCGACACATAGACCAGGTCGCGATAGGCCAGCTGGCCCAGCGTGGCGTCGCGATCGGCCACGATCAGCGTGCGCAGCGAAAGCACGCCAGTCAGCATGCCGCTCGGATCCTCGGTATAGACGTAGTAGACGCTCTCGAAGTCCTCGTCGAGCTCGCGAATCGCCTCGATGGCATCACCGACCGTTGCCGTTGCGGGCAGGGAGACAAACTCCGAGGTCATGATGCGGCCGGCGGTGTTGTCCTCATACCCCAGCAGATTACGAATCGCCTTCTCCTCCTTGACGCCCATCAGGCGCAGGAGCTTCTCGGCCTTCTCATAATCGAGCTCGTCGATCAGGTCGGCAGCGTCGTCCGGGTCCATCATGGCCAGCATCGACGATGCGTCGGTGTCGGACAGGCCCTCGAGCATCTCGGTCATAAGCTCGTCGTCATCGAACTCCGAGATGGCCTCGGCGGCCTGGGCAGTATCGAGCTGCGCAAACACCTGCGCACGCAGGCGCGGGTCGAGCTGCTCGATAATGTCGGCGATATCGGCAGGGTGCAGCTCGCCGAGCGTCTTGTGCGACACCGAGAGCTGAATGTTCTTGGTCGAGCGGTCGAGCAGGTCCATGTAGGACCAAGCGATGATGTCCTCACTGAGCGGCTTGCCCAGGTGCTTCATAAAGCCTTCGACGATATGCTCGAGCGCGGGGCTGATGGCGCGTAGCAGACCGCGAGCACCGACCTCGGCGCCCAGCAGGCGCAGCTGGTTTTCGCCCGACATGGAAACTTGATGTCGTTGACGCGCACGACCTTCATGCCCTGCGTGTCGACAATCTGCTTGTTGAGCACGTCGCGGGCAAGCAAGAGTTCGGTCGGCTGCAGGTACGAAAAACGGATTTCGGTGGCCGACGTCTTAAGGTGTACACCCGTCTCGTCGATACGGTCGACCCATTTGCGCCAGCTGATCATAAACGGCGTCTTGCCGGGACCGCGGAACGCGAGCGACGTCACGTGTGGAAAAACTTCGCCGGTAGCAATACCAAAATCGTTGACCACGCCGAGCTTTTCGCCGTCGACGTCCAAGACCGGCAATTTGAGCATCTCACTCAGATAATTCAATGGTGCTCCCCATCATTGTTCCTCCGAACGCGGCCGCGCGTGCGGCGTCCGGGGGCTTCTGGATATGTATACGCATGCGCGGGCGGCACGCCGCTCGACGCTTACACCCCGTGCATGCGCAAAAAGCACCTGCATGGGGTCATCGACTGTATGGTCGAGGTTTGGATTTCACCTGTAACCTTTCTCTTGACCCTCATTAACCGCAGTAACTATAGCATCAGCATCGCCCTGCGGCATCGAATTTATGCGCTGCACATTGCAGGCATACCAAACGCTGACGCATCCGTGACATAGCCATTCGGGACGTTCTTAAACGACTACCCAATGACTACTCTGTGGTGTCATCGTCCTCGGCAAGTTGGGGGAACACGGCGCCTTTGGGCATGGTGACCTTCGTCAGCGAGGTGAGCTTTTTGCTCAGCGACGTGTCCGTCTTGACCAGGTCGCTGAGCGTCACGATCTTGTAGCCGTCGGCAATGAGGCCGTCGATAATCTGCGGCAGCGCCTCGAGCGTCTGCTCGGCGCATTCGTCTCTATCGGTGAGCAGCACGATATTGCCCGGCGTCACCGAATCGAGCACCGTCGAGACCTGCTCGTCGGCACCGTTGAGCAGCCAGTCGCCCGAGTCAATATTCCACGAGACCACGGCGGAGACCAGGTCCATCGCATCAATCCAGTTTTGCTCGTCAAAGGCAGCGTAGGGAGCACGCAGCAGCATCGTCTTCACGCCGGTCGCCGACTTAATCGCATCGGTGCCTTTCGTGATCTGTTCGCGTACCGTCTCACGGTCCTGACCCTTGAGCGAATCGTCGCTGTAGCTGTTGGATCCGATCTCGCACCCGGCATCGACAATCGCCTTGGCCGTGGCAGGCGAGGCCTCGGCCGCATCGCCCGAAAGGAAGAACGTCGCGGTAACGCCCTTTTCCTTGAGCACCTGCAAGATCTGTTTGGTGGCGCCGCTCGGACCCTCGTCAAACGTCAGCGCCACGTACTTTTTGTTGCCCTTGGGCGCCACGCTGGCGCACGCAACGACGCAATCGGTGGCGGGCACAACCTCGCCGCGGTCCTGCGTCTTTTCCGACTGCTCACCAACCCACACCTCGGAGCGGCCCTGGACACCCCATGTCTGCACATACTCGATAGCGCCCGTGCCCTCGACCTTGAGCTTGGGCTCGATAACCGTAGCCTGAACCTCGTGCTTCTCGTAGGTGTTACGGCCATCCTTGACCGTCACCTTCTCGCCGCCCTCAAGTTCGCGGCTATCCCATTTGCCCTGTTTTATGCGCTTGCCGTCCACCTTAACCGACAGCTTTTCGCCGCCATGGCGCTTGAGCACGCTGTCATCGACGGCCAGCAGGTCGCCTGCGTCGTAGGTATCGGTCAACTCCTGGTCGTCGATGAGATTCTGCAGCGTAGAGCCCACGCGCACCGCGGTCTTTTGCCCGTTGAGTTCCACGTCCACGCTGCGGTTGACGTAGCCCACGACGGCAGCGATAAACAGCACGAGCGCACAGCCCACGGCAATGAGCGCATAGGGCAGACGGGACGGTCGGCGCGGCGAGCGCCCGTTGCCGATGCGCGCGCTGCGGTCGCTAAACCCGCGGCTATGGTTGAGGTACATCGCGCCGGGCTTACGGCGGCGACGGCGCTGACCGCTGGGCAGCTGCCCCAGGTCGCGGCGCGCCGTCGGACGCGCACCCGAACGCCCGTTTAAGTTGGATCCGTTTTGGCGCATGTGCCTCCCCCATAAACACAGCAAGCCGGAGCAACAGGTCTCCGGCTTGCCTCCCATCATTTGGTACGTCGCTATTTTGTAGCTTTTGACGAGCCTCCGCTCGCCTTTTGGTATTCGTCCTTAAAGGCCTTGAACATGCCGCGCGTCTTGCCGAGCTGCTTGCCCAGTGCGCGACTGCCTTTGTCCACGGCGACCGATCCCTTGTCGTCGAGCACCTTGGCGCCCTTTTTGACCTTGTCGCCCACCACGACGCTGGCCTCGGCGGCCTTGGCAGCCGCACCGCCCGAATACCCGAGCGACTTGACCTCGTCCGAGACGACCATCGCGCCGTTCTCGTAGCCGCGCAGCATCGTCGGCGGCACCTGCGTGTCACCAACCAAAACACTCGAAGCAGCACCGGCGGTCACATAGAATGCCTGCACGATGCCCGAGCGCGGCTTGAACTCAACGTCCGAGCAATAGCCCACGACGTCGCCCGATTCCGTGCGCACGTCCATACCGACCCAGATGATGCAATCGTCCAGGTTGATGTCGAGGCGCTTGGCGGCGGCGGCATCGTACGTGTCCTTGACGTCATCGACCGCAATGGCGCCCTCGTAGACACCAATGGCGTCGAGCGCTACGAATCGGTCGGGACGCTCGATCATGCCCGCGATATCGGACTGGCGGACCATAAAGCCGACCACGCGCGTACCGCCCGGGGTAAAGACCGGAAAGTGAATCTTTCCGAGCTTTTTGGGGCTGCGCGGCGTGCCGTCCTTTTTGGTGCGCTTGTCCTCGGTAGGCTTGCGATAGATCTTGGCGCCGACAAAATCCCCAGCGCGCATTATGCCTCGGTCGAGGGTTCCGCAGCCCCGGCATCAGCCTCGACGGCGTTCTCGACCACGACGTCGGCGGCAGGCGTCACGTTGCCACCCGAAATGGCGTCGTTGAGCTGCTCGCGCAGCTGGTCCATGCGCTCGCGGGCCAGGTCGACCTTGGCGCGCAGGTCGTCGGTCTTGGCGTCGACCATCGGGCCAAAGTCATTCACCGCAGCACGGGCCTCCTCGGCGCCGTGCTCGTAGGTGTCGCGCATATTGTCCCAGGCGTCGTTGGCGATATCGGCAGCCATGGCGCGGGTTTCGGCGCCCGAGCGCGGGGCCAGAGCAACGCCGATAATAGCGCCAGCTGCAGCACCAAAGAGCGCACCGGAGACAAAGCTGAAAGTCTTTCCCATGATCATTCCTCTCCTGCGGGCACCTCGATGCCCACCGTTTGAATGCTGTCCATTATACCCGCAGCGCAACACTTGCCGTCGCGCTCATCTGCGTACGGTAAAAGCGCAGGTACATAATGGTGATAAGCGAGTAAGCCTACTCCTGAGGCGCAGCCGGCATGGCGACCGTGGCGGCCGGATCCTCGCCGGCGCCATCAACGAGCGGCAGGTTGCCCTCGTGCGCCGAGCCGAACGGAGCCGTTGCCGCACCGCCAAAGACGGCCGCGGGGGCCTCGTGGTTCTCGGCGACCGCACCCTCGGTATCGATTGGCATCTGCGGCTCGTCGTCAAAGCTCGGGACGCCTTGGGGCTCCGCAGACTCGGGCTCAGCAGGCGCGTCGGCAACGGGCTCGGCGTCGGCGTCGGCCTCGGCAGGAGCGTCGCCCTCGGGCGCATCCTCGGCCACGTCCTCGCCGTTCGCAGCGGCAACGGCCTCGTGCGGGTCCTTGCCCTCGGCCTCGGCACGCATGCCCAGCACCAGGTTGCGCAGGCCCGCGACCGTGCCGTCCACATCGGGGGCGGGCTGGTCGGCGTGTAGATAGGCCCAATCCATCATAAAGGTGGCCGAAGACAGCGCGCCGATGGCCAGCGCATCATCGGGGCACGAAAGCTCAATCTCAAAGACACGCTCGTCATGCTCGCTTACGCGCGTGCGGCCGCACGAGATGCTACCGGCAAGACCGGTCTCGTTCATGAGCTCGACCGTCACGTGCTCCAGCAGATGGCAAAGCTCGGTCTGGCCCATGCAATCCTGGAATTCGCGGCCGGAGTCGCCCAGGCACAGGTGCTTGGCAATCGCGGGCACCAGGTAGTACACGCGCGCCGTGGCCTCGATATCCTCCGAGGTCATGAGCGGCATGCCGGGGTTCACCAGCACGTGCGCGCAAATCTTGTCCTCGCTGACGGTGACCTTAAGGATGTTGAACAGGCCTGCCATAACTCTCCCCTACTCGTCCTTGCCCTACTCGTCGCCGTCGTGCGGATCCGCAGAGCCCGCACCCGACGCCGCCGGCTTCTCTGCCGGGGGCTCGGAATCCTTCTTATCGGTTTCGGCCGGAGCGATCACGCGAATAAGCGAGATACGCTGGCCACGCATCGACTGTACCTTGAACTTGTACCCCGCGACCTCAAACACCTCTCCGATGTCGGGCACCGAGTCGCAAAGCTCCAAAATCCAGCCGGCGATGGTCTCATAATCATCGCTTTCCTCAAGCGGCCAACCAAGCTCAATCGCGTCATCGCACGAAAAACGCCCATCGACGAGCCACTCACGGCGCGAGAGGCGCGTGAGGTACTTGTTGTCGGGATCGAACTCGTCCTCGATCTCGCCGACGATCTCCTCGACGATGTCCTCGATGGTGATGATGCCGGCCGTGCCGCCGTACTCGTCCACGACGACCACAATCTGGTCGTGCGAAGTCTGCATCTCGGACAGCAGCGGCAGGATGTCCTTGGTGTCGGGCACAAAGGTGGCATCGCGCAAAAAGCCAGCGATGGGCTGGTCGCCCTTGCCGTCGAGCGCGGGCTGGATCAGGTCCTTGATGTGCGCGATGCCCGCGACGTTGTCGGGATCCTCGTGATAGACGGGGATGCGGCTGAAGCCGGTCTGGCGCATGGTGGACAACACGTCGGCGACCGTCTCGTCGTCCTCACACATGGTGGTGTCCACGCGCGGCACCATGACCTCGCGGGCAACGGTGTCGCCCAGGTCAAAGATCTCGTGGATCATGCGCTTTTCCTCGTCGAGCAGGTCGTCCTGCTCCGAGACCATGTACTTGATTTCTTCCTCCGAGACGTTCTGGCGGTCATCGGCGCTCTTGATGCGCAGGATGCGGGCCAGGCCGTCGGAGCAGGCACCGGTCAGCCACACGAGCGGGCGGGCGATCTTTTGGAACACGGAGAGCGGTCCCACGACCTGTTTGGATACGCCCTCGGCGTTAGCAAGGCCGATGCGCTTGGGCACGAGCTCGCCGATCACGATGGACACAAAGGCGACCGCGACGGTGATGATGACCGGCGCCAGGCCGCGCGCGATGGCGGAAAGCGGCGCGATGCCAAAGCTCATGAGCCACGTGGCGAGCGGGTCGGACAGGCTCGTCGAGGCGACGGCGGACGAGGCAAAGCCCACGAGCGTGATGGCGACCTGGATGGTGGCGAGCAGCTGGTCGGAATCGGCGGCGAGCTGGACGGCGCGCTCGGCGCGTTTATCGCCCTCCTCGGCATCGTGCTCCAACACGGCGCGCTTAGCCGTGGTGAGAGCCATCTCGGACATAGAGAAGTAGCCGTTGATGAGGGTCAAAACGAGGGTGGTGATAAGGGAGATGGTTATGTCCATCGGGAGTTTCTCGAACCTCCAAGATTCGGGACGTTGGGTAGTAAGCGTAGGTGACGGATAGGGCAATTGCGCCCGGCGGCCGCTTGGATAGGTCCGCGGGCACAGACGCGATCGCTAGATTACGAAGAGAATCACCGCCATGAACTGGAAGATGCTGCCGGCGAGCACCCACAAGTGGAAAACACTGTGCAGATAGCGCACGTTTTTGGCGATGTAGAACGGCACGCCCACGGTGTAGCACACGCCGCCGACAGCGAGCAGGGCAAGCGCCACGGGGTTGAGCAGCGACACGAGCTCGGGCAACTTAAAGACGACGAGCCAGCCCATCAGCAGGTAGACTAGGCCGCTTACCCAGTGCGGTTGACGCTCGCGCATAAAGCACTCGAGGGCGATGCCGATAATGGCGATGGCCCATACGGCAAAGAACAGCGCAGGGCCGCCGTCGTTTGCGAGCGTGATGAGGCAAAACGGCGTATAGCTGCCGGCAATGAGCAGGTAGATGCAGCTGTGGTCGATGATGCGAAACACGCGCTTGGCGCGCGCGGGCTGAATCGCGTGGTAGAGCGTAGAGGCTAGGTATTCGAGGATAATGCTGACACCATAGACAATCGCCGCGGCCATGTGGGCCGGGCCTCCGCCGCGCAAGGCAGCGAATACGATCAGGAGCACCAGGCCCGCGATACCCAGCAGGCAGCCGACACCATGGGTGACGGAGTTCATGATCTCCTCGCCCACCGTGTAGTGCGGAACGGCCGCGGTCTTGGGTCGCGGCTTAGAACTGTCGCTCGAATCGGACATGCCGGTTACATCCTCCAACGTAAAGAGTTCTCAACACTATATCAAAGCGTCTGGGTGCGTGCGAAATTTGCACCATACGTGACCCTTTGTTTACCCATTCTTTGCCTGTTGACGCATCAACGGTGAACGTCCATAATGCGCTTGCATTAAATGTTGATGTATTAACATCTTATAGGAGAATACCGCATGGCTCAAAACGCACATTCCCATCGAAAGCTCAAGATAGCCGGCATCGTTGCACTGGTGGTTGTCATTGCGCTGTTCGGATTTGCCGGCAACTTTCTGTTTGACTTCGCGCTGAATCCCCGCGCGCCATACACCATGAAGATGATGCAGGACGGCAAGGACGACAAAGAAGGTGAGCAGCCGGATGCCGAGGACACCGAGGCGCGGGCATGGTTTAAAAAGAATCGCGAGAGCAGCAGCCTCACCGCAGATGACGGAACCGAGCTCTCCGCTTGGTATTTTGCCGCCTCGGAGAACACCCACGATTACGCCGTCTGCCTGCATGGATATACCGACGAGCCCATCGGCATGGCCCGATACGTCAAACGATTCCACGACCGCGGCATGAACGTACTCGCACCCGCCGCCCGCGCCCACGAGCGCTCCGGCGGCGACTATATCGGCATGGGCTGGCCCGAGCGGCTCGATGTCGTTGCATGGATTGGGCGGATCGTTCAGGCTGACCCCGAGGCGCGCATCCTGGTCTTTGGCGAGTCGATGGGTGCGGCAACCGCCATGGACGTCGCGGGGGAATCTCTGCCCGCAAACGTGAAATGCATTATCGAGGACTGTGGTTATACGAGTGTTTGGGACGAGTTTTCTCTGCAGCTCAAGGACGTGTTCGGGCTGCCCAGCTTTCCCTTGCTCGATGTAGCAAACTTGGTGTGCAACGTGCGCGCGGGCTACGACTTTCATAAGGCGAGCAGTGTGGAGCAACTCAAACACGCGACGGTTCCCATGCTGTTTATCCACGGCGACCAGGACACCTTTGTGCCGTACGACATGCTCGACCAAAACTACGACGCGTGCGCCAGCAAGGTCAAGCAAAAGCTCACCATCCATGGCGCCACCCACGCCAAGAGTGCGCAAGTTAACCCCGAGCTCTACTGGAACACGGTCGACGACTTCCTCGATAGGAATTTTTAGGGAAAAAGCGGCGTCTGGGGATTTATCTAACCCCCTATTTTCGGAAGTATGCGGCAAAATCTGGAACTGCCGACCAGACCGCAGTTTTACCAACAATTTATCAGGGGTTTTGTTGCCAAAAAATGTCGTGTGCTCGGCGGTCTCGAAATTTGCCGCATACTTCCGGAAAGCCGCCCGCAAGCGCTGTGCTCACGGGCGGCTTTTGCTAACGTTGCGCTACAAAAGCGCTTGATATGTCCAATAGACAGGTGCTACTTGACCTCGATGAGCTCATACTTGCTCGTGCCCAGGCCGATCTTTTCGGCATGCGCGATGCACGCGCGCCAGTCGGTGTCGGGATGCGTGATGCAGAAGGGATCCTTGGCCTGCTCGCCCTCCAGATGCTCGTGATTATGCTCCATCTTGGCCGCGCTGTCGGTAAGCTCGGTGTTAGGCAGCGGCTCGGACGCCAGGACGGCGTCGGCGCAGGCCTGGTCGATGGCGACCGGGTCGAAGCTCGCGAACATGCCGATATCGTTGACGATAGGCGTGTCGTTTTCGGGATGGCAGTCGCAGTTGGGGCTGATATCCATGGCAAGCGAGATGTGGAAGCTCGGGCGGCCGTCAACGACGGCTTTGGTGTACTCGGCGATCTTGTAGTTGAGTACGTCGGCCGCGGCATCATAGTCGGGCTTGATGCAGTCCTGGTTGCACGCCGCAATGCAGCGTCCGCAGCCCACGCAGCGATCGTGGTCGATGGCAGCCACGTGAACCGTGCGAGTGCTGCCGTTGGCAAGCTCGCGCTCACGCGTACCGTCAAACGTGATGGCGCTGTGCGCGCATATCTTCTCGCAGGCACGGCAGCCAACGCAGTTGGTGGTATCGACGCTCGGCTTGCCAGCGGCGTGCTGCTCCATCTTGCCGGCACGGCTACCGCCGCCCATACCCAGGTTCTTCATGGCACCGCCAAAGCCGGCCTGCTCATGGCCCTTAAAGTGGGTGAGGCTAATCACGATGTCGGCATCCATGAGTGCCTGGCCGATCTTTGCCTCGCGCACGTACTCGCCGCCCTCGACCGGGACGAGCGCCTCGTCGGTGCCCTTGAGGCCGTCGGCGATGATGATCTGGCAGCCCGTGGCGTACGGGGTAAAGCCGTTCTGGTAGGCGGTGTCGATGTGCTCGAGCGCATTTTTGCGGCTACCCACATAGAGCGTGTTGCAGTCGGTAAGGAAGGGCTTGCCGCTCAGCTCCTTCACGACGTCCGCGACGGCTCGGGCGTAGTTGGGGCGCAAAAAGCTCAGGTTGCCCAGCTCACCAAAGTGAATCTTGATGGCGACAAACTTGTTCTCAAAGTCGATCCGCTCGATACCAGCGCGGCGGATGAGGCGCTTGAGCTTGTCGAGCTGGCTCTCGCGAGCATGCGTGCGCAGGTTGGTGAAGTACACCTTTGCCGGTGCTGCGGGTGCGGTTGCGGTCATAGATCTATCCCCTCGGTCTATATGGCGTTACAGACATAGAGGATGGTACCCGTTGAAGTGGGGTTGAAGTCAAGCACAGGCACTCATTGGGGACAGACTTAAATGAGTGCTTGCCGCCCGGCCGGCGAGCCGGCGATCCGGCAAAGACTGTCCCCAACGACTAGTCGTTTAAGAACGTCCCCAATGACTACTCCTGCACCTTGAGGGCTTCGGCCAGGCTGACGCGCTTGATAGAGCGCGTGTGTAGCAGCGCCACGACCAGGTAGGTCGCAAAGCCAATGCCGACGCATGCAGCCATGGACCAAGCGGGCACGTAGATCTCGATATTGCCGTTGTAGGCGAGCAGCATCGAGCGGAAGATGGCCGTGAGCGAGCCAATAATGACCGGCAGGCTCAGCACGAGCGACGCCGCCACGCACAGCGTGATCGAGCGGATGTACAGATGCGAGATCTCACTATCGCGATAGCCAAAGACTTTCATGTAGCTGATCGAACGGGCGCTGTGGTCGATCACCGCTTTGGTCAGCAGGTACATAAACAGCAGGAAGATAAACACCGCGAGCCCGATCATCATTCCGATCATTTTGCTCATCATGCCGATGAACTGGTCACCCACGGCGCGCATGTCGTCGGGCGTGGTGTCGCCGGCAAAGTAGCGCGCGTCGAGGTCGAGCTTCTCGTTGCTCACATAGCCGTTAAAGTAGGCGGCGTCGTTGCCGAACAGCTCGTTAAAGTCATCGATGCTCATATAGATATTCATGTCCGACTTTGAACCCCAGATGCAGTCCTTACCCGCGTACTCAAGAGAATAATCCCGAGCCTCGTACTTGTCGCGAAGCTCGACCTTCTGGCCCTCGCTCCAGCCAAACTTATCGAGCAGACCGCCGCCAAAGACGACGCGCCCGTCGCCGACGTTGAGGTCTTTCCAATAGCGCGAATGAGATGAAATGCCGTAGACAGAGATGGCCTCTGTGCCGTTTCCCTCGCCGCGGTCGTATTGCAGCTGGTAAACGGCATATTTCTCGGCCTGCGCGATTGCGCCCGCGCCGTTGTCGGTCGTGTTGATCGGGTGAATGTCGTCGTTGTCGGTGTCGATCTTAGAGGCCTTGTCGATCAGGTCGATGGCCTCATCGCGGTCGCAGCCGAGGGCATCGGCAAGGTCATCGAGGCGCGCATAAAGCGCATCTTTCTTGTCCTGGACCTTGGCGAGCGCGTCCTGCGCCGCGGCCAGGCTCTCGGCAGACGGAGATGCGGTCGCGGCATCGGCTGCCGTCTGCGCCGCATCGGCCGCGTCGTCAAGCTCGTCATCGGCATCCTGGGCGGCGGAGAGCAGCGCGCCGTCAATCGACTGCAAGCGCTCGAGCGCCGCCCACTGCCCGCGCTCCTCGGCAGTACCCTCAAGCTCTAGCGGAGCCTTGAGCGTGTACTGGTGCTCGGCGACCAGGCTTGTCTCCAGGTTGTCCGCATAGTGCGTCATCGTGGGCAGGATCGCCAGGCCAAAGAGCAGCAGCAGCGAGGCAAACGCAATGCCCACGAAGAGCGTGGCGAAGTTGCCCAGGTTGCGCAGGAAGATGCGCAGGCGAAAGCGCGAGACAAAGCCCATGCGCTCCGGCAGCTGCAGGCCGCGCTTGGTGCCCGATTTGCCGCTCGCCTCGTGACGAAGGAACTGCAACGGCGTCTTGCCCATCTTGCGAAGCAGGCCCACCAGCGTGATGAGGATGAGCGCGGCAGCGGGAACCACGGCGCACTTCACAAAAATCTCCCAGCTCCAGTACACCTGGAAGGGAGGCAGGCTGTACGAACCGTAATAGAGGCCGCGCATGGGCTCGGTAAAGAACGCGACGCCGAGCGCGGTGCCCAAAAGCGCCGCGACCACGCCCACGATGGCGGGAAGTGCCAGGTAGTGCAGCACGATCTCGCGGCGGCGATAGCCGCTGGCGAGCAGCGTGCCAATGATGGCGCTCTCCTCCTCGATGGTGGCGTCGGTAAGGACCACAAAGACGAACGCCATGATCACGATGATAATGTTGAGCAGCGTCATCCACATCATGGAGTCGCCGTCTACGTCGTCGCGCGCGTAGCCAATACCCTGGTTGGAATCGGCGTCGATCAGATCGTCCACGCGCGCATCGGCATCGGTCAGCGCCTCGACCATATCCTGCTCCGCATCGATGCGATCCGCGGTGGGGAGGTCGCGATCGGTAAAAGCAAAGGAGTAGGTGTAGGCAGGTGCACCACCGGCATCCTCGAGCGCGGCAAAGCCGGCGTCGGTGACCTCGGCCACACCATAGGTGATGGTGTTCACCGTAAAGTCCGAATTGTTGAGGAACAGCGCCTGGCTATCGGGCTGGGTCATGATGCCGCAGATGGTGTAGGTGCGGCCCTCAAGCTCAACCTTATCGCCCACGACAAGGTCGTTGTTGGTGGCAAAAACTCGGTCGATAGCCACCTCATCGTCCGTCTTGGGCTGCTTGCCTTCGCAGTAGGACGCGATATCGACCTTGGTGCGGTGCGCATAGGTGCGCAACGTGCGCTTGGTGCCGTCGTCGCCGGCGGTCTTTTTGATGATGGCGTCGATGGAGAAATTCTTGTAGAGCGTGACGCCGCCGACGTCGTCGGCTGCATCCTCGGCTGCCTTGAGCTGGTCGTCGGTAGCCTCGAAGGAGGTGGTCACGCGGCCGTCCTCAATCGTGTACGCATCGCGCATGTCGTCGATAAGGCAACCGATGGAATGCGCCGCGAGCAAAAAGCCCGAGGTGAGAGCGATGCTCCCGCACATAAGCAAAAAGATGCCCAGGTACTTGCCGATATTGCGGCGCAGCTCGCGCGGGAGTCGCTTTGCGAGAGGTGTCATGGCATCGCCTACCAATCGAGCTCGGCGGCCGCAACGGGCGACTCGTTGAGCCCATCCTCGACGATGCGGCCGTCGCGCAGGCGCAGCACGCGGTTGGCCATGCGGGCGATGGCGGCGTTGTGGGTGACGATGATGATGGTGCAGCCGTAGGTGCGGTTAACATCCTCCATGAGCTGCAAGATTTCCTTGGATGTCTTGTAGTCGAGTGCGCCCGTGGGCTCGTCGCACAGCAGCAGGCCCGGATTTTTGACGAGCGCGCGGCCGATGGCGCAGCGCTGCTGCTGGCCGCCCGAGACCTGGCGCGGGAACTTGTTGCGGTGCTCGTAGAGGCCCAGCGAACGCAGCAGGTCGTCGACATTGAGCGGGTTTTTGGACAGGCGCGCCGTGACCTCGATGTTCTCCTTGATGGTGAGATCGGGCACCAGGTTGTAGAACTGGAAGACAAAACCCAGCTCACGGCGGCGATACTCGCCCAGATCGGTAGGTTTGAGCACCGTAAGGTCGCAGCCGTCTACCATGATGGAGCCACCGTCGGCATCCTCCAGGCCGCCGATGAGATTGAGAAACGTCGATTTGCCCGAGCCCGAGGGCCCCAGCATGACGCAGATCTCGCCGCGATTGATGGACGTATCGATGCCATCGAGTACCGTCAGGCGCGCATCACCGTCGCCGTAGTGTTTCCTGAGCCCGCTGACCTGGACATAGGCTTGCTTTGTCGACATGCTATCCCCCGTTGTTAGCCTTCTGCTACTTTTCTAGGGTAATAGTAAACCCAGGCGAACTATTTTTAAGCGACAGGCGCAATTTTTTCCAAACCAGTCATTGGGCACTCATTGGGGACAGACTTATATGACTGAAACCACTCATTTGAACTGCGTCCCGAATCTTGGCCTTCTTTATTAGAAGCGAACACTAGGACGCTTTCAATAGCCGTTTCCGAAACTCCACCGGGGTGAGGCCGCCGAGCGCCACCTGGCGACGCCTCGTGTTCCAATGCACGACGTAGGCGTCGAGGTCCCTCTTGAAGGACTCGAAGTCGGCCCACTCGACGCCCCTGAAGAACTCGTCCTTGAGATGCCCGAACACCTGCCCCGTCGCCCCGTTGTCTAGGCAGTTGCCCTTTCTCGACATGCTCTGCCTGGCGCCGTGCCTCCTGAGCTCGCCGGTCCACCTGGGGTGCTGGTACTGCCAGCCCATGTCGCTGTGGACGATCGGCGAGGCCCCGGCCGGCATCCTCGCGAACAGGCGCCTGAGCACCTCCTCCTGCTGGGCCATGTCCGGGCTCGTCGGCACCGACCAGGAGACGATCTCCTTCGTGCAGAAGTCGTAGACCGGGGCGAAGTACGCCTTGCCCCAGGGCTGCCTGAATTCCGTGACGTCGGTCCCGAGCTTCTCCCACGGGGCGCCCGCGCGAAAGTCACGCGCTATCAGGTTGTCGAATCTCTCGCCGACCGGGCCGCGGTAGGAGTTGTAGCGATGGTAGTCGGTCTCCCGGCGGATGCCGCAGCGGATGCCGAGCTCCCGCATCATCTTGAGGACCGTCTTGTCCGCTATCCTCGCGCCCAGCTCGGCCCTCAGGCACATCGCTATCTGGCGGTGGCCGCACCCGTTCGCCGTCCTCGAGAAGATCTCGCGCACGGCCCCCCGGAGCTCTGGCCGGGTCGCTCTCGGCGGGTGCGCCACGGCATAGTGGTAGCTCGACGGCGCGAGCCGCGCGGCCGCGAGCAGGTCGCATAGGCGGTGGTGCCCTGAAAGGGAGGCTACGACCTGGGCTTTCTCCCAGTTTGAGAGCTCTTCTCCGCTTTCAGGGCTATCGATTTTTTTAGATACGCCACCTGGGCCTCGAGTTTGCGCACGCGCTCCTCGAGCTCCCACTCGCGCGTCCGCCCCCCGGGGCCCGACGTCTCCCACTCGCGCGTCCGCCCCCCGGGGCCCTCCGGCCTGCCGCGGCGTCCCGGCT
>QSCH01000021.1:0-44952 GCA_003462965.1 Collinsella sp. OF03-4AA
ACTCGTTCTACTTCATCGAGGCCGGCACGCTCGTGGAAAAGATCAAGTCGTCCTCGCAGACGCTCAAGCAGGAATACCTCGATACATACGAGGGAGGTGAATGACATGAAACGGTTGATTTCCGATCTCAGCCGAACACATTGAGCGGAAAGGCCGTTCCCGCAGTCAGTCGAACGTCCCCGGGGCCCTTCTCAGGCCCCGGGGACGGCATTTTCCCAGTTGAAGGAACGGTGGAGATGTGTTTCGATGGGTCAGATTCGTGTCGTTCCGAAAAGACCGTGAACCTTTTGTGGGACGCGCGGCGCCGTGGTACCATAGCCGAGTTTGTTGTCTTGGTCGGAAACCAAGACGCCTTATGCGCTGATCGGTAACCAGCGCCTGACCAATAAGGAGTCCTACCATGAAGCAGGGTATCCATCCCCAGTATGTCGAGTGCACGGTGACGTGCTCCTGCGGCAACACCTTCAAGACGCACGCTACCGTGTCCGAGATGAAGGTCGAGCTTTGCAACGAGTGCCACCCGTTCTACACCGGCCAGCAGAAGTTCGTCGACACCGGTGGACGCGTCCAGCGCTTCGCCGACAAGTTCGGTGGCGCCGCTGCCGCCCAGCTCAAGAAGGCCGAGGAGGCCAAGGCTGCCAAGGCCGCCAAGGCTGCTGAGGCCGAGGCCGCTCGCAAGGCCGCCGCTGAGGCTAAGGCTGCCGAGAAGGCTAAGCGTGCCGCTAAGTTCGCCGAGGAGGCTGCCAAGCAGGCCGCCGAGGCTCCTGCAGAGGCTCCCGTCGAGGAGGCCGCTGCCGAGGCCGAGACCACCGAGGCTGCTGAGTAAATAGCTCGTCGCGGAAACACTCGCATTCATGGCATGAGGGCCGCGCACCCATTTGGGTGCGCGGCCCTTTTCATTTTATTGGTGCAAACCAACCTGTCCCCATTGCACCAGATTGGTGCGAAGGGGACAGGTTGGTTTGCACCAAATGGCAGAGTGACGGCGTTTTCCCAGATAAAACCTGCCAAAATAAACCAGTCCCTTTTTGGCAGGTCGGTCGGGTCGTAGTTATTACGTGGCGGTCGAGGTCGACCGTATAGGCCGCGTCCTGTTTGGCTAAAGTACATTTATCTGTGTTTAACTCGCCCGAGGCTGCATGGCGTGGGCGATGGCCAAAAAGGAAAACCACATGGGATTCATGTCAAAGCTGCTGTCCTTTGGATCCGATAAGGACCTTAAGCGCTACTACAAGATCGTCGATCAGATCAACGGTCTTGAGCCCCAGTTTGAGAAGATGACCGAGGAAGAGCTCCGCGCCCAGACCGATAAGTTCCGCGAGCGTTACGCCAACGGCGAGTCGCTCGACGACATGCTCCCCGAGGCTTTTGCCACCGTGCGCGAGGCTTCCAAGCGCACCATGGGTATGCGCCACTTTGACGTGCAGCTCATTGGCGCCATGGCACTGCACGAGGGCCACATCGCCGAGATGAAGACCGGCGAAGGTAAGACCCTCGTCTCCACGTTGGCTGGCTATCTCAACGCTATTGCCGGCAAGGGCGTGCACGTCGTTACTGTCAATGATTACCTTGCCAAGCGCGACTCCGAGTGGATGGGCCGCATCTATAAGTACCTGGGCATGACCGTCGGTCTGCTCCAGAACAACATGCCGCTCGAGCTCAAGCGCCCGGCCTACCAGGCCGACGTCACCTACGGCACCAACTCCGAGTTCGGCTTTGATTACCTGCGCGACAACATGGTTACCCGTCCCGAGCAGCGCGTGCAGCGCGGCCACAACTACGCCATCGTCGACGAGGTTGACTCCATCCTGATCGATGAGGCTCGCACCCCGCTGATCATCTCGGGCGCTGGCACCAAGTCCGCCAGTACCTACAAGGACTTCGCGCGTGCCGTGCGTGGCCTTGAGCGCGGCGAGGACGTGTCGCACGACATGCTTACCGCCACCGAGGACGTTGAACCCACGGGCGACTACGTCATGGACGAGGCCAAGCACACCATCGCTGCCACCGAGCGCGGTCTTAAGAAGATCGAGCGCCGCCTGGGTATCGATGACATCTATGCCGATCTCTCCGGCCAGCTGGTCAACCACCTGCAGCAGGCGCTGAAGGCCCAGTACATGTTCCACCGCGACAAGCAGTATGTGGTCACCAACGGCGAGGTCAAGATCGTCGACGAGTTCACCGGCCGCATTATGGAAGGCCGCCGTTACTCCGAGGGCCTGCACCAGGCCATCGAGGCCAAAGAGGGCGTGCTCGTGCGCGAGGAGAACCAGACGCTGGCGACCATCACCCTGCAGAACTACTTCCGCCTGTATGACAAGCTCTCCGGTATGACCGGTACGGCACTCACCGAGGACGCCGAGTTCCGCGAGATCTACAAGCTGCCCGTCGAGGTCATCCCCTCCAACAAGCCCGTGCAGCGCGTGGACCACGAGGACCTGGTCTACCGCACCATTCAGGCTAAGTACAACGCCGTTGCCGACGACGTTGAGCGTCGTCACGCTAAGGGCCAGCCGGTCCTGGTGGGTACCGTCTCCATCGAGAGCTCCGAGAAGCTGTCCGCCGCCCTCACGAAGCGCGGTATCGCGCACGAGGTCCTCAACGCCAAGCACCACGAGCGCGAGGCCCATATCGTTGCCCAGGCTGGTCGCTATGGCGCCGTGACCATCGCTACCAACATGGCCGGCCGCGGTACCGACATCTTGCTGGGCGGTAACCCCGACGAGCTGGTGCGCGAGCGCCTGGAGTACGAGGGCCTGACCATGGAGGACGTAACGCCCGAGCAGCTCGAGCAGTTTAACGCTGAGGCCAAGGAGACCTGCAAGGCCGAACGCGAGCGCGTGCTTGCCGCCGGCGGCCTGACCGTCATCGGCACCGAGCGCCATGAGTCCCGTCGTATCGACAACCAGCTGCGTGGCCGCTCCGGTCGTCAGGGCGATCCGGGCGAGACTCAGTTCTACCTGTCGCTCGAGGACGACCTCATGCGCCTGTTCGGCGGCGACAAGATGGACCGCGTTTCCAAGATGATGGTTACCGCCGACATGGGCGACGACATGCCCATCCAGCACAAGATCATCTCCAAGGCCGTCGAGAACGCCCAGCACAAGGTCGAGAGCATCAACTTCTCCATGCGCAAGAGCGTTCTTGAGTACGACGACGTCATGAACAAGCAGCGCCAGGTCATCTACGCCGAGCGCAACAAGATTCTGGACGGCAAGGACCTGACCGATCACATCACCGAGGTCATGCACGATACCGTGTACCGCTGTGTTCAGGAGTTCTGCACCAAGGACAGCCACGATGGCGAGCGCGATCTCGAGGGCCTGCGCAAGTGGGTCGTGGAGCTCACCGGGCATATCGACACGCCCAAGTTCCCCGACGAGGACTTCGAGGCCCTGGCTGCCGATGTCCTGGCCTACGTTGAGAAGTGCTACAACATGAAGGCCGAGCGCCTGGGTGAGGACCTCATGCGCGAGCTCAACACCCAGGTCATGCTGCGCGTCATCGATACCCGCTGGATGAACTACCTGCAGGAGATGGACTACCTCAAGACCGGTATCGGACTGCGCGGCTTTGGCCAGCGCGACCCGCTGGTCGAGTACAAGACTGAGGCTTATGGTGCCTTCCAGATGCTCGTTGACACCATGTACGAGGATTACCTGCGCACCGTTCTGCGCATCGAGATCAAGGCCGCCCCGCAGGCCGTGGAGCACAAGGAGGACCCCGCGCTCGAGGGTGCGCGCTTCTCCGGCCCCGCCGACGTCGATGGCGACAACGGCAGCTCGGTGCTGCGCAAGCAGGCACAGGTTCAGGCTCGTACGGCCGTCCAGGGAGGCCCGGCTGCTGTCAACAACGGCGGCAAGGTGACCACCTACCGCAAGTCCGAGAGCGATGACCCTTATGTCAACGTGGGCCGCAACGACCTTTGCCCCTGCGGCAGCGGCAAGAAGTTCAAGTACTGCCACGGCAGGAATCGTTAATGGCCGAGGCTTTAGAGGTAACGCCCGCCGAGCTGGACGCGTTTGCGGACCGGCTCGGCGAGGTCGAGTCGTATCTTCATTTGGACGAGAAGCGCACGCGCGTGACCGAGCTCGAGGCAAAAAGCGTGGCCCCCGGCTTTTGGGATGACGCCGACGCCGCTCGCGCCACCATGGAGGAGATCGCTCGCGCCAAGGAAGATATCGCTGCCGTGGATACCGCGCGCGGCGAGCTATCTGACGCCCGCGCGGCGCTGGAGCTTGCCGAGGAGATGGGCGACGACCCCGATGCCGCCGCATTGCGCGAGGAGGCTGCCGCTACGGCAGAACGCCTGGCCCGCGCTATCGACGAGCTCGAGCTTTCGAGCTGGTTTACCGGTGAGTTCGATCACGGCGACGCGATTGTGACCATCAAGCCCGGACAGGGTGGCCTGGAGGCACAGGACTGGACCTTCATGCTCTTTAAGATGTACATGAAGTACTGCCAGCGTCGCGGCTGGAAGGTCACCATTAACGACTGCCCCGCGGCTGAGGTCATCGGCATCGACCGTGCGACCTTTACCGTCGAGGGCAAGGACGCGTTTGGCATGCTGCGCGCCGAGGCCGGCGTTCACCGCCTGGTACGCATCAGCCCCACCGATGATAAGAAGCGCCGCCAGACCACGTTTGCCGGCGTCGAGGTCATTCCCGTGTTGCCTGACGATATCGACATCGAGATCAGTCCCGACGATATCCGCGTGGACGTGTATCACGCGAGCGGTCCGGGCGGCCAGGGCGTCAACACCACCGACTCTGCCGTACGCGTGACGCATTTTCCCAGCGGCATCGTTGTCACTTGCCAAAACGAGCGCAGCCAGATTCAAAACAAGGCCGCGTGCATGCAGATTCTCAAGGCCCGTCTGTACGAGATCGAGCTCGAGAAGCGCGCCGAGGCCCTGGATGAGATTCGCGGGCCCAAGACCACGATCGGTTTTGGCAACCAGATTCGCAGCTACGTGCTCTACCCGTATCAGATGGTCAAGGACCTGCGCACGGGCGTGGAGACCAGCAACGTCGAGGCCGTTCTCGACGATGGCGATCTGGATCCGTTTGTGATCGGCTACCATCGTTGGGCAACCAGCAACGCCGATGCGGAAGCATCGTCTGCCTAGGCACATGATTGGCTCCGGGTCGATGCAAACACTTCGCAGGGGTGGTATTTGCCCGGTGAATCGGTAGAATCGAATACAGTAAGAAGTTCAAAGCGCACTCGTTTGGGTGCGCTTTTTTGAGGGAGGCAGCATGGCATATCGTCTGGACATCAAGCGCATTCTTTCGCTGAACTTCTTTCATGACTTGCCCAAGATCATGTTTGGCTGCGCCCTGGCAGCTATCGCGACGGACCTGTTTTTGATTCCCAACGGTCTTGCTGCCGGCGGCGTTACGGGTCTCGCCACGATTATCCAGGCGGTCGGCGCCTCGCATGGCATCTCGCTGCCTGTCGGTATTCAAACCATCGTGATGAATGCCTTGCTGCTGCTGGTCGTTATGCGCGAGGGTGGCATGTTCTACGTGATACAGACGGCGACGGGCTTTGTGCTGCTGGGCTTTTTCACCGACCTGTTCGCTCCGTTTGTGGCGCCGCTGGCACATGCCGACCTGATGCTGCCCGCTATGTGGGGCGGCATTATCACGGGCATTGGCTACGGCATGGTGCTACGCGCCGGTGCCAACACTGGCGGCTCTGACACCATCGGTCAGATTATCTCGCGCAATACGTCACTACCGGTGGGCTCCACCGTCATGGCGATCGACGTTGCCGTGTGCGCGCTGTCGGCCCCGGTCTTCTCGGTCGAAAACGCGCTGTATGCGGGCCTTTCGATGGTCATTAGCGGCTACGTGATCGATGCCGTGGTCGACGGCGGCAACAGGCGCCGTATGGTACTCATCATCTCGGACAAGTTTCCCGATATTGCGGCCGACATCATGTATGGCCTGGGTCGCGGCTGCACCAAGTTTAAGGCGACCGGCATGTACTCGGGCGCCGAGAAGCCGGTGATCATGGTCATTGTGAGCCGCCGCGAGCTCAACACCCTCAAAACGATCGTGCGCGAGCGCGATCCTCACGCCATTGTGACGGTCGCCGACGTTACGGAAACCTTCGGTGAGGGATTCAAGGACATTAACGCGTAGGGCCGACTGCGTTCCATCCAAAAGACGTTCACATTGATAAACCGTTTCATCAGCGGTTCTGCCTGCTCAATTGTTCAAATAATGATAAATACTCTGGTAAAGCTTCCAGTTTCCAGCATAATGAATGACGTACGTGCATCGCGGCTGTGTTGGGACTACCTTTCCGTGCCGTGCGCATCTTGTCTTAAGAGGATGAAAGGAAGGCACAATGAGCGACGAAGAGCTCAAAAAGGTTGCCAACGAGGTAAGGAAGGGCATCGTCACCGGCGTGCACGCTGCCAAGTCCGGCCATCCGGGCGGTTCGCTCGGCGCTGCCGACATCATGACCTATCTGTACTTTGAGGAAATGAACGTCGACCCGGCCGACCCCCGCAAGGCCGACCGCGATCGCTTCGTGCTTTCCAAGGGTCATTGCGCGCCTGGTCTGTACGCCGTGCTCGCCGAGCGCGGATTCTTCCCCAAGGAGGATCTCGAGACGCTGCGCCACATCGGCAGCCACCTGCAAGGTCACCCCAACATGAACGACACCCCGGGCGTCGATATGTCCACCGGTTCGCTCGGCCAGGGCATCTCCGCCGCCGTGGGCATGGCCGTTGCCGCCAAGCACTGGGGCGACGACTATCGCACCTACGCCCTGCTGGGCGACGGCGAGAGCGAGGAGGGCCAGGTTTGGGAGGCCGCCATGTTTGCCGGCAACCAGCAGCTCGATAACCTCTGCGTGATCGTCGACCACAATGGCCTGCAGATCGACGGCCCCGTCGAGGAGGTCAACGACCCCATGCCGCTCGCCGACAAGTTCCGCGCCTTCAAGTTCCACGTGGTGGAGCTCGCCGACGGCAACGATTTCGATCAGATCCGCGCCGCCTTTGCCGAGGCCCGCGCCACCAAGGGTCAGCCGACCGCCATCATCGCCGAGACCACCAAGGGCAAGGGCGTTTCCTTTATGGAGAACCAGGTGGGTTGGCACGGCAAGGCCCCCAACGATGAACAGTTTGAGCAGGCCATGGCAGAGCTCACGGCCGCCGGAGAGGAGCTCTAGGATGGCAGACGTCAAGAAAATCGCCACGCGCGTAAGCTACGGCGAGGCCCTCGTCGAGCTCGCCAACGAGCACGATGACTTTGTGGTCCTCGACGCCGACCTGGCCGCCGCCACGCAGACCGGCAAGTTTAAGGCAGCCTGCCCCGACCGCTTCTTCGATGTGGGCATTGCCGAGAGCAACCTGATGGGTGTTGCCGCCGGTATCGCGACCACCGGCCGCGTCGCCTTCGCGAGCACCTTTGCCATGTTTGCCGCTGGCCGCGCCTTTGAGCAGGTCCGCAACTCCATCGGCTATCCGCACCTTAACGTTAAGATCGGTGCCACGCACGCCGGTATCTCGGTGGGCGAGGACGGCGCCACGCACCAGTGCTGCGAGGATATCGCTCTCATGCGCGTCATCCCCGGCATGACCGTTATCGTTCCCGCCGACGACGTGGAGGCTCGTGCCGTGACGCGCGCCGCCTACGAGTGCGACGGCCCCGTATACATGCGCTTTGCCCGTCTGGCCTCGCCGGTCATCAACGACCCCGAGACCTACAAGTTCGAGGTAGGCAAGGGCATCGTCATGCGCGAGGGCACCGACGTCACCATCATCGCCTGCGGCCTAATGGTTGGCGAGGCCCTCGAGGTCGCCGAGCAGCTCGCTGCCGAGGGCATCGATGCCGAGGTCATCAACATGCACACCATCAAGCCCATCGATGCCGACCTGATCGTCAAGAGCGCCACCAAGACCGGCCACGTCGTGACCGTCGAGGAGCACTCCGTGATCGGTGGCCTGGGCAGCGCCGTTGCCGACGTTCTGTGTGAGCAGTGCCCGACGCCGCTCAAGAAGATTGGCGTCAACGACACCTTCGGCGAGTCCGGCCCGGGTGCCGAGCTCCTGCACAAGTACGGCCTGGACGCCGCCAACATCGTGGCGACCACCAAGGAGTTCTTGGCATAAGGCAAGACGAGGCAAAGTATCGCGTCGACAACCGCAAACAAGCCAGAACAGGGGTGTCCTCAAAGAGGGCGCCCCTGTTTATGCTGAATTTAAATTAGAGTCCTGCCAAGCAAAGTTCCCATGGGGAAACGGGCCCATCCCAACAAAGTGCAATTCAGACCCTTCCAACTTTGTATGCGCAGCATCTCAAGTTGGTGCGTCGGCCCCATAGTAGCCGCAGGCCGGGCGCAGGGTTACCTCCCAAATCTTTCCGCAGCGCAGGCCGGCGTTTGTCCGCAGCTCCGCAGGAGCAGGACAAATGCCGGCCATGCGCGAGGACGATTTGGGAGGTAACCCTGCGCCCGGCCGGTGAGACCCAAACCCCGCCATGCTTCTTATGTGCAGTAAAGCTAATGCTGCTAAAATACAAAGCGCTCATGTAGTTTAAACGCACGACGATAAGGAGCACCAGTGGGTAACCACTTCCGTACCTCCGGTGCGGGCGATGATGCCCCCAAGACGCAGACGGGCGTCCAGGGCAGTCGTTTCGCCACTCCGGATTCAGAGGGCCAGCCTGTTGCTCAGGCTCCCGCTCAGCCGGCAGATCAGGCACAGCCGGCATCCGATCCCTTTGCCTACAATCCCACCAGCGATGTCGCGCTTTCCGGCACGGCGGGTTTTGAGCCCGTTCAGGCCGTGACCGCTCGCGTGGAGCAGCCTCAGGCTGGCGCCGCCACGCCGCAGCCTACCATGGCCGGCATTCCCGACCACATGGCCCCTGCGACGCCGGCTCCTCAGCCTGCGCAGTCCGGTCTCTTTGCCGCTATTCCCGACCCCACGCAGCCTGCTGCCCCGGTGGTCGAGAGCGATCAGGCCGCCGAGGTCGCAAGCCTCGATAACGCGCTCAACAACCCCGATTTCACGTCGGTGTTTGCGCCCATCGATCCGCAGGCCAGCCGCAAGAAGATGGCCAAGCAGGCCGGTGTCGAGCCCGTCATCCTTATGGAGCATGTCACCAAGATCTATCCGGCACAGCCCAACAAGCCTGCACTCGACGACATCAACATCGAGATCTATCCGGGCGAGTTCGTCTTCCTGGTCGGTCACTCCGGCTCGGGTAAGACCACGCTGCTGTCGACGCTCAACCGCGACGTCAAGCCGACGAGCGGCCGCATCCTGGTTGCCGGTCAGGACCTCATGAAGATCAAGAACCGCAAGGTTCCGTTCCTGCGCCGCCAGATTGGCGCCGTGTTCCAGGACTTTAAGCTTCTGCCGCAAAAGACCGCCTACGAAAACGTGGCGTTTGCCCTGCAGTGCATCGGCAAGCCCAAGGGCGTCATTCGCAGCCAGGTGCCCGAGGTGCTGCGTCTGGTCGGTCTGGCCGATCAGATGGACTCGCTGCCCGACCAGCTTTCCGGTGGCGAGCAGCAGCGCGTTGCCGTCGCCCGCGCTATGGTCAACCGTCCGCCGCTGCTGATCTGCGACGAGCCGACGGGTAACCTCGACCCGGCGATTTCGCTGGGCATCATGAAGCTGCTCGAGCGTATTAACCGCACCGGCACCACCGTGATCGTCGCCACGCACGACCGCGAGATGGTCGATAGCATGCACCGTCGCGTGATCGCTCTCGAGGGCGGCCACGTTATCCGCGACCAGGAGAGGGGAGGTTACGGCAACTATGGCACCAACTAACGTGGGCTACTCCTTCAAAGAGGCAATCAGCCACTTCTTCCGTAACTGGACTACCTCGCTCGGCGCCGTCATCACGATCTTCCTTTCGCTGTTTATCATCGGCCTGTTCATCATGGGCTCCGCGATGCTGAACTCCGTGATCGGCACCGTCGAGGATCAGGTTGTCATCAACGCGTTCATTAGTGATGACGCTGATCAGGCCGATGTTCAGGCTTTTGAGGCCGAACTTAAGACGTGGAATAACGTCAAGTCCGTGACCTATAAGGACAAGGACGACGCGCTGGCCGAGTATACGAGCAAGATGTCGGGCAACGCCGACGCCACCATGAGCGCGCTCGATGGCCAGAACCCGCTGCCGGCTTCGTTTGCAATTGAGATGGACGATCCGTCCAAGGTCGAGAGCACGGCCCAGAAGCTCAAGAAGAACGCCGACTTCCAGAAGATCGCGGATGACGGCGACGTCAACGCGAGCGTGCTGTACGGCCAAGAGGAAGTGAGCCGCCTGTTCCAGGTGACCAACTACATCCGCATCGCCGCCGTGGTGCTCGTTGGCCTTTTGACCTTTATCGCATTCATTTTCATCAACAACACGATTCGCCTGTCCATTACGGCGCGTCGTCGTGAGATTGCGATTATGCGTCTGGTCGGCGCCAGCAACGGCTTCATTCGCGGCCCGTTTATCACCGAGGGCGTACTGCAGGCCATTTTGGGCTCGCTGCTTTCCATCGGCGTTCTGGAGCTGCTGCGCAATCTGATGATTCCGCGTTTGCAGGAGAGCATCGGCTGGATGTCGTTTGCCCTGCCGATGCAGTACTACCTGGTGACCTATGCTGCGCTGATTCTGGTCGGTGTGATTATCGGTCTCTTTGGTTCTGCCATAGCCATGCGCCGCTACCTGCGCGTGTAGGCATGCCTGGAATTCATCCCTTCCAACGGGTCGTCTCTTATGGGGCGGCCCGTTTTTTTGATCCCTAGGGGACGGCATGATTGCGGATCATCGTCGCGCTGGTCTATCTATGTGATCCGTTTTCCTTCGTCCCCTAGGGATCATTTAGGTAGACTCTTGGGATGTAAACGGCAATCGATAGTTAGGAGGCGCCATGGGGCGCAATAACAAGCATAAGCGTGGAGCTCGCAATAAGCGCGGGCCGGTGCGCAGCGAACGCCGTTCGAGCCTGACCGGGCGCGTGCAGCTCCATGAGCACAGTGCCTATGTCATAACCGAGAATGGCGACTACAAGGTCATGGGCCGCGGTAAGCGCGAGATCATGGACGGCGATACCGTTGCCGTTAGCATTAAGAACAGCCCGCATGGCGAGCGTCGCGCCGTGATCGAGGGCGTGGTTGAGCGCGCAGCTATAAGCGTGGTGGGCACGTACCAGACCGCCGGTCCGCTCGGTGTGATTGAGCCGCTCGATTCGCGCCTGAAGGCCGACTTCTTCATTTTGCCCGAGGATACCTCGGCGGATCGCCTGGGCGTCCGCCCGGGTGATGCCGTTGTCGCACGCATTTTGACCTACCCGACGCGCCTGGAATCGGGCACCGTGACGATCGAACGCCGCATTGGCGGAGATGACGCGCCCGATTTGGGCGTTCAATATGTGATGGCGCGTTACGGCTATACCGATAGCTATCCCGAGGCCGCGCTAGACGAGGCCGAGGGGCTTTCGCTCGATGTGTCCGTGGCGCTTAAGGACCCGCTCCGCCGCGATCTGCGCGACCGCTTTGTCATCACGATCGACCCGGTCGACGCGCGCGACTTTGACGATGCCATTTCGCTGGAGCGTACGCCCGAGGGTGGCTACAAGCTGGGCGTGCATATCGCCGACGTTTCACACTATGTGGCTTGGGACGGGCATATCGATCTTGAGGCTCGCCATCGTACGACATCGGTGTATCTGGCCGATCGCGTGCTTCCCATGCTGCCCGAACGCCTGTCCTGTGACCTGTGCTCGCTTCGCCCTGACGAGGACCGTCTTGCGTTTACCGTTGATATTGAGCTCGATGCGCAGGGTCGCGTGCGGCATTACGATCCGTACCCCAGCGTGATTCGCTCGCGTGTGCGTATGGACTACGACGGCGCCGAGGCGCTGCTGGTGCGTGCCGGCGCGGTTGAGTATTCGGTGCTGGAGGGCGCGGCCGAGGATGTTGCGGCTGCCGAGACCTCGCGCGAGGACGCGCTTGAGCGTGGTCTTGCGTGCGAGGAAGCCGCCCGCGGCTACAACGTCGACCTCGGCGATTTCCTTGTCGCCGCCAACGAACTCGCCGAACTTCGCCGTCGTATCCGTCGCGCCCGCGGCTCAGTCGATTTTGACACGGCCGAGATTCGCGCTCTATTGGATGAGGACGGAGTACCCGTGCAGATTGTGGCGCGCGAGCGTTCGTGTGCCACGTCGCTTATCGAGGAAGCCATGCTGCTCGCCAACGAGTGCGTGGCGGAGTGGCTGGCCGACCGCGATATCGAGGCCTGCTATCGCGTGCATGAGGATCCGAGTCCCGATAGCCTGCACGGTGCCGCCGTTGCGCTGGCGCAGCTAGGCATCATCGACGATCGCCGTGCTGCCGGTATCGCCCTGGGGAGTCCCGATGAGCTGCAGGCTGCAGTCGATGCTGCCGCCGGTACGGCCAACGCACCGCTCGTCAACACGCTGCTTCTGCGCAGCATGCAGCGCGCGCTGTACAAGCCGCGCAACGAGGGCCACTTTGCGCTCGCCGCGCCGTGCTACTGTCACTTTACGAGTCCCATCCGTCGCTACCCCGATCTGGTGGTGCACCGCGTACTCAAACTGCAGTTGGCCTATGAGCAGCTCGGCGGCAAGGACGCCTTGGTCCGTACGCCGCGGCTGATCGGCAAGGGGCGCGAGTCGCTGCCGCGCATTCTGCCGCAGATCTGCCGCGCATGCAGCGATGCCGAGCGCGCGGCAGATGCCGCCAGCCATGCGACGCAAAAGATTAAGATTGCCCAGTACTATGAGGACCGTCTGGGCGAGCGCTATGCCGGAACCGTCTCGTGGGTTAGCAGTATGGGCCTGTTCGTACGCCTGGATTTGACGCAGGTCGAGGGCCTGGTTTCAATTAAGAGCCTGGGCAACGAGTGGTTCGAGTTCGACGAGGACGCGCTTACGCTGACGGGCGCCGACACGGGGACTCGCTATGAACTGGGCCAGCGCGTGATTATCGAGGTCTCGCGCGTCAATACCACGCGTGGACACTTGGACTTTAAGCTTATCCATTAGCCAAATCTCGACTCATGGCGGGAGAGCGGAGGGCGGTCTTTCGGGGCCGCCCTCCGCATTTGAATCGTGGCTACCTTGCCGTCTGCTCGGCTGCCCGCTTACCTGCTATTTGAGAGGTAAAACCTACCAAAATAAACCTGTCCCTTTTTGGCAGGTTTACAAGAAAGCGGGGATGAGATGGCGACGGTGTACGGTTATGCGCGGGTGAGTTCGCGCGATCAGAATCTTAATCGGCAGCTGGATGCGCTGGGCGCCTATGGCGTGGGCTCGGCGAATATTTATGCCGACCATGCGAGCGGCAAGGACTTCGATCGACCGCGCTATCGCGAGCTGCTGCACGTCCTGGGAGACGGGGACGTGCTGGTGGTGCTTTCTATCGACCGACTTGGCCGTAATTACTCCGAGATTCTTGAGGAATGGCGACGCATTACCAAGGAGCTCGGGGTTGCCATTGTGGTGTTGGACATGCCATTGCTTGACACGCGCGTCAGGGCCAGCGGCACGCCGGATGTGACCAACACCCTGATTGCCGATATTGTGCTGCAACTGCTGAGCTACGTGGCGCAGGTGGAGCGCGAGAATATCCATCGGCGCCAGGCGGAGGGAATTGCAGCTGCGCGGGCGCGAGGGGTCCGTTTCGGTCGACCTCGCAAGCCGTGCCCTCCTCAGTTTGAGCTGGTGCGCGATAGCTATGAGGCGGGCGATATAACCCGCAGCCAGGCAGCAAAGTGCCTGGGCGTGTGCGTGGGGACGTTCGATCGCTGGATGCGCGAGGCGGGGTAGAGGTTTGCGTCGCTTTGTCGCTTCCTGTTGCGATTCAAATTTTGATACGGTGACGATGTCATTTGGGGCTACACTCGCTGATATTCAAAAAAAGGAGGTTGGCCCTTGTCGCGCGTAAAACAAATAATCGGATGGACCGCGATCGTTCTGTTCGTTGTAACGCTGGCGGGCATCTGGGTGCTGACGGAGCAAAATGCGGTGGAGACGTCGTTGCTGAGCGAGTCCACCGCGCGTGTGGTAGAGGGTCAGGCTACGGGCGTTCAGGCTGTCGATGCCACGGGTGAAGCCCAGACGGAGAACGGAATGACCGGGGGCGCCGATTCGGCTGCCTCGAATGTCCGGTCTGGCCGACTTGCTTCCATTCGCATGTGGGTGGCACGAACGTCCGTCGCGTTGCCCATACCGTAGAGTTTTTCTTCGTCGGATTGTTCGCCTCGGTGGTCGTGGTTTGCTTTTCCAGGCGTCCGTGGAGCGTATGCTCCCGTTGCGTGCCCGTATTGCTCTTTTGCGCCGCCTGCTCCGTTGGCGATCAGGTACATAAGATCTTTGTTCCCGGCAGGCATTTCGACGTTATCGATTTAGGATTCGATGCTGCGGGCTATGTCACCGCCATGCTGTTGGTATTGCTGGCAGCGGCGTTGGTGCGCTATGCGACTCGGCCGATCGGCGCCCATGCGAGGCGCTAGCCGGTAACAAACCCGTTTCTGATAATGCGACCTTGTTGAATTATTTTGTGTCGCGCGTATTTCCGAGCGGTCGGATTTGAGGGGCGAGCGGTAGAACGCTCGCCCTTTGTGCGCCACGATGCGGCACAATGTACCGTAAAAGCTGTTTGTATCCGGTACGAATCATTCGTTGGTCTTTAATTCTTCTCAACGGAGGTGTTTGAGATGGCAAACGGATTGCTTTTGCGGCTTCGCGAGCGTGAGCTCAGCGCGAGCCCGGCGGAACGCAATGTCATCGCATATGTAAGCGCTCATCCGCACGAGGTGGTCGGGCTGTCCGTCCGCGGTCTTGCCGATGCCACGTTCTCCTCGCCCTCGAGCATTTTGCGCTTTTGCAAGCGCTTGGGTTTTGCGGGCTACAAGGAGTTCCAGCGCGAACTGATTGCCGAGCTGGCGCTCTTGGGTGACAAGAAAGACGTTGCCCTCGAGGACATCTCCATGGATGACAGCGTCGAACGTATCGTGGGGAAGGTGATGAAAAGCAACGTGCGCACGATCGAAGCGACGGCGCGAACGCTCGATTACACCGTCTTGGAGCGATGTGCGGCCTATCTTAAGCGGGCACGTGCGGTCAATCTGTTCGGTATCGGTGCCTCTCGTTTGGTCGCGCACGATCTGGCGCAAAAGCTCATGCGTGTCGACAAGGAGTGCCATCTGTACGACGACTGGCATGATCAGCTCTTGTGTGCCAAGAACATGCATGAGGGCGATATGGCAATCGCCTTTAGCTACTCGGGCTTGACGCAAGAGGTGCTGGACTGCACCGCCGAGGCTCAACGTCACAACTGTCCCGTTGTGGCCGTTACCAAAGTAGATGGATCATCCAAGCTTGCCACCGTGGCCGATGCCGTGCTCGGCGTCGCTGCGAGTGAACCCTTGGTCCGCAGCGGTGCCATGGCTTCGCGTATGGCCCAGCTTATGGTTGTCGATGCCCTGTACGCTGCTTACGTTGCCAGCGACTACGAACGGGCGACGCATGTCATTAAGCAAAACTACATCGAGAAACAGGAAAGATGAGGTGAATGAAATGCTCGATTTAACAAAATTCACGACCGAACAGCGTAATCAAAGTTCAATGGACCTCGATACGATGACATCGCTGCAAATCGTCACGACGATGAACGATGAGGATCTTCGTGCCGTCCAGTCGGTCACAAAAGTGCTGCCCCAGGTTGCCACAGCAATCGACTGGGCTGCTGAGGCACTCGAGCGCGGCGGGCGCGTCTTTTACATGGGCGCAGGCACCAGCGGTCGTCTGGGTGTACTCGACGCTTCGGAGTGTCCGCCCACGTTTGGCGTGTCACCCGATCTGATTGTCGGGCTCATTGCCGGAGGCGAGACGGCGTTTATCAAGGCTGTCGAAGGTGCCGAAGACAGCGAGGAGCTTGGCGCGAGCGACCTGCGGGAGCGTGGACTCTCGGACAGGGATCTTGTCGTTGGCCTGGCGGCAAGCGGTCGTACTCCCTATGTGGTGGGCGGCCTTGTGTACGCCAAGGCAACTGGGTGCAAGACCATTGCAATTGCCTGCAACCAAGGGTCGAAGATCGGGGAGAGCGCAGATCTTGCCATTGAACCCGTGCCCGGTCCCGAGGTGCTGACCGGCTCAACGAGGCTCAAGGCGGGAACGGTTCAAAAGCTCATTCTCAACATGATTTCGACCGGTGCCATGGTCAAGATCGGCAAGGTATACCAAAACCTGATGGTCGATGTGCAGCAGACGAACGAGAAGTTGGTGGTGCGCGGCCAGAACATCGTGATGGAGGCGACCGGCTGCACGCGCGAGCGCGCTATTCAGGCGCTTGCAGATGCCGGCGGCCACGTAAAAACCGCTATTGTCTCGGTACTGCTGGACTGCGATGTCGAGCAGGCTGCGGTAGCTCTTGAGCGAGCGCGAGGCCATGTCCGTGCTGCGGTGAGTGGCCATGAGAAGAGCAATGCCGATGCCCAATAGGTGCGCGGCGTGAGCTGATATGACATCCAAACGAGATACCCAATACAAGGAGGAGTTATGACGAACAAAGAGCTGGCTCAAAAGCTGCTGGACCTTTTGGGCGGTAAAGACAACGTGCTCGCAAACGCGGCGTGCATGACGCGCCTGCGCGTGACCGTCAAAGACACGGGCAGCGTCGACACGGAGGGTATTAAGGCACTCGACGGCGTGATGGGCTTGGTCGAGGACGACACGATGCAGATCGTGCTGGGGCCGGGCAAGGTGAATAAGGTGCTCGAGGAGTTCTCCAAGCTCACCGGCCTTGCGAAAGGCGTTGCTGACGAGAGCGTGGTTGACGCTGCGGCCACAAACAAGGCCGCGCAGAAGGCCAAGTACGAGTCCAAGCCGGTTCAGGCCTTCCTCAAGAAGATTTCCAATGTCTTCGTCGCCCTGCTTCCCGGCATCATTGCGGCTGGCCTCATCAACGGCATCTGCAACGTCATTAACGTCTCGACGGCAGGCGCGCTTGCAGGCGAGTGGTGGTACCAGGGCATTCGTTCCATGGGCTGGGCCCTATTTGCCTATCTGCCCATCTTGGTGGGCTATAACGCGGCACGTGAGTTTGGTGGCTCCGCTGCGCTGGGCGGCATCGCCGGCATGATGTGTATTGCCAACAGTGCCATGCCCCTGCTTGCGCCTGGCGCGGCTGATCCTGCCACTGCCATTCTGCTGCCGCTCACCAATGCACAGTACAACCCCGCAGCGGGCGGCATGATCGCGGCTCTTATCGCCGGCGCATTTTTTGCCTGGATGGAGCGTCAGATTCGCAAGGTTATGCCCAACGTACTCGACACGTTCTTGTCCCCGCTGCTGGTGCTCATCATCGGCGCCTTTGCTCTGATGCTCGTCATCCAGCCGGTTGGCGCATGGCTGACGACTGCCATCTTTAGCGTTTTGACCTTTATCTTCGAGAAGCTGGGCGTCCTGGGCGGTTATATCCTGTCGGCAGGCTTCTTGCCGCTGGTTTCCGTCGGCCTGCATCAGGCGCTCACGCCGATCCACGCTATGCTCAACGATCCCGACGGCGCTACCAAGGGCATCAATTACCTGCTTCCCATCCTTATGATGGCTGGCGGCGGTCAGGTCGGTGCCGGTCTGGCGCTGTACTTTAAGACCAAGAACGTCAAGCTCAAGAAGTACGTCGCAGAGTCCATTCCCGTTGGAATCCTGGGTGTGGGCGAGCCTCTGATGTATGCTGTTACGCTGCCGCTCGTTCGTCCGTTTGTGACGGCCTGCCTGGGTGCCGGATTTGGCGGCGCGCTCGCGGCGCTGCTTCACATCGGCACGGTTTCTCAGGGCGTTTCCGGTCTGTTTGGCCTGCTGATCGTCGTTCCTGGCCAGCAGCTCGGTTACGTTGCCGCTATGCTGCTTGCCTATGCCGCCGGCTTTGTCCTGACGTGGTTCTTTGGCGTCGACGAGCAGAAGATCAACGAGTTCTTTGGCGAGTAGTTTAATATCGCGAGCCGTGTTGCTTAGGGCTCGCGGCGCGCGGCAGATTTCTTGATGCTATGGTTGTGCCGGCGGGGCTAACTGCTCCGCCGGCCTTTTTTAAAGGAGTGTTGAAGCGTGAAAACGGGTATTTCGATTTATCTTTCCAGCCCTCTGCAGGATATTGAGCGGACGATTGAACACGGTGCCGCGGCGGGTGCGCGCTATGCGTTCACCTCGCTGCATATTCCCGAGGATGGGGGAGCGGCGTATACCGATAAGGTCCGTCATGTGCTGTCGCTGCTTTCCGCCCGTGGCATTGCGCTCATTGCCGATGTGGGGCCGCGCACGTGCGATTTGCTCGGGCTTGAGTGCATCGAGGACCTGCGCGATCTGGGGTTGGAATACCTTCGTTTGGACTATGGCTTTAGCGCCCGGCGGGTCGCGGAGCTGTCCGGTGTATTTCGCATTGTGGTCAATGCATCGACGGTGAGTTCTGATGAAATCGCATCGTGGCGTGAGGCCGGTGCCGATGTGACTCATTTTGCCGCCTGCCACAATTTTTACCCCAAGCCTTATACCGGTTTAGCTCTGGAGGACATTGCTCGGGTGAATCTTCGTCTTGCGGCGCTTGGATTCGAAATCATGGCTTTTGTGCCGGGTGATGCTAACGTTCGCGGGCCAGTATTCGAGGGACTGCCGACGGTCGAGGCGCAGCGCGGTCGCGCGTCAAAGGTTGCTCTCAATATGCTTGAGCTTGCACATGGCGCCGATTGCGACATTGTGTTGGTCGGCGACCCCGATCTTTCCGATGCGGGCTGGACGCAGTTTGCTCATGTTTCCGCCGGATACGTGGACCTGCAATGCGAGCTTGAGCCCGGTTATGCCTATGTGCGTGGGCAGATTCATCACGACCGACCCGATTCGAGCACCCTCATCTTTAGGTCTCAGGAGTCGCGTACGACGCTTAAGCCGGATTCCGTGCCGATGGATGCCGGTGCCGGCCTGTTTCGAAAGGCGGGGTCGATCGCTGTGAGCAATAGCAGCTATGGGCGCTACGAAGGCGAGCTTGAGATTGCGCGGGTCGATCTTCCCGGTGAGGAGCGCATGAACGTTGCGGGTCATATCACGCCCGAGGCAATGGAGCTGCTGCCGTTCATCAAACGCGGATTCGGGGTACGGTTCGTTTAGCGTGTGACCCGTGGGCTACAATTGGCCCATCATGCGAAGGCGCCTCGTGTGGCGTGTGCCTGCGTTGGCCGATCTATATTCGGAGGATTCCCATGACCGTACTGTTTATTGAATATCCCAAGTGCTCGACCTGTAAGAAGGCCAAGGCATGGCTGGACGAACACGGGGTAGAGTATATCGACCGCGATATCGTTTTGGACAATCCCACGGCTGATGAGCTTGCGACCTGGATTGCTCGTTCGGGACTGCCGGTGCGGCGCTTCTTTAATTCGTCGGGCATGAAATATCGAGAGCTGGGCCTGAAGGCGCGTCTAGATGCGGGCATGACGGATCGGGAGTGCTACGAGCTGCTGGCGACCGACGGCATGCTGGTTAAGCGTCCGCTGTTGGTGGGCGACGACTTTGCGATTCCTGGCTTTAAGGAATCGGCTTGGGCCGAGGCATTGCTGTAGCGGCTGCGGAAAGTGCGACCCGTTTTGAGTGCTCAGGGTGGGACGTGTTTTCCATCGGCGGGCTCGCTCGGCTCAATCCTCCAACTGCGCCCATTCGTGCGGATCGTAGACCTTTACGTGCTTGTTGGGCTTGCCGCTCCAGTACTCCTCGTCCATAAAGGGCAGATATGCCTGAACGCCGGGGCAGATAAAGGGGATCCGCTGCTGTTGCAGTCGCTCGCGCTGGCGCTGCTCCAGGTGCGCCTCGGATATGACAGTCGGCATACCGGACAGCTCGACGAGGCTTGCCTGGATTCGCTTAAGGTCGGGGAGTCCCGCGTGCCATGACATCCGCATGATCAAAAAGGATGCACGGCGGTATTTTGCCTGCATCACCGTGATGGCGGGGCGCAGAGTGGGATGGATTTTGTCCCGTTCGGGCCAAAGGTCAGCAGTGATCTCGAGGCCCAGGGTCTCCCATAGGTAATCAAGCTCTTCGTCCATGGCGCCTCGATATCTACGTGATCATTGATACTTCGATTGTGTTGCCTGGTGCTATCGTTTTCGCGGTAGAATCTGCCAACGGTTGACGGCTACCGCTCGCGGCGTTTTGCCCTTCGTGTGCAGCGGTCGACTTCACAGGTCCTTCACGTGTTGGCCGTATTTGACTGAATTTCAAAAAAGTCAAAATTGGGGCTTGCGTCACGGCCGGACTTCCCGTATATTTCTTTCTTGCGCAAAGGCACAGCCGAGCGCAGCGATGCAGTCATTGGGATGTCGTCTAATGGCAGGACAGCGGATTCTGGTTCCGTCAATGGGGGTTCGACTCCCTCCATCCCAGCCATTGCATTTGCTACATATGGCCCGTTCGTCTAGCGGTTTAGGACGCCGCCCTCTCAAGGCGGAGATCACCAGTTCGAATCTGGTACGGGCTACCAAAATTGAACGCCCGGGCCTCGTAAGAGACCCGGGTTTTGTGTATTGACCGATATTTAAGGCGCGCGTTGAGTCTGCCGCCCGGACCGAGGAGTTGTCATGGACCTGCCTATCAGCTTGGAAGACATCACGTATGCCGAGAACTATCTGGCGCAGGGCGACCTGGCTACGGCGACGCCGCTGCTGGAGCGTCTGGTGGAGCTTGCCGAGGAGTATATCGACGCTGAATGCAAGACGGAGGAGAAGCGCCAGTACTTTAGCTTCGACAGCAAGTTTGAGCGCCTGGCCTATCGCCGCGTGGAGAAGGATCCGCGCGAGCTGGTGCAGGTCGAGGTTCCCTTTGACCGCCTGTACTCCGACATGGCGTTTGCTACATTCGCCAGCAGGATTATGTGAGTGCTCGGAATGCCCTGATGCAGGCCGTGCGTTGGGATCCCATGAACTGCAACTATCGCTTGGACTTGGCCGAGCTGTTCCGCGCGCTCGAGGACAAGCAGGAGTGGGCATCGCTCTCGTTCTCGGTGCTGGAGCGCGCGAGCGACGGTAAGTGCGCCGCACGTGCCTACACCAACTTGGGTCAGTACTTCTTGGAGCCCGAGACCGAGAACATTTCGGCAGCCGTGGGCTGCGCGCGTCTGGCGCTGCGCCTGGCGCCCAATGATGCGCATACGACGCGCCTGCTCAACAAGATCCATACCACCTATCCGGATGCCGCGGACGAGAGTGACGACCATGTGATGGGTGAGCTCGTCCTGCAGGGCGTGCCGACCTCGCCTTCGGCCGAGATCGCCATCTGCCTGATCATGTGCGCGACCGATGCTGCAAGCGACGGCGACAAGCAGGAGGCTACGCGTCTGACGGTCCGTGCCCGCGACCTGGTGGGCGAGGAGGCATGCGCGGCGATTATCAAGCTGGTGCGCGAGAGCGATGCCGAGCTTAATGCCGAGCGCAGGGCAAAGCGCGAGGCTGCGGGTTCAAACGCCGATGGCGCCAAGGAGGCCGGCGATGCCCAGTAAGCGCGAGCGCAAGCTCATTTCCAAGAATCGCTCGGCACATCACGAGTACTTTATCGATGAGACGTTTGAGTGCGGTATTGAGCTGAGCGGTACCGAGGTCAAGTCGATTCGCGAGCGCGCGTGCCAGATTACCGATACCTTCGCACTGATTCGTGGTGGGGAGTGCTGGCTCGTCGGCCTGCATATCCACCCTTATAGCCATGGTGGCGTGTGGAATCGCGATCCCGACCGTCGGCGCCGTCTGCTGCTGCACCGCAAGGAGATCGACTTTCTTGACGGCAAACTTCGCAACCGCGGCTATGCGCTGGTGCCGCTGGAGCTCTACTTTAATACCGACGGCCGCGTAAAGCTGCTGCTGGGCCTAGGCCGCGGCAAGAAGCTTTACGACAAGCGCGAGGATATGGCCAAGCGCGATGTCCAGCGCGAGATCGACCGCGCCCTCAAGGAGCGCAATCGCTAGGCGTTCTGTATAAGTTGCGGTGGAATACGGACTGTTTTGCCTGTTTGAGGGGCTATTCAGTCCCTATTTCACCGCAACTGCGGTCGTCTCATCTTGCTTACTGTTCTGACACATATGTCTCAAAGGCGGCGTCCGTTATGGGTGCCGCCTTTTTTGTGGGTACATACATCCATGAGGTTCCAACCCGAGCTAGGGGAGTGATCGTTATGGACAAAACTGCGTTCTTTACCATGCCGAGTGGCCTGTACGTGGTGAGTGCCGCGACGGACGGGCTGCGTGCCGGCTGCGTTATCAACACAGCGGTGCAGGTGACATCCGAGCCGCCGCGCATCTCGATTGCCGTGAACAAGGACAACGTCACCTCGGGCGTCATCGCTTCGGCCAAAGCGTTCGCGCTGACCGTGATCGATCAGACCGCCGATATGCTCTACATCGGTAACTTTGGGTTCCGCACCAGCAGCGATTATGACAAGTTTGCCAAATACGAGACCCGCGAGACGGCTCTGGGCATGCCCTATGTGCCCGAGCACGCGGCGGCCCTGTTTAGCTGCCATTTGATCGACACTGTGGATGTTGGCACGCATCTACTGTTTATCGGCGAGGTCGAGGATGCCGAGCGCTTGAGTGACGAGACGCCGCTCACCTACGATTACTACCATAAGGTCCTGAAGGGCAAGACGCCGCCCAAGGCTTCGTCGTATCAAGGCTAGAAATGTTCTAAAAATACTTGCATTATATTATTGAGAATCTATACTAATAAACGAAGTACATCACCAGTCGCGTTCGAGAGGAGAACATCATGGCTGAGGAGAAGAAGACGTATAAGTTTGTGTGCACCGTTTGCGGTTACGAGGTTGAGGTCGACACGCCCGAGCTGCCCGAGGATTACGTATGTCCGGTCTGCGGCGTCGGCCCCGATGAGTTTGAGCCCGTCGAGGAGTAACTCGTAGACACACGGCGATTAGCTATACAGAGCTCTGTCCAAGGGCCCCGGTCGAATTCTCGGCCGGGGCCCTTTTGATTAATCCGTCCCCAAGGGATCACGGCTGCTGTTAGTCGATCCTGTCTGACGTGAGTCCGGCCGACCGTTTGTCTCAATCTGTAACATGTGGCGGCTCAAAACGGGTCTATCTGTTACAGATTGAGACAAAAGGTTGGAGCTGAAGAAATGTCTCGATCTGTAACATCTAGAAGCGGAAATTGGGTCCACTTGTTACAGATCAAGACAAACCAAACCCGTTCGGCAGAAGATCTCAATCTGTAACATCTAACGGCGAAAACGGGGTCTATCTGTTACAGATCGAGACAAACGGAGCTGTCCCTCGGAATGATCTCGATCTGTAACATCTAGACATCAAAAGCGGGTCTAGATGTTACAGATTGAGACGTTTGCCTGGGTAGGTGCCCCGCCCCATTACATCCCTGTCAACAACACGACATCGAGAATCGTCACGATGGCACCGATCCCTACGAGCAGCGCGTTGAGCGGGCGCGAGTTGGCGTATTTGCCCATGACGCGGCGTGAACTGGTGAGTCGTATGAGCACAAAGACCGTAATCGGCAGCTGAAGCGACAGCAGTGCCTGGCTCCAGATGAGACCTTCAAAAGGATTTGGGACGACCAGGCACGCCGCCACTGCGCCGGCGAAACAGGCCGCCACCCCGACCGAGGAATGTCGGTCGTGGATGTCGTATTCCTCGTCGAACATGCCCGCAGTGATGGTTCCCGCCGCCATGCCCGCTGTCACGCTGCTCGATAATCCCGCGAACAGCAGCGCTACCGCAAAGATGGCCGAGCTCGCCGGGCCCAAGATGGGGGAGAGCGTGGCCGCTGCGACGGCGAGGTCGTCTACGACGATGCCGTGCACAAAGAAGGTCGTTGCGGCCAGGATGACCATGGCCGAGTTGATTGCCCAGCCCACGCCCATCGAAAAGAGCGTGTCGAAGAGCTCGTAGCGTAGACGCTCTTCGATAACCTGCTCGCCTTGGCCTTCGAAGTGCATGGATTGGATGACCTCGGAGTGCAGGAAGAGGTTGTGGGGCATAACGACCGCACCCAGGACACTCACGATAATCGCGGCAGAGCCAGTGGGCATACTGGGTGTGATCCAGCTTGCGGCGGCCTGCGGCCAGTCGACCTTGACCAGCGCAAGCTCGGCCAAAAACGAGAGTCCTACCACGCCTACGAAGGCGATGATCCAGCGTTCGGCACGCTTGTAGGAGTTCGTCATGAGCATCGCCATCGATACTGCCGCCACGATGACGCAGCCCGCGCGCACGGGTAGCCCAAAGAGCATTTGAAGGGCAATCGCGCCGCCCAGGACTTCGGCCATGGTGGTGGCGATGGTCGCGAGATAGGCGCTGCCGAGCACCGCGCGTCCCACGATGCGGGGGAGAAAGCGGGTCGTGGCCTCGGCAAGACAAGCGCCCGTGGCGATACCCAGGTGTGCCGCGTTGTGCTGCAGCGCAATGAGCATAATCGTGGACAGCGTGACGATCCACAGCAGCGCGTAGCCAAACTGCGAGCCCGCGGCCATATTGGAGGCCCAATTGCCCGGGTCGATAAAGCCGACGGTCACGAGCAGCCCGGGGCCGATATGCCGCGCAATGTCTAGGCCTCCGTGACCACCGGTGCGTCGGGAGCCAAAGTGTTGTTTGAGATGGTTGAGCATGGTCGATTCCTGTGTATGGGCGACGTGCCGTTTGCTTGACGCCGCAAAGGATACCCGTTTTGGACTTTAAAGTTAACGACGACTAACAAAATAATTGCGTGCGTTACGCGATTGTTTCGAAACGGGTGGGAAACACAACGGGCCGGCGATGCTCCTACTATGCCTATTCAACTGACTGTCTAAATATCTAGGGGAGGATCGCGATGCAGGCAGATTCCGCTCAGCAGCAGGGCCTTTATCGCCCCGAATTCGACCACGACGCATGTGGCATCGGCGCGCTTGCCGATATCAACGGTGAGCGCCATCACCAGATTCTGGACGATGCGCTGTCCATTCTGGTCAACTTGGAGCACCGCGGCGGCACGGGACTCGAGAAGAACACCGGCGACGGCGCTGGCATCTTGTTCCAGGTTCCGCATCACTTTTTCCGTAAAGAGGCTCAAAAGTGCGGCCAGATTCTGCCGGCAGAGGGCGACTATGGCGTGGCCATGCTGTTCTTCCCACAGGACGACAGGGGCGTAGAGGATGCCCATCGCGTGTTTGAGGAGGGCTGCGCTGAGGCCGGCGTGCCGCTGCTCTTTTGGCGCGAGGTGCCGGTCGATCCGCATGACCTGGGCGAGACAGCCCGCGCCTGCATGCCTACCATCCTGCAGGCCTTTCTGGGGCGCCCGACGACACGCCGGCGGGCGATGCCTTCGAGCGCCGTCTGTATGTGTGCCGCCGCACCATCGAGAAGAAGGCCGACGCCGAGTTTGCCCTGCGCGACAAGATCTTCTACGTCTGCTCCATGAGCTCGCGCACTATCGTGTACAAGGGCATGCTCGTCGCCACGCAGATGCGCCGCTTCTTCATCGATCTCAACGACGCCGCCGTCAAGACGGCCGTTGCGCTCGTCCACTCGCGCTACTCCACCAACACCACGCCCAGCTGGGAGCGCGCGCACCCCAACCGCTTTATCATCCACAACGGCGAGATCAACACTCTCAAGGGCAACGTCAACTGGATTCGCGCCCGCGAACCCAACCTGTACAGCCCCGTGCTGCAGCATGATCTTGAGCGTGTGATGCCCATCATCAACCGCGAGGGCTCCGACTCCGCGATTTTGGACAACGTGCTTGAGTTTTTGGTCATGAACGGTCGTCCGCTCACGCGTGCCGCGTCCATGTTGCTGCCCGAGCCGTGGGACCACAACGACAGCCTGAGTGAGGAGCGCCGCGCCTACAACGCCTACCAGTCCATGCTCATGGAGCCGTGGGACGGTCCTGCCGCTATCGCCTTTACCGATGGCCGTACCCTGGGTGCCGCCCTCGACCGTAACGGCCTGCGCCCGGCTCGCTACTACGTGACGCGCGACGGCCGCTTTATGCTGGCGAGCGAGGTGGGCACCATCGAGGTGCGCCCCGAGAACATCCTGACGAGCGGCTGCCTGGGACCGGGTCAGATGCTCGAGGTCGACTTTGCCCGCGGCCGCGTCATCTACAACGACGAGCTGCGCGCCCGTTACGCCAAGGAAAAGCCCTACCGTGATTGGATTGCCGAGGAGACGCTGACCGTCGACGCGCTCGATAGGCCTGCCGCGGCAACGCCCGCCGAGGACGTCGAGGTGCCCGCCGCCGTGCGCGTGGCTAAGCTCGGGTATCACTGGGATGATGTTGACGAGGTCGTGCGTCCCATGGCCCAGCAGGGCAAGGCGCCACTCGCCTCGATGGGCATCGATGCGCCGCTGGCCTGCCTGTCCAAGAAGACACGCTCCTTCTACGACTATTTTTATCAGCTGTTCGCCCAGGTCACGAACCCGCCCATCGACGCCCTTCGCGAGCATATGGTCACCTCGACCACGCTCTACCTGGGCAACCACGGCAACCTGCTCGAGGACTCTCGTACGGCCTGCCAGCTGGTGCGCTTGGAGCGTCCGCTGCTGAGCGAGGAGGAGTTCGACCGCATCTGCGCCATCGACCGCGTGGGCTTTAAGACCTGCCGTTTCCGTGCCGTCTACCGCCGCGACGCGGGCGAGGGCGCGCTGCAGGCTGCGCTCAAGCAGCTTGCAGAGGACGTTGAGGCCGCGGTCCGCGACGGCGTGAACATCGTGGTGTTGAGCGATCGTGCCGCCGCGGGCGAGGTGCCCGTGCCGTCGCTGCTCGCCGTGGGCTGCGTGCACAACCACCTGATCCGCGCCGGCGTGCGTACCTTTGCCGACATCGTGGTGGAGTGCGGCGACGCCGTGTCCTCGCACGACTTTGCGGTGCTGGTGGGCTACTCCGTGAGCGGTATCTATCCGTACAACGCACATACGTACATCCGCGATCTGGCGGCACGCGGCGACCTGGACGTGACGGCCGAGCAGGGCATCGACAACTACAACAAGGCCGCGACCGCCGGCATCGTCTCCATCATGTCCAAGATGGGCATCTCCACGGTGCAGAGCTACCATTCGGCGCAGATCTTCGAGGCCGTGGGATTTACGCCGGAGTTCGTCAACGCGTACTTCGCCGGCACGGTGAGCCGTGTGGGCGGTATGGGTGTCGAGGACGTTGAGCGCGAGCAAAACGAGCGCTACGACGCCGCGCTCGCCATCCTTAAGAGCCCGGCTCCCGATCAGCTGCCCACGCTGGGTCTGACCAAGTGGCGCCCGCTCGGCGGCGAGGATCACCTTATCGATCCGCAGACTGTCTACTTGCTGCAGACCGCCTGCCGTGAGGACAGCTACGACACCTTTAAGGAGTACAGCGCCCGTCTGCACCGCACCGGCCGTGCCGTGCGCCTGCGCGACCTGCTGGACTTTGACGACAGCGGCCGCACGCCGGTTTCGCTCGACGAGGTGGAGCCCGCGCTCAATATCGTCCGCCGCTTTAACACCGGCGCCATGTCGTACGGTTCCATCAGCAAAGAGGCGCACGAGTGCATGGCCATCGCCATGAACCGCCTGCATGGACGCTCCAACTCGGGCGAGGGCGGCGAGGACCCGCGTCGCGAGACCCCGCTGGCCAACGGTGACTCCAAGAACTCCGCGATCAAGCAGGTGGCAAGTGCGCGCTTTGGCGTGACGAGCCGCTATCTTTGCAGCGCCTTCGAGATTCAGATTAAGATGGCCCAGGGCGCCAAGCCCGGCGAGGGTGGCCACCTGCCCGGCAAGAAGGTCTACCCCTGGATTGCCGAGGTCCGTCAGTCCACGCCCGGCATCGGCCTGATCTCGCCTCCGCCGCACCACGACATCTACTCCATTGAGGACCTGGCAGAGCTGATCTTTGACCTTAAGAACGCCAACCCCGGCGCGCGCGTGTCGGTCAAGCTGGTCAGCGAGGCCGGCGTCGGCACCATCGCCACTGGTGTTGCCAAGGGCGCTGCCGACAAGATTTTGATCAGCGGCCACAACGGCGGCTCGGGTGCCGCTGCTCGCGATTCCATTTGGCACGCCGGTCTGCCGCTGGAGCTCGGTCTTGCCGAGGCCCAGCAGACGCTGCTGCAAAACGGCCTGCGCTCGCGCGTAGTGCTCGAGGCCGACGGCAAACTCATGGACGGCACTGATGTTGCCGTCGCCTGCCTGCTGGGTGCCGAGGAGTTTGGCTTTGCGACCATGCCGCTCATCTCCATGGGCTGCCTCATGCAGCGCGATTGCCAGCAGGATACCTGCCCCGCCGGCATCGCTACGCAAAACTGCCGCCTGCGTCGCGGCTTCCGCGGCAAGCCCGAGCACGTCGAGCACTTTATGCTCTTTGTTGCCGAGCAGCTGCGCGAGGTTATGGCACGCCTGGGCTTCCGCACCGTCGACGAGATGGTCGGCCATCCCGAGTGCTTGCGCCAGATCGAGGTCCCGGGCAATCGCAAGGCCAACCTGCTCGATCTGTCGCCCGTGCTGGCAAGCGCGACCTGCGAGTTCGGTGCTCATATCCCGGGTGCCGACGGTCTCCACTTCCTGCCGCAGATGGCCGCGGACAGTGAGCTCGACAAGACGCTCGACTCCACGTTGTTTGTGCCCTATACGGCCGATGCCCGTGCGCACCTGCGTCCGATTCGCTTCCGCGCCGATATCGCCAACGTCAACCGCTGCGTGGGCACCATCCTGGGCAACGCGGTGACCAAGGCGCATCCCGAGGGCCTGCCCGTCGGCTCCATCACCATCGATTGCGATGGTTCGGCCGGTCAGAGCTTTGGCGCCTTCTTGCCGCGCGGCATTACGCTCAACGTGTGCGGCGATGCCAACGACTACTTTGGCAAGGGCCTTTCGGGCGGCGAGGTGTCGGTGCGCCCCAACCCGCATGCGACCTACAAGTTCGACGAGAACATCATCGTGGGCAACGTTGCGTTCTTTGGTGCCACGAGCGGCCGCGGCTTCATTAACGGTCTTGCCGGCCAGCGCTTTGGTGTGCGCAACTCCGGCGCCACCGTGGTGGTCGAGGGCTGCGGCAACCATGGCTGCGAGTACATGACGGGTGGTCTGGCGCTCGTCCTGGGCGAGGTCGGGCAGAACTTCGCCGCCGGCATGACGGGTGGCGTGGCCTATGTCTTTGACCAGTACGGCACGCTCGATGCCCGTGTGAACCACGAGAGCGTTGAGCTCAAGGCCCCGGCGGCCGGCGAGCTGGCGCAGATTCGAGAACTCATCCAGGAGCACGTGGACGCGACGCAGAGCCCGCGCGGCATTAAGCTGCTCTACAGCTTTGAGACGATGAGCAAGCACTTTGTGAAGGTCATTCCGACTGAGTACGAACGCGTGCTGGCGATTGTCGCTGCGGCCGAGGCCGTGGGCAAGACGCATGCGCAGGCTGAGGAGCTGGCGTTTGACATTGTGACCGGTCGCGCGAGCGCTGCGGATGTCGCTCGCTTTGATGTCGCGGGTGGTGCGGCGGGCGCTGCGCCCGTGGTTGCCAGCCCTGCTGCTTCGACCAAAAAGGAGGCGTAAGTGCCATGGGTAAGCCCGGTGCTTTTCTTGATATCGATCGCGTGGCCCACGAGCTTCGTCCCGTGGAGGAGCGCAGTCACGATTTCGACCCGCTGTACGTGGAGCTCGACGACGACGCGCGCCGCGCCCAGGCGAGCCGCTGCATGATGTGCGGCGTGGCATTTTGCCAGATGGGTGAGAGCTTTGGCAAGGCGCGTCCGAGTGGTTGCCCGCTGCACAACCTGATTCCCGAGTGGAACGAGCTGGTGTACCGCGGCCGCTGGGACGAGGCTGCCGAGCGTCTGTCGCTCACCTCGCCCATGCCTGAGTTTACGAGTCGCGTGTGCCCGGCACTGTGCGAGGCCGCGTGCAACCTGGGCTCGGTCGACGGCCAGCCCACGACGATTCACGACAACGAGCGTGCGATCAGCGACCATGAGTGGGCCAACGGCGGTCCGCGTCGCTTTGAGCCGGCAGGGGAGGGCGCACCCACGGTTGCCGTGGTTGGTTCTGGACCGGCTGGTCTGGTGGCTGCATGGGAGCTTGCGCGTCGCGGCGCCCGCGTGACGGTGTTTGAGCGCGACGACCGCCCGGGCGGTCTGCTCATGTACGGCATTCCCAACATGAAGCTCGAGAAGTCCGTGGTCGAGCGTCGCGTGGCACTTATGCGCGAGCTGGGTATTGTGTTTGAGCTGGGTGCTGATGTGAATGACCCTGCGGTGGCGGCCAAGCTCAATGGCTTTGACGCCGTCGTGGTGGCTGCTGGTGCCCGCGCTCCGCGTGGGCTTTCGGCTGCGAACGTGGATGCTCCCGGCGTGGTGTATGCCGTGGACTACCTGACGGCTTCGACCGTCTCGGTGCTCGACGGCGGCGAGCCCGCGGTGAACGCGCGCGGCTTGGACGTCGTGGTCATTGGCGGTGGCGATACCGGCAACGACTGCGTGGGTACCGCGGTGCGTCAGGGCGCGCGCAGCGTGCGCCAGTTTGAGTTCTTGCCGGCTGCGCCCGATAAGCGCGCGGTAGGCAACCCCTGGCCGCAGTGGCCCAACGTTAAGAAGACCGATTACGGCCAGCAGGAGGCTATCGCTGCGATGGGTGGCGAGATGCGTGCCTGGGCCGTGGATACACTCGAGGTGCTGCTGGACAAGAAGGGTGCGGCTGCGGGTCTGCGCGTGGTCGATCTGGACTGGTCGGCGGGAAAGCCCGAGCGCATCGCGGGCTCCGAGCACGAGGTGCCAGCGCAGCTGGTGCTCATCGCCTGCGGCTTTACGGGTCCGGAGTACGGTGTGTTCGATGCGGTGAGCGTACCTGTTGCCACCGCTGGTCGTCCGCTGCCGGTGATGGCTGCCGAGGGCTCGCATCTCGCGGCTCGCACGGAGGGCGTCGCCGCGGATGCCGCGCCGGTGTATGTGGCGGGTGATGCTCGCAACGGCAGCTCGCTCGTGGTGAGTGCCATGGCCGATGCCCTGGCCTGCGCAGCCGAAGTCGCCGAGGCGCTGGAGCTGTAAAGTAGTCATTTAAGAACGTCCCCAATGACTAGCCATTTTTTTGTCTAGTCGTTGGGGACACTCTTTGCGAGTAATTTGCTCGTTTGTCGACGTGCGGGTGTTCATTTGTCGACTTCTTGGGCTGTGGTCACCTGTTGTTTCTGTGGTGGCTGCGGGCATCTGGCTCAAAAGGGCGGGTTGGCCGTCGATGTTTACCTGCGGTTTTGTTGCGGCACGCATTTTCGGTCAAGCTTTTCGTCAAGTGTTTGGTCAGCATCTGGTTTGCAGTCGGAGGCCTATTTTGTCCGCGCTGGTCGTGGCTGCCCACCCTCCTCGTAAGCTCAAATTGAGGTCCATCAGTTTGAGGAGGATGCCATGACTGACCAAGTTTTTGACCGAGCAGAGCTGGCTGAAGCCGTCGGCAACGATATTGCCGACATGGCTCACTTTTGGATGCTGCGGAAGTTTCAATTCCTGGAGCCGGCGCGCGAACAGTTCGAGATCATTGTCGACCCGTGGCTCAGCTATTGCGCCGAGCCTTCGCAAAACGAAATCATGGCCTACAACATGGCGTTTACCGATTGGCTGCTGTTTGAGCGCCCCTATCGCCATGGCAAAACGCTGCTCGAGCTATATGTGGATGAGCCGCCAGCGTCAATTTCTCCTGCCTCGCTTGGGCGACTTAAGCAGGTGCGCGACACGCAGTACTTCTCGCGCTTTGGCATTTTGGACAAGGATCCTGCGACTGGTATGGTCGCGCTGAAGGACGCGCGCACCGACCGTCGCTTTGACGTCTACGACCCACATATCGTGCAAAAGGAGCACTGGAGCGACGGCGCGATTGCGGTGCGCCTCGCCTGCGTCGACGATGTCTGGCTTGCGGCGGGACAGCTCTACCTATATGACATTGCGCGCCTGAACGACACGGCGGTCGACGGGCCGGGCGCGGTGCATCCCGAGGATTTAGAGGACGGTTTCGACACCTCGCGCATCAGCTTCTTTTTACGCCTGGTCCGCGACATCATGGGCGCCCAGGGGCGGTACGTGAAGTCCCTCAACATCTACGAGCAGGAGTGGGAGTAGGGGATGTGGCTGGTGTCGCCTGCTGCCCTGACTTTGTCTCAATCTGTAACGTTTGGCGGCTGTTTGAGCCCGTAACTGTTACAGATTGAGACGGAAGGTTGGCGGCTGCCGAAAGATCCTGTTCTGTAACAACTAGAGGCTCAAAGACTGTCTTCCTGTTACAGATCGAGACATTTGTCAGCGGAGGCAACGGTGACGATGACCCATTTCTCCGATGTGGTGGTGATGAAAGTGTCTAATACCGTTCTTAAACACAAGCAGACGACACGTAACACCTTGGCGCGGAATAGGATGCTTGCCAGGCTCACGGAGGCGACCGAGCAAGGTGCGCTGCTCGCAACGCATGACAATACCGAGCTCATGTGGATGCGACGCCATGTTGGAACCGACGATATCGCGGAGCCCGAGCCGTACCTGTTCTGTTTTCAGCATGATTGGGATGCATTGACGCCGGCGGAGCGAGCGCTGAGGACTATCAAAGGGCTTGCGGAATTTCATCCCGATTGGGCGTTTTGGGGCTATGACGCGGCGCTTTTGTGGGGTTTGGAGGTGCCGAATGATCTGCTCGGGCCGCGCTTTCTTGTTAAGACGGGTTGTTCGGTGACTTTGAGCAGCGGGTGCAGGTTGTTGCGTCCGCAGATGGCGGGCGCGCTCGAGCGTGTTGATGGCGTGCGGGTGACGTCGTTTTGGCGCACGGTGGAGGATTGCTTGCTGCGTGCGCCGTTCTCCTACGGGTTGGCGATTGCCGATTCTGCGCTGCGGGCGAAAGGTGTATCACGTGGGGATTTGTGCGAGCGCCTCCGCGCCGATTGCGAGGGCAGGCGCGGGTATCGCAGAGCGCAGGTGATCGCGTCATATGTGGACGGGCTGTCCGAAAACGGCGGCGAGTCTCGTTTTCGGGCGTTCTTTATTGCATACGGTTTTCCGGTGCCAGAGTTACAGGTGGAGTTTCGCGACCCGCTCGATCCGAGCCAAGTGTTTCGTGTCGACTATTTTTGGCGGCTCGAGGACGGAACATGTGTCATCGGCGAGCTCGACGGAAAGGGGAAGTATACCTTGCAGAACGGCGAGGGTCGGGAGTCGGTCGACCCATTCGTGGCAGAGCGTCAGCGAGAGTCTCATCTGACGATGCTCGGGCATAAGGTGCTTCGGTTTACGTTTGATGAACTCAAAGACCCGGGGAAGCTGGTCGAGAAAATGAGGCTGGCGGGTATTCCTCGGCAGGTTGAATTGGCTGAGGAGTGGAGATGCCAGTGGTATGGGCGCTGAGAGGTTTTGTCTCGATCTGTAACGTTTAGAGGTTGTTTGAGCTCGTAATTGTTACAGATCGAGACAAGCCGGTGAAACGTCGACCGAATGTCTCGATCTGTAACATCAGGGGGCCCAATAACCCTGTACCTGTTATAGATCGAGAGATTTCCCTAGTGCCGCTGGGATGGGACTGCAACGTATTCCGTCCCCCACATCCTCTCTTCCTTCCGTTAACCGATGCGTCTGCAGCAATCCAGCGGGACTAGGTGATAATGGACAAATGTTCAAGTTAATCGTGAGGGAGGAGCTCGATATGGCGTCTGCCGATCGTTCCACGTTGTTTATCAATGCGACCGTCCTGGATGGTTCGGAGCATATGGAGCCGCAACCCGATATGGCCGTGACTGTTGAGCGCGGTGTCATCACCTGGATGGGGCCGAGTGCTGTGGCGCAGGCGCCTGCAGGTGCCGAGGTCATCGACCTGGCCGGCGCGTACCTCATGCCCGGTCTCATCAATATGCACGTGCATCTGTGCGGTTCGGGCAAACCGGTCTCGGCGGGCGATGCGGGCGCACTCATGAAGAAGCTCGACAATCCCGTGGGCCGCTCCATCGTCCGCCACATCCTCAAAGGCAGCGCCCAGCAGCAGTTGGCAAGTGGCGTGACCACGGTGCGCGGCGCGGGCGACCCGTTGTTTGCCGATCTTGCCGTGCGCGACGCTATCGACGCCGGCAGATATCAGGGTCCGCGCCTGGTAGCGCCGGGAACGGGCGTCACGGTGCCGGGCGGCCATGGTGCCGGCTTGTTCGCGCAGGTGGCCAACAGCCCCGTCGAGGCAGCCGAGCAGGTGCGAGACCTGTATGCGCGCGGTGCCGATGTCATCAAGCTGTTCGTGACGGGCGGCGTGTTCGACGCTACCGAGGTGGGCGAGCCGGGCGTGCTGCGCATGCCGGTCGAGGTTGCCGCGGCGGCGTGCAAGGCGGCGCACGAGGTGGGCCTGCCAGTTATGGCTCATGTCGAGAGCACCGAGGGCGTGAAGGCTGCGCTTCAGGCAGGCGTCGATACGATCGAGCACGGTGCCCCGATGACGCCCGAGATCTTGGAACTGTACCGCGGCGCCGCGGGTACACAGCTTGAGGGCCGTGCGCCCAGCGTTACCTGTACCATCAGCCCGGCGCTGCCGTTTGTGTTGCTCGACCCGGAAAAGACCCATTCGACCGACACGCAAAAGAAGAACGGCGACATCGTGTGCTCGGGCATCATCGAGAGCGCCCGTGCCGCACTGGAAGCTGGCGTTAAGGTAGGCCTTGGCACAGATTCGAGCTGCCCGTTCGTGACGCAGTACGACATGTGGCGCGAGGTGGTCTATTTTGCCAAGTACGTGGGCGTGAGTAACGCCTTCGCGCTGCATACGGCTACGCAAGTCAATGCCGAGCTGCTGGGGCTGGGCGGCGAGACCGGCACGATCGAGTGCGGCAAGGCCGCCGATATCCTGGTGACGCGCGAGAACCCGCTCGATGACCTGTGCGCCCTGCGTGAGCCGATGCATGTGATGTGCCGCGGTGACCTGGTGCGCAAGCTCAAGGTCAAGCGTATCCCCGAGGTTGACGCGGAGCTCGACGCGATTATGGCCATGCCGGCAGAAGCCCTGGCAGAGGAGCTCGCTCGCGACGGCGTAGCTTAGGCGCTGGCGCGACGGGGCGACAGCTTTATCGAATGATGTCGCCCCATGCAAAAAGCCGAGGTCTCAGCGCGAGGCCTCGGCTTTTATTTTGTCCTATGGTGTAGCGGCTAGGAGCGCGTTTCCATCTTGGCGTGGCACTTGGGGCAGGTGACGCGGATCTTGCCTTTGCCCTTGGGGACGGAGAGCATCTGGCCGCAGTTGGGGCACTTGAGGTATGCTGTGGTCTTGCGACCCTTCCACATCTTCTTGGCCGTGCGCTTGGCACGCTCAAAGTCTTCCTTGCTGGTACCGGCCGTGCGCGAGGCGTTGGCAGCCGCGGCGCCGCTACCCAAGCTCGCTACGAACTTGCCCAGGCCGGGGACGTTAGCGGTCGCGGCGACAAAGGCCGCGTTTTCCTTGCGACGTGCGTCGATGTTTTTGGACAGGCCGCGCAGCACGCCAATCACGATTACGGCGATGGCAATCCAGCTGAGCCACTGGATATGGGCTATCGATCCGATCATCGCGATGACGATGCCGACAAAGCCCATAACGATGGTGAGCTCATCGGCGCCATTGCGGCCCTTCATAAAGTCATTCATGCAAATTGCCTTTCGTTCGATATGCTGCACGCCTTTATACCCGATTTAGAGCAAGGGGGACAGGTCAATCTGCACCAAGGTGGTGCAAACATACCTGTCCCCGATGCACCAAGAAGGTGCAAAGCAGTCCGTCCCCAATGCCCCAATTACTTGGAGAGCTTGTCGACGACGCGTTCGATCTCGGCGAGCTTGGCGGCCTTGAGGTCTTCGTCGCCCGATTCGATTGCCGAAGTCACGCAGCCCTCGATATGCGCCTTGAGCACGTCGGCGTTGATGCGCGCAATGAGCGCCTGCGTTGCCATGAGCTGCGTGGAAATATCGACGCAGTAACGGTCCTCATCGACCATCCGCAAGATGCCGTCGATCTGGCCGCGTGCCGTCTTGAGCATGCGGGTTACCGATTTGTGGTCTGCCATCATGGCGGATCCTCGTTTCTGGTCGGGGGGTACGTGCGGGTCGTTACGCGGCGGTCACCGAAAGGGCGTGGAACTTCTCACCCGCGGCCTCGACAGCGGCGGCGAGCTGCTCGGCGGTCACGGTGTCGGCGCACTCCACCTGGACGGTCTGAGTCTCGTGATCGGCATCGGCGTCGGTCACGCCGGCAACGTTGAGCAACGCCGTCTCGACGGTGGCGTCGCAGTGGCCGCACATGAGGCCGGAAGTCTTGATTGTGTATCGCATCGGTATTCCTCTCTGTTGTGTCGGCTTTCCCAGGCACCCGACCTTGACCTTCAAGCCGTCGCTCGCGTACCAAAGTACGCGTCGCTCCTCTTTCAGGTCAATCTCGGGCACCTGGAAAACCCGTTCTAAATGGACTTAATGGTGAGCCTATTTTGCCACTTTCGGCTTAAAGGTTCGCAGGCGTAGAGCGTTGCTTACGACGCACACGCTCGACAGGCTCATGGCCGCAGCGCCAAACATCGGCGAGAGCTGCCATCCGGTGAGCGGGAAGAACACGCCCGCCGCCAGCGGAATGCCGATGCCGTTGTAGAACAGCGCCCAGAACAGGTCCTGCTTGATGTTGCGGATCGTGGCGCGCGAAAGCTCGATGGCGCGGGCGACGTCCATGAGGTCGCTGCGCATGAGTACCACGTCGGCGCCCTCCTTGGCGATGTCGGCGCCGGTGCCAATGGCAAGGCCCACGTCGCGCGCGCCAGGGCGGGGGAGTCGTTGATGCCGTCGCCCACCATGGCGACCTTGCCGCCCGCATCTTGCAGTTCGCGCACGTGGCGTTCCTTGTCGGCGGGCAGGACGTCGGCGATGACCTGTTCGCTGCTCAGCCCCACGCGGCGGGCGATGGCCTCGGCCGTCACGCGGTTGTCGCCGGTGAGCATGCGCACGTCGACGCCGAGCTTGCGGAGCGCGGCGATGGCCTCGGCACTCGTTTCTTTGACCTCGTCGGCCACGGCAATGGTGCCGACAAGCTCGCCGTTCTTGGCAAAGAACAGCGGCGTCTTGCCTTCGGCGGCAAATTGCTCGGCAAGACCCGCGGGCACGGTAACGCCCAACTCGTTCATCAGGCGCACGTTACCAGCGGCAATGGCGTTTTGCCCTTCGCGCGCCGTAACGCCACGACCGGGCACGGCAGCAAAGTCCTCGACCATGCGCGCGACGATTCCGCGTGTCTCGCACTCGGCCATAATCGCCTCGGCCAGCGGGTGCTCGCTTGAGCGCTCCAGCGCGGCGGCCAGCTTGAGCAGCGCCTTTTCGCTCATGGCGGACGAGCCGTCAGCGCGCGTGGCTACCACGATATCGGTCACGGCAGGCTTGCCGCGGGTGACCGTGCCCGTCTTATCGAGCACCACGGTGCCCACGCTGCGCAGGTTCTCCAGCGCCTCGGCGCTCTTGAACAGAATGCCCATTTCGGCGCCCTTGCCGGTGCCCACCATAATGGCGACGGGCGTGGCCAGGCCCAGTGCACACGGACAGCTGATCACCAGCACGGCCACGGCGGAGGTGAGCGCTTCGTTCACGCTGCCAGTCAGTGCCATCCACACCGCAAAGGTCACGGCCGAGATCACAAACACCACGGGCACAAATACGCCAGCGACCTTATCGGCCATGCGGGCGATGGGTGCCTTGGTGGCGTTGGCGTCCTCGACGAGCTTGATGATTTTGGCGAGCGACGTGTCGGCGCCCACACGCGTGGCGCGGAAGGTAAACGAGCCCGTGCGGTTGACCGTGGCCGCGTTGACAGTGTCGCCGGCGGTCTTCTCCACGGGGATGGACTCGCCGGTGAGCGCGCTCTCGTCCACGGCCGAGCTGCCCTCGAGCACCACGCCGTCGACGGGGATGGACTCGCCGGGGCGCACACGCAGCACCTGGCCGGGCAGAATGGCATCGACGTCGACGGTGGCCTCGGTACCGTCCTCGGCCACGACGATCGCGGTCTTGGGCGCCAGGTCAATGAGCGCCTCGATGGCGCCGCCGGTTTTGGATTTGCTGCGTGTCTCGAGGTATTTGCCCACGGTGACGAGCGACAGGATCGTGCCTGCGCTCTCAAAATACAGGTTGTCCATGCTCGTCATCATGGCCTCGTGGACCTGACCCGCGGCTAATTGGTCGGCCATGATGAACATGGCGTAGAGCGACCAGGCGACGGAAGCGGTGGCGCCCACGGCAATAAGGGCGTCCATGGTGGGCGCGCCGTGCGCGAGTGATTTAAACCCATTGATAAAGTACGCGTCGTTGACATAGACGATGGGGATGAGTAGGACGAGCTCGGTGAGGGCGAGCGTCATGCTGTGGGTATGGTCGGTGAAGACAGCGGGCAGCGGCCAGCCGAGCATGTGTCCCATGCCTATGTAGAACAGCGGGATGAGGAATACGATCGAGACGATGAGACGAGTGCGCATGGCGGAAGCGGCGGCCTCCAACTTTTTGGTGGGCGACTCCATATGGGCGGCGCCGGTCCTGGCTTGTGCGCTGCCGCTTGGGCCGGCGTCGGTGCCCGTGCTGACGGGCGAGGCCGAGTAGCCAGCGCGATCGACAGCGGTGCAGATGTCGTCGGGGGTGACCTGCGCGGGGTCATAGTCCACCAGCATGGAGCCGGCGAGCAGATTGACCGCGACGCTCTCGACGCCGTCGAGCTTGCTCACAGCGCGGTCCACGTGCGCCTGGCAGGCGGCGCACGTCATGCCGCTCACGTCGAACGTATCTTGGGCCATGACTTCCCCTTTCTGTGGCGTAGTGTCATGAATGTTAACCTGTCGATACTATACACCCATACCCCCTGGGGGTGTCTAGCAGTAGTTGGAATGTATGATTTTTCATTACAGATGAGGGTGGCTGCCCAATCGGTGGCCGTCTCTGCCAAACGTCTCGATCTGTAACAACTAGACCCCGTTTTACCGAGTATTTGTTGCAGATCAAGACAAACAGTTGGCAGAAAACTCAATGTCTCAATCTGTAACATCTAGCAGCAAATATGACCTCTAACTGTTACAGATCGAGACAGACCGCCCGCGGCCAACTCAAATGTCTTGATCTGTAACATCAAGAGAGGTTTTTGACCCCTTACTGTTACAGATTGAGATGTTGTCTCGCGGGGCTGGGGTTTGTCTCGTTCTGTAACATCTAGACCTGTATCTGCCGAGCTAATGTTACAGATCGAGACAATTGCCGGGGAGGGGTCCCGTCACGGCAAGACGCCCGCCGCCTAGATGCAGAATCCGGGAATCACGCAGGTCCGTTTATCGGGCTTGCTTGCAGACGTGGCGTAATTAAAGACATCGCCGTCGTCGCCCACGCGGTTCATATAGAGCGTGCCCTCGTTCTCCGACGTGTCGGGGCTCGCCGTACGCTCCCACCAACAGACATCCTTGCCCTTCCACTGGCGAATCATCATGCTGTTCGTGGTAAAGGGGCTCACCTTAAGCTCGCGGAACAGCTGGTATTCCTTGCCCTCGCCGTTGTAGATGCCGGATAGGTAATGGCAGTCCTCGCTAAAGTCCTTGGGCGCCTGTCCGCCGCAGAGCTCGACCATGGCGGGCAGCCAAAGGGTCGCGGGCAGCTCGCTCAGGCACGAAGTGTTTTTGGTGGCGCCGACGTTGTTCGAGATCTTCTTGACCGGACTGATAACCGATTGCAGTTCCTTGGGAAGCAGCTTAATGCCGTCCTCATCGAGCCATGTGCGCAGCTCGCAGTCTTCCCAGCCACCGTTGAGCGGGTGCTCTGAGGCATCGCGCTCGGCAATACCTGCGTCAAAGATAAATGACAGACCGGCCTTGCCGTTGGTATCCGCCAGATCGTCGTGAAGAATGCCCACGAGTTGCGCCCCGACCTCCAGCCCGTTGGTGAGCGTAACGCGCTTGGTGCTCGGGTAGGGAATACGGCCGTCGTCGTCGAGCAGATGATAACGCTTGGCGATCTTGCGAGCTTCGGCGTTGCTCTTCGCCGCCTTAATCTTGAGCGAAATCTCTTGCAGCTGATCCCAGGTGTAGTCGTCAAGCGTACCGCGGATGCCGTCCAGGTAGTCGGGGATGCCGAAGCCATGGGTTGCGGCTCCGATAACGCCGAGCCCCGCAACGGCTGCGACAACGCCACCGATAATAAAGCGGCGGCGGGTCATGGCATCGTGCCGGGCCTGCTCCAGAATCTCTCGCGCTCGCTCGCCGGCGACGTCGACCTTAAGGTGCGTGCCGGAATCGATATCAATTGCAGCCTCGTCTCCTGTGCCTTCGCGGCCCTCGGATTCGGCGTCGGTGAGGTATGCCGAGAGCACCTCGAGCATCTGCTGCTCGGTAGGGCGATCGCCCTGTTCGACCGAGATGCCTTTCATGATGATCTGGACAAGCGCTTCATCGCCCTCGCAGCGCGGCTCGAGCGGTGCCGGCTTGGTCTTGGTCTTTACGAGATAGAACGAGCCGGTTGCAGCGGCGTCCGTCGACTCAAAGTCAAACGGTTTGCGACCGCTGTAGAGCTGGTACAGAATGCTCGAAAGCGCATAGACGTCGATTGCCGGCGAACGGCGAAGGGCCGCGATTCCTTCGATATCCTGCGTGAGCATCTCGGGCGCGGCGTATGCGGGCGTGGCAAAGCGCCAGATGTCGGCGCGCCGGGTGATCGTGGCGTCGCCGAGAGCCATGGTCGCGGAGCCCATGTCGATGAGGCAGGGGTCAAAGGAGCAATCGGCAATCTGCTGCTCGAGCGTTCGGCTGGTGGTGCGGAACATGATATTGGCAGGCGACAGGTCGCGATGGATGACCGGATTCACGAGGCCTTGGGTCATCAAGAGCGCACGAAGCACGGCGTTTCCAACGGCGGCCACCATCTGGGTGGTTAGCCCGCCCAAGGCGTCGTGCGGAAGCAGGGGCAGCGCCTGTTTGAGTGAGGTGCCCTCGACCCACTCCATGAGGATGAGCGGGTCGTCCTCGCATGAACCGTAGCCATAGACACGCGGAAATCCGCGCAGGTGCGAGACGGTACACAGATGACGGTACTCCTCGAACAGCGCGGCGGTGTTGGCCAGGTGCGCGGCCGATTGCTCGGCGGAGCGGTCGGGGGCAGCGGGGGAAAGGATGGCGTTGTTCTTGAGTAGCTTGACGGCAAAGACCTCGCCGCTCGTGTTGGTCGCGCGCAGCACGTGCCCGATGTTGCCGTTGTCGCGGTGGGCCGTCTGGAGAATAAGCGTCATAAACCGACGCTTGGCGTCGTCCTTGGCGCTGGGGTCGACCGCCACGGCGGTGTCGAACGTGTCAAGACGAATGAGTTTGTCGCCATAGGCGGTGTTGGTGGTATCCAAGGCGTTCCTTCGTTTGGTGGGGCCGCGTGCTCACACCGAGAACGCGATTATCGATTAAAGCCCATGATAGACGTGTTTGCCGACAAGCTGACTCGTATTGCTATTTATAGTGCAGCGTGCAACGTAAATGATATAAGACGAGTGGCACCTGTTTCCCACGTCTCTACGCGCTAGTCCACAATAACGAGAAACGTTGTATAGAGACCCAAATGAAGTCTGTCGCTGTTGGCGATTTCCACGGGGGGATAGACTTTGCCGGGCTCTCGTTGGTCGCGGGGCGGCTCGATTACGATATCGCCGTCGCCCGCGCCCGATTCGAGCACTGTGCCGTTGGTCGATCCAAGGCCCTGGGCGTACCAGTGCTCACCCTCAAGCCAAATGCGAAGATGCTCGCGCGATGCGTCGGCGCCCACATCGGTGATGCTGGGCGAGGTTTTGGGCAAAGAACCAATCACGGTGCCGCGCGGATCGCGTGTGAGGGGATGGATTTGCATGTCGACGCAGTTGTCGGCATGTGTCCTGAGCAGACCGAGGTTGGGGGCGACGGTGCGCGGTTGATCCAAGCTGCTCAAAAAACCACGGCCGACGGTGGTCTCGGTGGTGCCAAAGTGCCCGCCTGTCTTGCTGTCGCAAAAGCGCTCGACGGTGGCCACGCCTTGGATGGGGTCGGCGAGCGCCCCCGTTGCCACAAAGAGCATAAGGTAAAGCGTACTCTTCTCGCGCACGGCATTGCCGTCAAAGTTGTCGATGTGATTGAGGGCATTTGCATATAGGCGGCTGTCCAACTTGTAGCTGGCGAGAGCCGACATCATTTCGTTGGCGGCCGGGCCGCGATAGTGCTCGGCGATTGCCTGATAGGCGGACTCGCCGCCGCCGAGCTTGCTGCAGATTGCCGCGGAAAGATTGAGCGTGGTGACGGCAAAGTCGCTGTAGATGGCGGGCGCGCACTGGTCAGGCTCGCGATGGACGATGTAACGGGTGAGATACGAGCGGTTGGAAGAGCATTTCTCGAGCAGGGTACTGCCGAGATAAGAGTTTCCATTGATGAGCATTCGGGCGATCTCGAGATGTCTAAAACCGCCGAACGAGCGAATATCGTTATAGAGGACCGAGCAAGGTGTCTCTGCTGCCACGGATACCTCCTTTGATTGCTTCCTAGCCAATAAGGCGATAGGAATTAATGGCCCCCGGTGGGCGACGTATTAAATGGCTGCGCAATATGTAGCGTAACCAAAGCAACATTATAGGCCACATGTTCGAAATTGCAGGAAGACCGAGAGATTTGGTTTGGACTGGACGGAAATCCCCCTCTGTCTTGATCTATAACAATAAGGACCGATTTTACTCGGTAACTGTTACAGATTGAGACGTTTGTGAACCGTGTCGACCGTTTGTCTCGATCTGTAACACGTAGAGGAAGATTTGCCCCGTAACTGTTACAGATTGAGACAATCAGCCGGGCCCGCCGCGTCCGCCTCGTCATCTGTGGTTTACGTGGGGGCATGCGAAGCACGGGTATACTAACCCGCGGCGAATCTGCTCCATCGCTTAGTGCTGCTGCGTCTGGACGGCGCGTGATAGGGCTGCCAAAGCGATCGCCAGCGTGCTGAGCAACGTCCTCTCTGTGCGCACCCGGTTTTGTATGTATTAGCGCACTACCAAGCACGCCCGCGCGGCCGCATGCCGTGCCCATTGCGCGTGCAGATAAGGAACAACAACATATGCGTAATTCTGTATCCGACGTCACCGACGCCGAGATTCTGGACGAGACCCGCGAGGCCATGACCCAGGCTGCCTTCGATGCTGCCGATGAGGCCAATGCTGCCCAGGCCGTCGAGTCCGCTACCGAGAGCCTGCCCGCCTTTGACGAGCTGGGCCTTTCCGACGAGATGCTTCGTGCTATCGAGAACCTGGGCTACACGGCGCCGACGCCCGTGCAGGCCGGTTCGATTCCTGTGGTGCTCGAGGCCGCGACCTGCTTGCCGCCGCTCAGACCGGCACCGGCAAGACGGCTGCCTTTTTGCTGCCGACCATGAACAACCTGGAGCACATCGCTCCTCCCAAACCCGTACGCGAGCGCGGCGGCCGCAACCGTCGTCGCGGCGCCAAGAAGCCCGAGGCAACGGCCGCGGTCCCGTGATGCTCGTCATCACTCCCACGCGCGAGCTTGCCCAGCAGATCGACGAGGTCGCGAGCAAGATCGCCGACGTCACCGGCCACGTTGCCGTGACCGTCGTGGGTGGCGTGAGCTACAAGCCGCAGACCGCTGCCCTCAAGTACGGCTGCGACATCCTGGTCGCAACGCCGGGCCGTCTGGTCGACTTGATCGAGCAGGGAGCCTGCCATCTGAACGAGGTCAAGGTGCTGGTGCTCGACGAGGCCGATCGCATGCTCGACATGGGCTTTTTGCCCGCCGTCCGCCGCATTGTGCGCGAGACGCCGGCCGAGCGCCAGACGCTGCTGTTCTCGGCGACCCTCGACGAGGAGGCCGTGGGCGAGATCACCGACCTGGTGAGCGACCCGGCCCGCGTGGAGATCGCGCCGGCCACGTCGACCGCCGACACCGTCGATCAGTTTGTGTTCCCGGTGTCCATCGAGGCAAAGAATAACCTGCTGCCCGAGTTCCTCAAAAAGGAGGGCCCGGAGCGCACCATCGTCTTTATGCGCACCAAGCACCGCGCCGACAGCTGCTGCCGTCGTCTGGAGCGCAAGGGCATCAAGGCCGCCGCGATTCACGGCAACCGCAGCCAGGCCCAGCGCGAGCGCGCGCTCTCGGCTTTCCGCGACGGCACCGTCGACGTGCTGGTGGCGACCGACGTCCTCGCTCGCGGCATCGACATCAGCGATGTGCGCTACGTCGTGAACTTTGACGTGCCGGCAGAGCCGACCGACTACATCCACCGCATTGGCCGCACGGGCCGCGCCGGCGAGCTGGGCTGGGCCATCACGTTTGTGACCGAGCAGGACGTCGATGAGTTCTACGAGATTGAGAAGCTCATGGACAAGACCGCCGACATCTACGAGGCCGGCGACCTGCACGTGGGCCCCAATCCGCCCGCGGTTGATCCTGAGCGCGACCCTGCAGCCTTTAAGGTGAAGAAGAAGACCAAGCGCGGCAAGTCCAAGAGCAAGAAGAAGCTTGAGCAGGCACGTCGCGACGGCAAGCGCAACGGCGACGATTACGGTGATGTGGCCGGTCGTTCCAACCGCGGTCGCGATGAGCGTCGCGGCGACGGCGAGCGTCCGAGCCGTCCCAAGCGCGGCGGCAAGGCCCGCGTGCGCGAGGGCGTTCAGGCTCGCGTAGACGAGGCTGTTGAGAGCGTGGCCCGCGAGGTGGCTGCCGAGGAGCGCGCTGGTGCTGGTGCCGCTGAGCAGCCTGCGCGCGGTAACCGTGCCGAGCGTCGTGCCAAGCAGTTCCAGGGCGAGGCACATCGCCGCCGTCGCGAGGATGAGGATCGTGGTGGCCCGTCGGTCGTGTCGAGCGCGAGGACCGAGGGCCGCGGTCGCGCGGTGGCAAGCGCGGGTTCGGGCGACCGGCCGTCGTTCCGGTCGCGTGACGAGCGCGGTGGCGTGAT
>QSCH01000022.1:0-44194 GCA_003462965.1 Collinsella sp. OF03-4AA
AAGAGCTCTATGGCCGCCTTCCTGGCCTCGACATCATGCTTCACTCTCAAATCAACGCGCATAAAGAGAGCCTCCCATTTCTCATGTCCAAGAAATGGGAGGCAGTTCAGAGGCTTTCAATTTCAATTGGTGCGGCGTATAGGATTCCGCGCATCCGCTGCGCGGATCCGCACCGGCTTCGCCCGCCTGCCGGCGGACTCGCCCGCGGCTAAAAACGCTCCGCGTTTTCTTGACGCCCGCGCCTCGACCGAGGTTCGAATCCATGCGGTGTTACCATAAAAGAAAAGCCCCCGTTGCCGGAGGCTTTCAATTTCAATTGGTGCGGCGTATAGGATTCGAACCTATGACGTTCTGATTCGTAGTCAGACCCTCTATCCAGCTGAGGTAACGCCGCAGCGCAAGACATATAAAACCACTTTAGCTTATTGGAGTCAAGCACAATCTCAAACTTTTTTGTGGAACGCAGTTTTGTCATGCTGCTCCGCATATACCGTCGTTCCCCGTACGATCGATTGGCTTTTCGATCACGTCAAACTTAGCATCAAGTTCCCTCAGGAGCGATCTCACCCGCTGGGCACAATCATAATCGGCAAACGAGATACTCAACATGCGAGCAACCTGGTTAGATGTCCGGACCCCATAGAAATGCTCCAGGGCCACAAGCCCCTCGTGCGCCACAAACGTCTCAACCACATGCGGCGACTCCTCGTAGCACCATTGGGTCAACGGACCCTCGCTCGTCTGTCGAACCACCAGGCCACCCATGCCAGACGGCTCACACGTCACAAGCAGGTACTCCCCGCCCTCGTCGCTCTCAAACAAAACCACCCGATCATCAAACAGCTCCATCGCGTCCCCTTTCTCTCGCTCTTAATTAGCAAAAGCATAGCAGGTAGATGGCTGTATACAGAACAGTTGTTCGTGTGTTTTCTATTGAGCTGTCCGCACAGCATGGTATGGCCGCACACAAAAAGGGCACCCCAAAAAGGAGTGCCCTAGCAAATCGCTTATGCAGCCAATCTACGCGACCGGCTCGATCTTCTCGAGGCCGCCCATGTAGGGACGCAGAACCTCGGGGATCGTGATGGTGCCGTCAGCGTTCTGGTAGTTCTCCAGAATGGCTGCCATGGTACGGCCAGCCGGCAGACCGGAACCGTTGAGGGTGTGCAGATAGCGCGAACCCTTGAAGTTCTCGGGGTCGCGATACTTGATGTTGGCGCGACGGGCCTGGAAGTCACCGCAGTTGGAGCAGGAGCTGATCTCCTTGTAGGCGTTGTAGCTCGGCAGCCAGACCTCGACGTCGTAGGTCTGACGGGCAGAGAAGCCCAGGTCGCCGGTGCACAGGCTAATCACGCGATACGGAAGACCCAGCTGCTGCAGCAGGAACTCGGCCTCGGCGGTCATGCTCTCGAGCTCCTTGTCGGACTCCTCCGGCTTGGCAAACTTGACCATCTCGACCTTGTCGAACTCGTGCTGGCGAATGATGCCGCGGGTATCGCGACCAGCGGAGCCGGCCTCCTCGCGGAAGCAGGGGGTGAAGGCGGTGTAGCGGCGCGGCAGGGTATCGGCGTCGAGGACCTCACCGGCGTGCAGGTTGGTGAGCACGACCTCGGCGGTGGGGATCAGGAAGTTGTCGCCCGAGACGTGATAGGCGTCGTCCTCGAACTTGGGCAGCTGGCCCGTGCCGAACATGGTCTGACGCTTGACGACGATGGGCGGCCACCACTCCTTAAAACCACGGCTGGTGTGCGTATCGAGGAAGAAGTTGATGAGGCGCGCTCAAGACGGGCGCCGGCGCCACCGAGAACGGTGAAGCGGCTGCCGGAGAGCTTGTTGCCGCGCTCGAAGTCAAGGATGTCGAGGTCGGTGCCCAGATCCCAGTGCGGCTTAAAGTCGAAGTCGAACTCGCGCGGGGTGCCCCAACGACGGCGCTCGATGTTCTCGTCCTCGTCCTTGCCGTACGGCGTGGCCTCGCAAGGAATGTTGGGCAGGTGAGCCATGAAGTCGTACTGCTCCTGCTCGAGGGCGGTGCGGCGCTCGGCCAGACCGTCAATCTTCTCGTTGACGGCGCGCACGGCCTCTTTGGCGGCCTCGGCCTCGGCCTTCTTGCCCTCCTTCATCAGGGCGCCGATCTTCTTGGACTCGGCATTGCGCGTGGCTTGAAGTTCCTCGACCTCGGTGATGACGGCACGACGCTCGTCGTCGAGCTCAAAGAACTTCTCGCGATCCCAAGACGTCTGGCGGTTAGCATGGCGACATCGATGGCATCGGGGTTCTCGCGAACAAACTTGATATCAAGCATTAGATCCTCCGGCGATATACATTCCATTTAGGTTGCAACCTTGTACATGTATGGGCAAGTATATACTTATGAGCGTTTACGACCCAACTCAACTACGCAAGAAGGCACCCAATGGACGCAGTTTTTTCCTTTTTGTTTGGCACCCGCACCGGTTTTGCCATCCTTTTCGCCGGCGGCATCCTGCTGTTTGCGATTATTGCCTTTGTAATGGAGAAGCGCACCCATAAGATGTATGTCGACCGCGGCCCCAAGTCCGAGGACGAAGAAGACAGCTTCTGGGACTAACCTGCCAAAAAGGGACAGGTTTATTTTGGTCGGTTTTATCTGGGCAAACGCAAGTGCCCCGCAACTGGAATTGAGCCAGTTGCGGGGCACTTTTCGCTAAAAGGACAAAACCGCAGGAAAAACCTGCCAACATAAAACCTGTCCCTTTTTTGGTCGGTTTTACTGGAGGGTTGCGTCGATTGCCTTGACCAGGGCGCTGCGCATGCCGGCGTCCTCGAGCGCAACGACGCCCTTGATGGTGGCACCGCCGGGCGAGCACACGGCATCCTTCATCGCTGCGGGATGCTGACCGGTTGCGAGCTGCAGCTTTGCCGTACCCAGCACCATCTGGCTCACAATGCGATAGGCATCAGCACGCGGGATACCGTGCTTGACCGCTGCATCGCCCAGAGCCTCGATTGCCATAGCGACAAATGCCGGAGCGCAACCACCCACCGTGCCGCCCACGAACAGCAGGCTCGTATCGAGCTCGACCACCGCACCGAGCTTGCCAAGCAAATCAAGCACCACTGCGCTCTGCTCATCACTAAGCGTGGAAGCCTTCTCGCAAGCGATGACGCCCTCGCCCACCGAAACCGGCGTGTTGGGCACCGTCGAGATATGCGCGACGCCCGGCAGGACCTGCTCCCACTTGGCACTGTCCCAGGTCCAGGCAACCGACAGAACGACCTTTTTGGCAAGAGCATCCTTGAGCGGGGCGAATACCTTCTCGATCATGTACGGTTTGACCGCAGCGACCACGATATCGGATGCGGCGACAACCTCGGCGGCATCGTGGCAGGCGACCATGCCGCGCGCCTCGCAGCGCTCAACCAGTGCGTCGTAGCGACCCGCGCAGGCGCACATGTCGCTCGCAGCTACACCGGCAGCGATCCAGCCATCGGCCATAGCGCTCGCCATATTGCCAAAACCGACAAATCCAATCTTCATATCGCATAGTCCTTTCAGACACATTCCTCAAAACGAAAGGTATTGTCCCACGCCATTGTTTCGTATTGCCGACCTATTTGTGATACGGCTCGCCACGACTGATCTTACAGGCACGGTAAATCTGCTCTAGCAGCACCACACGCGCCAGGTTATGCGGCAAGGTAATGCGTCCAAAGCTGAGCATCTCGTCGGCTCGTGCGCGCACGTCATCGCTCACGCCGTCCGAACCGCCGATTACAAAGGCAATGTCGCTGCCGCCTCGCAGCATAAGATCGTCGAGCCTCGCCGAAAACTCCTCGCTCGAGCGCTCCTTGCCCTCGATAGCCAGCAGGATCACATGCGCTCGAGATGGCAAGGCGGCAAGAATCGCCGCCCCCTCCTTGTCGCGCGCGGCATCCACGCCGCCCGCCTTAGCCGGGTCGATATCGGCCACCTCGCGGATATCCACCTTGGCATAGGCACCTAGGCGCTTGGTGTACTCAGCGCACGCGTCCTTCCAAAAGCGCTCCTTGAGCTTACCGACGCAAACGACGGTGTATTTCACGCGCGTCTACTCCTTCGAATCGTTTTGAACTTTGCCGGCGGCCAGCATCTGCTCGAACATCGAGGCCGACTGCGAAAAGTCGCTCGGCAGCACGACCGTCGAGGTTTTACCCGTGCGAGCGAACTCCGTCATCATCTCGGACCACTGCGTAAACATGAACAGTTGGTTGGCCTCGTCATTGCCGACACCCGTCTCCTGGATGATCTCGAGCGAATCTTTGATACCCAGCGCGATGGCCTTGCGCTGGTTGGCGATGCCCTCGCCCGCCTTTTCCATAGCCTCGGCCTCGGCGGTCGCCTCGGTGACGCGCTTGATGCGGTCGGCCTCGGCGAGCTCCTGCGCGGCAGCGCGCTTGCGCTGGGCAGCGTTGATGTCGTTCATGGAGTTCTCAACCTCGGTCGGCAGTGCGATTTTGGTGATGAGCGTCGACACGAGGGTGAAGCCGTAGGCGGCCATCTGCTCGGAAACGGTAGCGTTGACATCCTTGGCGATGTCATCCTTCTTGGCAAAGACCTCATCGAGTGTGTAGACGGGGATGGAGGAGCGCAGGGCGTCGGTGATGAAGTCGCGCATCTGGTCGACGGGCTCCTGCAGCATGTAGTAGCTCTTGTAGATGCCCGAATCTGCCGGGCCGGCGCCCATGTCGTAGCTCACGTGGTACTGAGCGGAGACCTCAAGACCGATGGTCACGTTGTCCTGGGTCTTAACGTCGATGCCAAAACCGTTTTTCATGGTGCGCAGGCTCACCGTGGCGGCCTTGCGGTCGATCACGGGCACCTTCACGTGGAAGCCCGCGTTGACGATACGGTTGAACTTACCCAAGCGCTCGATGATTACGGCGTGCTGCTGTTCAACGACATAACAGGCGTTGGGGAGCAGCAGCAACAGGATGATGATGGGAATCAAAAGGCTGGTAAGGGCGGCGATGATACCGGAAAACAGCATGGTCTCTCCTCTGATAGGCACACGTTGGTACTAGGATACCCGTCCAAGGAGATCGTGCATAACAAAAAGAGCTCCCATTGCTGGGAGCTCTTTCAATCCATGGTGCGGGCGAAAGGACGTCCGCGTATCCGCTTCGCGGATCCGCACCGGCTTCGCCCGCCTGCCGGCGGACTCGCCAGCTCGCTAAAAACGCTCCGCGTTTTCTTGACGCTCGCTCCTTCACAGGTTCAAGTCCCTGCGATGGGCACATAACAAAAAAGCCCCCATTGCTGGGAGCTCTTTCAATCAATGGTGCGGGCGAAAGGACTTGAACCTTCATGGGGTTGCCCCCATACGGACCTGAACCGTACGCGTCTGCCAATTCCGCCACGCCCGCGTGCAGGAATTAGAATAACGGAGCGCCACCGCGAACGCAAGAACTATTTTTGAAAAAGTTTGCAGGCATTTTCCCAAGCGGCATGCGCGATTGTTTCGGCGTCCTCACCAGTGCGATCGACACGGTCGTTAACCAGCGCGTTTGCCGTAATGGAGATCATTGCTGGCTCGCATTCAAGACCGCGGATGGGCTCCGGAGCCATATACGGGCAATCCGTCTCGAACAAAATGCGGTCGAGCGGGGTCGCCGCAAATGCCTCGCGCACGTCGTCGTTGCGCTTAAAGGTGGCCGCACCACCATAGGCGATATAGCAGCCCAGCTTCACAAAGCGCTCCATCGTGGCGCGGTCCTCGCCAAAACAGTGCAGCACACAACCGGCCTGGGGCACGCCCACCTCACGAAGCACGTTGTAGGCGTCCACGTGCGAGGTACGCTCCTGGTCCATGTCCTCGTGACGCAGATGCAGCTCCACCGGCACGTTACGACACACGGCAAGCTCGAGCTGGCGCGCCATGCAATCAATCTGCACGCTGTGGGGCGCCGGCGTGATGTCGTCGTCGTAATCCATGTGGTAGTCCAGACCGATTTCGCCAATACCGGCACACAAAGGGTCATCAAGCGCAGCAACAACCTGCGCGTGAATGTCGTCGGTATAGTCCGGCGCGCCATACGGATGCACGCCGGCAAGATACTTGATCTGCGGGATATCCTGCATCGGCAGAATTTCGCGCACGAGCCAGTCGCTATAGTCCGTCACGCTGCGCTTGTCGGCGATGGGGTCGAAGACCGTCACCAACAGGTCGATGCCTGCCGCCTTGGCACGCACGAGTGTCTCGGGCACATCCTTGCCCCAGAACGAAAGCAGATGCGCATGTGTGTCGGCAAGCGGTGCCAAGGGCACGGGACAAGCAACCGTCTTCTTTTTCTTGGTAAACGTCACGCGTTCGGCATTAAGCGTCATGGGAAAGCTCCCGAGCCAGGCACACAAAGTCGGCGACGCCGAGCGTCTCGGCGCGCGTGGTGGGTGCGATACCGCAAGCCTCAAAGGCGGCATCGAGCACGTCCTTGGCAAAGCCGTTGGCGCTCATGGAATTGCGGATGGTCTTGCGACGCTGGGCAAATGCAGCATCAATCACGCGGGCCACAAATTCGCGATCGAGCCCTTCGGGCACCACGCCGTCAACACGGTCGATACGCACGACAGCCGAGTCCACGTGCGGCGCCGGCATAAAGCAACGCGGCGGCACCTCAAAGCGACCCGTCACCTGCGCATACAGGCCGAGCTTTGCCGTATAGCCGCCATAGGTCTTGTTGCCCGGCACTGCGGCAATGCGATCGGCAACCTCCTTTTGCACCATGACGACGGCGCGCTTGAGCGCCGGCATCGTCTGGAAAAATTGCAAAATGATCGTCGCCGCCACGTTATAGGGCAAGTTCGCGACAAATACCGTCGGCTCACCGCCCGCAGCCTGCTCAATCTGCTCCGGCGTCACCTTGAGCGCATCGCCCATGATAAAGCGGAAGTTGGCATAGTCGGCGGCGTGAGCATCGAGCACCGGCTCGAGCTCGGGATCTGCCTCGATCGACGTGACGCACGCCGCCTCCTGCAGCAACGCAAGTGTCAACGTACCGCAACCCGGACCCACCTCGAGTACGCGCTCGTCACCTGCAAGCTCAGCGAGCTCACAGATGCGTTCGATCACATGGTTGTCGATCAGGAAGTTTTGGCCCAGGCGGTGCTTGGTCGCAAGGCCAAACTCCTCCAGCAGCTCCCTTGTTGCCGTGGGGTTTGCCAAAGGCGAAGTTGTCATAGTTGCCTCCTTAGCATGATGGCGGCGTCTTGAAACGAAAGGGCATGGACCGTTGCGGCCATGCCCTTACATCTAAACATCAAATTGCCGATATGGCGCTCGCGCGGTCTCTACGCCAGACGCGGGAACAGCGGATCGCCCTTCTCGACGGGCTGACCACCAGCAAGCAGGCCCCAAGTGCAAATGCCCTTGAGGTCGTCGCTCGCGGCCTCGCCCTCACAGGACAGGCGGCGCAGAGCCTCGGCAGAAGTCTGGGGCATGAGCGGCATCAGCAGGTGGGCGGCGATGCGGATGGCCTCGAGCAGGTTGTAGATCACAAATGCCAGCTCGTCAGCCTTGGCCTCGTCCTTGGCAAGCGCCCAGGGCTCGGAGTCCTCGATGTAGTGGTTGGCGGCGTGGATGAGCTCCATGACCTCATCCTTGGCTCCGCCGTAATCGAGCACGTCCATCTTGGCCATGTAGCGGTCGACCAGGCCATCGGCAATCTTTGCCAGCGGGTTATCGAACGCGTCGGCAGACGCCGGTTTAGCCGGGGCGCAGCCGTCAAAGTACTTTGCGCTCATGTTGAGCGAGCGCGAAATGAGGTTGCCCCAGCTGTTGGCCAGATCGGCGTTGTAGACCTGCTCCATGCGATCGAAACTGATGGCGCCGTCGGTGCCGGGAACGACATCGGTCATAAAGTAGTAGCGATAGCCCTCGACGCCCAGCATGTCGATAACGTCCTGCGGAGCGATGGCGTTACCGCGGCTCTTGGACATCTTCTCGGCCTTGCCGGTCTCGGCATTGCGCACGGTCAGGAAGCCGTGGGCAAAGACGTGCTCGGGCAGGGCCTCGCCGATGGCCATGAGCATGGCGGGCCAAATGACGCAGTGGAAGCGGATGATGTCCTTACCCACGATGTGGAACTGCGCGGGCCAGCGATAGGCCAGCTCGGCACGCGCCTCGTCGGTGTCGACACCGTAGCCGACGGCCGTCATATAGTTGAGCAGCGCGTCAAACCATACATAGGTCACATGGCCCTCGTCAAACGGAACCTGGATGCCCCAGTCAAAGCTCGTGCGACTCACGGAAAGGTCGTTGAGGCCGCCCTCGACAAAGCTGCGAACCTCGTTCATGCGGAACGCAGGCTCGACAAAGTCGGGGTGCTCGTCATAGAGCTTGAGAAGCTTGTCCTGGAAGGCGGAAAGCTTAAAGAAGTAGGACTCCTCCTGGACGCGCTCAAGCGGACGGTGGCAGTCGGGGCATAGATGCTGGCCGACGCTGCCGTACTCCTCGTCGCCCTTCTGGACCTGCGTATCAGTGAAGTAGGTCTCGTCAGGCACGCAATACCAACCGTCGTAGCTGCCCTTATACAGGTAACCGGACTCCTTCATGCGCTCCCACAGGTACTGCACGGCATGATGCTGGCGCGGCTCGGTGGTGCGGATGAAGTCGTCGTTGGAAATCTCGAGCTTGCTCCAAAGCTCCTTGAAGTGCGGGGCCTGGCTATCGGTCCACTCCTGCGGCGTCATGCCATGCTTGGCTGCGGCCTCGGCGACCTTCTCGCCGTGCTCGTCCATGCCGGTCAGGAACTTGACGTTATAGCCGGCGGAACGGCGATAGCGAGCCTGAACGTCGGCGATGATGGTGGAATAAGCCGTGCCCAGGTGCGGATCGGCGTTGACGTAGTAGATGGGCGTCGTGATAAAGAACGAAGGCTTGCTTTGATCCATGGGGTTTGTCCTCCAGAAAAACGTTGCATACAGAGGATGATTCTAGCGCAAGGGCTGGATATCCTCCATCTATTGCATATCGAGCACCATGGCATAGACATCGCGCTTGCGGCGCGAATACTTCTGAGACAGGCGCTTGGCCACCGCAGACGCGGGCTCCCCCTCCTCGAGCGCGGCGCGGATATCCTCGCGCAGGGCCTCGTCGGGATCCGCTGCCGTGGCGCCGACCGGCACGATACCGGCCTCCTCATCCTCGCTCGGTGGCGCGATGACCAGCGCAATCTCGCCCTTTACCTCGCCGCGAGCACGCAGCTCCTCGGCAAGCTGGTCAGCGGGCCCGCGCAAGACCTCCTCGTGCAGCTTGGTGAGTTCGCGGCAGACGGCAACCTCACGCTGGGGAAAGACCTCCGCCACGGCCTCGAGCGTCGCCACGATGCGATGTGGAGACTCGTAGAAGATGAGTGCGCCGGGCACCACGGCAAGGCGCTGCAAACGGCGCACACGGTCGCCGTGCTTTCGGCCCAAAAAGCCCTCGAAGAAAAAATGCTCGCAGGGAATGCCGGACGAAACAAGCGCCGTGACGCAAGCAGAGGGCCCGGGAATAACTTCGACGGGCACATCGGCCTCACGCGCCGCCTCGACCAGCGCCTGGCCGGGATCGGACACGCTCGGCATGCCGGCGTCCGAGGCAAAAGCGAGGGTCTCCCCCGCCAGCAGACGGTCGACCAGGCCGGCGGCGCGGCTGGCGATCACATTCTCGTCGCAACGGACAAGCGGCTTGGAAATGCCCAGGTGCATCAGCAGCTTTGACGTCACACGCGTGTCTTCGCAGCAGATGACATCGGCAGCGGCAAAGGCCTCGCCAACGCGCGGGGACAGGTCACCCAGGTTGCCGATGGGCGTGCCGACCACATAGAGTTTGCCCGTATGGGCGCTGTTTTGCGTCATATCAACCTATTCAATCATGCCGCGCTCGAGCGTACCGAGCGCCGCGCGGGCGTCCCATGCTGCAATGCGCTTCTCAGTCTTCCACGTTTGGAAGAACCAACCGGCAGCCGGCGCAAACGAAGCCAGCTGGTTGGCGATAAACACGCGCTCGTAGGCATTGCGGCCCTCGGGCGTAACCGACGAGTTGGCAAAGATCGCCGCGCCCGACCATTCGCCCACCAGCACGGGGAACCCAGTCGAAATCGCTTCTTTAAGCTCGCGCTTGTTACGCGAAATCGCCGTCGTCAGCCCGCGAGGGCTCGTGATGTCGAGCGCATACTCGTCGCGGTAATGGTACAGGTGAAGGTCCATGTAGACGTTCTTGTACTTGGCGCCGCGCATAAAATGCTTCCACTCGCTGGGATGCCCCGACGACGAGAAGACGACGATCTTATCCTCGGGCATATACGAACGGACGAGCTCGTAGGCATCGCGATAGAAATTGCGCAGGTAGTGAGCAGGAATGCCATCCGTCATGGTGAAGAGGCTCTTGCGAACGCTCATCTGCGGCGTGTCCAGCAGCTCAATGCCCAGCAGGCTCTCGGCCTCGCCATAGCGATCGGCCAAGCGCTCGAGCACGTCGAGTGCGACATGACGGCCGTTGGTGGACGAATGCCACTCGGCAACAGCCTCCGGCGTGGTGGGCGAATCGTTGGAATCGCCCTGGCCACCGGGCACGGTTGCCAGATCGAGCAGCACGCGGATGTCGTACTTGGCAGCCCACTCAATTGCGCGGTCGATGTAATCGACAACCGATATGTAGGAGGCATCGGACTCCTGTGAGCCAAAGGCATACCAGGGCACCGGCAGACGCACGGCATTGAGACCGATCTGCGCCATGCGGCGAAAATCGTCCTCGCTCACAAACGTCTCGTAATGGCGGCGCATGCGCTCGTTATAGGCGGCGGTACCCATGGCCTCCTGTAGCTCAGCCGCGTTGGATGCACCGGTCGCCGCGTACAGCGACGGGGTCACCCAAGGCTCGGGAATAAACCAGCCAGAGAGATTAACGCCGAGTATCCTCTCCATCACTGCCCCCTTCGGATCATGCAGGTCGAACCCGCATCGTATTGCGTAGGATAAGTATCGTTTTGAGTATACCCGCGTGTGCGGACAGGCGACCGAACGGTCTGCAAAGTGACGCGAAAGTGGGAGGAATGTCTAGGAGCAGACGGACTCGGAATGGTGCGACGAGGTGTGTACGCGCGCCGGAGGCAGGCACCGGAAAGTGTGTCCCGTTCTGAGCCCTTATTCTGGGACGCAGTTTCCGCAGAACCCTACATAAAAGAAAAGGACCCCTTTGCAGAGGTCCTAGTCAATTCAAGGTGGCGGGGAAGGGAATCGCGTCCGCGCGCTGCGCGGACGGACCGCTGCGGCGCTTACGCGCCTTGCGAGCTGCGCTGGCAAACGCTTACGCGTTTACTCAGCTCCGCGCCCTCACGGGGTTCGATTCCGTGCGAGGGCTACATAAAAGAAAAGGACCCCTTTGCAGAGGTCCTAGTCAATTCAAGGTGGCGGGGAAGGGAATCGAACCCCTGACACGAGGATTTTCAGTCCTCTGCTCTACCAACTGAGCTACCCAGCCATTTGAGGTGTGCCTTGTTTCAAGGCTTGATTAGTATAACCAAGGACGCGTTCCGGTCAACCGAGAATTTCAAAAAAGTTTTTGAGCACAGCCTCGGTTCTTTAAATCGGCACGTCAGAGGCATCAGCCGGCAGCAAGAAGTTTTTCGCTCAGAGCCGCACGGGCAAACTCACTTGGCGTCATCCCCTCGGCAGCCGCCCGTCGACGAATGGCCTCCTTCATTCCCAGAGGAATCTTGACCGACAGCGTTGCCGTCCCCTCACCTGAGAGTGGGGGCCGTCCATGCACGATCCCACCAACGGTGTGTTCGCCATCCGGAAACTCTCCGCGCTCGTACGACTCGCACCACGCGTCAATCATTTCATCCGTTACAACCTGACCATTAGCGGCCGTATACGTCTTGCCCATCATCGACCCCTTTGCCGAGCCCGTTCAATCTCCTGCCAAAATTTCTTCTGGACTGGAGACAAGGCATGAATGATAAGCCCCCACGGACAAGCTCGACCGCGACAAGCTCCACGCTTCGTCCGTCTGGGAGCCATCCAATCGCAAGCCATCTCGGCGGCTCGTCCTTCGGCTCGCGACGAATGCACTCAGTAACCGCAAGCCAAGCGCTAAGCACCTGCTTTTCCGTCAGGTGCTTTTTAGCGTTGGGATGGATCTCAACATCCATGCATCTTCTCCTCCATCTTACCCAATTTCGTATGACGAAAGTCCGCTGTCGCCAATTCTTAAGCCGGCACGCGTTGGAGAGCAGGGGTCGAAACAATGATTGAAGGACGCTCTAGTACGGCCCAGGCGCCGGGGCAGGAGCACATACGCCAGGGACGTACGTTTTCGTAGCATACGAGGACATAGCCACGTGCATCGATAAAGGCGATATCGATGGGATAGGCCATAAAACACGTATGGACCGAAGAGCAGCGTGGAAATGCCATGACGAGCGGCAGACCGTTGGCGGCAACCGGACACCGTCCCAGCATGCCGCGCAGGCGCACGGCAAACGACTCCGCCACCGCAAACTCGGCCGGCGTCCAGCCCAGCCTATTGAGTGCCCGCGCGTAGGCGATGTAGGACGAGACCGCGGTCACATGACCACCCCCGGACGCCATGGATCGACCGTCACCGCGCGCTCGTGCGACAACGTTGTCGGCGCCCCCAGCGGAACGCCAGCGATGCTGAGAGAAGTCGGCCACGGCTCATAGTGCATGGTGCAGGTGTAGGTCCTAAACGTACCGGATAGGGAGAGCAGGCCACCATCCGATGCCTCCGCGCCTTGCTCGCTCGACACTTCGATCTGCAAGTCATAGCCTTCCATGGCATTCAGAATTTGAGTCTGGACCGTCGCCGAGGCATCGACAGAGCTTTCGTCGCCCTCCCCCTCCGACGCCACGGCGTGCGCCAACACGATGTCGGGCACCACACGGTCGAAGCGCGCGACAGCGCTGGCATAGATCATGACGTTGTACACGATGAGTGCCAGCACCAGCAAAACGGGCGTAACCACTGCCATCTCCACCGTCGCTTGGGCGCGCTCCTCGCGCAGACGCATGCGGATACTCATTACGACCCACCGCCCAGAGCGCCAACCAGCGTGGCGACATCGACGGTGAGCGGGATGGAGCCGCCGCCGGGCAGAGGAATCTCCGCAAGCGTGAACGTCGTGCCGCTGATGGTGCGTTCGACTTGATATTCCAACGCCTCGCAAAGCGCCTTGGGATCGGTCACGCCCAACGGAATACTTCGCAGCTTGTCTTGCGCTTGAGAGAAACCAGCAATGTCAGACCCCGGGCTCTTAATGACGTTGGCGGAATCGGTCAGCACTGGCTTTCGCAGGCGCAAGTCGCACGGTTCCAGACCCAGCGCCGCCACGGACGCCGAAACGGTATCGCCGAGCCACGATGCGATGGAGCCCAACGCGCCGCTGCCCCCTCCTAGGCCTTTAATCATCTCGCCCATAAGTTCGTCGGCCGAACCTTGGATATCACCGTATCCCACAAGCAGCCGTCCCCAAACATCCATGACGCCGTCGAGCACACCGGCAACGCCGCCCGAGCGTTCCTTCAATGTCGAGAAAAATCGCGAAAGCACGTTGTTTTGCGCCGTCGCCTCATCGGGCGCCAGCACCGCGGCAGAGATGGCACCGCGATCGCCAAGCCTGACTGCCGTGTTAAACGAAGAGTTGAGTTCATCGGGGCTCGAGATGGCACCCGAAACCGCAAAGGCAACCACGCCGTTGCGACCGGGCGGAGCGATACGCGGACGCTCGCCCGAAAGCGCTTTAATGGCCTGGTCAAACGCATTGCCCGCACGGTCGGCTTCGTCCTCGGTCTGACGCTCGAGCTCGAGCTCCTTGTTGCGACAGTCGACGTAGTCCTCCAGGGCGTCTTTAAACTTGTCAAAGTGATACTCGAAGCCGTTTTCGATAGAGGTTGAAGGCGCCGCAACGGCACCAAGCGACAAAACGCCAAAATGGCATTTGCTGCATTTATCCTGTCCATCGTAATCGGCAACCGAAGCAAATCCGCTCGGCGTCCCTTTCTTATAGTTAGGGCAGGTCGTCCCGTAATGCAGATACGCCTTGTCATCGTTCACGCTAGTCGGCCACACCGCATCGGTATAGAGTTCCGTCGCCCGAACCTCATCAGAGTTGCGCGGCAGCAGCGGAATATAGGAGGAGACCCTGTCTCCGTTCTCGGTTATATGTGCCCGATCGACCTCCGCGCTCGCATAGGTATAAAACGCCTTACGCGCCGCAGACTCTGCCTTCATCTCGACACTCGAGCCGTGGGGCTTCTCATTTGTCAGACGCCAATGGTAGTAGTCCTTCGCGCGATCAAGGGCAACTTGGGGCTCCCACGTAACGCTCGATGAGTAATGCGGATTTTGAACACCGGAGAGATCCGTTAGGCTTTTCGCACGCTCCCACATGCAAGAACAGCTGCCGACCGAGCCCTTGTCAGACCCACCACAATCCACCAGCCAAGCACGCTCTTTAGCCTTCGCCGTGTCCTCAGAAGCCTTCCGCAGCTCCTCGGCCGCACACTCTAAATCATCTGATGTGTCTTTAATGGCATCGGTCGAGATCTCGGACCCCTCGAGCGCAGCGAAGTCAGACTCGGATGTCCTGGGCACGGCAAGCGCCGTACCGGTATAGGTCACACTATCGGTATCCTGCGCCGACACCGCCTGCGTGGCACGCGCGGCGATCAGATACGGCAGAGCCGTCTCGATTTTCTGTAAGCCTTCCGATGCGCTTTTGGCAAACTTGTTGCGCGTTTTAATGATCTCAATCCCGGTGTCGACCATATTGCCGGCAACCGGCTCGGCACCCGGGATGAGGATGGCGACCAGGCCCGTCCCGATCGTGGCAAACCCCGCCAGCCCCAGACTCAAGATGCTCGCATCAACCACCGTGGCAGCCGTGTGATAGGACGACACTACGTTGGCACCCGCCAGCGCGCCGCTATCAGCCGCCACCTGGGTATCCCCGGCACGCGACATGCTCCATATCGCCGCGGTCGACGAAAACAACAATGTGAGCACCACTAGGATGACCACGGCAGAAGAAAGCGTGGTATAGGCGCCGTCTTCGATAAACAGATCGACACCGGCTCGACCCATAAAGCCGCCTCGCTTGCGGAGAGCGCCTGGTCGACGGCGGGCCGCAAACCCTTGCGTCACCCGCAACAGGCAGCGCCTAATCCCATGCAGCAATCCACGAATCATAATCTCCCTCCAGCCATTCGGGACGCGATTGATACGAGACATCGACCTTGAGCTCAACGTAGCCGCCCTCGGCGGTACCACCCATAGCCTGCGCAAACGCACCGATCACAGGCAACGGCTTGACCTCGCCGGAAACGGACACGGACGAGACGCCACCCGCACCGGCCCGGCCAAGCTCGATATCCCACGACAACGGCCCGCCGGCATGAAAGATCGAAACGTTGGGCACTGCGGCAAGTCGGCGGCGGGTGAACTCCTTAAGATCGTCGTCCTCCGCCGTCGTCGTGGTCATGAGCCGCGCGGTCTCGGCGGCGGCAGACTCCATGACCGCGCGCGTATAGAGCAGGCACACCGGTTGCAGCGCGAGAAGGATGAGTGTCAGAAACGTCGGCAGCAAAAAAGCGGCCTCGACCGTAGACTGCGCCCGGTCCTCGCGCGCGGCATCAATACAACGCGATGTCCTTAGCGGCCGCAGCGGCGTCGATAACCGACGTCGAGGCAACGCCATGGGATGCCGCCCGCTCAACCAGCGCCGCCAAGCGCCCATCGGTGCCGGCAGGCCAAAGTCCCGCGATCGCCAGCACGATCGATAACAGCGCCACCGTGACGATGGCGTATTCGACCGTCGCCTGGGCAGATTCCTCACGCAGGACATCATGCATTTCACGATCCCTCCTTTGAGTCCGTTGCCTGCGGGCTCAGGCGCACGGCGCGCAGACGACACGAAGCATCGCCAGCATCCGCGGCAATTGTCACCATATCGACCCAGCCGCGTTCGTCGCGCACGATGGCGCCCCACACGTTTCCCTTGATGTCGAGATAGCCGCTCAGAGCAAGTTGCGCCGTGGGTACCTCGCGATAGGCACGCAGCATATCCGCCGCCGCTTCGGTCATCGGTCGGTCCTCGGACCATGCAAGCCGGACCGCAATCGCGTTGCCCTCAGGCGAATCCGTCGCAGTGCCAGACCGCTTGTCGAGCGTCCGCAGAAAGGTTTGCGCCGTGACAGCGACATCCGAATCGTCCGCATCTCGCATCTCATCTTTTTGAGACGCCACCGCCGAATCTGAGCCCAAATCGGAGGCGGTCCCAGGACGCTGCTGCCGCGCGGCGTTAAGCCCCCAAAGCACCGCCGCTATCGCCACGGTCAGGCAAGCAAACACCAGCAGCACCCCGATGGGACGCTCGCCCTCTACAGGCTGTTGATGCCCTCGCTGATAGCGTTCCATAGATCTTGGACCTTGCCCTTAAATGCGACGATGGCGATAATCGCGATCACCACGAGCACGCCGACCAAGATGGCATACTCGGTGGTACCCTGTGCACTCTCCTCCTGCAATAGTTCCTTGGCGCGCTGACGAACATGTGCCGCCCGGCAAAACGCCCAGCCCTGGACCTTGCCAGCAGCGTCAGTCATCGTGTTCATGTATTCCTCCCTACATCATCCCGCCTGCTCCCAGCAGCGGGCCCAATATGGACAGAAGCAACGCCGGCAAGATGAGCGTGCCGGTGGGAATCAGCAGCTTGACGGGCGCACGCTCGATCTCGCGCTCGACCGCGGCGCGATGAGCCGCACGGATCTCGCGACTTTGAGCGGCCAGCGTCTCGGCAAGTGGGGCACCCAGGGCGAGCGCCTGCCCCACCGTGATGGCAAAGGTCTCGAGCGCTCGCACGTCCAGGTCGCGCGCGGCGGCCAACAACTCGTCCTCACGCGTGCCCACGCCCACCTGCCACGCCATGCAGGCGCGCTCAAGGCGAAGAGCCAGCACTGACCGGCGGTTGGCGCAGAAAATCTCAAGCGCCGCATCAAACGAAAGACCGGCCGAAAGACCCAAGCGCACAACATCGATCATCTCGGACACTTCGCCGAGCGACACTCGCGCCGGGCCGCCCGCTCCAACCGCGCCCTTCACTCGCGCGGTCAGAGCATCGACCACCGAGCGACCCGCGGCAGCGACCAGCACCGCCTCGCGCTTGCAGGCCCCTGCGACCTTGCGTGCATCCGCCCGATCCAACCCCGTCGCGACAAATACGCTCAGGGCGCACAGGCAAGCCGCAACTGCAACCGGGGCGCTCATAGCTCCACCCGCATAATGCGCCGGATAACCACCAGGCAACGGCGTTGAGGGCAAGACCCAGCACCACAGCGCCCGCGCCGGCAGGCGTCGCAAGACCGCGACGAAAATCTGCCGAAAGCAGCGCCAACACCGCGCACATGCCCGCCGGCATCGCCGCGACCATATGCGCAGACATGCGAGCCTGCGACGTCTTAACATCCAGGCGGCGCTTGAGCTCAATGCGCTCCCCCACCATGCTCGACGCCTCGGACAGTAAGTCGGCAAGCGGAGCGCCGGTGCGCTGAGACACCTTAAGCGCCAAGGTCACAAGCGAAAGACCGGGGGCGTCGATACGCACGAGCAAGTCATCGAGCGCGTCGGTCGCCGAGATGCCGCAATCGATCGCCGCCGCCACCCGCAAAAACTCGTTATGCACTGGCTCTTGCGCATGAGCGCCCACAAAGCGCATGCCCTGGGCCAGCGAATGTCCCGAGGCAAGCGACATGGAAAGTGCGGTAAACGCCTCGGGCATTGCCTCTTCTGCATCGTGTTGCTCGCGCCGGCTCTCAAAGCCATCCCGAGCGGCACCAACGGCAAACGGAGCAACAAGTCCCAAGGCAAATCCGAGGGGCGATAACGACACCATCGTTAGTAAAACGCAGCAGACACCGCTCGATAGCAGCAGAAACGCCAAACATCCCGAAGCATCCTCGATCACGAGGCCAAGGCGATGCGCCGGAGCCAGCGATGCCCACGAACGGGCGATCTTTTTCAGCAGATCGTTTTCCACCAGCTCACGCGGCAGCTTCTCTGCCACCGTCTCGAGCGCCTGACGTGCCAGCTCCGCCGGCGGTACCTGCGGCACACGAGGTTCCGCCCCGCACGCCGTCGCGACAGAAAGCCCTGCCAAGCCCCCTACGACGAGGGGCACAGCGATCTCCATTCGTCCACCTCCTCTTGTGTGAGCGTCCCCGACCGCAGGCCTTCTGCGATAAACGGCGGCTCGCGGTCAAGCGTCCAGGTGCGCTCGGCGGCATCGAACGTCACATAGCGCTCGAGCTCTACGCCGCCCGATGCGGCGCGTCGCACCCCCGAATACGAGGAGACGAAGCGCCTGCCATCGGCGTGGCGCTCGGACATCACGATACCGTCGAGCGCCATGGCAATCTGCTCCTCGATGAGCTCACTCGGCAGGTCGATGCCATAACGTGCAAGCAACGTCAGACGCACCACGGTCTCCTGTTCTGAACCCGCATGAAGTGTGGTGAGCGACCCGTCGTGGCCCGTGTTCATGGCCTGCAACATGTCGCAGCACTCGGCACCGCGCACCTCGCCCACCACGATGCGGTCGGGGCGCATGCGCAGGGCATTAGTTACCAGGTCGCGGATCGTCACCGCGCCTTCACCCTCAATTGAAGCCTCGCGCGCCTCTAGGCGCACCACGTGCGGATGATGCGCAAACTTGAGCTCGGCAGAGTCCTCGATCGTCACGATGCGCTCGCCGGTGGAAATCTCACATGACAACGCGTTGAGCAGGGTGGTCTTACCAGATCCCGTGCCTCCCGCAACCGCCAGGTCCTGTCGCAGCGACACCGCGCACGACAGCAGCTGCGCATACCAAAGCGGCAGGGACCCCAGCCCCACAAGCTCGTCCAGCGAGCAGATACGGTCCGAGAACTTTCGGATGGTGAGAATCGGTCCGTCAATCGCCACAGGCGGAATCACCGCGTTGACGCGATAGCCCGTTTTGAGGCGGGCGTTGACGATGGGGCTGCGCTCGTCGATACGGCGGCCAAGTGGCGAGATGATGCGGTCGATAAGCACACGGATCTGTTCATCATCCTCAAACGCATGCTCGATGGGGTACAAGACGCCGCCGCGTTCAAAGAAAGCCGAGCGGCAGCCGTTGATCATGATCTCGGTAACGGTGTCGTCCTCGATGAGCGGCTGCAACGGCCCCAAGCCCACCACGTCATCCAAAATCTCGTCGATGATGGTTTCGCGCTCGGGCGTCGCGAGATCGGTCGGCTCCTCAACATTGAGCGCCGCCTCCACCGCAGGACGCAATTCCGAGCGGGCAAGTGCCGGGTCGATATAGGCGCTGATACGCGCCACTTCGTCGTAACCCATGCGGTCCATCACGGCGCGCTTGGTGCGTCGTTTCACGGCGCGGCGACGCCCCGCATCTACAGGCGCTGCCGCCGCCGCAACGCCGGCAGCCTTAATCCTCGTTTGCAGGCTCATCGCTGATCACCCTCGCGCGACCAGGGAAGGCGGATACGCGGGCGTTCGGTGCGCGTTGCACGGTCGGCGACCATATCGCTCCAAGGGCCAACGGCGCACCCCAGTTCCACGAGCATCTCGCGCGTGGCCTCGCGCACGCTAGTCGCAAAAGCGCTGGTCTGCCCCACTGCCTCGTCAGCGCGCCCAAACGCCATGAGCGCGGCGAGATCCTGCCCGCCATCGGCGATACGAATCTTGGAGCTCAACGCACAGGCAATCTCAAAGCGCATGGCGACGTCCTCGTCTGCCCCGCGCGCACCGAACCGGTTGAACACGGCGCTCATGCGCGTGCGCGGCACACCTACTCGACCTGCCAGTTCAATGACGCGCGATGCCGATGCCGCGGACGACACCGCCGCATCGCCAACGACCAGGCAACGGTCGCTCGCCGCCACCGCAGCCGCCACGGCGTCGCCCCAAAAGACCGAAGTATCGATAAAGACCACGTCGGATTCGCGACGCAGAACATCAAGCAGTAGCTCCACCGGACGTGCCATGAGCTCGGCTTGCTCGGGCGCCGCGACGGGACCCCAGAGCGTAATGCCCGGTGCCACGCGCATCGAAGCGGCTACGATATCCGGCTCGGTGAGCGTGCCCGCCGCCGACGGCTCGATAAGTGCCGCCATATCGCGCGGAGCATCGACGCCTAACAAGTCGTAAAGGTTTCCAAACATCAGGTCCAGGTCGAGCACGGCGGCACGCAAGCCCAACAGCGACGATGTGTGTGCCATGGTGGCAACGATCGTCGACTTGCCGCAACCGCCCGAACCCGAAATAGCGCAGATGACCGGAGCTCGATGCGGCGGAGCGGCAGCGTCTGCCGGCGGCATCGGAGGCGGCGGGGCGGGCGTCGGTGGCAGCGCCCCCGTCTCCCCCGCCGCAACCACACGCTGCGTCCAAGCCGGCATGGCAGCTTGTTCGGTCTGCGAGGCAGGCTCGTTCTGCGCAATCTGCTCATGCTGCATTAGCGACAACTCGCCGCACCCGGCAAAGCCCTCAACTTCGTCGAGTTCATCCACCAGATTCACGCCGTGCACGTATCCCATATCTACAGCCGGGGAGTCGCCAGCATGCTGCGCCGGCCCTCCAGCGTCATCGCATACAAGGGGGTTCCGGGGGCGCCGACCATGCTCGGCTTCCGCTTTTCCATAATCATCAACACGCGGGCCTCTTGTAGCGCGAGGTGCCCCGGGTTCCCTATCAACAAAAGCATCGGGCTCAATCGTCATGCGCCGATCGGAATCAACCGCTCCCTCGCCCGCACGCCCGTTGCCGCATATACTGTGCGCAGCGATGACCTCGGTCGCCCCCGCGCGAAACAGCCCCTCGATATCCGACGGATCGAGCGCTTCTATCAACACGACCACGCGACTCACGCGGCCTTCGGCCGTCAGGCGCGCAACAGTCTTGCGCACATCTTCGGTATCAAACAGAGACGCCGCGATGATGGCAGCCCCGCGGCGCGACGGAAACGCCCGCGCCATGGAAACCAGCCCGTCCAGGTCACCCACGCGAAGCACCTGTGCGCCCACATCACGGCCCTCGACTTCCCGCTGCAACAGCCCGTAATCGCCGCACGCGCAGCACGCAAGCCAGATCGCCTTCATCACTCGTCGCCTCCGCTCTTTTTGCCGCGCGCCGTGGCGGGAATCGTCAAGCTGACCGTTCCCTTGCCCGAGGCTCCCAGCAGTTCCTTGACGTCTTCGGGGTCAGCCGCCAGCGTCACCCATTCGATCTTGCCCTCGCGCGTGGAACCGGAATCCTCACTGGTATCGATCACGTACGCGCCGCACAGCCGATCGGTTACGCCGTCTTTTTGCACGTACACGTCCACGTAGCTGCCCACGCCCGCAGCACCGCCGACCGAGTGCTCGGCATCGACCGCCACCGAAACGGCGACCTTGCCCTTAGGTACCTCGAGCATGTGGCTCTCGGCCTTGGTGTAGACATTGCAGATCACGGCGTTTTTGGGAATACGCGAAGTCGTCACGTCGCCGCGCACCTGGCGTAGCTCGGTCGCCGCGTCACGCGGCAGCAGACTCGTCAGCCACTCCTGGGTTATGACATTGGTCTCATCGAGGGTCTCACCCACATCGATATCGCGCGCCGCGACGCATACCTCGACGCGATCGCCACCGTACTTGGCCAAGGTCTCAGCCTGGACCTGTTCGGCTTGCGAGCGGATCGACGAGCCGTAAACCATGCAGAGCAGAGCAGCGAGCACGCCCGCGACCAGACTGATGGCGATGCGCTTGCTCTTGTTCACGGCCGCTCCTCTCATGGCAGTGCCGGGCGAATGCCCGTACCACCATTGTCTGGGCGGCCAGAGTGCAAAGCGGCGCAATCGCAATCTTGGTTTTCGATGTCAAACCAATCGCTGACCAAAAGCTGACCAGCCCGTCAAGCTCGTGGCAAGGTTTTGGTCAGCACGTCAGCAAACTGCATGTTTCGAGGCTTTTCCGCAGCAAAAAAGCCGTCTCCCGAACAGTTGGGAGACGGCTGTCATAGGAAAAATCAATTACAGATGGACATCGGGATCGAGCATTTGAGCGCTCACGCGCATGGATGACGCCAGATTTTGGAAAGTTTCCAGACGCAGGCTGTCGATCTGCCCGGCGTCCTCGGCCTCGCGAACGGCGCAACCCGGTTCGTGGGTATGCGTGCAGTCGCCAAACCGGCACGCACGCGATGCCTCGACAATCTCGGGGAAGGCGCGTGCCAGACCCCGCTCGTGACCCACGAGCGGCAAACTGCGCAGACCCGGGGCATCGGCGATCACGCCGGCGTCGCCCGGCAGCGCCACCATCACGCGCGCGACGGTAGTGTGACGGCCCTGGTCGTCGCGTTCGCGCACACCGCCGGTCGCCAACGCATCGTGGCCCAGCAGTGCATTGAGCAGCGTCGACTTGCCGGCACCCGACTCGCCCAGAATCATGGCGCAGCTCCCGGCAGGCACGCAGGCACGGACCTCGTCCAGACCGCGGCCCTCGGCAGAAGACGTCAAGATCACGCGCACGTCCGGACCCACCAGACGGCGCACGCGGTCCAGATCGCGCTCGAGCTCCCCGGCATCGCAGCGGTCAGCCTTGGTGAGCACCACCACCGGCTCGGCATCGCAGTCGAGCGCCAACACCAGCGAGCGCGCCACACGGTCGAGCAGCACCTCGCCGGCACCGAGCGCCTGCACGATTAGCACGCTATCCACGTTGGAGCAGAGCACCTGGCGCTCTCCGCGGGCACGGCCGCGCCAACGCTCAAAGCTCGTACGGCGCGGCAGTACGCATTCAATCACGCCCATATCGTGCCCGGGAGCGCGGCGCACCGCCACACGATCGCCCACGGCAGGCAGCAGGACCTCGTCCCCACCGCGCGACTTGGCAAATCCCACGGCATGCTCGGCGCGGAAGGTATCGTCGGCAGTCGCCACCAGCGGAAACCCACGATCCAAGCGCACCACGGCGCCAAGCTGCATCTGCTCGGGCTCCTCGGCATGTGCGCAGAAATCATCAAAGGCAGCCTGCTGAGCTTCATCGACCGGCAGGTCATCGAACGCCGGAACGTCCTGCAGCGCGTCGAGTCCCGGCACGCTCGCCAGCAGCTCCTCGGCAGACGCGGGAGCCTCGGTCGCGAGCTTCCGACGACGATCGCGCTTAGCCCGCGCCCCCGTCGTCTTTTTCTTCGCTTTAGCCTTAGCCTTGCCCACAAGCGCCTCCCAGCACCATAAATCACAACTGAGCAGGTATTTTCCCACAAAAAAGAGTCGGTCGAGCAAATGCTCGACGACTCACACACTTTCCCTCAGCCTTTATCATCCACACGGGAGAAAAGTCAGCAACGTCACCGCAGGGCCCGCCCCCCGAGAGGGTTTCCAAAGGGCACATCCCGCAGCCGCAACGCGGCGAGGACGTGCCCGTGGAAGCCCCGCAGGCGGGCGGGCCCGGACAGGTACGTTACTCTTTCTCCACAGCGCGCATGATCGCCTTGTAGATCTCCATCAGCGGAATGATCAGGAAGGCAAGGCCCAGCGCGGCGACAACGCCCTTGAGCTCAAGCGTCACAGGGCCAAAGAACATCTCAGCAAGCGTCGGCTGCACGGTCACGATCACCGTCAGCACCAGCGCCAGCGCAGCGGAAGCCCACAGCCACTTGTTCTGCTTCTTCATGGTGAACAGCGACGCACGACGGCTGCGCATATTGAAGCAGTGGAAGATCTCGACCATGTTGAGCGTGATGAAGGCCATCATCACGCCTTCCTCGTCGGCGTTGCCAGCAATCATATCGGAGATGTGGATGTAGCCCATGTCAAAGTACACGCCCACAAAGAAGCTCGCCAGCACCAGTACGGTGATGATCAGGCCCTGGACCACGCAGTCCAGGCCCATATTGCCGGCAAAGACGCCGTCCTTGGCGTTGCGCGGCTTGCGCTTCATGATGTCGCCCTCGGCATCCTCCATGCCCAGCGCGAGCGCGGGGAAGCAGTCGGTAACCAGGTTCACCCACAGCAGCTGCACCGGCTGGAAGATGGTAAAGCCGATGAGCGTGGCGATGAACACCGAGAACACCTCGGCAAGGTTGGCCGAAAGCAGGAACTGGATGACCTTGCGGATGTTGTCGTAGATGCGGCGACCCTCTTCGCAAGCACCGATGATGGTGGCGAAGTTGTCGTCGGCGAGCACCATGTCGGCGACGTTCTTGGTAACGTCGGTACCGGTGATGCCCATGCCAACGCCGATGTCGGCGCGCTTGATGGACGGGGCATCGTTGACGCCGTCGCCCGTCATGGCCACGATCTGGTCGCGCGACTTCCAGGCCTCGACGATGCGGGTCTTGTGCTCAGGCTGGACGCGGGCGTACACGCCGTAGTCCTCGATGTGCGCGTCGAGTTCCTCGTCGCTCATGCGATCGAGGTCGGCACCGGTGATGGCTTGGCCGCGATCGGCGACGATACCCAGCTGCTTGGCGATGGCCACGGCGGTGTCGATGTGGTCGCCCGTAATCATGACGGTGCGAATACCGGCGTCGTGCGCCTCGCGGATAGCGTCGGCCACCTCGGGACGGACCGGGTCGATCATGCCGGACAGGCCGCAGAAGACCAGGTCGTGCTCGAGCGCGGCGGGGCTGCAGTCGCTCGGGATCTCGGTATAGGTGCGGCTTGCCAGCGCCAGCACGCGCAGGGCCTCGTCGGCCATGGCCTTGTTGGCGGCCACGAGCTCGGCACGACGCTCCTCGGTCAGGGGGACGACCTTATCGCCCTCGTAGATGTGGGTGCACAGGCCGATCACCACGTCGGCGCGCCCTTGGTGTACTGCTCGTACTCGCCGTCCAGGGTCTCGACGACCACAGACATCATCTTACGACCCGAGTCGAACGGGGCCTCGCCCACACGCGGATGCTCGGCAGTCAGGCCAGTAAGACCAGCCTTGCCGGCATCGTTGACGAGCGCGCACTCAGTCGGCTCGCCCACGGCCTCGCCCAGCTCCTCGTCCCACTGGGCATCGGAGCACAGGGCCATGCCAGCCAGGAACTTCTCCTTGGGCGCAGCGAGCTCGTGCTTGACGACGGTCATCTTATTCTGGGTAAGGGTGCCGGTCTTGTCAGAGCAGATGGTCTGCGTGCAGCCGAGGGTCTCGACAGCAGAAAGCTTGCGGATAATCGCCTGGCGCTTGGCCATCTTGGTCACGCCAAGCGAAAGCACGATGGTCACGACGGCGACCAGGCCCTCGGGGATGGCGGCGACAGCGAGCGAGACGGCGACCATAAAGGTATCGAGCAAGGCAGTCGGATCGGTAAGGACGTTGCCCACGCCGTGGCGGAGGATGTCAACGCCAAAGATGACGACGCAGATGACGATCACCATGATGGTGAGGATGCGGCTGAGCTCGGCGAGCTTCACCTGCAGCGGCGTGAGCTCTTCCTTGGCCTCGGCCAGGGCGCCGGCGATCTTGCCCATCTCGGTGTTCATGCCGGTGCCGACCACGACGGCGCGACCACGGCCGTACACGACGGTGGAGCCATATAGCACATGTTCTTACGGTCGCCGAGCGGCACGTCGTCGGTGCCGGCGGCGAGCTCGATCACGTTGGCATGCTTCTCGACGGGCACGGACTCGCCGGTGAGCGCGGCCTCTTCGATCTTCATCGTGGCGCTCTCGAGCACGCGGCAGTCGGCCGGAACGGAGTCGCCCGCCTCGAGCATGATCACGTCGCCGGACACGAGCTCGGCGCTCGGCAGGTGCACGAGCTTGCCGTCGCGTAGCACCTTGGACTGCGCCGCACTCATCTCCTGCAGGGCCTCGAGGGCCTCCTCGCTCTTGGCTTCCTGGACCACGCCCAGCACCGAGTTGACGATAACGACGAACATGATGATGGCAACATCGGCAAAGTCGGGCTCGCCCTTGACCATGCCCGTGAGCGCACTGATGACGGCGGCAACGATCAGCATGATGACCATAGGGTCAGCCATCTGTTCAAAGAAACGCTTCCACAGCGGCGTCTTCTCAGCTTCCTCGAGCTTGTTAGGGCCTGTCTTGGCGAGGCGCGACGACGCCTCGTCGTTGCTCAGGCCGAGGTTCTCATCGACACCTTGGTCGCTGAGCACCTCCGCCGCGACGGACAGGTATTCCTTTTGCATATAGAGTCCCCTCCTGGGATTCGGGCCACTCAGCAGATTGATGCCCGATCATAATTCCCAGGAGAAGGGCAAGGGCTCATCAAGGCTGCCGTGCTGAGCGGCAGTTGATAGTGGAGCTATGGTACCCCAAAGCGACGCGTCTAGCCAAAACAATCGGTTTGGAAATATGGTCCGCACGCAACGGTGCAGACCGTGTGATGCTCAACATTGGTAAAACGTTTTTTCTTCGGCACATCGCCAAACTGACATATCGCCCAGATAGCAGCGGTTGGAGTGGTTGGTAAAGATTTTTCATATACCGTTTTTCCCGCAAAAAATGAACTTCCATTTCGGCATACGGTCGATTTTTTGGGGTATTCGGTCGGCATTTCGTTATAATCATCTCGGTTTTATTTCTTATGGTTTATCTATCAGCGCAAGACGATGTCAGATGGAGGTCTGAATGTACAAGCGCACTAAGATTGTATGCACCATGGGTCCCGCCTGCGATAGCGACGAGACCATCCGCGAGATGATCAAGGCGGGCATGAACGTCGCCCGTTTTAACTTCTCGCACGGCTCCTACGACGAGCACCACGGTCGCATCGAGCGCGTCCGCCGTATTTCCAAGGAGCTCGGTCTGCCTGTCGGCATCCTGCTCGACACCAAGGGCCCCGAGGTCCGCACCGGCCTTCTGGTCGACGGCAAGAAGGTTGCCGTCAAGACCGGCGATAAGATCGTCGTCACCGCTCAGCCCACGTCCGAGGATTTCCACGGCACCGCTGAGCACATCTCCCTCGACTACCTGGCTCTGCCTTCCGAGGTCGAGAAGGGCTCCCTCATCCTGATCGATGACGGCCTGGTTGCCCTCGAGGTCGAGTCCGTCAGTGGCCAGGACATGACCTGCGTCGTTAAGAACGACGGCCTGATCGGCGAGCGCAAGGGCGTCAACATGCCCAACGTCAACATCTCGCTGCCCGCCATCACCGAGCGCGATCGTCAGGACATCCTCTTTGGCCTGACCGAGAACATCGATTACATCGCCGCTTCCTTCATCCGTGACGGCGAGTCCGTCCGCGGCATCCGCGAGCTTTGCCGCGAGAACGGTGGCGAGCACGTGACGATCTTCCCGAAGATCGAGTGCGCCCTGGGCGTCGAGAACTTCGACGAGATCCTCGAGGCTTCCGACGGCATCATGGTCGCCCGTGGCGACCTGGGCATCGAGATCAAGCCCGAGCTCGTTCCGCACATCCAGAAGGAGATCATCGCCAAGTGCAACGCGGCCTACAAGCCCGTTATCACCGCTACGCAGATGCTCGACTCCATGCAGCAGAACCCGCGCCCGACGCGCGCCGAGGTTGCCGACGTTGCTAACGCCATCTACGACGGCACCGACGCCGTTATGCTCTCTGGCGAGTCCGCTGCCGGTAAGTACCCGGTCGAGGCCGTTAAGATGCAGGCCAGCATTGCTCTCGAGACCGAGAAGTACCTTCCGGCTCACGCTCCGCTCGAGGTTCCGGCTGACGCTCACGGCACCCGCGTCGTCAACAACGTTGTGGGTATGTCCGCTGTGAACATGGCCACCACCGTTGGCGCCAAGTGCATCACCGTGCCGACGACCACCGGTCGTACCGCTCGCCTGATTTCGCACTTCCGTCCCAACATGCCGATCTGCGCGTTCTCCCGCCACGAGTGGGCCGTCCAGCAGATGATCATGTACTGGGGCGTTATCCCGCATCAGGCCGAGATTACCCAGGGCACCGTCAACGGCACGATCGTCAAGGCGATCGAGACCGCTAAGGAGCTCGGCTACGTCGAGGCCGGCGATCTGACCGTCGCTACCGCTGGCGATCCCCGCATGAGCGTCCAGCTCGAGGACAAGGTCTCCTCGACCAACGTCGCATACGTCGCTCAGGTGCGCTAAATCGTACTTGCAAGCAAATTTGCATTGCAAAGGGGCCCGGAAGGCATTGCCTTCCGGGCCCCTTTTTAAGACCTTCTTCATATGCCGCTTCATCGATTTGTGATCAGTCGCGAACCTTTCCGATGCCGAGCGCGCCACCGAAGACGCCCTGCGAGGGGAGCCGTTGGTCAATTGGGGTGAACTGTTCACCGTCAAGCCGGCCGGCTAGCAGCTAGCGATCAGAGGGACTGCGGGGACGTCAGAAGCGGCAACGCGAGCCGCAAAACCCGCCTCGGTCAGCTCGATGACCTCGGTAAACGTTTCGTCGAAGAATTCCTCGGTCAGCAGGCGGTATGGCGGATGGTCGGGCTCGCCGGGGTTTTCGCGCACGATCTCGTGCATAACGCCGATGGTCTTGAGCACATACTCCTTATGGATGGGATACTGCCCAAAACGCGTCGCCGCAGTATACAGGCGATCGGTCGCGCGCGGAATCGAAACGATGCCGAGCGTCTTGCCAAACCAGTCAAAGTCGCCTTGCTTTTTAATGCGGAATTCCTCGCACGGTTTGCCGCCGTGCGCCTCCAGGTACTGATTCACGCGCGTATTCCACACGGTATCGGCCACGAGGTGAGACCAAACGCCCAGCGTCAGATCGAGCAGCGACTGCGCCACGTCATCGGGCGCGAGCGAAAGCTCGCTAGCACCGGGACCGGCAACCGGCTCGGCATCCTTGTAGCGTTGGGGATAATGCACCCGATTGAGTCGCTCGCGCTCCTCGACAATCGAGGTCGCGTCAGCCGGCGTACCAACAGGCGCCCCTTTGAGCAGCGGCGCCACATAGGTGTCCCAAAACTCATGCTCGCGCGGCTTAGGGATAGGCTCGGGCTTTGCAAAGTGCGTAATGCGGTACGGGATGGGATCGGCGATGCCAGGGACCATATAGCCCACGAAGATATCCGGAACCACACAGCCAAACAAAAAGGCATTGCGGTCGCGCACGCTCTTGGCAAGCGCACCGGTGCGCTCCAGCAAACGCTCCGTTTGAGCGATATGAATGTTCCAGCTTGGCATAGCCACCCCCATAAAAACCTGGATAACTATACCATCACGCCAAAGCCACGCGGGCGGCTACGCACGCTCTACGCAGCAACTAGTCCGTCGCACCGCTTTCAGTTCCATACGACGGCGAAGGTGCCTCGACCACGTGATGATATCGATCGATATAGATGGCGCGGGCACCCAGGCGTCGCACCAAATCCTGGTGATGTGTGCTCATCAAGACCGTCTTACCCGCCGCGACGTAGGCCAGCAAGAAGTTGACCACGATGTCGCATGAATCCTCGTCGAGCCCATTGGTAGGCTCGTCGAGGACCAAGATATCCGGGTTCATCGACACCACCGCAGCCAGCGCAACACGCTTCTTTTGCCCACCCGAAAGCTGATAGGGAGAGGCGTCGGCAAGGTCGGCAACCTGGAACAGCCCCATGGCATCGCGCACGCGGCGCTCGAGCTCGTCTGCCGGCAGACCCATCTGCGCGGGACCAAAAGCAACTTCCTCGCCCACCGTGGCGCAGAACAGCTGGGCATCGGCGTTTTGGAATACGAAGCCCACGCGCTGGTGGAACTTCTGAGCAGCAGCAGAATCCTTCAGATACGCCGCATCGACCACGTGCCCGTCAAACAGGTATGCCCCTGCGTCCGCGAGTTCAAGGCCGTTAATAAGACGCATAATCGTCGTCTTGCCGCAGCCGTTGGGACCGAGCAGGGCAACGAGTTCACCACGATCGACCTGCAGCGACACGCCATCGACAACCGTATGCCCCGCATAGGAGAACACCACGTCGCGCAGCTCGATGAGCGGAACGACCTCGGCGCCGCCCACACCGTTCGTGCCCGCCGCACTATTCATATCGATCGTCAAAACGTCGCCCTTCCCCATTTGCATCCCCAGTCGGAACCAGCAGCGACTACAGCACGGCGCACAACACTGTCAGCAGCGCCACGCCGGCCGCATAGGCCGCATCGCGCCAGCCAAACCTGGCGCGCGGTGGAGCCGGATACGCACCGGCAAAGCCGCGGCAAAGCATAGCCTCGTCCATCGCGCGGCTGCATTTCATCGCCTTGATAAAGGTCATGCCCATGATACCCGCGATCGAATCGGTACGCGAAAATCCCTCGGGCGCACGGCCAACGCTGCGCAGCATGACCGATTCGCACAGATCGTGCGCCGTACGACCCAGCACCTCGATGTGCTTGAGCGCCATATCAAACGTAAAGATAACTTCGTCGGGTAGATGCAGCATCTTGAGCGCCGCCGACATGCGGCTCCACGTGAGGGTCCACGAAACGCCCAGCACCAGCGACACATTAATGAAGGTCTTGAGCGCAATCTTGAGCATGGCGCCCGTAGCGGAAGCACCCAGCAGCAGGGCAGGCAGCGCCAAAACCACTGCGAGCCCCGCGGCGCCAAGCGCCGGCACAAAGGTCGCGCGCAGCCCGCGTACGGGACGCACGGCAACGAGCACCAGCGCAATGGCCGCCATCAACATGAGGTACAGCGGGCTTTGTGTCAGGCACACGCACAGGACGCAAACGAATATCCCCACCAGGCGCACCGGAGCCGAAACGCAAGAAAGGGCGCGGTCGACCATCGACCCGCCCTCGTGCGCGCCTCCACCCAGGCGAACCCGCTCAAGCAGGCTCGCCAGGCGCAGGACGTTCTTTTGCATCACGCGATGACGAGCGCCCGTGGGCTCGTAACGCTGCTCGACCGCAAGCCAGCTAGGCAGCTCGACCATCGTCATGAGCACCGCTTTCCTTGACCGTCAGCGAGATCAGACGGAATGCGATGGTGAGCACCGCCACGCCAATCACGCCGGACAGGATATACATGGCAGCCTGACCGGCAAAGCCGAGACCCTGCTCCTCGGAATAGGCCTGCAGGTAATCACCCGTAGGCAGCGCATCGGCAAAGGTCGGGGTGTCGAGACCGACCGAAGCCTGCAGGCTGTCGTCGCCAACCTCCTGAACGGCGGTCGCGGCGCCCTCGGCGTCCCACTCACCCCAGGCGTCACCCGTGGCCAGCAGGCCCAGCGGCGTGGCCACGACAAGCACGGCAACCAAGATGAGCGTGGGGACCAGCGAGGTCTTCTTGGCAGCAGCGCCCTCGGCAGCAAGCTGTCCATCGGCGGCTTCGGGGCCGACGATAACGCTCGGCGCCGTCTTCTTGATAAAGCCGTAGATCGCGGCAGTCGCCACGCCCTCGATCACGCCGGCAACCAGCATATGCGGGATCATCATGGCCGGAATGGCAATGGACAGCGGGAAGGGGCAGTACAGCGGAGCGCCCGAAGCATTCGTGAAAAGCATCGGCTGAATACCAAACTCGATTGCTGCGCACAGGGCCGCCAGGCACAGGCCGACCCAGCCGCTTACGATGGCCGAAACCGAGGTGCCCCAGCTCTTGTCGTGCAAACGGCTGTTGAGCGCACGGAACACGATAGCAGCGGCAAACGGCAGCACGAAGGCCATGTTAAAGCAGTTGGCGCCAAAGGACAGGATGCCGCCGTCGCCAAACAGCAGCGCCTGTAGCGCCAGCGCGACCGAGACAGCGATAGCCGCGGCCTCGGGGCCCAGCAGCAGCGCGATGAGTGCGCCGCCGACGGCGTGACCCGTGGTGCCGCCGGGCAGCGGCACGTTGAACATCATGAGCAGGAAGGAGAACGCGGCGCAGATGCCCAGGAAAGCCATGTGCTCGCGATCGAGCGTGGCGCGTACCTTCTTGATGCAGTGGACCCAAACGGGCACCATTGCCACCGCCATGACGGCATCGGTCTGCGGGGACAGATAATTATCTGGAATGTGCATGGGCGCCTCCCGGTTATCGGCGCACAGAATTGCAACGCCGCTTAAATCACCTTGTCAGTGTTACGCATTGTCAGATTCGTAACACGCCGCGGGCTATCATAGCAAAACGGCGCACTGCCGACAAAGCAGCACGCCGTTATGTAATGCGCGTGTCATATATAAAGGCTCAACGGTGCCTTATATCGAGCATAGCGGTCACGTAAGACTCGGCGGCAACCACCGCTGACCCATACCCCAGCGCAAATCCTAGCCGCGGACCTCGCCGTTTACGCCCTTGCATACCTTGGTGACGATCTTCTGGTGCGCCTTCTCGACCTCTTCGCTGGTGAGCGTATGGTCGTCGGAGCGATACGTAAGCGCAAAGGCCATGGACTTCTTGCCCGCTCCGATGCGGATGGGATCGCGGTAGACGTCGAACAGGCGCACGCCCTCGAGCAGCTTGCCGCCGGCGCTGGTAATACGACGCTCAAGATCCTCACAGGTCACAGCGTTGTCGACCACGATAGCAAGGTCGTGCTCAACGGCAGGGTACTGCGAGAACTCGCGGTAGTTCTCCTGGTTGCGGGCGCCCTTGATCAGCTTGTCCAGGTCGAGCTCAAAGGCAACGACGACCTCATCGATACCGCAGCCCTCGCGCGCCTCGGGGTGGATCTCGCCGACCCAGCCCAGCACGGTGCCGCCGGACAGAACCTCGGCCGCACGACCCGGTTGCAAGAAAGCGTAGCCCTCGCCCTCGACGGGACGGAAGCGAACCTTCTCGATGCGCAGCTGGGCGAGCAGCTCCTCGACGATGCCCTTGCCAAAGAAGAAACGCAGCTTACGGTACTTCATGTTCCAAGACTGCTCGCTCCACTGGCCCGAGAGTACGCCCGCCACGGACTTGGTCTCCTTGGGCAGGCTGGCGTTCTCGCGGCCGTGGAACAGGCTGCCGACCTCGTATAGGTGCACGTTGGGCGTGCCGTGGGCCTCGTTATAGGCCACAGACTGCAGCAGGCCCGGCAGCAGCGAGCGGCGCATCTCGGTCTGCTCGGCCACCAGCGGGTTCATGAGCACCACGGGGCAGCCGCGGCCCTCGGTGGACATACCGATCTTCTCCAGGTCGCCCGGGGCGGCAAAGCCAAAGGTCGTGGTCTCGTTGAGGCCGCAGGCGCGCAGGATCTCGCCGACCTTGCGGGTGAGCTTCTGCTCGCGGGTCAGGCCGCCGATGTGGTTCTTGGCAGCCGGGATGGTCGCCGTCACGCGGCCCATACCCCACAGGCGCAGGACCTCCTCAATCAGATCGATCTCGCGCGGCAGGTCGGGACGGAAACTCGGCGGGGTGACCATAAAGTCCTCGCCGTCGCGCTCGACGGTGCAGCCCAGGCGGGTGAGCGAGCGCTCGATAAAGTCGGGCTCGATGTCGGCGCCGCAGATGGCGTGCACGCGGGCCAGGCGCAGCTTGATGCTGTCGATGGTCTTGGGCGCGGGGAACACATCCACGTAGCCGGGAGCGACCTCGCCGCCGGCGATCTCCTCGATGAGCGCGCAGGTAACGTTGGCGACGTCCACGCAACCGGTCTCATCGACCTGACGCTCAAAGCGAATGGAGGCATCGGAGATCAGCGACAGGTCGCGGCTGGTGTGCGAGGTGCGACCGGCGTTGAAGCAGGCGCTCTCGACCATCACGTCGACGGTGTCGTCCTCGATCTCGGAATCCATGCCGCCCATAACGCCGGCCAGCGCCACGGGACGCTCGCCGTCGGTGATGAGGCCCATGCCGGCGTCGAGCGTGCGCTCCTCGCCGTCGAGGGTCGTGAACTTCTCGTCCTGTTGGGCGGCGCGAACCACCACGCGGCGATGGCCATCGCGCTCGGCAAAGGTGTCCAGGTCAAAGGCGTGCAGCGGCTGACCGGTAAGCATCATCACGTAGTTGGTGATGTCGACGATGTTGTTGTGCGGGCGCACGCCCAGGGCGTTGAGACGCTTGACCATCCAGTCGGGCGACGGGCCGACCTTCACGTTGCGCACGATGCGGGCGACATAGCGGTCGCACAGGCCCTCGTCGGCAATCTCGACCGAAAGCTCGTCGTCGGTCGCGCGGCCGGTCTCGGCCTTGATGGCGGGCAGCTCCACGTGGAAATCGCGGTCGAAGATGGCGCCGGTCTCGCGGGCCATGCCGATCATGGACAGGCAATCGGGGCGGTTGGGCGTGATCTCGCAGTCGAGCACGGTGTCGCTCGAGCCCACGTACTCGGCAAACGGCATGCCGCAGGGCGTATCCTCGGGCAGAATCATGATGCCGGAGTGATCGCCGCCCAGGCCGAGCTCGCGTGCAGAGCAGTTCATGCCCATGGACACGACGCCACGAAGCTTGCTCTTCTTGATCTTGACGTCGCCGGGAAGCACAGCGCCGATCATTGCCGTGACGATGTGGTCGCCGGCCTCAAAGTTCTGCGCGCCACAGACGATCTGCAGCGGGGCGGGGTTGCCGTCGGCGTCGAGATTCTTGTCGCCCACGTCGACCGAGCACACATACATGTGGTCGCTATCGGGGTGCGGGGTCTTGGTGAGCACCTTGGCAGTCACCACGTGGTCGAAGGACTCGCCCACGGTGTCAATCGCCTCGACCTCGGTGCCGGTACGGATATATTCGTCCGAAAGGGTCTTAGGATCCTCCGGAATATCGATCATGGTCTTGAGCCAGTCGTAAGAAACGCGCATATAACTGGTCTCCTTTCATCTGTAACGCCTGCAATAAACAGACGGAAAACTCCAGCTACGGAGACGGGTTTCCGAGGTGCCGCAGATTGCCTTGAAAGAGGAGGGCCGCGTACTTAGGTACGCAACCGACGATTGAAAGGCAAAGTGCGGTGGCCCGGGAAGCCGCCGGGACAGGTCAAATTAAAATTGGTTGAGGAAGCGCATATCACCTGTCATGAGCGTTCTGAGGTCCGGCAGGTCGTAGCGCAGGGCCGCGACGCGCTCGGCGCCAATGCCAAAGGCGAAGCCGGTGTACTTCTCGGGGTCGATGCCGCAGTTGATCAGGACGTTGGGGTCGACCATGCCGCAGCCCAGGATCTCGATCCAACCGCTGTGCTTGCAGAAGTTGCAGCCCTTGCCGCCGCACACGTGGCAGCTCACGTCCACCTCGCAGCTGGGCTCGGTGAAGGGGAAGAAATGCGGGCGGTAACGCGTCTTGCGGTCCTCGCCAAACATGCACTTAACAAAGTAGTCGAGCGTGCCCTTCAGATCGCCAAAGGTAATGCCCTCGTCGACGACCAGGCCCTCGATCTGGTTGAACTGCGGCAGGTGGCAGGCGTCGGCCGTGTCGGGACGGTAGACGGTGCCCGGGCAGATCATGTAGATGGGCGGCTTTTGCGACTCCATGGTGTGGATCTGCACGCCCGAGGTCTGGGTGCGCAGCAGCACGTCGGACTCGCCGTGGGCGTGAGCTCGGGGTGCGCGACGCTGCCGGGGTTGTTGTCGACCACGTAGAAGGTATCGCGGGCCGAGCGGCTCGGGTGATCCATGGGGGCGTTGAGCGCAGTGAAGTTGTAGTAGGAGGTGTCGACCATGGGGCCGGACTCGACGGTGTAGCCGATGCCGCAGAAGATGTCCTCGGCCTCCTCGATGATCTGCTTGATCAGGTGCTGGTGACCGATCTGCGGACGGATGCCCGGCAGCGTGATGTCGACGGCCTCGTGCTCGAGTGCGTGCTTGAGGGCGGCGGCCTTCATCTCGGTGGTGCGCTCGTCGAGCATGCCCTCGATCAGCTGGCGCATCTCGTTGGCGCGCTTGCCCATGACGGGACGATCCTCGGGGGCGAGCTTGCCCATCATGCGCATCAGGCCGGTGATACGACCCTTGCGGCCGAGCAGCGCGACGCGCGCGGCCTCAAGCTTCTCGGCGTCGTCGGCGCCTGCGACGAGCTCCTTGGCCTCTTCCTCGAGTTTGACCAGATCATCAATCAGACTCATGTCTTCCCTTTCGTCTCTCGCGCATCCGCTTGCCGGGGCGGCTGGCACCGCCCGATGCTTACGAATGTGCGGCCCGGTTCGGTAACAAAAAAACCGTCCTCGGGCACGTGCATTGCCCAAGGACGGTTGAATTCCGCGGTACCACCTTGTTTGACCCGGCGGATGTCTGGCCCGCCGCGCCCACTCTTTGCCCCTTTTCGCGAGGCTCACGGCTTCCCTACTGGGGCTTTGCCGCCGCATGGCCGCGCGCCCGTTGAGGTTGCTGCTCGGGAGTGAACGCTTGGCCCTTGCCACCGCAGGAAGGCTTGCAGCCCATGACCTTCCCTCTCTTGCCGGCGACGCGGCGGGCAAAACCCTCTCCGTCAACGCATTGGGCTATAGGATACCACATCCTGCGTGCACATCGCCGCGTTCCGTTTTGTTCGCGCTGGGTACAAGGCAAGTAGCTGTGCAAACTGGCCGCGCCGCCGCATGCGACGGGCGACCTGCGAGATCAAGGATACGGTATGGAAAAGAACAAGGATAAGATGGCCAAGCCCGCAGCGGACAAGACGCCCAAAGGCATGAAGGTCGATAAGGCCGTCAAAAAATTCCGCAAGCTGGAGGGCAAGCTGTGGACTCGCGAGTACCTGCTCAAGATTGCCGAGTTCGATGGCGCGACCATTGCCCCCGCCAACGGCGCCGCGGCCCGCGCCGACGCCATGGGCACCCTTGCCGGCGAGCATCACAAGCTCCTGACCAGCAAAAAGTCTGTCGAGCTCGTGCGCTCGCTGGCACGCGAGACCGTCGCCGGCGGCAAGATCGACGACCCGCAGCTGCTCGACGAGATCCGCGTGCTCGGCCGCGACCAGCGCGAGGCAAGCGTCATCCCCACCGAGGAGGCCGAGGCCTGGACCAGGCTCACCTGCGAGGCCGACGCCGTGTGGCACAAGGCCAAGACGGCCAACGACTGGGCGAGCTTTGAGCCCTATGTGGATAGAATCGTCGGCCAGCTTAAGCATCAGGCCGAGCTCATGGACCCCAAGCGCGACCCATACGATGTTTGGCTCGACCAGTATGAGCGCGGCCTTTCCACCAAGAGCTTCGATGCGTTTTGCGACGAGGTCAAGGCCACGGTCGTGCCGCTCGTGCACGCCATCGGCAAGCGCGGCCAGCAGCCGGCTGCCGACTTTTTGCATGCCCGCGTGCCCGAGGCCGCCCAGCGTGCCATGAGCTTCGACCTTATGAAGCTCGTCGGCCTGAACTTGGACGACACCACGCTCGCCTTTACCGAGCACCCGTTTAGCGAGGGCTTCTCGGTGGGTGACGCGCGCATTGCCACGCACATCTACGAAAACGACTGCATCTCCAACGTCTACAGCATCATCCACGAGGCGGGACACGCCATGTACGAGCTGAGCGTGAACCCCGCTTACGCGCGCACCTGTCTTGAGGGCGGAACCTCCATGGGCATCCACGAGAGCCAGAGCCGCTTTTTCGAGAACACCGTGGGCCGCAGCCGCGCCTTTATGGGACCGCTGCTGCAGGTGCTGCGCCGTCACGCGCCCGAGGTCTATGGCAGCGTGGACGAGGATACGCTCTACCATGCTGTGAACATCGCACAGCCTTCGCTGATCCGCACCGAGGCGGACGAGCTCACCTATCCGCTGCACATTATGGTGCGCTACGAGATTGAGCGCATGCTGTTTGCCGGCGAGGCCACGGCCAAGGACATCCCCGCGCTTTGGAACCGCTTTATGGACGAGTACCTGGGCATTCCGGTTCCCGACGACACGCGTGGCTGCCTGCAGGATACGCACTGGAGCGGCGGCTCGTTTGGCTACTTCCCCACCTATGCGCTGGGCAGTGCCTACGACGCCATGTTTGTGCCGGCCATGTGCCGCGACGGCGTCGACCTTACCGGTGCCTGCGCGAGCGGCGATCTGGCGCCCGTCCGTGCCTGGCTGGGCGAGCACATTTGGCAGTGGGGCCGCGCCAAGGACGCGCCGGAGCTCATCAAGGGCGCCTGCGGCATGGCGTTCGATGCCCGCTACTACTGCAGCTACCTGCAGGACAAGTTCACCACGCTGTATCAGCTGTAAAGCTTAGGCGACACGCCAACGCAAAGGGGGCGCCGCGGGTTGGTTCCGCGGCGCCCCTTTTTCATCTAAGCCAGAGACCCGGTACTTGGGGACGTTCCTTTCATGCCGGCACAATAGGAACGTCCCCAAGTGCCGGGTGAAATTGAACGTCAGATTGCCGCTTGGGGCCGTTTGCAGCGTCGAGCAGTTACGCGGTTTGGTAAAACAGCGTAACTAAAGAGCTTCCAAAGCACTTGCGATGCGCTTCATGGCGGCATCGGCGGATGCTTGGTCGGGCGCCTCGGCCAGCACGCGGATAACCGACTCGGTTCCGCTCTTGCGCACGAGCACGCGGCCCTCGCCTGCCAGCGCAGTCTCGGCCTCGGCGATGGCGTTCTGCACGCCCATGTTCTCGAGCGCGGCGTCCTTATCCGCTACGCGCACGGCAACCTGCGCCTGCGGCAGCAGCTTGCACGGAGCCGTGAGCTGCGAGAGCGTCTCGCGCTCGGCACGAATCACTTCCATCACGCGCAGCGAGGTCATAATGCCGTCGCCCGTGCGCTCGATATCGCCAAAGATCGTATGGCCCGTCTGCTCGCCGCCCAGGCTGTAGCCGCCCTCGCGCATCTTGGCATACACGTGACGGTCGCCCACGCCGCTGGTCACGGCGCTCAGTCCGGCAAGCTCCAGCGACTTGACCAGACCAAAGTTGCTGGCGATCGTCGGCACCACGGTACCGCCCGAAAGGCGACCGTGCTTGTTCAGATACACGCCACACACGTACAGGATCTGGTCGCCGTCTACCACGCGACCGCGCTCGTCAACGGCCAAGCAGCGATCGGCATCGCCGTCATAGGCAAAGCCCACGTCCAGGCCCTGCTCCACCACGTGGCGCTGCAGGCGCTCCATATGCGTGGAGCCGCAGTCGACGTTGATGTTAAAGCCATCGGGCGCGGCGTTGATCACGCGCACGTCGGCACCGAGCGCGTCAAACACCGGCTTGGCCACCGAGGAAGCCGAGCCGTTGGCGCAGTCGATACCGATCTTGACGCCCTGCAACGAAAAGTTCGCGCTGGCGATGAGCGAAGCGATGTAGCGGTTGCGGCCCTGCATATAGTCCACCGTGGCGCCGATGTGGTTGCCCGTGGCCAGCGGTACCTCGCTCTTGCCATCGATGTAGTCTTCGATGAGCTCCAGTACGTCCTCGTCCATCTTAAAACCGTCGCTATTGACGAGCTTAATGCCGTTATCGCAAAACGGGTTGTGGCTCGCGCTGATCATGATGCCGCAATCGAAGCAGCCTTCCACGGTCTGATGCGCTACGCCCGGCGTGGGGATCACGTGCAGCATATAGGCGTCCGCACCGCTCGCGACCAGGCCACTCACCAGCGCCGCCTCGAACATATAGCTCGAGCGACGGGTGTCCTTGCCCACGATGACGCGCGCCTTGCGCTCGCGGTTGGCGCCGTAATACCAGCCACAAAACGGCCAATCTTATAAGCGTGCTCTACCGTCAGCCCAACGTTGGCCTCACCGCGAAAGCCGTCGGTGCCAAAGTACTTCATATCTTACTTATCCTGTTCGAACGTTTGAGCGGTCGGCGTGGTACGAACCTTAAGCTCCTTGTGCCCAGAGTCCTTCGAAGTCGTGACCGTGTACTCAACCTTTATGTCTTGTCCAAGAAGCATGTGGACACCGCCCCATGCAACCTTCAAGCCATCGTGCGTCGCTTCGTTCATCTCGATAGAACCGGAGCCCGAAGTCTTAATGTCCGAAATGCTGCCTCCCGCAGGAGCATAGAGATAAAGCCTCAGTACCTCATCATCAATATCCTGGCTAATGCCGTTATGGCCCTGGAAATAACCAGGCATCTCGGCCTTCTCCTGGGGGGTCATCGTGTTCTTGAGCGAGCTGGTCACTCGATACGTCGTCGAGCCATCGGCATTTTCAACCGAAGAATCGATGGTGACTCGCTTATCGAGGAACCAATCCATCTTTGAATAACTGTAGTTGTTCACATAGACGCCCAAGATCGGAGCCTCCGACGTATCGGCTTGGAGGGCGCCCGATATTCCAAGGGCCTTCGCGGCCTTTTCCTCGTCATCGTTTCTCGAATACATGAGGATGCGACCCTCGGAAGCACCCTTTTCGATGGCTCCAGCAATCTTAGCAATATCGCTGGAGCCCAGTTCGTCCACGATCTTGTTAAAAGCCGATCCGGCAACCGCCGCAAAAATGGCGTCCTGTTCCTCTACCGGGTAATTCCAATAAATATCGTGCAGCAGCACCTTTGCAGCGTTGCTTCCATCAACGACGGTACCGTCAGGAAGCTGTGTGCCGCCTACAATGCCGAGCATATACTGCAAAAATACCGGATCGACTGCAAATACGCCGTCGATGTCATCTCCGACAATGGCCTTCTGCATATCGCTGGCAAGCTGAGCCGCACGCGGATAATCGGGCGTCATCGTAACGTCACCCATCGTGTATCCGAGCGTGTTGAATCCGGTCAGGCCCCATCCGGTCGTGAACAAGTTTGCTTCTTCATCGGTGATGGGAAGCGGGCTCAAAGGCTCTTTCATCATGTCGACTTTGACAAAATCGCCCAGTTCGAGCTTACCATCAGTCACCGACATCACGCCGCGAGAACCGGGAAAACCGCCACAGGCGCGGATCTCGACATTGCTCATCGCGAGCACAAGATAATGACGCGTCTGGCCGTTGGCGCCGAGCATCTGGGGAAGGACGGGGGCGACCTTCTCCGCCGCGTCAACCGCGCCGTTGAGGGTGGCAAAGCCGTCCTTGGCCTTATCGACCAGCTCGGTCACCTGGGAAATATGAGTATCGCCAATGCCCTGGACCTTCTCGTTGGCGCTCTTGAACACCTTTGAGCTATCGGAAAGCGAATCGGCAACGGCCTGCAGCGCGGACACGTTAATCATGCCGTCCTGAAACAACTTGCCGGGCGTGGCCTGCGAAAGGTTGTCGGCCATGGGAACCAGCGCGTTGCTCGAGACATCGGACAGGGCGTCGATCATGGTGCGGGCCGCATTGATGTCGCCGCCATACACCGGAATAAACGAAGCCGCCGTCCACAGCGGGCTCGAGGTCTCCGCCTTCATGCTGTCGCAGAGCTCATCGATCTTCTTCGCGTCGTCAGGCAGCGTCGAAAAATCGCCCGACGTGACCTTGTCCTTAAGGCCACCGACGATCTCGACAGCCTCCTTCGCTTCGCTCTTTACGGTCTTTGCCGAGTTAAGCAGCATAAAGCCGCTTGCGCCAAGCGCAACGAGAAGCACCGCGACCACAGCGGCAACAATGGCGCCGGTGTGACGCTTTTTGCGCTCGCCCTTGCGATGGCGATGACGGACCAGACCGTCAGAGGTCGAACTCGACGAAGCGTCGCTACCGTAGTTCAAGCCAAAATCGTAATAATCTTCCTTGGAACCCGAGCCCGCAAACTCGGCACCGCTATCATCCAGGCGGGCGAACGTGCCAGTCTCGGAGGCACCGGTGTAAATCGTACCAAGGTTACCCGTAAGCCCCGCGCCACCGGCAGAGGGAGTATTGTTGGCGGCCTTGCCGGCATTAACGTTGCCGGCGGCATTTGCGGCGTTGGCAGCACCTGCGTTGTTCGCAGGTACCGAAGGAGCCCCGCTCGGCTGCGACGCGGAGGTTGCACCGCCCGCAAAGACATTCCCTCTTGCACGGCCGGTCTTTTTTGCCTTTTGAGACTGCTCGTACAGAGCGGTAAACATCGCCGTCTCGCCCGGGGACACGCGCTTACCGGAACCGCCCTGTCCAGCGCCGCCCGGCGTGCCGGCCTTACCAGCCCCGTTCGGACGCGGCGGAACTGCAGGACGGCCGCTATCGCTGCCCTTAAAGTGATTACCAGCCATAAAGAAATCCTCGCAATTGAGTCGCAATGAAAAAGTCCATAACGTTACTAGTTTATGGCATTTTGAGCATCGACAGCTAAACTCCAGACACGGACATCAATTGGCGAAAATGCGGCACAACACCTTTTCCGTCCTGGCGGCGGCGCCAGCTACACCGTCAAAAACACCATCGCGATAATCATGGCAAAGCCCGCCAGGTCGGTGGGCAAAAACACCGTTCCCAGCATAAGGGCGCTGGTGATGGCGGCCGAAACCGGCTCCATGGTTCCAAGGAGGCTCGCGCGCACCGAGCCAATCTCCTTAACGCCCTGCATGTAGAACATATAGGCGAAGAACGACCCCACCACAATAAATATCGCGAGCGCGCCGACACCCGAGGGGCCGAGCGCCGGCATATGCGCCCACGGCTGGGTAAAGATACTCATCACGATTCCCGCCGAAAGCATGGCCGAGCCCGTGACGACCGGGCTACCGTATTTGTTGAGGATTCCGGCAGGGATGATTGCTATGCAGGCACCGCCCACTGCGCACAAAAGGCCCGCGAGCAGGCCCATCGGCGAGATGCTGAGCGTACTGGGGTCGCCGCCCGTGGCGATCAAAAACGTTCCGCCCAATGCGAGCAAAATGCCAAGAGCCTCGCGCGTGCGCGGCAGTCGATGCGCGGTGACGCAGGCATACCCCATGACGACCACCAGCTGCAGGCACTGGAAGACGGTCGCGGTGCCCGCGTTGGTCAGGCGCACGGCTGACAGATAGCAAAGCTGGTTGAACAGCAGGCCAAAGATCGTAAATAGGATGAGCTGCTTGCGATCGGCAGGGGTGGTCCACAGCCTGACCAGGCGGTCGCGATCTTTTCTGAGCACGACGAACATAAAGAGCAGGCCAGCGATAACTTGGCGCACGCTCATCAGCCAAAATGTCTCGATATGGCACACGTCAAAGAGGTAGCTGGCACTGGTGCCAGAAAAACCCCAAAACGTACCGCCGGCAAACGCGGCGAGCGTGCCCAGGGCCATCTTGCGCGTCTGGGCATCGTTGAGGCGGTCGCGCCATGCGCGGCGGGTGCTGCGGCTCAGCTCGTCAGTTCCCTCGGGCACGACAAAATCGGCCGCCGCCGTCATCGGCACCGAAGCCTTTTTACGTGCACGCTGCGCTGTGCGCTCCTGTTCCATTCCACTCCCCAGAAATCAATTGGCAACAAAGCGCTCAAACTGTAGCACGAATATTGATACGGAAATGCGGGCGATTCGGAACATCTACGAGCATCCAAATTGCAGGGACGAAAGGCACCGAAGAGCTATGCCGAGCGGTTGGAATCGTCTGGGGCGCCGGGGTCGGCCTCCGCGCTTCCCTGGGCATCCTCACCGTCGACCTGCTCCTTGGCGCCGTCCTGGCTCTCCTGCTCGCGGCGGCGCTTTTCGCGAATCTGCTCCACGGCCGCGCGCAAGGCAGCCTCGTCTTCAGCGCGCGCCACCTCTTGCGTGGTCTTGACCATATGGCGAATTTCGAGCGCCAGCAGCACAATCAACGGCACCACGATAAACGGAAAGAACAGCAGCGGATTGGTAAGCAGCGACACCACCACGCCCAGGCCTGCCGAGACAAAGACCACGCGGCCCACCACGTCGGCGGCGGGCACGGGCGCGGCGTCCTCGACCGGATTGGCGTCGCCCTTGGTGTGGTAGACCGGCGAGCCGTCGGACGCGGCCTCCACGGATACGATGCGGTGCGTGTTGAGCGAACCCTCCAACGCGTCGTCGGACGAATGGAAGGTGATGATGTCGCCCACCTCGTAGACCTGGCTGTTGTCGGTATCGACGACGATAAACGAATGCACGGGAATCGCCGGCTCCATCGAGCCGGTCAGTGTACGCATAAAGCCGTAGCCCATGATGGTGGGAATCTCGCCGGCGGGCGTGAACACCGTGCGCAGCAGCACCACAAAGGCGACCAGGATCACCACGGTCGCCAGCACGTTGATCACGCGGAGCACGTGCTTCATCACTTGTCGTCGTCCTTTGCGGAAGTCTCGGGGTCGGCAGCGACCTCGGCCTCGGTGGCATCCGCCGCAGAAGCGTCATCCTCGTCAGGCGCGGTGGCCACGCCCTCGCCAGCCTCGCCGCGCAAGCGGGCCAGCAGATAGCGCGACAGGCTGTTGCCCTCGGCGCGGCGCTCGGCACGCTCACGGTTGCGCTCGGCCCGCTCCAGCTCTTGCGCCAGCGCGTCCAGGCGCTGCTGCATCTCCGCGCGAGCGGCTTCGAGCTCGCGCTCGTGCGCGGCCTTGACGACGGCGACTTCCTGCTCGATGCGCTCCCCCGCCGCAAGCTCGGCGGCGGCGATACGCTCGTCGGCG
>QSCH01000023.1:0-37183 GCA_003462965.1 Collinsella sp. OF03-4AA
CCGGTCCCGTTCCGAACCCGGAAGCTAAGCCCCATCGCGCCGAGAGTACTGCGGGGCCAGCCCGTGGGAGGCCAGGGCGCCGCTGACCGGTGGACGGCACCGAGCCGTCATCGAACTGAGAAGGGGGAGGCCTCGCGGCCTCCCCCTTTTTTGCGTTTAAAGCCTGATCTAACAAACTCGCTGTGTTTTATGACCCTCGTTTGTCGCATCTTCCGTTAACGGGCTACAATAACTTAGTCTGTGCAATATGGAGGTGAACATGGCTGAAGCTGGTATCGGCGTTGATATCGTCGAGATTTCCCGCATGAAATCAATCCTTGAAAAGACGCCGTCGTTTGCTCGGCGTGTGTTTACCGAAGAAGAGTGCGCATATTGCGACGCTTCATCGCGTCCTGCAGCGCACTATGCGAGCCGTTTTGCTTCTCGTGAAGCGGTTCTCAAGGCTCTTGGTACGGGCTTTAGCCAGGGCGTCGGCCGCAAAGACGTCTCGGTAACGCGTGATAAGCTCGGAAAGCCTAAAGCAGTGCTTTCGGGTCGAGCGCTCGAGATTGCTCAAGAGTTGGGTGTCATTGAAGTTGCGCTTTCCATTACCTTGACGGGTGATTTGGCCGTAGCCAATGCCATTGCGATCACCGAGGATGCTCGACCCAAGCCTAAGGAAGAAAAGGTGAGCACCAAGGAACGCGTTGCACAAACATTTAAAGAGGCTCGCTCGGTTTTAGATGAGCTTGAGCAACTGCAAAATTCAGCTTTGACGGAGCATCAGGGCGATGCTTCGCAAGATACGCTAGGAGCATAGATGAAACCGGTTTTGAGTACCGAGGAAGTCGTTCGCCTCGAGGATATTATCGAACGCGAAGGAACTTCGAAGGCCGAGCTTATGGAACTGGCGGGTGAGTTTGCTGCTAGTGAAATTCTAAAACTCAATCCCGATCGCGTCCTTGTTCTGGTCGGTTTTGGCAACAACGGTGGCGATGGCTGGGTCGCGGCTGATATCTTGAGTCACAAAGGCGTTGACGTGGACATCGTGTCTCCGGTTGAGCCGGATGAGATTCCTGCCGCTCTGGCTCGCCATGTTGCCCGCCGTACCGCCGGTCGTGACGTACATGTGTGCATCGGTCCCTCACGAGATGAGCTTGAGGTTTTGATCGATAAGGCCGACGTTGTTGTTGACGCTATTTTTGGTACCGGTTTCCACGGTGACTTGCGTGCACCGTTCTCCATCTGGATTCCGACAGTTAACGACTGTGCCGACCATGTGGTGTCCATCGATGTTCCTTCGGGTCTGAATGCCGAGACCGGTGTTGTCGACGACGACTGCATCCGTGCCGAGCGCACGGTTACGATGATCACGCCCAAGATTGGTCTCTACAGCGCTGATGGCCCAGAGTACGCCGGTGATCTGGTGTGCGGTAGCCTCTATGACCGCCTTGATGAGGTCATCGATGATGTCGACCATGCCGCCGAGATAGTCGAGCCCGGTGACCTGGTGGATTTCTTTGCTCCGCTGCCCACGAATATCGATAAATATTCTCGCGGTTCCGTCCTTATTGTTGCCGGTTCGGCGCAGTATCCTGGCGCTGCCATTATGGCCGCCAAGTCTGCTGCCCGCGCGGGTGCCGGCTATGTGGCTGTCGCGACGCCCGATGCGTGTGCCAATCTTATTCGTATGGCGCTTCCCTCGATTCCGGTTTTTGCTATTCCGTCCGATTCCCGCGGCTCTTTTGGTGCCGCTGCGCGTATGACCGTGTGCGAGATTGCAAAGAAGTACAGCTGCGTACTGTGCGGTCCCGGCATGACGACGTCTGCCGGTGCCATGCAGGTGGTTTCGGGCTTATTGGAGCTTGATGTACCGCTGATCCTTGATGCCGATGCGCTCAACTGCCTTGCTAAGATTGCTATCGACGGTATCGATAGCAACCCTGAGATGTACCGCCGTGAGCAACCGCTCGTCATGACGCCGCACTATCGCGAGCTTTCGCGTTTGGTTGCCGGTGACGAGGTTAACGATCTAGGGACTGCAATCGCGGCCGCGCAGAAGGTTGTCTGGGCTGCTGGCTCCGACAATCTCGTGGTTATTGCCAAGGGGCCGACGACGGCTATCTGTGGCGTTGAGCGCGTGCTTTTGCCGCTCTCGGGTCCGGCGTCGTTGGCGACTGCCGGTTCGGGCGATGTTCTTGCGGGCATTTTGGCTGGCACACTGGCTACCATGCGTGATGAGATGGATCGCTGGGAGCTGCTGTATTCGTATGCCGTTGCGCTTCACAGCTATGCGGGTTTTGCCGCGGCGACGGAGTATGGTGAGAAGAGTGTTATTGCGACCGATCTGATCGACTTGATCGGTCCTGCCATGGAATTGGCGGCAAAGGATGCACTCGATGATCTGGGAATCATGGACGAAGGGTCGGATGACTAATCATGAATAAAGCCGATTTGACGCGCTGGTCCTGGGTTGAGATTGACCGCGGGGCGCTTCGCCGCAACACGAGGGCTTACAAGAACCTGCTCGATTCACGTCAACGACTGTGCTGCGTGGTCAAGGCCGATGCCTATGGCCATGGTGCCGTTGAGTGCGCCAAAATCATGTACTCGGCCGGAGCCGACATGTTCGCGGTGGCGACGGTCAGCGAGGGTGTTGAGCTACGTCGGGGCGGAATTACCAAGCCCATCCTGATCTTGAGCGAGCCGCCTATCGAGGCTATCCCCACACTGCTTGAGTTTGACATTATGCCTTCGGTCTATACGTCCGATTTCGCCCTTGCCTATGGCGAGTGCGCTGTCGCGGCAGGCAAGGTGGGCAAGTACCATCTAGCCATCGAGACGGGCATGAACCGCATCGGTGTTCACTACACGCAGGTGCTCGACTTTGTTCGTGGTATTAGCTTCCATCGCGGTATCCAGTGTGATGGCGTCTTTACGCACTTCGCCACGGCCGATGAACCTTCGGGTTGGGACTACAAACTGCAGTGCCAACGCTTTACCGAGGCCGTTCAGGCCATTAAGGACGCGGGTTTTGAGTGCGGTATCGTGCACTGCGCCAACACGCCGTCTTCGATGCTCGATTCCTCGATGCATTTTGATATGATTCGCGCCGGCGTTGGCTTGTATGGCATGCAACCATGCGAGCTGAGTGGTCGCGTGATGCAGCTCGATCCTGTTATGAGCGTGCATGCGCGCGTGACACGCGTGGCGCATCCTGCGATGGGCGAGGGCGTGGGCTACGGATTTACCTATCGCGTGCCGCGTACGCGCGTTCAGATTTGCACGCTGCCGATTGGATATGCCGACGGTCTTTCGCGTACGCTCTCCAATCGTATGGACGTGCTGTATCGCGGCGAGCGCGTGCGTCAGGTGGGTAACATCTGCATGGACCAGTTTATGGTCGCCATTCAGTCCAACCCGGCACATGAGATTCCCGAGGCCGAGCATGGTGACGAGATGATTATTGTCGGCCGCGATGGCGATGCCGAGATTACCATGGACGAGATGGCCCGACTGCGCGGCACGATTAACTACGAGGTCGCCTGCGGCTTTGGCATGCGTCTCGACAAGATCTACGTGTAGGAGCCACTATGGGTGTCATGCACATCCCCGGACATAGTCACCAGGCGCCGCGCGAGGTTGCGCTCGAGGAGATTGAGGCTGTTTTAGGCGACTGCCATCTCTGCCAGCTCTATCAGTCGCGTCATAACATCGTGTTTGGCGTGGGAAACCCCCACGCCCGCGTCATGTTTATCGGCGAGGCACCGGGGCGTAACGAGGATCTGCAAGGCGAACCGTTTGTGGGGGCGGCGGGCGAAGATCTCAACGGCATCCTGTCGCTGGCTGGTCTCAAGCGCGAAGACGTCTACATTGCCAACGTGCTTAAGTGTCGGCCACCGGGAAATCGCAATCCTCGGCCCGAGGAAGTGCTGGCCTGTTCACCGTTTTTGCGTGAGCAGATTCGGAGCATTTGGCCCGATATCATCGTGACGCTCGGTAATCCCGCGACGCACTTTGTGCTTAAGACTGAGATCGGTATCACCAAGCTGCGCGGCAGGTTCCATCAGATGGGGCATTTTGTGGTGATGCCTACGTTCCATCCGGCGGCGGCGCTGCGTAATCCGGCGTGGCAGGAGCTGCTGGAGGAAGACTTTAAGATGCTGGGCGACTATCTGGAGCGGCATCCCGCGCCAGAGGGTGCCTCGGAATAATAAGGAGCATATATGTCCCTGGAGCGCCTGGGGGTAGGTATTTATAAAACGGCTTGCTCTGCCGATACGGAGCATTTTGGCGAGCTGGTTGCGCCGTGCCTGGAAGATGGTGATGTGCTGATCTTGACCGGCGGCCTCGGGGTGGGCAAAACCCACTTTACCAAGGGCGTTTCGCGTGGTCTGGGCGACGGCCATATGGTCACGAGCCCCACATTCGCACTCATGGCCGTTCATGACCAGGGGCGTATTCCGCTGTTCCACTTTGACCTGTACCGCCTGGAGCATGCTTACGAGCTCGAGGATACGGGCATTTTCGATGTACTGGGCTATGAGGGTGCCTGTCTGTTGGAGTGGGGCGAACAGTTCCAGGACGAACTGACAGACGAGTATCTTTCGGTAACGCTTAAGCGTGATGAGAACGATAGCGACGTGCGAACGATAACGCTCGAGGCGCACGGCGAGCGCGCAGCGGAGCTTTCCGATTTGATTGATAAGGCTGTACAAGATGAGCTTGCATAACGATTACGCGCTGGTGGTGGCGCTCGATACTTCGACCGATATGCTTGCCTGCGCGGCAAGCTGGATTGATGGGCAGACGGGCGAGGCGAAGCTGGTGAGTGGCGACCATATGTGCCGTCGCCATGCCAATGTGGAGCTCGTGAATACTGTCGACAGCGTGCTTGCTCGGGCTGGCATGGACCGTGCTGACGTGGGCAGTTACGTCGTCGGTCGCGGTCCTGGTTCGTTTACCGGTGTGCGTATCGGCATTTCCACCGCCAAGGGCTTGGCGCGCGGTGCCAACGTGCCGCTGTTGGGCGTGTCGACGCTCGATGCCTGCGCATGGACCGCGTGGAAGGCTGGCGTGCGTGGCAAGCTCGGCATTCTGGCCGATGCCATGCGCGGCGAGGTGTATCCGGCTTTGTATGTGCTGAGCGACGAGGGCCCCGAGCGTCAGTTTGAGCGCGAGCACGTGGTCAAGGCTGCCGTGGCGCTTGATGAGTGGCGTCAAGCCGCGGACTGGGACCAGGTTCAGCTGACTGGCGACGGTCTCGTGCGCTATGGCAAGCTGCTGGGCGAGGATGAGGCCGCTCGCTGCGTAGAGCGCGACTTGTGGTGGCCTCGGGCGAGGGCCTCCTCCTTGCGCATGCCGCGGGTGACGGCGACCCGGCCCGCGTCCTGCCGATCTATACGCGCCTTTCTGACGCCGAGGAAAACGAGCGCAAACGCCTCGGTCTTGCCGAGAGCGCGCAGAGCGAAATTACGGGCGTCGCCGATGAGCTCGCCGGTCGCCATCTGCAATTCCGCCCCATGGGTGCGGCGGACGCCGAGGGTGCGAGTGCGCTGGAGGCCGCCTGCTTTGAAGGCGCTGGGCACGAGGCGTGGACGCCGGGCATGTTCTTGTCCGAGCTGGGCGAGGATGTTGCGGCGCCGCGCAGCTGGTGGGTGGCGCACGACGACGGTCAGCTGCTGGGGCTTGCCGGTGGCATGGTCGTAGACGGTGACGTGCAGATTTTGGATGTTGCCGTCGACCCGAAGCATCGCCGCGAGGGTATTGCCCGCAAGCTGCTGTCGCATGTGAGCTACGATGCCCAGATGCTCGGCTGTACGACCGCCTCGCTCGAGGTTGAGGATGGCAACGAGGGCGCTATTGCGCTCTATGTCTCCCTGGGCTTTACCGAGGCGGGCTGTCGCCGCGGTTACTACGGTGTTGGCAAGGACGCCATCGTCATGACGGCGCCGCTGCCCTTGGTGCTCCCGGTCGACAACGCTTCGCCCGAGCCGACGGCGGCTGAGCAGCGTGTATGGCCGCTACCTGCACCCGAGCGCACCGTTGAGGAGCGTGCCGAAATTGAGCGCCGTCGCCTGGTGCTTGCCATCGAGAGTTCGTGCGATGAGACGGCTGTGGCGATTATCGATGCGGACGGTAATATGCTGGCCAATCAGGTTTCGACGCAGATCGATTTTCATGCCCGTTTTGGCGGCGTAGTGCCCGAGATCGCTTCGCGCAAGCACGTTGAGGTTATCGTGAGCGTCGTGGACGCGGCGCTCGAGGATGCCGCGGCATCGCTTGGTCTTGAGGGCGGAGCCATCGCGCCGAGCGAACTCGCCGCTGTTGGCGTGACACAGGGTCCGGGCCTGGTGGGTGCTCTGGTGGTGGGCGTCGCCTTCGCCAAGGGCTTTGCCTATGCCGCCGGTAAACCGCTCGTGTGCGTCAACCATCTGGAAGGTCATCTGTTCGCCAACCTGCTGGCGCAGCCCGATCTCAAGCCGCCGTTTATCTTCACGCTCGTCTCGGGCGGTCATACCATGCTTGTTCACGTCAAGGCGTGGGGCGACTACGAGGTGCTCGGCGAGACGCTCGACGACGCCGTGGGTGAGGCCTTCGACAAGGTGGCTAAGGCGCTGGGTCTGGGCTATCCCGGCGGCCCCATCATTTCCAAACTGGCCGAGACGGGCAATCCCCGCGCGATCGATTTTCCCCGCGCGCTTAACAGCAGGGAAGACTATCGATTCTCGCTTTCGGGCCTTAAGACGGCCGTGACGCTCTACATTGAGCAGGAGACCAAAGCCGGGCGTACGATTCATCTGCCCGACCTGGCGGCTTCGTTTGAGGCCGCGGTCTTTGACGTTCAGTACAAGAAGGCCAAGACCGCGCTGCATGCCACCGGATGCAAGGAATACTGCATCGGCGGCGGCGTTTCGGCTAATCCGCATCTGCGCGAGATGATGATCAAGAAGCTCGGGCGCCAGGGCATCCGCGTGACGGTGCCGCCTCTCTCGGCATGCACCGACAACGCCGCCATGATCGCGGAGGTTGCCCGCCGTAAATTCGACCGAGGGGAAATCTCGCCGTTCGGCGTCGACGCCGATCCGAACATGACGCTGTAGCCGTATGGGTGCGGTCCCCGACCGGAGGGGCCGGATATAAGGTTTCCTGCTCTACAGTCCTGCGCAAGACGAAGGCCACATTAAGTGGCCTTCTTTGCGTGCGGAACTCGCGATAAACCTTATATCCGGCCCCTCCGGTCGGGGACCTTTCTGCATCGATATGGCTTCTGGGCTGGATCGGCGTCGAAAACGTCCAGCAAGGTTGGCCAGCCTGTGTCGAATTTCCGGCGTGCTTTAGCTGAAAGAAACCTACCTGATAATCGACTCAATATCTCGTCTCTTATATAGCAGTCGGCGGACTTCCATAACGTCGTCGATGACGACATAAAAAACTATGTAGTTGCCAACGTAGAAGCGGTAATACGGGTGCAACCGCCTTCTTGTCGAAGGGTATGTTGGTGACATGGTTGGATTCTTGAGATGTTCGAGTATGCCTGCTTCAACATTGTCGACAAGCCTATTTGCTGCAGCGGGGTTATTGAGATCAAAGGCGATATATGACGCTGCTTGGCTGAGGTCCTCCCAAAATAGGGGAAGATAGCGGAGCTTATAGGGCCTGTTCATCGAGACCGCCGTTGAGCATTTTTCTGACAGAGCCAAAGACATCGTCGTGTGTATAGCGAAGTTGCATGCTGGCGGCCTGACGATCAGCGGCATCAAGGGCGCTCTCGATTGTATTGCTCAGCGACTTGTACTGCTCAAAGCTCATGACGACCATAGAGCCCCGCCCGTTTTTAGTTAGAAAAACCGGACCCTCTTGTTCGACTTCGCGTTCAACGTCCGGGTAGTGATTTCTGAGATCTGAGACTGGCCTAATATTCACAGCTACCTCCTGAGCTATCAGGATATTATCGTAATTAAGATAACAGAGTTTAGATTTGGGATGGGAGCTCCTCGGGGGCGGGGCGGGCGCCTGCCGCCATATATGAACTTTATCGCGAGTTCCGCACGAACAGGAGGCCACTTAATGTGGCCTCCGTCGTGAGCAGGACTGTCCGAGCAGGAAAGTTCATATATGGCGGCAGGCGCCCGCCCCGCCCCCGAGGAGCGTCTCTCATGCAAAAACTGTCGTTGGGTAAAGTCCGAGGTCAGTGGCGTTTTATACCGAGAAATCCAAAAAAGGTTGAAAATTCATTACAAATCTGCGTTGACTTTAGGTAACTAAAGTTTTATACTGCGTTTCATCCACTGGGGGATGTGAACACGCACGGATCGTTCGCATCATGATTGAAGAGGATTTCTTAGACATGTTCACGCATCAGCTAAACATTATCAGCGTAGTAATTATCTGATGCGGGTTAGCACATACAGCTAGCCCGTACGATAACGGGCGGCTGATGAAGATGAGGGCCGTCGAGCGCAACCGACGGCCCTCATTTTTTATGTCTGAGTAGTTCTTTTTAGAGGAGGAAATGTAATGAACGGAGTTTTGCTCATGGTTGTGGCTGCGGCGGTGCTCGCCTGCGGCTATCTGGGCTACGGCCGCTGGTTGGCCAACAAGTGGGGCGTTGACAAAGAGGCCCTCACGCCGGCCAAGCGCATGAAGGACGGCAAGAGCTTCTCGCCCGTCTCCGCCTTTACCGCGTTCTCGCACCAGTTCAGCTCGATCTGCGGTGCTGGCCCTGTCACGGGTACGATCGTCGCCATGGCCTTTGGCTGGCTGCCCGTCGTGCTCTGGGTCCTCGTCGGCGGCATCTTCTTTGGCGCCGTCCACGACTTTGGTGCTCTGTACGCTTCGATGAAGAACAACGGCAAGTCGCTCGCTCAGCTCATCGAGAAGTACATCGGCAAGACCGGCCGTCGCCTGTTCCTGCTGTTCTGCTGGCTGTTCTGCATCATCGTCATCGCCGCCTTCACCGACATGGTCTGCAAGACGTTCATGTTCACCCCGGCCGTTGACGCTTCTGGTGCTGCTACCGGTGCCATCGACTTCACCAAGTCCTATGCCGCCGGCTGCGCTGGTACCATCTCCATCCTGTTCACCTTCGTCGCTATCGCCTTTGGTTGGGCCCAGAAGAAGTTCAACCTCACCGGTGCTACCGAGTTCGTCACCGGCGTGGTCCTCATGGTCCTCATGTTCGCCGTCGGCATGCAGTTCCCGGTCTACCTGGACAAGTTCCAGTGGTTCGCCGTCGTCATGGTCTACCTGGTCTTTGCTGGCGCCATGCCCATCCAGATGCTCAAGACCCCTCGCGACTACCTCACTTCCATCATGATGATCGTCATGATCGCCTGCGCTGTCCTCGGTATCGTCGTCCTGGGTGTTAACGGCCAGGCCACCATCACCGCTCCGGCCTTTACCGGCTTCTCCAGCGCTTCTGGCATGATGTTCCCGGTCCTGTTTGTTTCCGTTGCCTGCGGTGCCCTCTCCGGCTTCCACAGCCTCGTTTCTTCTGGTACCTCCTCCAAGCAGGTCGAGAAGGAGCAGGACGCCGTCAAGGTCGGTTATGGCGCCATGATCGTCGAGTCCTTCGTCGGCATCCTTGCCATCATCGTCGCCGGCATCATGTTCTCCGACATGAACACCGCCGGTACCGCGCCCTCAACGCTGGCGTCGCTTCCACCCCGTTCCAGATCTTCGCTGCTGGTATCTCCCGCGGTATGCAGGCCTTCGGTGTTGACGGCACGCTCGCTACCGTCTTCATGACGATGAACGTTTCCGCTCTGGCCCTGACCTCGCTCGACGCCGTCGCCCGCATCGCCCGCACCTCGTTCTCCGAGTTCTTTGCCCAGACCAACGACGCCCTGGCCATCGAGTCCAAGGCCGGCTACATGAAGGTTCTCGGCAACCCCTGGTTCGCCACGGTCGTCACCCTGCTTCCCGGTCTCGCCCTCGCCTTTGGCGGCTATGCCAACATCTGGCCGCTCTTTGGTGCTTCCAACCAGCTGCTCGGCGGCATGACCATGATCACCCTCGCCGTGTTCTGCAAGTGCACCGGCCGCAAGGGCTGGATGCTCTACGTGCCCGTCGCCTTCCTGCTCTGCTGCACCTTCACCTCGCTGGTCCAGAGCGCCATGGGCTGCATGACCGCTGTCCAGGCTTACGGCTTCTTCGGCACCATCCCGGCTACCGCCACCACGGCCGCCGTCTCCGTCGCCGCCACCAAGGGCTTGCAGCTCGTTTTCGCCGTCCTGCTGATGGTCCTGGGCCTCATCGTCGCCGTCAACTGCCTCAAGGAGTTCTTCGGCAAGGAGGCCGGCTCCATGCCCGACGAGGAGCCCGAGTGGTCCGAGATGGGCAAGGCCGAGTACGGTCGCGCCGCTGCCGCTGAAGCTCCTGCCGACGCCGAGGCCGCCAAGGCCTAGTCGGTCGGACGGGTTGAATCTCCCATCTATTTGACTCGGAAAGACCGGGTCCGCAATCAAGCGGACCCGGTCTTTTTTCTTGTGAGAACAGGTGGTGCAAGGGCGTTCTCGCAGATGTTTTGCGTGGATAGGCTCGTGCGTTGTACCATATGAACGTATATGTGTGCATATGAAAGGGGCCCCGTGGCCAAGACGGTATATTCCGATAATCAAAACAATGTCGATGCTCTGGCTGAGCGTCTGAGCAGCCAGACATCGCTTTCTGCCGAGCGCGCCAAGCTGGTTGCCTACGACCTGCTCTGCCGCAAGGCGCTCAAGATTAAGTCGAGCGCGCTGGCGCAGATTTTCCGCTCCGTCGATAAGGAATGCGACACCAAGGCGATGCGCGATGAGCTTATCGCGGCAAATATCGTGACCAAGATCGAGGGCAGCGGCATTAACGGGCGCCCGGCGTTCTATACCATCAATGTCGAGATCCGCGATGCCCAGGAGCAGCCTGCCGAGTCCGTCGAAGATTTTGTCGTCGAGGATTCCGCTGACGTGCCTGCTGTGGAAGAAGCTGCTCCGCGTGAGCATGTCGATACCGATGAGTTGCTCGATGAGAACGTCGTGCGTGCCTTTACGGCCAAGGCGGGACGCGGCGGTTTTGGCGGGGGTGGCAAGCGCGATGCGCAGCGCCGCGCCCAGCAGGAGCGCTTCCGTCGTGCCGTTGCTCAAAAGGGTGAGACGGATGCCGAGGCTGTTGAGAACGAGGTTGCTGCCGAGTCGCAGAGGCCCGCGAAGGAGCAAAAGCCCGTGGAGGCCCAGGAGCCCCAGCGTCGCCGTGGTGCCCACTTTAAGGCTGCGCAGCAGGATGTCGCGCATGAGGTTGAAGAGCCTTCCGAGGCTGCAGACGATGTTGAGGAGTCTGCCAAGAAGGCTCCGGGTTCATGCCGTCCCGGGCGTGGTTTTGCGAGGCGCGCGTATCCCGTAAGGCGTCAGGAGAAGGGCGAGCCGGCTCCGACCGCTCAGGCCGAGAAGGCCGAACAAACCGAGAAAACCGTTGAGCCGGCGGCTCGCGAGCAGCAACCTTCCGAGTCGCAGCCTGCGGCTGACACTGAGGTCAAAGCTCAACAGACCGCTGATAAGCAGGCGGGGGAGAGCGCCTCAGGCAAGCCCCGCCGTCGTCGTCACCGCGGCGGTCGTGGCTCAAATGCCGAGCCGCGGCCGAGAAGACAGCGACACAAAACGGAGATGAGAAGGCCGAGACTCCGGCGGATCAGGTCAAGCGCCAGCCGGCGAAGGAGGTCAAGTCCTATCGTCCGCAAAAGCGCTCGTCTGCGCCCAAGCAGGAACGTAATACCCGGGCAGATTCCAAGCGTAAGCCTCATGCACAGGCTGAGCCTGCCGCGGCTGATAGTGCTACCCAGCAGCCCGAGTCGGCCGTCCACGGCGAGGTATCGGCGTTTGCCCTTGCCCGCGTTTTGGGTAGGCAGCTGCTCAAAGTTGTCCCTACGCCTACGGCGCTCTCTAAGATCAAGGAGCAGCAGACTCAAATTGTTAAGGTCGAGGGCAAGGACGGCAAAAAGGCGCCGCAGCGCACTCAGCACAACGAGATGTCCAACCGCAAGATTGCCGAGGAAATCGCAATCATCCAGGCTTGGATCGAGCAAAACCGAGGTGCCGATACGCCGGTTGCCTCGCGCCGCCAGCGTGCCTACCAGATTTTTAACGACGAGAAGGCTTTTGACGGCAAGCACGGTGAGCGCCTGATAAGGCGCATGACCGAAAAGGGCATCAGCATGCAGGCGATCAAGGTCGCCCCCAACCGCCCCGTGCACTTTACGGGTTTCTTTACGCTGGGCGCCGATAAGCCGTTCATTATGGTCGAGAACCTGGACACCTACGACGAGATCGTCAGGCTGCTGCGTGGCCGCAAGCACGCCAAGCTCTTTGGCATCAAGGTGGGCGGCGTGATTTTTGGCGGCGGATGCAAGGCGAGCGTCTCGCATGCCCTGGACGATTATCTGGCTGAGATCGGCTATCGCTTTAACTACGTCTACTACGTGGGCGATATCGACCGCGAGGGCGCGCGCATCGTCGAGCAGGCTCGCAATGCCAATGTGGTTGAGATTCGCCTGCATGCCGGCATGTACCGCGCCATGCTCGCCGAGCATAAGCGTCGCGTGAAGGCCGGCGGCGAGTGCGAGCCCGCGGCTGCCAACCAGGGCGTGCCGCAGAACTTGGCGGCGACGATCAAGGATCTGCCCATGGTCACGCGCGTGCAGTTCCGCAATGTGCTGCGCGAGGGCGGGCGCATTCCGCAGGAGATTCTGATGACCGCCGACTATCGGGATGGCGACTCGGGAAGCTTCGACCGCATGCTGAACAACTAAATTCCGCTCTCCCGGGGCCTGTCGTGGCTTGGCCGTTGCATGCGGCTCGCTTTTCGGAACGGGGCTGACGGACACGTTCCGAAATCTACCACCGTCGCTGTGCAGGGTGTCTATAAAGAGCCGTGGCCAAAAAACATCAAATATGAGTACTGATACTCTTTTAGTAGCAGTAATTTTGACCACATTTAAGGTGATTTGACGTGTCGATCGAGCAGATAAGCTGCCGTATCTCCTCAAGTGTTCATTAAAGGAAGACCTTGATGCGAATAAATCTCATTAAGATCTTCTTTTATTAACGAAAATAATGTAGCTACAACGGTAACAGTACTCATATTTGCCGTTTTTTGGCCACAGTCCTTCGGAGGGTCCTCGAAAATAGTCCCGAGCCGGCACTTGGGGACGTTCCTATAATGTCGGCACTTAGGAGCGTCCCCAAGTGCCGACACCGCGTCTGCCTGCGGCGGCCGCGCCCCGCTGCGTCGCTCCGCACCCTTGCGGGTTCGGATCCCTCCGCTTGGCGGCGTTGGCTCGATTTGCTTGACGTGAGGGGCTCTTGGCTGGTGTGGGACGGAGGGATTCCGCGTCTGCCTGGTCGGCGGCCGCGCCCCGCTGCGTCGCTTCGCTCCTTGCGTGCTGCGCTGGAAAACGCTTCGCGTTTCCTCAGCTCCGCACCCTTGCGGGCTCGAATTCCTCCGCTTGCCCACAAGAAAGCGCCCTGGGCCGTTATGGGCTTAGGGCGCTCAGTTTTAATGGCTGGGACGGAGGGATTCGAACCCCCAACAGCCGGCACCAAAAACCGGAGTTCTACCGTTGAACTACGTCCCAATGTGTGGTGTTGCCCAAAAGCAACTCGTCTAGTTTACCTAATCTGCGAGGGCATCGCAAACGCCGTCGAGTAGGCGTACGGCGAGCGTCTGCGCGTCGCTGGCCGTGAAGGTGCCGTTGTAGCGCGTCATGCCCGTGAGCTCAATGCGAATGCGAGCCGGCTTCTGCTGCGCGGCGACATTGGCGGTGCGGATGCGCTGGGCCAGGTTGTGGCACTCGGCGAGGGCAATCGTGGCGCGTGGCGCGGCGTCGGCGGGCAGCTCGTCGCTTGCGATCTCGAGCACCAGGTCAACGTCGGTTGGGACCTCGGAGTCGCAGAGCATCATGCCGCTGTTGTCGGTCGTTGCCGTGGCGATGTTCCACATGCGCGAAGCAACGCTGCGTGCGATGGGGTCCTCACCGATAACGGCGATCTGGAAGCGCTCGAGCACGTTGGCGGCGCGAGCAAAACCGATGCGGGACTCGGCTTCGGTGACCGAGGGCTTGCCCTCCCACACATGGTGCAGGCGGTTGATGTAGGCGTAGGTGTCCTGGAAGGCCATGCCGTCGGCAAACAGGCCGACATTTTCCTGGAACTGCTGCAGGGCGGCCTCGGTATGCGGACCAAAGTAGCCGTCGTCTTCGCCACAGGCAAAGCCCAAAACGTTGAGAGCGCGCTGCAGGGCCTGCACATCGGCGCCATGGAAATTGGGCATGCGCAGATACAGAGTGCGGTCGCCCAGCTTATACGAGGCGTCGACCAGGGCGCTCCAACAGGGGATATCGACGGCATGACCGGCAGCAAGGCCGCTGTCGAGCCTGAAGGTGCTGACGGCCTGCTCGGTGGTGGTGCCAAAGCGCTTGTCGACAACCTCGGCGTCATCGATTGTATAGCCGAGCTGCAGAAGGCGGGACTGAACATCCTCGACGGCTGCTCCCTGCATGCCCGTGGTAATAGGTTCCATGAACGAACCCCTTTCGGCGTACCATTCGTACTATTTTGAGCGTGTGTCGGATAGACAACGCGAGACAATTTATAAACATGCACTCAATAGTGTAGCAACTTGTACCCAAACTCGCTGCCCACAGGTTTTATGACCCCCGCTAGTTAAGACGCTCCACAAAGAAATCTGCCATTGAGAGGAAGAGCTCGCGCGCATGCGGGTCGAGCTCGACGCCTTCGATAGCGGCCTTGGCCTTAGCGGTCAGGTCGAGCGCATAGGTGTGGGCGTAATCGATGGAGCCGGTCTCCTGGAAGATCTCCACGGCGCGTGCGAGCTGCGCAGGGTCCTCGGTGCCCGAGGAAAGGATTGCCTCGATCTCGTCGTGATAGCGCTCGTCTGACAGGGCATGCACGGCAACGAGGGTGCGCTTGCCCTCGGTGATATCGGTGCGGAAGTCCTTGTTGGCGGCCTCCTTGGTGCCGATCAAGTTGAGCAGGTCGTCTTGAATCTGGAAGGCAAGGCCCGTGTGCAGCCCAAAGGCGCGCAGTGCCTCAATCTGCTCTTCGCTGCCGCCGCCGATAATGGCTCCGGCGGCAAGCGGCGTCGCTCCGCTGTAGTACGCGGTCTTGTGCGTCGCCATGTCCAGATAATCGTCGACCGAAATGTCAAAGCGCCCGTCGCGGACCCAGCCCAGGTCGAGCGCCTGGCCCTCGATGGTACGGACGATCATCTCGGTAAGCTCGTGGAGCACGCGAAGCTTCACGTCTGCGTTGAGTGTGGGGTCGTCGAGAACCGTCTTGGTGACCATGGTGAGCGCCAGGTCACCGCAGTTGATGGCAAGACCGGTGCCCTCGGTAAGGTGCATGCAGGGCTTGCCGCGACGAATCTGCCGTTGTCGGCGATGTCGTCGTGGATGAGTGCGCCCGACTGAAAGTGCTCGATGGCCGCCGCTGCGCTGCGGGCGCTCTCAAAGCTGCCGCCTACCGCAGTGGCGGCGAGCATGCAGATGAGCGGGCGGTGGCGCTTGCCAGCGTTTGCCGTAAATGCCGAGAGCGGGGTATACAGGTAGCGCTCGATATCGGCGGAAGTCGCCTGTCCGTCAAAGAACGTGGCCAGATAGTCGTTAATCTGGTCAAAGTGCTGGGCTAAAAAGCTGGTAAACGGACTGGACACGGGTTCTCGCATTCTTTGATAGGTTGCATCATTGCATTATGCAGACAACATATTGCCACATTAGGGCGTCGAGCGCGGCGGTTGAAGACGATTGGTCCATGCGGCCGCAAGTGCGGTAGGGGCTTGGCTAGATAAGCCCAAAGTGTTCGAGCGCGGTGACGACGCCGTCGTGGTCGATGCTGTCGGTGACATAGTCGGCCTTTTCCTTGAGGAAGTCCGGCGCGTTGCCCATGGCGATGCCAACGTCGACGGCGTTCATCAGCGAGACGTCATTGCTGGCGTCGCCGATGCCGTATACGGTTCCGTGGTGGGGATCGAGGGCGTCGAGTACGGACTGGATACCCTCGCGCTTGGTGCATTCGCGAGGCGAAATCTCGGTCACTTCGAGCTCGAGCTCGTTAAAGCAGAGCAGCGGCTCAAACGCTTGATCCTGAGCGATGCGGTTGGCAAGCGACGTGGACATTAAGATCTTGTAGGCGCTGTAATGTTGCAGCTGCGTAATTGCATCGCCCACGGTGCGGGCGTATCCCGGGGCGTCGGGCGCATCGGCACTCATGCGAACGACGCCATTGAGTCCCTCAAAACGAATCACTTCGTCCGATTGCTCAAGAATGGGAGCAAGGCGCTGCAGCATGCCGGGCGTCATCGCCAAATCGCGAATCACGTGTCCCTCAAGTTCGACATAGCCACCCGCGAGGCAGACGATGCCGGTCCAGGGCAGCTCGAGCAGCTTTGGATGGATGCAGCTCAGCGTGCGCCCTGTGCAGATAAACGCCATATTGCCCTTGGCGACAAAATCACGGATGGCTTGCGAGACCGCTTCATTGGGATAGGGGGAGAGGTCTCGCTCGCTCTCGGGAAGCTCTTGTGCCACTCGAGGGTCTTGCCAGGCGAGTGTTCCGTCGATATCGAAGAAGCAGATATCGCCGCGCTTATGGGCTGCGCTGGCGGCAGGGGAGGCCGAGGTGGTGGGCACAAATCCCGGCTCGAGGCCCATGATCTGGTCAAAATGCTCTTTAACGCGGGGAACGGAGATGCCAATAATCACCTGGGCGGTCTTGCCCGTAATGATGAGGCCCTTGGCGCCCGCCGCGACGAAGGCTGCGTTGTCTGCGACAACGGAAGGTTCTGCGACCTCAACGCGCAGACGCGTGGCGCAATTGGTCGCTCCTACAATATTGCTAACGCCACCCAAGAGCGCAACGACTTGCTCAGCAAGCAGATGATCTTGGGATGATTGGTTGTCGGTGCCGTTTTGGGCCGCGCCTTCTTTGGCAGAGCTTTTTCCCGTCAGACGTGCGAGCGCCGCATCGCTGGCGATATGATCCTCGCGGCCTGGGGTTTTTAGGTCGAAAGCCAGAATGAGGCCCCGGAAGACCAGAAAAAAGACAGCGCTAAACATCAGACCGATACCGAGCGCCAAAAGGTAGGAGCCGGCATGCATTCGCATGAGTGGGATGAAGTTGAAGGCCGTCATTTCCATGAGACCGCCCGAGAAGATGCCGACGATGCCAAAGAAGTTCATGGTCATGGCAAGGCAGGAGGACAGGACGGCGTAGAGCAAAAAGAGTCCGGGATAGGTGAACATAAAGAGAAACTCGAGCGGCTCGGTGACGCCGCAGACCACCGAGGCGACGATGGCGGGCAAAAGGATGACCTTAAGGCCGGCGCGGCGTTCGGGTTTGGCGGTGAAATAGAATGCTGCCGCGATGGCGGGAAGGCCAAAGAGCTTTCCCCAGCCGGTGGCGGTAAAACCTGCCCAGGGCGCAAGTTCATTTAAAGGGCGCGTGCTATGGGAGAGAATGGGGAGCAGGTTGGTCCACGTGGCGTAAATACCGTCGTGAATGACCAGATTGTCGTAATAGATGGGCATATAGAGCAGATGGTGCAGCCCCATGGGCTCGAGCGCTCGCTCCAAAAACACAAAGATGCCCACGCCGAAGGGGCCGACGCCCGCAAGTGCGTGGCGCAGCGTTTCGGTCACAGCGTATGCGAAAGGCACGATGGCGGCCGAGATGGCGGCAAGGGCAAACACGGCAAAAAAGCTGATGAGGTAGACCAGCGAGGAACCCGAGAAGGTGCCGAGCCAATCGGGAACCTTGGCATCGTAGAAACGGTCATGGATGGCGACGACGGTTGCCGATACCGCCAGCGGGCCGATAATGCCGGTATCGAGCGTCTTGATGCCGTCGATGACGGTGATACCGCTGGCGGGGGTCAAAGATGATGGGTACTTAAGCCCAAGGTTGTCTCCGCTCAGCTTAATGATCTCGCTCAAAAAGAAGCAATAGGCAAAATAGGCCACGAGTGCCTCGAGGCAGCAGCGCGCCGGTTGCTTTTGGGCAAGACCGATAGGCAGCGCTACGGCAAAAAGGAGCGGGAGACGTTTAAAGACCGTCCACGAGCCGCGCTGGATGATGGTCCAGAAAACGTACCAAGGGGTTCCGTATACGGCGAGGTCACCGACGATGTCTACGGTCGTGGCGAGGGCGGAGATGCCGACCATGAGGCCTGATATAGAAAACAGCATGGCGGGCGCGAACATGGCTCCGCCAAAACGTTGGATTTTCTGCAGCATAATATGCCTTTCGGATGCAACATGCTGTGCGAGCAAGAACGTTTAAACAATGAACTCATTGTAGAGGACTGGCTGCTTGCCGCATTGACGGTTTTGATTCGGTCCGATTTGGGTTTCGGGGGAACCGTCGACGGTAAATAATCCGTGCTTTACCGATAATCGGTTTAAACAACTTTAAGAAATGCTATCGTGCCTAGCCATACATATTCATTAGAGGTGAAATCATGCCAAAAGCGATTTACGAAGGAATCTACCGCGAGATCCGTTCGCGCATCATCAACGGGATCTATGCGTTTCAGGAGATGCTGCCAACCGAAGCCGAGCTGACCGCGGAGTTTGGCTGCACGCGCAATACCGTTCGACGCGCCTTGAGCATGCTGGCCGACCAGATGTTTGTGCAGCCTATACACGGTAAGGGCGTGCGCGTTATTTGGCTTAAGGGCGAAACCGACATGCTGGGCGCACTCGAAGAGGTTGAGTCGTTTGGCGAGTTCGCAAAACGCAACAATGCCGTCGCATCGACCGAGGTCAAGTCTTTTGAACATTTGATTTGCACTGAGCAACTCTCACGTCGCCTGGGCTTTAAGGTGGGCGAGGAGCTGATTCGCGTAGTGCGTGTCCGAAGCCTCAACGGCAGCGCGCGCCAAGTGGACCATGGCTACTTTTTGGCGTCGATCGCCAAGGGCCTGACCCCCGAGATCGCGGCGGATTCTATCTACGGCTATCTGGAGCACAAGCGCGGCGTCAAAGTGATGGCGAGCCGTCGTACGGTGAGTGTCGAGCTCGCCAACGATGAAGACTGCAGCTATCTGGACCTCGGCAAGTACAACTGCGTCGCCGTTATGGAGAGCCAGTCGTACACCTCGGACGGCATCTTGTTCGAGGTCACGCATGCCCGCACACACCCCGAGATCTTCCATTACCGCGTCAATTCCAAGCGATAGCCGGCTAGCTCGCAGCCTGACGAGACTCATGCCCTCAAAGCGAAAACGCCCGGTCGAGCCGATGTATCATCGGCTCGACCGGGCGTTTTCTCTGCATCCGATAACAAATAATTGTTTATACAAAACTTGTCAAGTATCAAGTTGAAATTACCGTTCACCGAAGGTTTTCTACCGCTCTAGTAATACTTGTTCAAACAACTAGCCAAATAGCGTATTGTACAAATCAGCAAAAGGGGCCAAGTCCCCAAGCCAATCTCCGAAGGCGGCGGCAAAGGGTGCCGCCACGGTGTGAAAGGGTGGATTGTAATGAAGAACGAAATGAGCAGAAGGCAGTTCCTGGGCTTTGCTGGTTCCGCGGCTGCGGTTCTTGGTCTGGGCCTCGTGGGCTGCGGTGGCTCCGCTGGCTCCGGCTCTGCTGCCTCTGGTGACGCCGCCGAGGTCTACTTCCTCCAGTTCAAGCCCGAGGTCGACAAGGAGTGGAAGGAGATCGCCAAGGCGTACAAGGAGGAGAAGGGCGTCGAGGTCAAGATCGTGACCGCCGCCTCCAACACCTACGAGGAGAAGCTCAAGTCCGAGATGTCCAAGAGCTCCGCTCCGACCCTGTTCCAGGTCAACGGCCCCACCGGTCTTAAGAACTGGAAGGATTACTGCGCCGACCTGTCCGACACCAAGCTCCGCGGTGAGCTCATCGACGACTCCCTGGCGCTGCAGTCCGACGGCAAGGATCTGGGTATCGACTGGGTCCAGGAGAGCTACGGCATCATCTACAACAAGGAACTCCTCGAGAAGGCCGGCTACAAGGCCGAGGACATCAACTCCTTCGACAAGCTGAAGGCTTGCGCCGATGACATCCAGGCCCGCAAGGACGAGCTCGGCGTTGACGGTGCCTTCACTTCCGCCGGTATGGATGACTCCTCCAGCTGGCGCTACACCACCCACCTCGCCAACCTCCCGCTCTACTACGAGTTCGAGAAGGAGCACAACCAGGAGGACGACGAGATCAAGGGCGAGTATCTCGACAACTTTAAGCAGATCTTCGACCTGTATATCACCGACTCCACCTGCGATCCTTCGCAGCTTGCCTCCAAGACCGGCGACGACGCCACCAACGAGTTCGCAACCGGCAAGGCCGTCTTCTATCAGAACGGCTCTTGGGCCTATGCTGATCTCACCAAGGCCGGCATGACCGACGACCAGCTCGGCATGCTGCCGATCTACATCGGCGTTGACGGCGAGGAGAACCAGGGCCTGTGCTCCGGCGGCGAGAACTACTGGTGCGTGAGCTCCCAGGCTTCCGAGGATGCTCAGAAGGCCACCGAGGACTTCATGTATTGGTGCGTCACTTCTGACACCGCCACCAGCATCATCGCTGACAAGATGGGTCTGACCGCCCCGTTCAAGAGCGCTAAGGAGACCACCAACGTCTTCTCGCAGCAGGCCGTTGCTATGGCCAAAGACGGCAAGAAGACCGTTGCTTGGGACTTCGTCTACATCCCCTCTGAGGAGTGGAAGAAGAACCTCAAGCAGGCTCTGACTGCCTATGCTGCAGATAACAGCAAGTGGGACGACGTCAAGAACGCCTTCGTCGACGGCTGGAAGACCGAGAAGGCTGCTTCCGAGTAAGCAGTTGCTGCCCAAGCTATCTGATTAGCGACAGGGGGCGGGCAGACGTTGGTTTGCCCGCCCCCTGCATATTGAAAGGACCCTTCTATGGGCAAAGCACTCAAGCGCTGGTGGCCGCTCTTTATGCTGCCCACGTGCCTGGCGTTTATGATCGGGTTCGTGATCCCCTTTATCCAGGGCTTCTACCTCTCGTTCTGCCAGTTTATTACCATCAACAACGCGCATTTTGTCGGTATCGAGAACTATGTGCGCGCACTGTCCGATCCGCAGTTTTCCACGTCGTTCTTCTTTACCGTGGCGTTTGCCTTCCTGTCGACGGTGCTCATCAACGTGATCGCGCTGGCCATCGCGCAGGCGCTCACCCGCAAGGCACTCAAGGGCACCAACATCTTCCGTACGATCTTCTTTATGCCGAACCTCATCGGCGGTATCGTGCTGGGCTACATTTGGCAGATTCTGATTAACTGCCTGCTCTCCAACGTGGGCGCCCAGCTCATCGCCCTTAACTCTGCCGCCGGCTTTTGGGGCCTTATCATCCTGACCCTGTGGCAGCAGGTCGGCTACATGATGATCATCTACATCGCCGGTTTGCAGTCCATTCCGTCCGACTATATCGAGGCCGCCAAGGTCGACGGCGCTACGGCATGGCAGACGTTTTGGAAGGTTAAGATCCCTAACCTGATGCCGACCATCACCATCTGCCTGTTCCTGTCCATCACCAACGGCTTTAAGCTGTTCGACCAGAACCTCGCCCTTACCGGCGGCGCTCCCGCGCACTCCACCGAGATGCTCGCCCTGAACATCTACAACACGTTCTACTCGCGTGCCGGCATCGCATGGCAGGGCATTGGCCAGGCCAAGGCAGTCATCTTCTGCATCCTGGTCGTCGCTATTTCCATGATCCAGCTTAAGGCCACGAGGTCCAAGGAGGTGCAGCAGTAATGAAACGCGATAAGGCTATCAACCGCGCGCTCTCGATTTTCTTTACGATTCTGTCGCTCGCGTGGATCTACCCCGTGTTCATGATTGCGCTCAATTCCTTTAAGAAGGGGACCGCAATCAGCACCACCACGGCGTTCGATCTGCTCACGCCCGAGACGTTCAACGGCCTCGCAAACTACGTGCACGCTCTTAACGAGCAGGGCTTTGCCTCGGCGTTTATGTACTCGCTCATCATCACAGTCACGTCGGTCGTGCTGATTCTGGTGTGCTGCTCCATGTGCGCTTGGTACGTGGTTCGTGTCAACAACAAGATCTCGAACTTCTTCTATTACCTGTTCGTGTTCTCGATGGTCGTACCGTTCCAGATGCTGATGTTCACGCTGTCCAATTTGGCGGACCGCATCGGCTTTAATACGCCGTTCAACATCTGCTTTATCTATCTGGCTTTGGCGCGGGCCTGGCGGTCTTTATGTTCGCCGGCTTTGTAAAGAACATCCCGCTCGAGATCGAGGAGGCGGCCATGATTGACGGCTGCAACCCGGTTCAGGTGTTCTTTAAGATCGTTCTCCCCATCATGAAGCCCACCTATCTTTCGGTCGGCATCCTCGAGACCATGTGGGTCTGGAACGACTACCTGCTGCCCTACCTTACGCTCGACTCCACCAAGTACAAGACCATTCCTATTTTGATCCAGTACTTCCGCGGCGGCTATGGCCACGTCGAGCTCGGCCCCATGATGGCCTGCATCATGATGGTCGTTGTCCCCATCGTCATCATGTACATCTTCTGCCAGAAGTACATCATCGACGGTGTGGTGGCAGGTGCCGTCAAGGGCTGATGCCGTAACTGTTTTGCAAGTTTTGGCGGCGCCCCTCAGCGCGGCGCCGCGTATCGAAAGGTAGAGACATGGCCGAGATCGTTCTCAAACATGTTCAGAAGGTGTATCCCAACAACGAGTCAAAAAAGAAGGGCTTCTTTGGCAAAAAGAAGAAGACCGAGGAGAAGAAGCACAACCTCAAGGTTACCGAGGACGGTGTGCTCGCTGTAGAGGACTTCAACCTCACCGTTCACGACCAGGAGTTCATCGTCCTCGTTGGCCCCTCTGGCTGCGGTAAGTCCACGACGATGCGCATGGTCGCCGGCCTAGAGGACATCACCTCCGGCGACGTGCTCATCGACGGCAAGCGCGTCAACGACGTGGCGCCCAAGGACCGCGACATCGCCATGGTGTTCCAGAGCTACGCTCTGTACCCCAATATGACGGTGTACGAGAACATGGCATTTACGCTCGAGCTCAAGAAGGTCCCCAAGGACGAGATCGACCGCAAAGTTCGCTCTGCTGCCGAGATCCTGGGCATTACCGAGTATCTCGACCGTAAGCCTAAGGCGCTTTCGGGTGGCCAGCGCCAGCGCGTCGCCATCGGCCGCGCCATCGTGCGAGACCCCAAGGTCTTCCTGATGGACGAGCCGCTGTCCAACCTGGACGCCAAGCTTCGTAACCAGATGCGTGCCGAGCTCATTAAGCTGCGCCACGAGATCAAGGGCACGTTCATTTATGTTACTCACGACCAGACCGAGGCTATGACCCTCGGTGACCGTATCGTGGTCATGAAGGACGGCGTCGTCCAGCAGATCGCCACCCCGCAGGAGGTCTTCAACCATCCCGCGAACATCTTCGTCGCCGGCTTTATCGGCGTGCCGCAGATGAACTTCTTCGATGCCCAGCTGGTGCGCTCGGGCAACGGCTTTACCGTCAAGACCGAGGATATGAACGTGGCGCTCGCCCCCGAGACCTGCGCTCAGCTTGCTCTCAACTGGGACGGCGGCGACGTGAAGGAGATCACGGCCGGCGTGCGTCCCGAGCAGATTCTGCTTGCCGACAAGGACGAGGAGGGCGCGCTCCAGGGTACCGTCGAGGTGACCGAGCTCATGGGTTCGACCGAGCATGTCCACGTGACCGCTCCCGATGGCCAGTTCGTCCTGATCATTCCCGTTGTCGACCTTGAGGCCAAGGGTGCGCTCAAGGCGGGCGACCCCATCTGGTTCAAGTTCGAGAAGAACGCGACCCACCTCTTCGATAAGGTATCTGGCAAGAACCTTATCTAGGCCCGGTTCATCCAGGCCCTCCCTTTGGGCGACTGCGGTATTGCCATCCTTTTGCCGTGGTCACATATAAGGCTCCCCTCCCGTCCACTGGGCGAGAGGGGAGCCTTTCTTTGTGTTGGGACTGTCTGACCGGTCGTTTGTCTCGATCTGTAGCGGATAGGGCCGATTTCGGACGTTAGATGTTACAGATCGAGACGGTTCCGCTGAGCTAACCATTTCATCTAAATCTGTAACACCAAAGGCGAATTTCACCTGCTAGATGTTACAGATTGAGATAAACCCAAGGGGAGGGGCCGGTATGTCTCAATCTGTAACAGCTGGGACCGTTTTGGTTGAGTAGCTGTTATGGATCGAGATTGTTTGGCCGAGTCGGATCACAGGGTAACGTGCGGGCACAAAAAAACGGAGCCGCGTTGCCGTGGCTCCGTTTTCAAGAGGATGGGCGATGAAACCGAATTAGCTCAGGTGCCAGATCTCGTCGTTGTACTGGGAGATCGTACGGTCGGACGAGAAGGTGCCGGCGTTGGCGATATTGATGAGCGCCTTGCGCATCCAGGCGTCCTGGTCCTCGTAGTCGGCCAGCACGCGCTCCTTGGTCTGGATGTACTCCTCAATGTCGAGCAGGGCCATAAACCAGTCCTTGCCCTTAATGTCGTCGTGCAGGCGCTGCAGGCGCTCGGCGTTGCCGGTTGCCATAAAGGCCGGGTTGGTGATGAAGTCCACCAGCAGTTTAATGCCGGGCTTGCGGTAGAGCGCACCGGCGTTGTAGGTGCCGTCGGCGTAGAGCTGTTCGACCTGTTTGGACGAGGCACCAAAGGTATAGATGTTCTCGTCGCCCACAAGCTCGGCAATCTCCACGTTGGCACCGTCGAGCGTGCACAGGGTTAGGGCGCCGTTGAGCATGAACTTCATGTTGGAGGTGCCGCTCGCCTCCTTGGAGGCCAGGCTGATCTGCTCAGAGATGTCAGCGGCGGGGATCACGCGCTCGGCGGCGGTGACGTTGTAGTTCTCGATCATGACAACCTGCAGGTAAGGAGCCACGTCGGGGTCGTTTGCAATCCACTGCGACAGCGTCAGGATCAGATGGATGATGTCCTGCGCGATAGTGTAGGCAGGCGCCGCCTTGCCGCCAAAGATGATGGTGACAGGGTGCTTAGGCCTGTTGCCGTTCTTGATATCGAAGTACTTCCAGATGATGTAGAGCGCGAGCATCTGCTGACGCTTGTACTCGTGGATGCGCTTGACCTGGACGTCGATGATGGCGTTGGAGGGAATGGTCACGCCCTGCTCGAGCGCCATGAACTGGCGCATGATGGCCTTGGCCTCGACCTTGGTGGCGGCCAGGCGCTCAAGAACGTCCTTGTCGTCGGCGAACTTGGCGAGTTTGCTCAGATCGCCGGTGCTGCGCCAGTCGGTGCCGATTACATCGTCGAGCAGGCTGGCGAGCGCGGGGTTGGCTCCATGGATCCAGCGGCGGAAGGTGATGCCGTTGGTCTTGTTGGAGAACTTCTCGGGATAGATCTCGTAGAACGGATGAAGCTCGGTGTCCTCCAGGATCTTGGTGTGGAGGGCGGCTACGCCATTGATGGAGAAGCCAAAGTGGATGTCCATGTGGGCCATGTGGACGGTGTCGTATTCGTCGATGACGGCGACGCGCGGGTCATCGTGCTCGGCCTTCGCGATCTCATCGAGCTTGACGATAATGTCGGCGATGGCAGGGGAGACCTTCTGCAGGCTGACGAGCGGCCACTTCTCGAGCGCCTCGGCAAGAATCGTGTGGTTAGTGTAGGCGACCATGGAGCGTACGATGGTCACGGCCTCGTCAAACTCGATGCCATGCTCGGTGGTGAGCAAGCGAATGAGCTCGGGGATGACCATGGTGGGGTGCGTGTCGTTAATTTGGACCACGGCGTAGTCGGCCAGATCGTGCAGGTTGCTGCCGCGCTCGATGGCCTCGTCGATTAGGAGCTGGGCGGCGTTGCTCACCATGAAGTATTCCTGGTAGATGCGAAGCAGGCGGCCCTGCTCGTCGGAATCGTCGGGGTAGAGGAACAAGGTGAGGTTTTTGGCGATCTCGGTCTTGTCGAAGTCGATGGAGCTGCCGGGGACCAGGCCGTCGTCGACGCTCGCCAGGTCGAACAGGCGCAGACGGTTTTTGGTGGGCTGGCCGTAACCGGGCACGTCGATGTTGACGAGCTTGGAGGTAACGGCAAAATCGCCGAACTCGACGGTGTAGGAGCGGTCGTCGTCGACTAGGATGTCCTGCTCACCGAGCCACTCGTCGGGGACGGCCTTCTGCTGGTTGTCGACAAAGCGCTGACGGAACAGGCCGTAGTGATAGTTGAGGCCCACGCCATCGCCGGTCAAGCCCAGCGTGGCGATGGAATCCAGGAAGCATGCGGCCAGGCGGCCCAGGCCGCCGTTGCCGAGCGACGGCTCGACCTCGAACTCCTCGATCTTGTTGAGGTCGTGGCCTGCGGCGGTGAGCTGGTCCTTAACCTCGTCGTAGATGCCGAGGTCGATTATGTTGTTGATGAGCAGCTTGCCGATCAAAAATTCGGCGGAAATGTAATAGAGCTTTTTCTTGCCGTTGTTGAGCGGGCAGGCGGCGGAGCGCTCCTGCACGAGTTTGACCAGCAGCTTGTAAATGCGACGGTCGTCGAGCTGCTCGAGCGAGGTGCCAAAAGACTGCTCGGCGAGTTCCATGAGGTTAATTTGGGGCATGTTTCCTCCTGTAATGGGTTGATTACATGTCTGCAATTCATAAGAATCCCGCGCGAGGGGATTGGGGTGGCCTCGCGCGGGTAAGCAAGCGCGTCCGCACGGTGGGGAGGGGTCGGGCGCGGTAGCTCCTATTGAGGAAGCTCGATTTCGGCTTCCGACGGGATGCGGAAGTAGGTCTCGGTCCAGTCGGTGAGTTTGTGCTCGAGCTCGCGGGTGATGGCGCCGTCGAGCATGCGCCAGGTCCAGTTGCCGCCCAGCGTGGCAGGGGTGTTGATGCGCGCCTCGTTGCCCAAGTTGAGCAGGTCCTGCATGGTGTAGATGCACGTGTCGCTCACGCTGGCTGCGATGGTTCGGTTGAGCGCGTCGGCGATGGGTTCGCCGGCCTGCTGATGGGTGTACAGGGCTGTCTGCTCGCGCTGACGCGGGGTAGCCGTTCCTTCAAACCAGCCGCGTGCCGTCTCGTTGTCGTGAGTGCCCACGTAGGCGACGGTGTTGGCAATGTAGTTGTGCGGCAGGTAGTACGAGTTGGTGCCCTCAAAGGCAAACTGCAGGATCTTCATGCCGGGGAAGCCCGAGTTGTCGCGCATATCGATGACGCCGGGGGTGAGGAAGCCCAGGTCCTCGGCGATGATGGGCAGCGTGCCGAGCTTTTCCTCGAGCGTCTTGAAGAACTTGAGGCCGGGACCCTGCGTCCACGAACCGTAAGACGAATCAGGCGAGGAGAACGGCACCTCCCAATAGGCCTCGAAGCCGCGGAAGTGATCCAGGCGGATGACGTCGTACATGTCGAGGGCGGCGCGAATGCGGCCCTCCCACCAGGAGAAGCCGTCGGCCTCCATGGCGTCCCAGTCGTAGATGGGGTTGCCCCAGTACTGGCCGGTGGCCGAGAACTGGTCGGGCGGCGTGCCGGCGACGCTCACGGGATTGCCGGCGGCGTCGATCTTAAAGAGCTCAGGTGTCGCCCACATCTCGACGGAGTCACGCGAGACATAGATGGGCAGGTCGCCGATGATGAGAATGTCGCGCTCGTTGGCATAGGCCTTGAGGCGGCTCCACTGGCGATCGAAGAAGTACTGCGTCATCTGGTGGTAGAGCATACGCGCCGGATGGTCGGTGCAGACCTTGGCGGAAGCCTCGCCGCGGGTGCGGAGCTCCGCGGGCCACTCCCAAAACGCCTTGAGACCGCACTCCTCTTTGACGGTCATGAACTCACAGTAGGGGATGAGCCAGTCCTCGTTGGCCTGGATAAAGTCATCGAAATCGGCCGGCTTGTCGGCAGCAAAGCGCTCGGCGGCGCGGTCGAGAATCTGACGGCGGCCACCAAAGATGGCACCGTAGTCGACATTGCTGGGGTCGGATCCCAGATACACGCCATCGATATCGCGCTGCTCCAGATACCCTGCCTCGATAAGCTCGGCAAAGTCGATAAAGTTGGGGTTGCCTGCGCGGGCCGAGAACGACTGATAGGGCGAATCGCCATAGCTGGTCGTCGTAAGGGGCAGAATCTGCCAGTAATGTTGTTTGCACGAGGCGAGAAAATCGACGAAGTCGTAGGCATTCCAGCCAAAGCCGCCGATTCCGTATGGTCCGGGCAGAGATGAGACGGGCATGAGGACGCCGCTTGCACGCTCCATGAATGCGCTCACCAACCTTCTTGTTGTGGGGTCGGCCTGTCGATGGGTGTGCAGTCCGCCTCCGATGTTCTGATTCGATACGCCTATTGTAAAACATGTTGTTTAAACATGTACAGGCAAGATAAAAAAGTTGGTCGATTTTCGGCGAATGGTTACATGCCATGAAAAAGCCCCGACCTCACAACGTGAGATCGGGGCAAGAGCGGTATGTAGGTTTTTGCTACTCGGCGTCGGCGAAGCCGTTGGGGTTGTGGCTCTGCCAGTTCCAGCTATCGCGGCACATGTCTGCGATGTCGTACTGGGCCTTCCAGCCCATCATGCGCTCGGCCTTGGAGGCATCGCACCAGTTGGCGGCGATGTCGCCGGCGCGGCGCTCGCGGATCACGTAGGGCAGCTCCTTGCCACAAGCCTTGGAGAAGGCGGCGACGACCTCGAGTACCGAGGTGCCGGTGCCGGTGCCCAAGTTAAAGATCTCGACGCCGGTCTTGCCGTTCATCCAGTTAAGGGCGGCAACGTGACCAGAGGCCAGATCGCACACGTGGATGTAGTCGCGCACGCCGGTGCCGTCGGGGGTGGGGTAGTCGTTGCCAAAGACCTGAACGGCCTCGAGCTTGCCCACGGCGACCTGGGCGACATAGGGCACCAGGTTGTTGGGGATGCCCTTGGGGTCCTCGCCGATCAGGCCCGACGGATGAGCGCCGATGGGGTTGAAGTAACGGAGCAGCACGACGTCCCACTCGGGGTCGGCGGTGTGGACGTCCATAAGGATCTGCTCGATCATCCACTTGGTCCAACCATAGGGGTTGTCGCGGGCTTCTTGGGATCCTCCTCGGTGACAGGCGGGTTGTCCGGGTCGCCGTAGACGGTCGAGGAGCTCGAGAAGATGATGGACTTGCAGCCATGGTTGCGCATGACGTCGATGAGCACCAGGGTGTTCTCGATGTTGTTGTGGTAGTACTCGACGGGCTTGCTCACCGACTCGCCGACGGCCTTAAAGCCGGCAAAGTGGATGACACGGTCGATCTGATGGGTATCGAAGATCTTGTTCATCGCATCGCGGTCGAGCACGTTGGCCTTGTAGAAGGTGAGGTTCTTGGCGGCTTCGTCGCCCACGATGGTCTTGACGCGGTCGACGGCGACGGCGCTGGAGTTGGAGAGATCATCGACGATGACGACCTGGTAGCCACCCTCGAGCAGCTGAACGACGGTGTGCGAGCCGATAAAGCCGGCGCCACCGGTAACGAGGACGCAGGTGTCTTTGGGGTCGAGTGCTTTGGACATGTAGTCTCCTATCGAATCAGGAACACTTCTAGAGGGGAGTATAGCGCAGGCGGGGACGCCCAAATGGTGCACTGTAGGAAAAGCAGAGGATTATGTTAACGTACTCATATAAGAGCTTGCTCAATTGTTACCTCAAATTTGACAATTGCTTACGAGCCGCCGACCTTGTAGTTTCCTGCCGTTCGTGGAAATCGTTGGGACGCGCCATATGTACGCTAATATGTATGAGTTGAGCGACATATAAATAAGCATGTAACGGAGTACATATGTCACCAAACAGCGATTCCATCCTTTCCCAGGAGCTCTCGCGCCGCACTGCCCTTAAGGCCCTGTTCGGCGCCGCTTCTGCGGCAGTTCTTTTTGGCCTGCCCACTCGCGCCCATGCGGCGGAGGCTTCCAAAGAAACCACCGATAAATTGAATGCCGCCCAGGCCCAACTCGACGAGGTTCAGGCCCAGCTCGACAGCATCGCAAATGAGTATGCGGCGCTGGCCAACAAGAATGCCCAGACCCTCAACGACATCGAGAATGTCCAGGGCAAGATTGACGACACGCAGGCCCAGATCGATGAAAAGAAGGCCGAGCTCAAGAAGAAGCGCAACGACCTTTCCGATCGCGTGGCCGCCAGCTACAAGTCCGGCGGTACGAACATCCTGTCGCTGCTGCTGGCCTCTGGCTCGTTTGAGGAACTCGTCGCCAACGCGCATTACGTTGAGAAGATCAACAAGAGCGACCGCGATGCCATCGAGGATATCCAGACGATTCAGGCTGAGCTCGACGCACAGAAGACCGAGCTCGAATCACAAAAGGCCGACCTGGAGAAGCTCAAGGACCAGCAGACTGCTCAGATGCAGGACATGCAGGCCAAGCAGCAGGAGGTCCAGACAGTTCTGAACGGCCTCTCCGACGATGTCAAGGAACTCATGGCCCAGCGTGATTCCGAGATTCTCGCTGCCGCCCAGGCAGAGGAGGCTGCCAGGAAGGCTGCTACTGCCGCGGCTGCCGCAAACAAGAACAATTCCTACTCGGGTGGTTCAAGCTCGGGTGGCGGATCGTATGCGCCCGGAACTCCGCAACAGAATGCCGGCTCGGGCAAGCAGCAGGCCGTCGTCAACGCATGCTACTCCACCCCTTCGCCTGGCCTGAACTGGTGCGCCGCTTGGGTTACCAACGTATTCCGCAACGCCGGCGTGGGCTACTTTGGCGGCAACGCGTGCGACATGTTTAACGCCTGGTGCTACAGCTCCGATCGTTCGGCGCTGCAGGTGGGCATGATCGTGGCCGACTCGTCGCACAGTGGCACCGGTACGCCGGGTCTGCTGTACGGACACGTGGGCATCTATGTTGGCGGCGGCATCGTTATGAGCAACGAGGGCTCCATTACGTCTAAGTCACTTGATGCGTTTATTCGGTTCTACGGTACTGGCTCTGGCGTGCGCTGGGGCTGGCTCGGTGGTATTGCGCTGTCGTAACGCCGACTGGGCCGCGTGCCCGCCCGCAATATATTTGATTGCCTGCTCGGGCAGTCCTGCGCAAGACGAAGGCCACATTAAGTGGCCTTCTTTGCGTGCGGAACTCGCGATCAATCAAATATATTGCGGGCGGGCACGCGGTCCTCTCGGGTCCTGAGCGCGACTCACCGGACTGGTTGTCTGAATTAAAGAAAGTGAAGGCCCCTTTCGGGGCCTTCTTTTTATAAAAATTCGCCTACTCGGTGGACTTCGGGTTCTAGGTCTACGTCGAATTGGTCTTTGACGGTTGCTTGGATGTGGCGGATGAGTTTGTCGACGTCGGCTGCGGTGGCGTGGTCGGCGTTGACGATAAAGCCGCAGTGTTTTTCGCTCACCTGGGCGCCGCCGACGGCGTGACCGCGCAGGCCTGCGTCCATGATGAGCTTGCCGGCAAAGTGGCCCTCGGGGCGCTTGAAGGTGGAGCCGGCGCTCGGCATATCGAGCGGCTGCTTGTCCTCGCGGCGCTGGCGATAGTCGTCCATGTCGGCCTTGATCATCGCGGCGTTGCCCGGGGCGAGATTGAAAGTGGCCGAAAGCACGATAAAGCCGTCGTCGGCGATGCGGCTCTTGCGATAACCCAGGTTGAGCTCGTCGACATCGAACTCGATGATATTGCCGCTGCCGCGGGTGCCGTCGTCGAGCATGCGAGCGGGCTTGTAGACACGCACGGACTCCAGCACATCGGCCATACAGGCACCGTAGGCACCGGCGTTCATGTAGCAGGCGCCGCCGACCGATCCGGGGATACCCGAGATGGGCTCCATGCCGGTGAGACAGGCTTCGGCGGCAGTCGTGGCGACATCGGAAAGCAAGGCGCCGGCTGCCGCCGTGACGTGCGTGCCGTTGACCGTAATGTCGGAGAGGCCCTTGCCCAGCGCTACGACGACACCGCGGATACCCTTGTCACCGACGAGTAGGTCAGAGCCGTTGCCCACGATGGTGAGCGGCAGATCGCAGCGGTAGCAGGTGTCAAGCGTGGCGACGAGTCCCTGCTCGGTATCGGGCGTGACAAAGACATCGGCCGGGCCGCCGATCTTAAACGTGGTGTGCTCGCGCATGGGCTCGCTCATGAGTACGTTGTCCTCGCCGGCAACGCCGGCGAGCGCGCAGAGCAGGTCCTCGTTAAAAAAGTCGTTCTCGTGCATACGAATATCCGCCTTTTGGTGGTTGTTGTCATCAATCGATTGCAATATACCCCACCTGGACGGATTTGGTGCGCTGGCGGCGATAAAACAGCCGTCCACCGGATTGGTAAAGTGTTTATCACCGAGGTGGAGGGGCAGTCGTTATACTTTCAAGAGATTGCGCGTAAACCTGGAAGGAGCGAGATGGCCAACAAAGTCACCCTCAAGCAGATCGCCCAGGAGGTGGGGCTTTCCCCTTCGTCGGTCTCGCTTGTTCTCAATAATCGGCCCTGTCGCATTTCGGAAGAAAACCGCAAGCTCATCAAGGAGGTTGCGGCGCGCAACCACTATGTTCCTAACCAGATCGCGCGCAGCCTGGTCATGCGCGAGTCGCGCACACTGGGCCTTATCGTTCCCAATATCGAGAGCCGCTTTTTTGCCTCGCTCGCCGGCAGCTTGGAAAAGCGCTGTCGCGAGGACGGTTACGCGCTCTTTATTACCAGCTCGGGCGGAAGCGCCGATGACGATCTGGAACTGCTGCGCCAGCTGGTGACGCGCGGCGTCGACGGCGTCTTTCTGGTAGTGGGTGACGAGTTCTCCGACGATCGCGCCCTGCGCGAGGAGGTGAGCCATCTGCCCATTCCTGCCGTGATGGTCGACCGCGCCATTGAGGGCCTCGAGTGCGACAAGGTGATGTTCGACCACGAGATGGGCGGCTACATGGCTACGCGGTATCTGATTGAACAGGGTCATCGCCGCATCGCCTGTCTGGTTAACGCGCGTCGCTCCAATACGGGCCGCAAACGACTCGCCGGTTACGAGCGCGCGCTGCGCGAGGTGGGACTGCCCATCGACGCGCGCCTGGAGTTTGAGAGCGAGTACTACATTCCGAGCGCATACGAGGCCTCGGAGGCGGTGCTTGCAACCGATGCCACCGCCGTGTTCGCAAGCTCGGACAACATCGCCCTCGGTCTGCTCAAGCGCTTGCACGAGATGGGGAAGAGCATCCCGGGCGATATCTCGGTCGTAAGCTATGACAACTCGGCGGCCGACGTCCTCTTTGAGCCGGCGCTGACCGCGATTGAGCAGGATCCCGGTGTCCTTGCGGAGCATGCTTTTGGCTGCATGTCCAAGCGTCTTGCCGGTAGGGGCGGTAGACGTGCCGAAGAGGTCGTTCTGGAGCCGGCGCTTATCGTGAAGGGCAGTGTGCTTGACCTTACCGAATATAGCTAAGCGCACTTGTTTGTTTGCATAGATTGCATGCGGAGTGTCCGCTATTTGCCGGCGGGGCCGGGGAGGCATACTTTGTTTGAGAAGTTCGCGGAGCCCACTTCTCAAAACAAAGCAGGCTCCCCGGCCCTCGTCCGTGAACTTTTCCGCTGGGCGAGCCATAGACGCCGCGCACCGATACGGTAAAGCGGCGGCTTGAAATTGGTGCTATATTCAGCTTGAGTTGTTTAATGCTAGTACGGGAGGCTGATATGGGGCTGTTCAAGAAGAAAAACCCGCAGGATGCCTTTGATCCCGATGTGTTTACCATCACGGATACGATTTTGGACCCGCCGCGGTTTACATTTTTGCCGGCTATCTATCAGGATGCCACGCGCCGCAAGTGGGCCGTGCATCAGCGCGGCGGCGAGCCGAAGATTTTTGACTATGCGGACGTGTTGCAGTGCGAAGTGGCCGAGGCGGGCGATCCGGAGGCCGATGAAGCGGTCTCTAAACAGGAATTTGCCCAGCGTATTCTGGCAAATCCCGCTAAGGCGGCAAAAATGAACGCTGCCAAGCGTAATATGTGTCTTGGTATGGGCGTTGTTGTGGCGGTTCAGACGGGAAAAGACGAGGTTTCCAAATTAGAGATTCCCGTTATGACCGACGAAGTCAAACGCGATTCAAGCCTATATAAGTCGTATCGGAATGTCGCCGAGAAGATCAAGGCCGAATTTGATGCCATGGGAGGGCTGGTCTAATTTTGGCGGCATACGTTTCTGAATGAGGAGTCTGTGCAATGGCAGGCGAATCTTATGCAATTCCCCCTAAAGATCGTGCTGTTGAGGGAATTCTATGGTATATCCAGCACCATCAGCTTGCCGGCGGCGATCGCCTGCCGGCCGAGCGCGTGCTGTGCGAAGAGATCGGCGTTTCGCGTACGGCGTTGCGCGCCGGTATCACGCGGCTCATCTCGTGCGGAACGCTCGAGAGCCGTCGCGGATCGGGTACGTATGTGTGTCCTCCTAAGCCGCTGAACATCTTCCAGGAAACGTATAACTTTTCCGATGCCGTGCGGACTGCCGGCCTGCATCCCTCTTCTCGTCTGGTTTCCACCGAGACCATCGAGGCGGATAAGACGCTTGCCGACAAGCTTGGGGTGGCTATAGGCGCTCCTTTGCTCCGCATGCAGCGCGTTCGACTTATTGAGGGCGAGCCGGCGTCAATCGAGACGGCTCACGTTAATCTGTCCCTGTGCCCATCGCTTCCCGAGCACGATTTTGAGTGCGAGAGCCTTTACGATGTCTTGCTCAAAGAAGGTGGCGTGCGTGTTGAGCATGGACGTGAGCATATCTCCATCTCGCGTTTGAACGCCGAAGAGGCCGAGCTGCTCCAACAAGAAGAGGGAACGCCGGTGTTCTATGAGAGCACGATGGAATTTGATAAGGACATGTGTTTTGTGGAGCATTGCAAATCGGTGATTTTGCCCACAAAGTTCCGCTTTGCCGACAACGGCGAAAAGAACGGCATGAGGAGCGTGGCAGGTGAACAATGGCTGAAACAGTAGATGCCACCCCGGTTTATATGCGCATTCGACGCCGCATCGAGGAGCGTATCGAGCGCGGTATATATCCCACGGGTTCCATGATTCCGTCCGAAAAAGACCTCGCCGAGGAATTCGGTACGACACGCTTGACCATCCGAAGTGCTGTCGATGAGCTGGTTCGGCGTGGGCAGATTCGACGCGTCCGCGGAAAAGGCGCGTTTGTGGCACAGAAGGTGCCCGTTGCCTACGAGCGAACGGGAGGCTTTCGCGAATCGGTTCGTGCTTCGGGCGGCGAGCCGTCCGTTCGTATCCTCGCGCGTTCCAAGCGTTATGCGGGCCCATATTATGCCAACCTGTTTGGCATTGCCGAGGATGATTTGCTGTATTCGATTCGGCGTTTGAACTGCGTCAACGGCGATCCCGTATCGATTGAGACGGCGTTCATCCCGTGCCTACTGTTTCCCACAATCGAAGATATTGACGTGTCGGTCTTCAGTTTGTACGAGACCTATGAGATGTTGGGCCGAAAGCCGGTCATGGCGCAGGAAAAGCTCGATATCGAAGCGCTGGGCGCGCGAGATGCCGGCCTGCTTGGACTGGAGCAGGGCGATCTTGCCTTGACGCTGGAGTGCGTGAGCTTCGATGCGAGCGGCCAGGCGATCGAGTACGTCAAGTCGTTTAACCGCGGCGATGCGGGTGGATATACCTATACGTACTAGCTGGTTTTTTGCATAACGGGCTGAAAAACTGACGGAATTTTGATTCGTTGAGCAGACTACATATACAACCTTACATGGCTCAAAATCGACCGTTCGCCGATGGGGATAAATTAATCGACAAAGAGGTATCAAAAAGCCGTAACCTGTAACTGTGATTGGTATCAAATACTAATGATTTGTTACGAGGTGAGACGATGAAGATGCTCGATTACGTTCAGCTTGCCCATGTGCGTATGGGAGCGAACCTCGAGCGTTCGTCTGAGCTGGTAGCGCAGCTCGTTGATATTATCCAGTCCGGTTCTTTTGACGCGCTGCGCATCGTTGCTTCGGGTTCGTCGCGCCATGCCGCCGATTGCGCCCGAGATTACCTGCAAGATGCGCTGCAGATGCAGGTGTCCGTTGTGACGCCCGAGGCCTTCGTCGATTTTGAACACACCTATCCGCAGCATGCGCTCAACATCGCCGTCTCGCAGAGTGGCTATTCGACCAATACGATTGCAGCGCTCGATTACATGCGTGCACACGATATGGCAGCTGTTGCGCTCACGGCAAACGTCGAGGCGCCCATCAAGGGGCACACTGATATCGTTCTTGACTACGGTGTGGGCGTCGAGTCGGTGGACTTTGTGACGCTGGGCGTCGAGGTCCTCGTTGAGTACCTGGTGCTCTTTGGTATTTACGGCGGTCAGGCGCGCGGAACGATTGACGCCAAGGGCGTTGCCCAGCGTTTAGACGACCTGCGCGAGGCTATCCATGCCAATGCCGTGATGTGCAAGACCGCCGAGGCATATGTCCAAGACCGCATGCTCGAGCTTTCTGAGCACATGCCCGCCATGGTCGTCGGCAACGGCCCCAACTATGGCGTTGCCGAAGAGGCGGCCCTCAAGCTGAGCGAGACCATCAAGATTCCTGCCATGCATCACGAGGGCGAGGAGTTCGTCCACGGTCCCGAGATGCAGATCGTTCCGGGTTATCTGGTGTTTATCGTCGACGATCCGCAGGGGTCGGAGCGTCTTGCGAATATCGCCGATGCGCTATCGAACGTTACGGCAAAAACGGTGCTGCTCACGGCCCATCCCAGGGGTAAGGCTCACGAGGTTGCGGTGCCTCAGGTGGCTCCGCTGCTCAGCGCAATTCCAAATCTTGTGTTCTTCCAGACGATTGCGGCCATAATCGCCGAGCGTCTGAAGTCATGGGACGTGCACCCGTATCTCGATGCCGTCTCCAAGCAAATGGAGGTCAAGGCAGAGGGCTACGAAGAGTCAGTCAATGCGCTTAAGGCCAAAGCGGCTGAGTGTTACGGAATGTAAGCGGGTTTTGATGCCCGTTGGCATGGGGGATGTGGAGACAACCCCAGAAAGGAGAGACAAATGAAGGAAACCGAGAAGATCGAGATCATGCATTTCGACCAGGAGGGCTACCTCGAGGACGGCAAGGCGCTCTACGAGACCGGCAAGAAGATGACCGCGCTCGCCGACAAGGTCGCCGACGAGGGCTACGACGCCGTGTTCCTGATGGGCGTCGGCGGCACCTGGGACGAGCTCATGCAGCTCGAGTA
>QSCH01000024.1:0-36020 GCA_003462965.1 Collinsella sp. OF03-4AA
GCCCGCCTCACGGCGAGGGACCCTATGTTGCGGAACTGGTCGACGACGACGAGCGTGCCGGCGGGCGCGGAGGCGAACAGCGCGTCGAGCTCGGCCTCCCTGTTGCGGACGGGGGCGCTGGCCAGCACCTCCCCGCCGCGGTCGATCAGGCAGGCCCAGTGGGAGGACTTGCCGACGTCCAGGCCGAGCACGGCCCCCGGTCTGGTCGATGGCGCTTTCACGGTGGTATCCTTCCGGTAGTCGTTCGACCGGATGGCCTCCCCCTCGGCACTCACATTACCAGCCGCGGCACCTGCCCGGCACTTTCCTATCAGCCGTCGGGGGCGGCGCGTCCCGCGCCGGCAGCACCCAACGGGCCCTCTCGGGGGGCAGGGACGTTCGGCCGTCGGGGGCGGCGCGTCCCGCGCCGGCAGCACCCAACGGGCCCTCTCGGGGGGCAGGGACGTTCGGCCGTGCGCGGGCGCCCGGTCGGCGGCCCGTTCTGGGCGCGCCTCAATCGTAGCCCGAGACGGTCCCGGGCTGACAATTTCGACTGTAATGGACGTTCTTGAATGACTAGTCATTCAAGAACGTCCCCAATGACTACCGCAGAATGAGCGTGGCCGGCAGCCGTGCGGCACCGGTCCGCGTGGCGGCGTATAATCGGCGGCAGATGACTTGGACGTTAGGAAACCATGACCGATAGCATGCAGCAGATGGCGCTCGACACGCTCGGCGCCTATTTTGGCTACACCTCGTTTCGCCCGGGGCAGGACCGCATGGTCGATGCGATCCTTGCCGGCCGCGACGCGCTGGGCGTTATGCCCACAGGCGCCGGCAAGTCCATTTGCTACCAGGTGCCTGCGCTCATGCTGCCCGGCATCACCTTTGTGGTGAGTCCGTTGCTGTCGCTTATGGAGGACCAGACCCGCGCACTGCTCGCGGCGCGCGCGCGCCCCAGCTATCTCAACTCCAGCCTTACGCCGGCTCAGCAAAATACCGTGCTCAAGCGGGCGCGCGAGGGTCGCTACCAGCTTATGTATGTGGCACCTGAGCGCCTGCTCGAGCCGCGTTTTCTGGCCTTTGCGCAGGAAGCTGCGGTCGAAGGCGGCATCGGCGTTCCGCTCGTGGCCATTGACGAGGCCCACTGCGTGAGCCAATGGGGTCAGGATTTCCGTCCCGCCTATCTGCAGATTCGCGAGTTCATCGATTCCCTGCCGCAGCGCCCCATCGTGGCGGCCTTTACCGCTACAGCGACTGAGCGCGTGCGTGCGGACATTCAGCAGATGCTCGGCCTGCAAAACCCGGCGACGGTGGTGACGGGCTTCGATCGCAAGAACCTCTACTTTGGCTGCGAGGAGATGGGCGACAAGGCTAAGACCGCGTGGGTGCGCGACTATGTGATCGCGCATTCGAGCGAGAGCGGCATCGTGTATTGCTCGACCCGCAAGACCGTCGATGTGCTGGCAGGCGAGCTTGCTGAGGCGTTGGGCCCCAGCGGCATTCGCGTGGGCCGCTACCATGCCGGCATGGGCAACGACGCCCGTCGTCAGAGCCAGCGTGCCTTTATCGACGACGACATTCAGGTGATGGTCGCCACCAACGCCTTTGGCATGGGTATCGACAAGCCCAACGTGCGCTACGTCATCCATAACAACGTGCCCGAGAGCATCGAGGCTTACTATCAGGAGGCGGGCCGCGCCGGCCGCGATGGCGATCCGGCCAGCTGCCACCTGCTGTGGAACGGCAACGATTTTCGCATGCGTCGTTTTTTGATCGACCGCGGCGACGCTGCCGACGAGGCGCTCGATGACGAGCAACGCGCGTGGGCGCTCCAGAATCGATATCGTCTGCTCAGCCAGATGGAGGGCTACTGCAATACTACCGGCTGCCTGCGCGAATACATGCTGCGCTACTTTGGCGACGAGGCCGCGGCCGAGCATGCTGCTGCGGCTGGTGCGGGCGCCACCGCCACAGACGACGCCGAGGGCTGCGGCAACTGCAGCAACTGCCTCACGCAGTTCGAGGTCGAGGACGTCACCGGTATGGCTCGCGCCGCCGTGCGCTATGTGGCCACGCGTCCCATGCGCTTTGGCAAGTCGCTCATCGCCGATGTGCTTCACGGCGGCAACACCGAGCGCATTCGCCAGATGCATCAGGACGAGGATCGCGGCTATGGTGAGCTGTCGAGCGAATCGGTCGGCCGCATCAAGGACATCATCGGCCAGCTGTGCGGCCGCGGTTATTTGGCCACCTCACAGGGGCAGTATCCGGTCGTGGGCCTGGGTCCGCGTGCCGGCGAGGTCGAGGACGAGGCGTTTGCCTTTACTGTTAAGCGCCGCGCGTCCAAGCGCAAGGCCTCGGCCCGCGCCCGCCGCGCAGTGGACCTGCTGCGCGAGGAGGCCGAGCTGGATCAGCGTCCGCGCGTGGGCGACGATGCCGAGCTGTTCGAGCGCCTGCGCGCCCTGCGCAAGGAGATCTCGACCGAGCTGGAGATGGCGCCGTATATGGTCTTCTCCGACAAGGCCCTGCGCGGCCTGTGCCGCCTGCGCCCGCAGACGCGCGACGAGCTTATCCAGGTCAACGGCATCGGCGAGAAAAAGGCCGACGCCTTTGGCGAGCAGTTTATGGCGGCGATTGAAGAGTTTGAGTCCGAGCATGCGCGAGATGGAGCGTAACGATGGCAACCGACGATAAAACCGAGCGTGCCGACGTGTCCGCCGTGCCGCTGTACCAGCAGGTCATGGACGACCTAAAGGGCGAGATCGCGCGCGGCGTGTACGCGGCCGGTTCGCGCATTCCTTCCGAGATGGAGCTCGCAAAGTCCTATGGCGTGGGGCGCATCACCGTGCGCCGCGCCATCGAGGAGCTGTCGCGCGCGGGATATCTCAACCGACAGCAGGGGAGGGGCACCTTTGTGTGCGCTCCCAAGCTCAAACGCAAGATTGTCCAGAAAGGCGACGTCCAGAGCTTTACTGAGGGTTGTGCCGCCAACGACATGGTGGCCGGAGCGCGTCTGGTGTCGCGTACGGTGGTCGCGGCGACGCGTGAGGACGCGGCGTTTTTTGGCGTGGAGCCCGGTTGCGAGCTCATCGTGGTCGAGCGCGTGCGCACGGCCGACGGCATCCCCGTCATGCTCGAGAACAACGCCTTTGTGCTCGCCGACCATCCCTATCTGCAGACGCTTGCCGACGAGGACCTCGCCGATAACTCGATCTTTGCGCTCGTTGCCGAGCATTCGGGCCGCGCGCCGCTCAAGTCCGACCCCTGTACCGTGGAGATTGCGCTTGCCGATGCTCAGGCGGCCCCGCTGTTGGAGGTGCCGGCCGGCGAGCCACTCTTCTATATGGAGGCGTACTTTACCGATGCGGACGGGCGGCCCCTGCTGCTCGGGCGCCAAAAGATCGTGGGCTCGCGCTACGTGTTCGACATCTAACGTCCATAGATAGAACAACATAGAACAAATTTGCTGAAATGACTTCACGGGCACCTGCTTGCGTGCTATAAATAGGACAACATAGAACGACCGCAGGTACGAGCTGCCGTCGTTCAAAGTCCCGACACAAGGAGGAACGCCACCGTGAACGCACACGATCTGATTCAGGATATTATCGAGCGCAAGGGCAAGATTGAGAACGTGTTTTGGATCGCCTGCGGCGGTTCGATGATCGACTTGATGCCGGCCAACGAGCTGCTCAAGCGCGAGGCCACCACGTTTGCCTCGACGGTCTACACCGCGCGCGAGTTTTGCCTGATGGCCCCCAAGAGCCTGGGGCCGAAGTCGCTCGTCGTCGCCTGCAGCCACAGCGGTAACACGCAGGAGGTCGTCGACGGTTGCGAGATGGCGCTGGCTGCCGGTGCCGAGGTCGTGACTATGACCGCCTATGCGGGTTCCAAGATCGACAACGGCAAGTGGACAACCTGGGTCTATCCGTGGGGCAAGGGCGAGTCGCAGGCCGAGGTTCCGCAGGGCATCGGCGTTCTGATGGCTGCCGAGCTGCTCGACCAGCAGGAAGGCTACGAGGCACTCGCCGACATGTACGAGGGCCTCAAGCAGATGGATGCGCTGCTGCCCGCCGCCCGCGAGAAGGTCAACGCCGAGCTGGGCGATCGCTTTGCCGAGCTCTGTCAACAGCACAAGTTCTTCTATATCCTGGGCTCCGGCCCCAACTTTAGCCAGACCTACGCCATGGCAATTTGCTCGCTCATGGAGATGCAGTGGCAGCACTGCTGCTATATTCACTCCGGCGAGTACTTCCACGGCCCGTTCGAGGCCACCGAGCCCGGCGTGTTCTACTTTGTGCAGCTTGGCGCCGGCGAGTGCCGCCCCATGGAGGAGCGCGCACTTGCGTTCCTCAACACGCACACCGATACGATTATGGTGCTCGACGCCCTCGAGTACGGTGTGGGCGAAGTGCCTGCCAGCGTGCGTTCGTACCTGGAGCCGATCTTCTTCTACAACATGAGCTGCGAGCTGCGCGCCGCCCGCGGCAAGGTGTTTGACCACAGCCCCGAGGTTCGTCGCTACATGGGCGTCGAGCAGTACTAAGTAGCGGGGAAAGCGAACTTTTACGACGGGGCCTTCGCCAAACGAGGGTCCCGTTTGCGTCGCGGCACCCCGTCCCAGCTGTCGAATAATGAAGTCAAATACTTTTCCCTAGAAGTGAACGACCTATTTTGGACCCCTGAAGCATCCGCACTTTTTGGTGCCAAAACCGCAGGTAAATCTCGACGAAATCGCAGGAAATGGCGTCTGAAAAGTGTCGATGCTTCGGGGGTCCGATTTGGCTCGTTCACTTTGCAGGAAAAGTATTAGACCTAAATCTGCAGGCATGCTGTTGGGGTCAATAAAAAGCGGGCCGCACCGGGGATTTCCGGCGCGGCCCACTCTACATTGCGGCCGTGTGTGCGAGGTGTCGCGTCAAGCGGCGGCCTACTTTGCGTCGTAGGCTCGGCATCCCACCAGTCGAGCTGGGCGATGTTGTCGCGGATGTGCTGGCAGCTCTTGTGGAAGCCCTCGAGCTCGTACTCGGACAGGTCGAGCGTGTAGACCTCCTCGACGCCCTCGGCGCCGATCACGCACGGCAGGGAGGTGAAGATGCCCTCCTCGCCATACTGGCCGGTCATGAGCGTGGAGGCGGAAAGCACGGCGTGCTCGTTGTGCAGAACGGCAGCGCAGACGCGCGCGGCGGAGTTGGCGACGGCGTACTCGGTGCACTGCTTGCCCTGGTAGGTTACGTAGCCGCCCTTGCGCGCGAGCTCCTCGACCTCCATGTGGTCAAAGGCGTACTTGTCGGGGTTCTCGGCCTGAAGCTCGGCGAGGCTCTTGCCGGCGATGGTTGCGGACTTAAAGGCAGCCAGCTGGCTAAAGCCGTGCTCGCCGATCATGTAGGCGTCAATGGACTTGGGGCTCACGCCGACCTTCTTGGAGATCTCGGTGCGCAGACGGGCGGAGTCCAGGCCGCAGCCCGAGCCGATGATCTTCTTGGGGTCGTAGCCGGTCAGGTGCCACAGCTCGGTGCACACGACGTCGCAGGGGTTGGAGATGCTCACAAAGATGCCGTCAAAGCCGGCGTCGACGATGCGCTTGGCAAAGGTGCGGGCAGCGTCGGTGGTAAAGAACAGCTCGCCGTCGCGGTTGCCGGCGGCCAGCGCGACCTTGCCGGCGGCGTTGACGATGACGTCGCAGCAGGCCAGCTCCTCGTAGTGGTCGTAGCAGTTGACGATCTTGGTGTTATACGGGACAAACGAAAGGGAGTCGCGCAGGTCCTGGACCTCAGACGTCACCTTGGCCTCGTTGATATCGCACAGGTACAGCTCATCGGCAATGCCCTGCATAAGCAGGCTGTTGGCGACATGTGCTCCTACGTGGCCCTGGCCGACCACACCGATCTTACGCGTCTGGTACATATATGTATCCTTTCGGCCGAGTTTTTCGCGTCGAACCATTGTAACGTCCTGCTGCCACTTTGCTAGACTAAAGCGCCGTGATTTTTGGGACATGCCTTAATCTCTACTTTTGGAGTGATTTGGGCCGCTGACGGCATCGCTGGGCGATGTGCTCGCGCGGATGGGGCCGGTCGTTGTACCATAACTGCAACTGACTCGTAAGGAGCATCCATGCCCATTCGCATTCCCGACGCCCTCCCTGCTGCCGCGCAGCTCGAGAGCGAGAACATCTTTGTCATGACCGAGTACCGCGCACTGCACCAGGACATTCGTCCGCTGCGCGTGCTCATCCTCAACCTCATGCCCACCAAGATTGCCACCGAGACGCAGATCATGCGCAAGCTCTCCAACACGCCGCTGCAGGTGGAGGTGGACCTGCTGCGTACCAAGACGCACGAGGCCACGCACGTGAGCGCCGGCCACCTGGAGACGTTCTATCGCACGTTCGACGACATCCGCGACATCCACTACGACGGCCTGATTATCACGGGCGCGCCGGTGGAGCAGATGCCGTTCGAGGAGGTCGACTACTGGCCCGAGCTCTGCCAGATCATGGATTGGTCCACCACGCACGTGCACTCTACGCTGCACATTTGTTGGGGCGCGCAGGCCGGCCTGTACCATCATTACGGTATCCAGAAGTACGACCTGCCGGCAAAGGCGAGCGGCGTATTTGAGCATTATCTGGTGAAGCCGCAAAGCCCGCTGGTCCGCGGCTTTGATGACCGTTTCTATGCCGTGCATTCGCGCAACACCGATGTGCGCCGCGAGGACGTGGAGGCCGAGCCGCAGCTTGAGGTCGTGGCCGTGTCCGACGAGGTTGGCCTGTACATTGTCAAGTCGACCGACAGCCGTCGCTTTTTTGTATTTGGCCACCCCGAGTACGATACCGACACGCTGCGCCTGGAGTACGAGCGCGACGTGAAGCGCGGGCTCAACCCTCAGGTGCCGGCGCATTACTTTCCGGGCGACGACCCCACCGCCGAGCCGCGAAACGTCTGGCGCAGCCAGGCTCAGCTGTTCTACACCAACTGGCTCAACTACTACGTCTATCAAACCACGCCCTACGACCTGGCCCGCGCCGGCGAGGAGCACTAGGCCGCTGTCGTGGCTGTGGCTGCGGCGGTTATCGTGGCCGCTACGCGACGAGCGTGGATAATCGGACGCATGTTGAATGAGCGTGGATAATCTCCCACTTTTGGTCGAGGAACAGGCCCAAAGTGGGAGATTTTCCACGCTCGATTTTTCTGCGGCTGTCGTAGGCGGCAGCACCACGCGTCGAGTGTTTACGGACAGCATCGCAAACTAGGTAGTTTCGAGCCACAGCATATTTTCTTTTAAGGAAATCGACGGCTTTTGAGGCATAAAGATGTGGAGACAGGGACCTCTCGACAACCGTTCTACCTGCAGATATAAGCCATTGGCCTAAAACATCCAAAACCGTCAGGCATTTGGTCAGCATCTGGACAGCATTTGGTCAGACTTCGCATGAAACCGTCTGGTACGTTTGCGCCGTTCCAAGAGTTTGGGGGCGACATGGCAAACATGACGGCGAATCAAAGGCTCACAAGTCACATTGAAGCATGCGAGCAGCAGATGAGCTGCGTGTACGCGCGCACGACGGCGGAGGCAAAGCAGATTGAACGGCGGGTGGCGGCGGGAAGTCTCAAGGTGGTCATGCCGGGACTGTATGCGCGTCCGGAATACTGGTCCGAGCTCAAGTTTCGGCAGCGTTATCTGCATCGGGTGCGGGCGCTTGCGCAAAAGCACCCCGACTGGACGTTTTGCTCCTATACGGCGGCCGTTGTCTATGGCCTTTCGGTTTCGCATGCCAATTTGACGCACATCCATATCGCCGCGATGCCGGCGCAATCGACGACGCCAGGCTCTCAAGTCGTTCGCCATCGGTATGCTTATCGGACACGGGCCAGCGAGATGGATATTGTCGTGACCGATATCGATCAAACGATTGCGGATTGCCTGGTCGATGCATCGTTTGTCGAAGGGCTGATCATTGCGGACTCGGCGCTCCATGAGCAGCTTTTGTCGAAGGAGCATCTTGTTGAGACGGTCGACAGGCTTGGCTTGAATCGTCGCGGTGTTGTGACGGCGCGCAGGGTCGCGCGGTGTGCCGACGGCTTGTCGGAAAACGGCGGCGAGTCCAAGGCGCGTGCGCTGATGATCGAGCGCGGCTGGCAGGTTCCGGAGCTGCAAGTTGAGCTGTTCGATCCGGTTGAGCCGGGAAGGCCGTATCGCGTTGACTATTTGTGGCGCGTGGGTGACCGGTTGATTATTGGGGAGTTCGACGGATTCGTTAAAAGCGAGAAGGCGGCGGAGGAGGGCAAGCTCGCAAAGGCGCAATTTGACGAGCGCCAGCGCGAGTCGAGGCTTTCGATGCTCGATAACTGCAAGATTGTGCGCTTGTGCTGGGATGACCTAAGGGATCCGACAAAGCTCGATCGCAAGCTCAAGGTTGCCGGCGTGCCGCGTGCCTGCTGAGACGGTTACAGGGTGTTAGGCTGCACGAGCGTGGAAATCCGGACGGATGAGCGTGGGAATTTAGACGTGATTTGGTTGAGCGTGGATTTTCGGACACACGAGCGTGGATTATCGGACGTTTGAATAATGAGCGTGGATAATCTCCCGTTTTTTGCCCCCGAACAGGCCCAAAGTGGGAAATTTTCCACGCTCATTTTTGTGGGGTGCAGCGTGCCAGCCGTTAGGCGCTGATGATGTTGGGCAGCGGCAGGTCGTGGGCATCGGTGGGAACGTGGTCGACACGCTGCTCGTCAAAGGCGATGCCGATGATTTGGCATGCGGGCGAGAGCATGGGCAGGTAGCGGTCATAGCAGCCGCCGCCGTAGCTAGGCGCGTGCCGGTGCGGTCGAATGCTACGAGCGGCACGACGATCATGTCGAGAGCTTCGGCAGGCACGATAGGGAAGCGGCTGCTGTCGATGTCCGTGGCCGCAAAGGCCCGCGTGGGGTGGGCGATAAACGTAGCCGCGTCCGCGTCGCCGGCAGCAACTGCCCGCATACACATGCGCTGGCCACAAGCTGCGGCGTCTGTTGCCGAGAGCATGCACGGATAGGCCACGCGCCAGCCACGTTTGGAGGCAGCTGCGGCAAACGCGGCTGAGTCGACTTCGGAACCCATCGCGGCATAGACGGCAACGGTGTGCGGCGCCGCGGCATCCAAGCGGCCCAGCAGCTCAACCAGCCGCGCACAGATATCAGCAGACTTCGCCGCCCGCAAGTCCAAATCAAGAGCATCGCGCCGAGCAATCACCGCCCGCCGCAACTCAGCCTTGTCCATCCCGGCTTCCTCTCCCAAACCTACCAAAAAGGGACAGGTTTATTTTGGCAGGTTTTATCTGGGCAAATGTCGAAACCACCACAAAGGTGCCTGTCCCCTTTGTGGTGGTTTTGGCCCATGCGTTAACGCTATAACGCCGCGGCGATTGCTTCGGTCACAAACTTATTGAGTGACTCGCCCTTCTTTGCCGCCGCCAGTGCTGCCTGCTTGTGAAGCTCGGAGCCTGTTCTCACATTGAACGAGCCCTTAAAAGCCCGCTCTGGTTCCTTGCCCTTTTCGGCACAAAACTCAAGGTAATCGTCGACGGCGTCGTGGAAGCATTGCTCCACTTCTTCAGCCTTGGAGCCTTCAAATACAATTGCGTCCCTAATGCCGGCGACCATACCTGTTAGTACATGCTGCTCGGCATCGAACTCGACTGGGGCGAAATAGCCCTTGTATGCCAAAACGTTACTCATGACTGCCTCCGACATCCTGCAGAAATCGAACGATGTTTCGAATTGTCCCCGCTGTCAATTCGTCAGATGGATGAGGCGCGTGCATCACGAACATCCTGCCATCTGAGGGCCTGTAGAAGCGAATGCGCGATCCGGATGTCTTGCCTTTGCTGTCCATTTCAAAGCCATATGAGGCCATGACTTTTAAAAAATCGGCATACCGATACGTCGAAGGGCAGCTAAACAGTTGGGCGATGAGTTTATCGGCTCGAGTCATCCCGCCTCACATTCTGCAACTATATTCTAGTTGCAATTTTGATCCGATGCAATCACCCATACTATAGAACATGTGTACGTATAGAACAAGTGTTCGAACCACTACAAAGGGGCCTGTCCCTTTGTAGTGGTTTTGCTTGCTGTGGTTAGCCCATCAGGTCGACGACGTTAAAGCCGGCGTTGCTCTTGGCGATGACGTCGCGGCCGCCAAAGACGCAGGTGGGCGACTCGGCCGCAATGCGCGTCACGTCGGCGCCGAGCGAGCGCAGCTCACCGGGCGTGGCGGCGAGCATCTGGGCGCGACGCTCCTCGCGCGCATGCGGATCGAGCCCGGCCAGATAGGTCGTGTTGCGGCGCTTGGTGAGCGCGTACGGCTTTACCGGCGCGTCCATGCCGCTCACGCAGCTCACGATAAAGCCCTCAAAGGCGGCCCGTCGGGCTCAAAGCTGCCGAGCCATTCGCCCGCGCGCGCCACGCGCTCAATCGAGGGATCGATTGCCGGGTCGCGGTAGGTGTAGAACGCCGTCTGGCGCTCGCCGGCTGCGCGGAATCCGCAGCCGTATGCACCGCCCTTCACGCGAATCTCGTTCCACAGGTAATCGTAGGAGAGCGCGTTGGCAGCCACGGCCCAAGCGCCTGTCACGTCAATGCCTAGCGACGCGGGTCGCACGCGCTTGCCGCAAAGCAGATGTCGCTGGGGATGACAAAAGCCTCGTGGCGATTGCACGGCGTCGGCACCACGAGCGCGTCGCGGCCGGCATCGGCGCCGTCGCCCGCGCCAAGCCCCAGGTTACCCGCGGCATCCCAGTACGCGTCAAAGTCCTCGTCGCTGCCGGTAAAGCTCGCCATGCAGCCATCGGCCACAAAGATGCGGTCTGCCAGCTCGGCAAGCTTGGCGCGCAGGCCGTCCAGGCGCTCGTCAAAGTGCTCGAGCAAATCGCGCAGGAACAGGTAGAAGTCCACGCCCGAGAGCTGCTCACGAACCACGGCCGAAGGCGAGCTGTAGCTCATCGCGCGACCGAGCGCCGCCGAGTGGCCGTTGTTGATAAAGCCCTGCTCAAGCCCAATGCGAATCTGCGTGAGCACGTCGCGCACGCGGTCGGCGTCGGCATCTGCCAAAAGCGTGCTCGACCATACCTCGCGCGGCAGGCTCGCCAGCGCATCGATCTTCTCGGACAGGGCGCCGGCGCTCACCAGCAGGTAGGGGCGCACGCCGTCCACTTCGGGCTGCGTCATGACCTCGGTCGTAAAGCTCAAAAAGCCCAGCTTGCCGGCGAGCAGGTTGTCGAGCTCCTCGGCCGAGTGCTCGCTCGTGGGCAGCTGTTTGAGCAGGCGGCAGAGCAGCGTCACGTAGGGCAGGTCCTCAAACGCGACGCATCCCAGGTCGAAATACTGCATGGCATAGGCCAGGCGGTTGGTGGGGATGTCGTGGCGCAGGCAGGGGATGGGCGTGGTCGTGTCTACGACCAGCGGCGGCTCGGGGCGCGCCTCGCCAATGTCGGACACGCGCAGGCGCGGCAGCGTGGCCTTGGCCTCGGGCGTGTCTTCTGCCTCCTGCGCGGCACGCAGCGCGGCCGTGCGCTCGACCACGTCGGCCAGCTCGGCATCGGTCATGGCATCGCGCTTGGCTGCCAGCTCGGCGGCCTCGGCACCCTCCGAACCCTCGGCGGCGTCCACCGGCACCAGCTCGACCAGTGCCATGTGGTCGTTTTCCAGCACCAGCTCGCGCAGCAGGTCCTCAAAATAGCTGCCGTCCAGCTCGCTACGAAGCTCCTCGTACACCGGGCCGTACTTGAGCGCCAGCGTCGCGGCGTCGTCATCGTAGAGCCAGGTGCTCAGCGCGTCGCACGCAATGGCCACGCCGTCGGCGATACCGTAGTCGCGCTGGCGCAGGTCGTATTCGTTGCTGCTGATAATGGCTTCCAGGCGCTCGCGCGGAACGCCGTGTTCGCACAGGTCGCGGCAGGCGTTCTGGAACACACGACGCAGCTCGCGCGCCACGCCGGGCTGCGCGTTTTGCAGCATGATGAGCTCGTAGGGCTGCAGGCTCTCGGCCGCGGTGTAGCTCACCACGTTGCCGCCCAGGCCGGCGGCCAGAATGGCCTTCTTAACCGGCGCTTCGTTGGAGCCCAGCAGCGTCTCGAACAGGATATCCGCCGCGATCGTACGCTTGCGGTCGAGCGCGCTGCCCAGTACCAGGCCCAGGCCCACCAGGGCGTTCTCGGGCGTGGTGGCCATCTCGACGCGCTTATACTCGCAGGTCGCAGGCGCCTGCACGTCCAGCGGATTGGGCGCCAGCGCGGACGGGTCCTCGCCGGCGGCAACGGCGGCGTCCATGCGACGGCTTGCGGCACTCGACTGCGACAGATAGCGCTCGTCCAAAAAGGCAAGGGCGCGGTCCACATCTAGGTCGCCGTAGAGCGTTATATAAGAGTTGGAAGGATTGTAGTGGCGCGCGTGCGTGTCCAAGAACTGCTCGTAGGTGAGCGCGGGAATCGCGCGCGGGTCACCGCCGCTCTCGTGCGCATAGGCGGTGTCGGGATAGAGCGCGGCGTTGACGGCGTCGTCCAGCACGCTCATGGGGTCGGACAGCGCGCCCTTCATCTCGTTGAACACCACGCCGTTATAGTGCAGCGTGCCCTCGCGCAGGCTCGCGGAGCTGTCGCCGCCCTCGCCCTCGACGCCCTCCGGCAGGTCCAGCTCGTAGTGCCAGCCCTCCTGCTCAAAAATGGTGGGCTTGGTATAGATGGCCGGGTTGAACACCGCGTCCAGGTACACGTCCATCAGGTTGTACAGGTCCTGCTCGTTGGTGGTGGCAACGGGGTAGATGGTCTTGTCGGGGTAGGTCATGGCGTTGAGGAACGTCTGCATGGAGCTCTTGATCAGATCGACAAACGGCTCCTTGACGGGGAACTTGGCCGATCCGCACAGCACCGAGTGCTCAAGAATATGGAACACGCCGGTGGAATCGGCCGGCGGCGTCTTAAAGCCAATGGCAAAGGCCTTGTTTTCGTCGTCGCACGCTAGGTGCAGCAGGCGAGCGCCCGAGGCGGTGTGGCGCAGCACGTAAGCGTCTGCGTCGAGCTCGGGCACGGTCTCGCGGCGTTCGACGGTAAAGCCGTGGCAGGTGGTTCCGGGCACCAGCAGCGCGGCGGCAGCGGCGCGCGGGTCGGTTGAGGTAGTGGACATATGCAGTCTCCTTTGACGCCCCAACGGGGGCGAATCGAGTCGAATCTCCGAGAGTATACCCATATGGGGCCTTCGACCAATCTGCCGGATGAGCGTGGATTTTCTGGCACACGAGCGTGGAAATTCGGACGTCTGCCGCACGAGCGTGGATTTTCGGACGAAATCGGCCGCCAAAAGCCCAAAAACCGTCCAAATATCCACGCTCGCGCGTCAAGTACGTATCTCTCACCTCACATTCATCTCTACGACGAGGGATGAATGTGAGACAGGTATAAGATAAAAATCAATCGGCTTATCGGATGCATATACCGCCATCAGATTGAAGCTGTATGCGGAAATGGATGGACTCTACACCGCTTACGCAAAATAACCCCTCGTTTGCTAAAACATTATAGGAAATGGCGTGGAGTGCTAAAAAGTTCTAATACAATATAAGTCATTTATCTATAGGCTGCTGATTCCTTGTAAAGGTATGGTTGATATGGTTGAGGCAAATAGCGTTATCCCCCTGTACAAACAGATTGTTCGTGCGCTTTCTGATTCAATCGCCAACGGCACGTACCGCCCGGGAGATAAGCTTCCGACCGAGGCGGAGCTTATCGAGCAATTTGGCGTGAGCCGAATAACGGTTCGCTCCGCAATTAAAGAAATGGAAGATACTGGGCTTGTTGAGAGGGCCCGCGGCAAGGGCACGTTCGTTTCGTCGGACACGCAGATGTATGCCGCGGACGACCGTGAGAGCTTTACCCATTCGTGCCAGCTTGCGGGCAAACAGGCGTCTACCAGGGTTCTCGAAATGGGCTGGGACTTCCCAAGTCTGCGAGACGCGAAGTTCCTGGGCGTAGACGATACCCAAAAGGTATTGCGTAGCCGTCGTCTGCGCCTTGTGGATGGCAAGCCCACGATGCTGGAAACCAATAGCTATTCCGCTGCGCTTTCTTTTTTGGAGCATGAGTCCCTCGATGATTCGCTGATGGCGGTACTCGATCGCCAGGGGATCAAGATGGGTCCCAACACGCGTACGCTCGAGGTCTGCTATGCGAGCGAGCTCGAGGCGGCATACCTTAACGTGGAGCTGGACTCTTCGCTGCTTCTGTTTGTCGATAGACGTTATGCCCCAAGTGGCGAGCCGCTTTTCATCTCCCGTCAGGTGTACTGCACCGAGCGACTGAAGTTCTATTTGTAAATTAGCGATAGATTGGTCGATTTACCGACCAATTGTTACCGTTCGCGGATTTGGAAAATAGACACACCACGTAGGGTAGATTGCTAATATACTTTGTTATGACAATATAGTACGTCCTATTGGTATTGGAGAACTATGAATAAGATATTGCTAGCGAGTCATGGTTATCTCGCCCAAGGCATGAAAAGCTCTCTGGAGATTCTGATGGGCACCAACGACCGAATCGAGTGCCTGTGCGCCTATGTCGATGACGATTCAAGGGACGTCGCGGCGTTGATTGATGCATGGATGGAGACGAGGGACCCTGCCGACTCTTGGTTTGTCGTGACTGACATCTTTGGCGGCTCTGTAAACAACGAATTCATTCAGAGGCAGACCGACGGATCGTTTACGTTAATCGCTGGAATGAACTTGCCGCTGCTGGTGGAAATGGTTACACAGATGGACTCCCTGGATGCGGACAAGGCCAAAGCCGCGGTCGAGGGATCGCGTTCGTTTATTCAGCTTTGCGAGGCGGCGGACATGCTTGCCGGCGCCGAGGAAGAAGAGTTCTAGTTAGTTCTGGTTCGAGCCCTAGCTAGGGGCCACACCTGTCATTCCCTTTATCACGTGCGGAGATGATAACGATGATTAAGCTTACGAGAGTTGATTACCGACTGATTCACGGCCAAGTTGCCATGTCCTGGACTCACGCTTTGGATGTAGATTGCATCTTGCTTGCCAGCGATGCTGTGGCAAAAGACGACATGAGGAAGGCGGCCTTGAGGCTCGCCCGCCCCAACGGCGTTAAACTCGTCATCAAGGATGTTGACGCTGCTATCGAGGCGCTCAACAGCGGCGTTACCGACAAGTATTCGCTGTTTATCATCACTGAGACGATTGAAGATGTCTATCGTCTCGCTAAGGGTTGCAAAGACATCAAAGAGATCAATCTGGGCGGAACCCGAAAGACCCCTGAGACCACGCTTCATCCGACCCCTGCGATCTTTGCGACCGAGAAAGATGCCGAGCATATCCAAGAGCTCCTGGGCGATGGCGTGGCCATCGAAATCCGTCAGGTCCCCAATGACGCTAAGGTGTTTGCCAAGGACGTTTTCTAGCCGGAAACACGTTGATGCTCGGCATTTATTGAACCAATGCTCTATGCCTATGCCCGTCGATCATTTGATCGGCGGGCTTTTTATTAAAGAAAAATCAAAAAAAATCTGAAATAGTTCTTGCATAGTTAGTTATATAAAGTATTATAACGTCATGGGATGAATGAAGGGTTCATCCAAGTGAGTTAGGAGTAAGGGATGTTCAATTTCGATGAGCCTCGTTACGAGAAGGTTGTGAGCGATGCCCTCGCTCTCCGTCCTCAGATTGAGGCTGCCGTGGACGAGGTCTGCGAGCAGGGTTATTCCAACATCTTCTTCATCGGCTGCGGCGGCACCTGGGCCCACACGCTCCCGATGAAGTATTGGGTCGAGACCACCACGGCCGACGTCGATGTCCACTGCGAGATCGCCGCAGAGTTCCTCGCCTGCCCGCCCAAGACCTTCAACAAGGATTCTGTCTGTGTCTTCTCCACCCGTACCGGCACCACCCCCGAGATCATTGAGGCTGCCAAGTTCTGCCAGGAGCAGGGCGCCCGCACGCTGATGTATGTCTCCAACGACAACACCCCGGCCACCGAGTACGCCGATTACAAGTTCTTCAGCTTCGCCGAGGACGACGTTCTGTGCGAGGCCATCTACACCTACCAGATCACGCTGGTCGCCCGCTTCCTCAAGAACGCCGGCGCCTTCCCCAAGTACGACACCTTCATGGAAGAGTTCGGCAACATCGCTCCGTACCTCATCAAGGCCAAGGACGCTCAGGACGAGCGCTGCGCCGCCATGGCCGAGGACTTCAAGGACACCGATTACCACATGGTGATTGGCTCCGGCATGCTCTGGGGTGAGGCCTACGACTACGCCATGTGCATCCTCGAGGAGATGCAGTGGATCAAGACCAAGTCCATCCACGCCGCCGAGTTCTTCCACGGCACCATCGAGCTGTGCGAGGAAGGCACGAGCCTCATCATGCTCTACGGCGAGGATGACACCCGTAAGCTCATGGACCGCGTGGACAACTTCACTCACATGCTCGCCGACGAGAAGGGCGTCAACGTCCGCGTGAACAAGTTTGACACCGCCGAGGTCGAGCTGCCGTTCAGCGACCCCGAGTTCCGCAAGATCGTTTCCCCGATGGTCACCTACACCATCACCGAGCGTCTGAGCTGCCATCTCGAGCACGTCCGTAACCACCCGCTCACCACGCGTCGTTACTATCACCAGATGAACTACTAATCCTCTCAAATTGCTGCGGTTGTCTGCAGGCGAGCTGCGCAGAATGCCTCGCCTGCAGACCTGTTTCTGGGGTTGATCGAAATGGTTGTCCAGTATCTTCTAGTTGCACTGGTCGCATTTATTGCGTCCATGGACGAGCAATTATTTGGCATTACGATGCTTGGTCGTCCGCTGTTTACGAGCCTGTTTGTCGGCTTGATTCTTGGCGATGTCCAGCAGGGCGTTATCGTCGGCGCTGCTTTGGAGTCCATGTTCATGGGCGCCATCATGGTCGGCGCGGCGGTTCCTCCCGAGGTCTATGCCTCCGGCGTGCTTGGCTGCGCGTTTGCCGTCATTACGGGTACGGGCACGGCAACTGCCGTCGCGCTCGCCCTTCCCGTCTCCGTCTTCCTTCAGGTGTGGCGCAACTTCTGCTACGCCGTTCCGGGTGCCTTTGCCTGCAAGAAGATTGAGACCGCTCTGGCAAATCGCGATCTTGCCAAGGCGAATCTGTACCATCTGACCATCGTGCCGCTGTCGATTGGCATTCCGTCTGCACTGCTGGTGTTTGGCTCGCTGTTCTTTGGTGCCGACCTTATCAACAATGCGCTCAGCGCGATTCCGCAGTTTGTGATGGACGGCCTCAACGTTGCGTCCGGCGTCATGGTCTGCATCGGCTTCGCTCTTCTTATCAGGACCATGGGCGATAACAAGCTCCTTCCCTGGCTGTTCCTGGGCTTCATTATGGTCATCTACCTCAAGATGGACGTGGTCGGCGTCGCCGCAGCTGCCATTTGCGTCGCGCTGCTCCTGGCCTTCCGCGAGGGCTCGTCCGGTCCGCAGACGGTTGCTGCAGATGAAGAGGAGGACTTCTAATGGCTATCCAGAACACCGACCTCAAAGAGGCCAAGAAGGACGCGATTATGACTCCCGATATGTATCGGAGCATGTTCCTTCGGCAGTTTACGAGCCAGTGCTCGCAGTCGTACGACAAGATGATGGCAATGGGCTTCATGTACACCATTCAGAAGCCCCTGCGAAAGATCTATCCCAACGACGACGATTACTATGCGGCGCTCGATCGCCATACCGAGTTCTTTAACATCACGCCTCATGTGCTTCCGTTTGTAGCCGGCCTAACGGTTTCGATGGAAGAGCAGGCGGCTGCCGATAAGAACTTCGACACGTCCTCGATTAACGCCATGAAGGTCGGCCTCATGGGACCGCTTTCCGGCATCGGCGATTCGTTCTACTGGGGTACGTTCCGCGTGGTTGCCGCCGGCATTGGTATTGGCATCGCTTCGACGGGCAACCCGCTCGGCCCCATCGTGTACGCGCTCATCTACTCCGTGATTAACTTTGCAACGCGTATCGTCGCCGCCCATCTGGGTTACGACTTGGGAACCAAGTTTTTGCAGCAGTCCGAAGAGAGCAACCTTATGTCTCGCATGACGCATGCTGCCGGTGTCCTCGGAATGACCGTTATCGGCGCCATGATTGCGGCACAGGTCTCGCTGTCCACGGCTTTGACCTTTGACGTGGGTGGTTCGGAGATTGTCCTGCAGGATCTGTTCGATTCGATCTTCCCCGGTCTGCTGCCCTTGCTGGCAACGTTCGCTTGCGTTGCCCTCTATAAAAAGGGCGTCAAGACCATTTGGATCATCTTGGGCATCTTCGCAATCTGCATCATCGGAACGGGCTTGGGAGTGTTCGCGGCGGCGTAATGTTGACTGCTATGCTCGCGCGTTGGATAACTAACTGACCGTTTGAAAACGGGGCTCGGCGTAAGGCCGACCCCGTTTTTTGTTTGAGGGATTTTCCGACCGTCCAAAAAATCACACTCGTCCATCACTCACGCATCTCTCATCTCTCATTCGTCACTAACACGAGAGATAGCTGAAAGACGAGAGATAAATATGAGAGATAACAATGCTGCAAGGTGGCTAGGGATCGAGTCAAAGTTCCCGTATACATGAGTTTACCTGCGCGAACGTGATTTGCTTGAACCGATAACGGCATTTTTGTCTCTCATCTCTCACTCATCTCTAAGCTGAGAGATAAATGAGAGATGGCTGAGAGATAGACAGACGGACTGTCGGGGGCATGCATCGCTGTCAGATTAATGCCGCGCGCGGAGCAGCTGCGCGTTCACCCGCGCCCTGCATCCCGCCATTTCACGCGCTGCACATCGAAACCTGCGGCAAAGCAGGTACAATAGCCCAATGTGCATCGCGCACGACGATGATATCGGCGCCCGCGACTGGGGGAGACAACATGGCAGAGCAACAGATAACGCCGGGGACCAAGCTTCAGGTGGCATTCGACGTGCCCATGGCCAAAAACCGACTTCAACATGCTCGCCACGTACAAAGAGAACCTGGACGACGCGTACTTCCTTATGAGCGCGCCCATGCTCGCCGGCAAGCCGCTCATCATGGACGAAAACCAAAAGCTGCTGCTGCAATACAAAGTGGGCGAGGAGACGTTCGTGCTCGCCGGCTATCCCGAGGCAGTCGAGAAAAAAGGCATCCGCACCTACTGGAAAATGCGCAAAGTCGCCGAGCAGCGCACCTTTGTCAAGCGCCGCGACGAGCGTTTTAAGGTCGCCATGCGCCTTACCTACCAGCGCGACAACGCGGCCGCCTCCGAGCCCGAGGACGCCATGACCATCGACGTCTCGGCCGGCGGCCTGGCCGTCTACCTCAACGATTATCCCGACGTGGGCGAGGCCCTGGCCGTGCAAATGCCCACGATCCGCCTGCAGGGCGAGCGCCACGAGCTGCCCGAGCAGCTGGGCATCGTGTGCTGGGTGCGCCGCGCGCCCAAGGGCAGCCTGTACCGCAACGTCTGCGGCCTGCAGTTCCGCTACGCCGACGACATGGAGCGCGAGCTCGTCAAAGAATACGTCGGCTACATTCGCACGAAATATAAGATCTGATCGCCATGGCTCTGTTCAAGCGTAACGACAACAAAGATCAAGCTGCCGAGGATTTGGCCGAGGGTTTGACCGAGGACCAAGCCGAGGACGCGCTACAGGACGCTCCCGGCGCCAACGCCGAGGACGCGCCCGGCGAGGACTCCGCGCCCGACCAGCCCCCCGCCTCCCGCAAGCGCTTCGGCAAGCCCAAGTCCAAGCCCAAACCCAAACCCAAGCGCAAGCCCAAGCGCGACTTGCGCGGCGTGGTGCGCATCGAGGAGCTGGAGCAGGCGCTGGCCGACCAGGACCTCGACGACATCGACCCCGACACGGTCGTGTCCATGTACATGCCCAAGCGCCGCATGGAGCGCATCGGCACGGCGCTGCTGCGCATGGACAAGCTACAAAAAGCCCTCGTGGTGCTGGCTCTTGCCTTTGGCGTGCTGTTTGCCCTGTCGTTTATGCAGGAAAACATGGGTAACTTCACCATCAACCTCAACCGCCTGGAGCTGTTCCGCCGCGGCGTGGCATTGCCGACAATGGCGACTTTAACAACGCCACCGCGCGCCTGGCGGCCGACGCCGTGGACAACGGCACCAATATCGCTGCCGACGACCTGCCCGACAACCTGGATAACATCGACGGCAGCCACAACGGCAAGAACTATGTGGCGTACACCTTCTATATCCGCAACGCCGGCAAGACCGATCTGGGCTACAGCGCCAAGCTCAAGGTGGTCAGCGCCAGCAAGGGCGTGGAGAAGGCGGCGCGCGTGCGGGTGTACCGCAACGGCGAGCCCACCACCTATGCGGCGGCAACGGCCGACGGCAGCCCCGAGCCCAACACCGAGCCGTTTGCGTCCAAGGACGTGGTGACGACCATTAGCCACAAGAACTTTCGCGTGGGCGATGTGGACAAGTACACCGTGGTCATTTGGCTGGACGGCGACGACCCGGAGTGCGTGGACAAGATCATCGGCGGTGCGGTGGAGTTTGGCTTTGACTTTGATTCGTCCGAGACCGACGACTCGAGCCTGTTCATTAAATTCGTGCAGGATATTGCCGACACCCTGACCGGCAACGACCCCATTAGCGCGAGCGGCAACGAGGCGCCCGATTACTACAAGGAACACAACGTGACCTGGAGTAACCGTCGCAACCAAAAGAACTCGCCCGCGGGGGACGGGGACAAGTAGAACGAAGAAGCGCCGGGTTGGGATTGATTTCCCGGCCCGGCGCTTTTGCTATGCGGAGGCGTTGTCTGCGGAGGTAGCGCCGTTGCCAGCAGCGTCGTCCAGCAAGAACAGCCGCAGCGCGAACTTGATCGCGTAGCCCGGTTTGACCTGGGCCGCGTCTCCCATACGTTCGTCAAGGTCGCCGCAGTAGGCGTAGAGGTCGCGGATCAGATCCGCGCCCGAGAGCGTGAACATATAGCCCGTGTCCGAAAGCGCGTTGGGCGCTGCAGGCAGCCCCGCAGCCGCACAAAAGTTCGCGAGGTCGGGGCCCATGACGGCCTCGTAGTCAATCGCGGCGCCACGGTCCCGTGCGGCCTGCTCCTGCTTGCGGGTGTACGACAATGCTGCCGCCAGTACAAAGCTGGGCGTGGGCGCGTTGACGTCGTCGGTGGTGGCGACGAGCTTACCGGCCGCTTGCGTGACCAGCCAAGCGACTTCGCGCTGACAACGAACGGCTTTGCGTGTCACTGGTTTGATGGATCCGGTGGAAACGCTTCCCTTGGGTTGATTGGCTAAAGCATGGGGCCCTCCCAACAAATAGCCCGTCTAGCAGGCAAAAATAACACGTGCCACACCAGTATAGCGAGTGGAGAAAGGCTAGGGTTAAGCTCGGCAGAGGACGTATGTATGCATTGACGTGGCGCTGCGGTCGCAAGGCTTAAGAGGGACTTACGGCTTTGCGGGAGAGAGGTCAAATAAGGAAAACGATGTTCACATAGCACCACATATAACCCGAGGTAGACCTATGAATCTGCCGGAGTGTAGGTTGCCGAAAACTCATAAGGAAATCGTAAGAATTATGGTATTCTCAATTCCATGTCTAAAGGATGGGCAAGCAACATCCAACACGAAAGCGCGGGCTCCCCTTCCGGGCTTCTCGAGGGTCATCTGGGATGAATGGGGAAAGAAAGGGGTCCGTATGGATACCAAGGCATTAAAGAAGCAGATGGGCGCCGCCATCGCCATGGTCCTCGTGGCAGCCGTAGCCCTCGGCTCCGCCACCTTCGCATGGTTCGTGACGAACAACAAGGTTGACGCCACCACTACGAATATCGCCGCTCAATCTAATGCTGCGTATATGACCATCGAGAATGGCACTGCTGGTGCAAAAGCTAGTGATAAGACTAGCGTGGTAACTACAATCACTGGTCCGATCAAGCTTTATCCTGCTACATTTGGCGAGCAGTCTGGTTCCACCGAGGGTACGTTTGCGACTGGTTACGGCAAGGATCTCGATAACGCCACCCTTGCCAGCAATTTGACCACTGTTGGAACTCCTGACCAGGCAGACGAAAAGGGATATGCCAAGAAGGAGCAATTCAACATCAGCTCTAAGGGGCAGAACCTTAGCGATCTTAAGGTAGAGAGCGTCGAGGGCTCGACGGATGCAGCTGATGGTCAGCTTTTGAAGACTTCCTTCCGTGTGCTTGTCACTAATGCGGACGCCTCTGCTTGGGTCGTTTATGGTCTTGGGGATAATGGCTACGAAATTAAGCTTTCTTCTGCGGGTAATAAATCCAAGCCGGCTCTCGGCTCTGTGACCGCTGGTGAAGATACGCTCGTTAATGTTTACGTGTTCTACGAGGGCTCCGATACCAATATTCATACGAAGAACCTTCAGGAGAATAAGCTCGATGCGTCACAGAGTGTGAAGATCAACTTCACTGCCACGCCGGATAACAAGTAATCGCAGCTACGATTTATGACTTGCGGGGGGCAGGTTCCCGGCCCGGGACCCTGCCCTTTTCCTTAGCGAAGGGAGGCGACGGGTATGCACGATTCAGTAAAAAGGCTTAAGGTTCAGCTTGTTGGGGCGGCGTTGACCGTCGTCGTCTCGGCGGTCGCGCTTTCTGCAACTACTTATGCATGGTTTGCTGCGAACAATAGAGTTCACGCCAATACGAGCACTATTTCCGCTCAGGCGAACGGGATGGTTCTTCAGATTGCTAAGGGTAATAACGTTACCCATGACGGTTCGGACAAGCAGACCACTGCCAGCTCGCCGGCCACGAAATAAGCCCTTCATCGACCAACGACGCTCAATCTTGGTTCGTTCCCAAGTCCTGGAAAGGCACCGATGTCTCTGGCTACCAGAAGGCCAATACGGACGCCAGCGGCAAGTACACGCTGACGAGCGGTACCGATTCCTATTATGCCTACGTCGCCGCTGACTACACCCTCTACACCGTGACGAACACTGGTATCGCGGACGTTTATCTGGATGGCACGAATCCTGTCACCATCAGGCCTTCCGGCAACGAAACGGATGAATGGTTCAACAAGATTAAGGGTAGCCTACGCGTCGGCATTGTTATTAATGACGAGCTTAAGGTCGTTTATGCCCCCGTCGAACCTTCGGCTACTGAGCGTGGCAACGATGTCTTATCAACGATTGGTTGGAGCTGCGTTGCATCCGAAGGAACGACGACCCAAGCGCCGTCGTACGCGCATATTGCCGGCACGACCCTAACTGACCAGAGCGGCGGCGATTGGGCCGCTACCGGATCGGGCGGCTCTTATTCCAAACCTGCTGGAGCAAATCCGCGAGCCATCGCGAAGAACGTTGGCTACAACGGCACGAACATGAAGATTGTCATCTGGATGGAAGGCACCGACTCCGACTGCCAAAACTGGTCCGAGCAGGACAAGAACACCGCTGCTCCGACCTTTGACGTAACGGTCAGTTTGGTCGGTATCGTTCCTGACGGTAAGTAATATTGCGTCAGATCCAATTCATCAATTAAGCCTGCCTGAAGGGCCACTTCCAAGGAAGTGGCCCTTTTTCGTATGGTGCTCTCACTGCATCGGCGATAATGTGAGGAACTGTTCTTCCTGGAGGTTCCTTATGGACGGCATCGCTTCTAGTGTTCCGCTGATTGCTCGGCCGAGTTTCGACCGCGCTTGCAGCTTTGTACCGTCCGAATATGTCCAGGCTTGGGAGTGGTTCTTGCGCGAGGAGCAGCGTGGCGGCCTGTGGGACAAGCTCCCGCATCGCACCAATGCCGACAACCCTCAATATCCTTTTCGTCTGACGATTGATTCCGAGCTATTTCCGGTGTCGCGCGATTCGGGCATCTATTGGCCGGGTCGTGGGCGCATCAAGCACCCGGGTGAGAAGGCCTTCGCCCTCTCGGTGCATAACTCTGCCAACGGTCCTTATTCCGATGTTCCTCCGCTCTATCTCGAGGATGGCACTTGGGTGTTTAAGTACTCGTCGCAGAGTGCCTCGGTCGAAAACTGGCGTGACCAGGACTACAACCAAAAGATGATCAACTGCATGGAATGCGGCGTTCCCGTTGGCGTGTTCTTTGCAACGAGCGCCGGCTACAAGGTGCTGGGCCTCGCATTCGTCGAGCGTTACGAACCCGAGAACAGCTGGTTTGTGCTGCACGGCCCCGTCCATAAGGGTGGATCCGACGCCCGTTTCTTCCCTGATATGAGCTACATGAAGGGCGCTCCGGTCGCGGCGGAGTTTTCCGGTGCTCCGGCGAGCGACGACGAAAAGGTCCGCTACGCGCTGCGTCGCGAGCGAATCGGCCAGCAGCGTTTTCGCACTGAACTCTTTGAGGCCTACACTGGTCGATGCGCCGTCTCGGGTTGCAATGTCGACGAGGCGCTCGAAGCTGCACATATCGAGAATAACTCGGGTCCCAAATCGCAGGTTGTTAGCAACGGTATCCTGCTGCGTCGCGACCTGCACTCGCTGTTCGATGCTCATCTAATTTCGTTCGAAATGGTGCGCGGCGATTATCAACTTTGCGGGTCGTATCTTCTGCGGCATACGGACTATGCAGCGTTTGCGGGCTCGGTGTTGCGCGAACCGGACGAATATCGCTTGCGTCCCAATGCTCGATTCCTCGAGGCCCACCGCGCCGAGTTTGATTTCTCGGAATCGCGACGTCGGGCGGAAGCCGTTGCCCCGTATTAGTCAGATGCGGCCCGTCGCAACCCAATCATGTCGATTGATCGGATCGCGCTGCGCCGCATCGGGAGCTGCACGATCCTGCCATCCTCTCCTCAACAGTTAAAACGGGAAAGGGGAGACCATGGGATGGCGAAGTGATATCGCACGAGGCGTGTACGGAAACCTGCCGCGAGCGTTAATGGACCGGAGACTGTTCCCGCTCGTCGAGGCCACCTGCAGCCAAATCTGTGTGCCGTGCCCAAGCTGCGGCGCAGACCTCCCATGCCTAGACATCAGCTTCATTGACGTCCGTGACAAACATGCTACCGACCCGCGGACTCGAACAGGCCTGCGCCTCCCAATCTATCCTCAACAATGCCCAACCTGCGGATACGCCATTACCTATGACGATGCGGAATCATAGCTTCGAAGACTGAATATCTAGTCGGGTAAACCCAGTGATTCGACATTTTCTGCGTTGTACCAACAAGTCAGCTACCTGCGCATACTCGATTTTCGAGGATTTTCACACTCGATTTCCGAGGAAATCTGGACTCGATTTTCGAGCTTTGCCCTACAGGTAGATTCCCTCGAACAGGCTCTTGTGGAACTGGGTGTGGTGGTCGCGTGCCCAGGCGAAGAGTGCCTGGTCAAAGTTGCCTTGGCTGGCGGGGATGCCATAGACGCCGGCGACTTCCACGCGCACGAACTCCAGCGCGGGCAGCTTGTTGATGGCCGTGAGCGCAAACGGCGACGTGGGCCCCTCGAACAGGTAATGGCTGCCTTGCAGCGCGCCGCAGCCGGTGCAGGTGCTGGCGAGCGATACAGTCTTGGTGGTGCGCGACGTTACGGGCTTGTAGCCGCAGCGCTCGCGCAGGTAGTCGCGGATCTCGGCCGGCACGCAGCCCAGCGCGGGGACGATAGCTATGGCGTTGGCGCGGGCGGTGTCGATAGCGATGTGGCCCGTGTCGTCCATGGAGGGCGCGCCGCCGGGCGCGGCTTTGCTGCCCGAGTCCTCGGCCGCCCAATACGGAATGCCAAAGGCCGCGACCGTCGTCTGCTTGTGGCACTTCCAACACTCGCGCTTGCCCAGCACCAGGTAGATGCAGGGCGCGCTGGGGTCGGAGCGGTCCACGCCGGGCAGCCACGCGGCAAAGGGCTCGGGGTTAACGCCATCGGGCACGTACCAGATCTTCTTGGCCCGGTCCCACTTGGCGCCCAGGGCCTTGGCCTCGTCTTTGTGCGAAAAGGGAACATCGAGCTCGGTGCGCATGGCGGCTCCTTTGTGCGGCTTGCGGTGCATGTGCTCCAAGGATACCCCAGCGGCGGGCGTGTGGTCGCTAAACGAGCACTTCGACCGCCCGAGAAGCCGCGGGGCATTTTGGCGAGGGCGCGCCGTCAAGCAAATGGGCAAGCAAATGGTCAGCTTTTGGTCAGTTGAGCGGCAACCTTGCCAAAAGCTTGACAGATTTACATTTAGACGTCGACGAATGAGCACTTTGAACGCGCCGCGGCAAAAAGCCGCCGGTCGTTTGCCGAAAACTCGCCAGGGTCGCGAGCCGCCGCCGACGCACATGCTATCTTCGCGCCATGAGTTACTTCATCGTTTCACATAACGCTGCACTGGCGCTCTTGGCGCACATCCCGAACCCGCGCTTTGGGGATTCGGAGCCAGAGCTCGTGTCGATCGCGGGCGCCTGCACGCTCTCGGATCAAGAAGCGCAGGAGTTCATCGATCGCTATGACCTGGGGATCGAAACGCTGGATTTGCTGGTGTCGTCGCGCGCCGACCGTCGGCGGAGCAAGCATGTTAAGACGCATCTGTGCACCAACGAGCTCCCGGCGGGTTCGTTTATCTCGCTGGGCCACTGGATGGGCGACCTGGATGCATACGTGTGCTCTCCCGAGCTGGCGTTTTTGCAGGCCGCGCACGATGGCGATGCGGCGGCGGCCATCTATGCCGGCTATGCCATGACATCGGACTACCGGCTGGATAACCTTGCCCCCGGTGGGGTGACAAGCAGGGATGCGGGCATGCGCGATGGGAAGCTCACGACTAAGGAGCTCATTGCGGCGTACCTTGACCGGGCGTCAAAGGTGAGAGGCGCCGCCAAGGCGAAGGCGTTGCTTCCGTACGTGGAAGAGGGCTCACGGTCTCCAAGGGGAGTCGGGGCTTTGCATGTTTATGTCGCTGCCTGCATATTACGGCGGGCTTGCGCTGGGCAAGGCCGAGCTGAACAAGAAGTACTTCATTCGCGACGGTTACAACGATGGGCGCAACCGCAAACTGCGCGTGTTGGAGCGCACGCCCGATATAACGCTTACGGCGAAAGCAGAGGTGGGCCTGGATAAAGTAAGGGCTGGCTTGCTGCCCGAGGTGCTTACCGCGCTGGTCGATTACGACAGCGACGCCATCCATGACGGACGCGAGAAGATCCGCATGGATGCCGAGCGCCGCAACGAGCTGCAGATGCTTAATGGGGTCGCGTACTTTACGGTGACAACTGACCAGGCAAGCGACTACGAAAAGCTCGTTCGCCTGTGCGAGCGCATCCGACGGAAGCTGCATCGTCGCAAGCGGCCCATATTTTACAAGCCTATGACTGAGGAAGCGCGATATTTGGCACAGACGCGCGCCGAGACAAAGCGGTTTAAGCTCTGGCAGACCGTTATTGAGGCACATCAGCATTGGTAAGTGGACCTTTGGCGGCGGAGGGGCGCTGCCGTATTGAAGGTGAATGGTTTCCCGTGAAGTGAACGAGTGTTTTTGGACCCCCGAAGCATCCACACTTTTTGGCGCCAAAACCGCAGGATTCTAACGACAAAACCGCAGGAAATGAGCCGCCAAAAGTGTCGATGCTCCGGGGGTTCATTTTGGCTCGTTCACTTCGCGGGAAACCATTCACCTTCGATTTGCGGGGGTCGCCCGGATATGGCTGCGAGGCCCATTCGGGCCTGATCGGGGCGCTCGCTGGGGTTGTTTGGGCGACTTTGGGCTTGGCTGGGGTGGCCTCGGTGTTGTCGAGACCACTTTGGGCTCGATTGGTGTGGTTGCTGGCGTTGTTGAGGCGGCTTTGGGTGCCGCGGCGCCCTTTTGGCTTGGCGGCGTAAAACAAAACAGCTCAGAGGCGAAGCCTCTGAGCTGCGAACATTTGGTGGGCGTTAGAAGATTTGAACTTCTGACCTCTTCCGTGTCAGGGAAGCGCTCTCCCCCTGAGCTAAACGCCCGATCAAGGGTGCGCGAGTGCGCAGGGAATAATATAACGGAGCTCCCGCTCAGTGGCAAGAACTATTTTTATAAAAGTGGCGATTTGCGACCCTGTCCGCCCCGATGCAGCGCGAACAGCACGCGGAAAGTCGCGTTTGTACCCCCGATGAACTGCACGTTCGCGTAAAATAAGCCATTATGGGCAAATGGTGCCTGGGCAGTTTACAACGTGGCAAATGGGGGAGGGGCATGTCGGACGCGCGCTCGCTGCGAAAACAGTTCAATCGCATGCTCGCCACGTTGCTGGTGGCCCTTGCTGCTGCCGGAGCTGTAACGTACGCCTGGTACATCTACAACGCCAACCGCCATATCACCGACGTCAAGATGGCCGCGGGCACGGGTGTGACCTTCCTCATCTCCAACGAATACGACGGCGAATACAAAACTAACGCCGGTCTGAGCTTTGCGGGCCTGCTCGACCCCGTCTCGACCGACAACGTGCTCAACGGCTTCCAAAAGGTAACGGGCTTTACCGGCGGAACCACCCAGGACTCGCTTTTTGCCAGCATGTTCGGCGCGGCAGAGCATTCCGACTACTATAAGACTTCCCTGTACCTGGCCACCAACTCGGCCGCGACCGACGTGTACCTGTCGGGCATCGACTTTACCGAGCAGGACCCGGCAAACCCCATCTCCACTGCGCTGCGCGTGGGGCTGGTAGCCTATGCCCCAGGGCAGGGCGACACCGTTACGGGTCAGTACGTCTTTGAGGTCTCGGGCGAGCACAACCCCCAGGCGCGCTACAACACGCTCGACGGCAAGGACGCTGGCGCCAGCGAGCAGAACCACCTGGTGCTCGACAGCACCCGCTCCGATGGTGCCACGGTCCATTTTGACCAGCTGACCAGTGCAAACTTCTGCGACTACAACGAAGACACCGGTATCGTGAGTCTCAAGGAGGCCACGACCAAGATCTGCAGCTTGCCCGCCGCTGCCAAGGGCGCCGACCGTAGTACGCCCGTGCGCGTGGATGTGTACGTGTGGCTGGAAGGCTGCGATCCCGACTGCACCAACAACCTGGCAGCCACCAGCCTGCAATCGCTGGCGCTGCGCTTTGCCGGCAAGCGTTCGTAAGGGGGCCAGGGATGAGTACATCGAACATCAAAGACATCCTAAGCTCGCGCCGTCGCATGGTTGCCGCGGCCGCATGGATGCTGGTGCTGGTAGCTGCCCTGAGCGCCGCCACCTACGCCTGGTTTAGCAACTCGCGCTATACCAACGTGACGCCCGTGGCGCACACGGTAAGCGACGAGGGCTCCGACCTACAGATCGGTCTTTCGGCCAACGGGCCCTGGGACACAACGGCCACGCTTGCCGCCGCCGATAAGACGCTCTATCCCATCTCGACGGCAGATCTTTCCCGCTTTTGGCGCGGCACGTTCCAAAACGCCGCGGGCATCACGACCGACTACGCCGACTGTACCGCACAGCTGGACGACTATGCCCTCACTGGCACGCTGTACCTCAAGGGCAGCGATAGCGCGCTCAACGTGTATCTGTATCAGGGCCAGATGAGCGTGACGAGTGATCCGCAGCTGCTGGCCGCGCTGCGCCTGGGTCTGGTAATTACGACCCAGTCGGGTACGCAAACGCATATCTTTACCTGCGACGACCTGGGCAGCACCGCGGGTGCCACCAGCAAGCGCACCACCGCGCAAGACGGCGTGGTCGTGGCAGCGGGCGCCTCGGGCTGGACCTACACCGCCGACCCTGCGCGCGCCATAAGCGCTTACAGCATGGACGGCACCGGCGACACGCCCACGGCGCGCGCGGGCGCCACGCCCATCTGCACGCTGGCCGCCAACGAGGTAGCAAGCGTTCGCTACGTTGTGTACATGGAAGGCTGCGACGCCAATTGCATCGACGAGGCCCAGGCCCGCGATGTGGTGCTGCAGCTTGCCTTTGCCGCGGCCAATGCATAAGGGGGCGAGCGATATGGAAGATCAGAAGCACATGCCAGCAGATAGTTGCGAGGCCAAAACCCAGAGCACGGGCTCCGCGACTCCCTCCGGCGCAGCCGCCGAGCACCAGGTCCTCGAGGGCGTCGCCGCCCGCCGCCACGCCCGCCGCGCGCGTGCCTACATCGCGCTCGTTATGGTGGCGCTCGCCGCCACCTTGGGCGCCGCGACCTACGCCTGGTTTACCAACAACATGAAGGTCAACACCAACTCGGTGAGCGTGCACAGCGACACGTCCAAGTTGGTGCTGGAGCTGGGCGATGCCGACGCCGGCGGCTGGTCGCAGCAAGGCGATGCATCTCTGGCCTCCACCGCGAGCGGGGCCGCGACGCTCTACCCGGTCTCGACCTTCGACCTCAACGGCTTTGCTGCCTGCGCACAAAACAACTCAGCCGGCGATGCCACGGTGTTCGAGCAGGCAAAAGACAACGGTTCCGCGTTCTATCACGGCTGGATTGACCTGCGCCCCACCATTACCGGAACGGGCGCCAGCAAAGTAGCGGGCAAGGTCAACCTGTATCTGGCTGAATCTCTGGTCCCGCAGGGCGCCGACGCCGAGCTGCTGCGCGCGGCCCGCGTGGGCATCAAGATCTCGAGCGGCGGCCGGGTGCTTGCCACCAACATCTTTGAGCTCGACAGTTCCGACAGCGGCCATCGCGGCGAGCATCCCACGACCGCCCCGGCTGGCCTTGCCGGCTACGCCGATGGCATGCTGCTGGGCTGGCAAAACGGCCAGCTCGCTTGCGGTGCCAACGTGACACAGGACCCGGCCACCTTTACGCTGGACACGAGCGAGACGGCCACGCGTCCGCAAAACACGCTTGCCACGCTGGGGCTTGGCCAGACCTATCGTCTGGATATCTATTACTACATTGAGGGCACCGACCCCGATAGCGCCGACTACCTGCATCAAGACCCGGGCACCCTGCACCTGGCCCTCTTTGCGACCTTGGACGGTGAGTAGCCATGACGCGTAAGCAACCCGCCGCCAACTGCACGCCCGCCACCGGCAAGCCCAACGCCGCCGTGCCCGCCGACACCGATCTGCGCCGCAAGCTCACCACCACCGTGGTGCTGGTCCTGTTTGCCCTGGTGGCGATAGCATGGCAACCTTTGCCTGGTTTTCCATCGCCGATAGCGCCAAGACCCGCATGCTCATGATCGACGCCAACGCCGACGGTTCGCTGCGCTTTGACCTGGACGAGCATGCCACGTTCGACGAATACGTCCACAGCCTGGGCTTCGACCAGATCTCGGTGCGCATCGCCAGCGAAAAGGGCGTGGACATCGACGCATCCAAGCTCAAACCCGTCACCACGAGCGACTACCAGACCTTCACCTTCGAAGACGGCTCCACCGCCGACCCTGCCACCGGCGCCTACCTGGAGTTTACGCTGCACTTTATGAGCAGCACGGACCTGCGCGTTCGCCTGACCGGGCAGGATGGCGACGGCGGAGCGTCCGGCACGCGGTTTAGCTCCGACACGCAGGGCATGGCCAGCGCCATGCGCATGAGCTTTACCGCCGACGGCCACACTTGGGTCTACAACCCCAACGGGGGCGGGGGCTCATCCGGCGCGGCCACCGTCTTTGGGCTCGACTCGGGCACGGCCACCGCGGCCAGCGATATGTTCGACCTGATAAAAGATACGGATAAGCCGGTAACCGTTCGCATATGGCTCGAGGGAACGGACCCAAATTGCACTAATATGCTAAAGGGGGCTAACTATTCGGTTTCGATGCGCTTTGAGGGCATCGAGGAACAGTAGATATGCACGGCGGCCACCGGGCCGCACACGACCTAGTCAGACACGGTAGTAAGGGACATCATGCAATCTGTTAAAAAAGTCGCATCCATCGCGCTGAGCGTCGTCATGTGGATCATCATCCTGGTGGCGGCCCTGTATGCGTTTACCACGCTCGCCACGCACGAGGACGGCAGCGTCTCCGACATCGCCGGCTTTACCCCGCTCGCCGTGCAGTCCGACTCCATGGCGCCCACGTTTAACAAGGGCGACCTCATCATCATCCAAAAGTGCGGCACCTCCAAGCTCGAGGTGGGCGACATCGTGACGTTCCACACCATCATCGACAACGAGTACGCGCTCAACACGCACCGCATCGCCGCCATCGACGAGGTCAACGGCATGCGCAGCTTTACCACCAAGGGCGACAACAACGACGTGGCCGATACGCACATCATCAGCGACGGAGACATCGTGGGCAAGTACGTGTTCGCGCTGCCGCAGATGGGCAAGGTTATGGACTTCCTGTCCAGCTCCATGGGTTTCCTCATCGTGATTGTCCTGCCCATGTTGCTGTTCTTTATCTACCAGGTGTATCACCTCATCGTGGTGGGCATGAACCTTAAGCGCGCCATGGCCGAGGAGGACCGCCTGGCCGCCGCGGCCGCCATCGTGGACGCCGAGGGCAAGGGGGACACCGCCACCGTCACCGCCGATAACGCCGCCGAGCAGCTCGCCCAGGCCGAGGCCAAGCTCGAGGAAGCCCGTCGTCTGAAGGCCGAGGCCGAGGCGGCGATGAACGCGACCAAGCAGGAGGGTACCCACGGTGAGTGAGTTTCTGGGATTTGCCTGGGAGTTGCTGGCAAAGGTCGTCTACAACGTCGTTGCCGTCGTGAGCTCTATCCTTAACCTGCTGGTGTTTGGCTGGGTTGAGTACTTCAGCATCTTTATGACCTACTTCACCACGTTTGACCTGGTGGGCAAGATCGGCGCAGTCATTCTGTTTGCCATGCTCATTGCGGTTCCCGTGCTGATCGTGGCCATTCTGGTCCACCGCTACCGCATCAACCGCCGCCTGCATCGCGACGACACGTCCAACAAGGCGCTCTATCGCGAGATCGGCCGCCTGAACAAGCAGGTGCTCGACCTTATGGACGAGAAGAATAAGCTGCTGGCGCTTAAGGTCAACGCCATGGGCGGCACCAAGCAGATTCCGTACGTGGGTGCCTCGGCTCTGGCCGACGACCACCTGCCCACGGTGGGCAACGTGGTGGGCGCCGCTGCGGGCGCCGGTGCGCCTGCGGGCGAGGGCGCTGCGGCGACGGCCGTCATGTCGGGCAACGCGTCGCTCGCGCTCGATGGCGAGGGTGTCAAGGATGCCGCGGCCGCCATGGCCAAGGCCACCGTCGAGGCCAAGACCCTTGCCGAGGAAAAAGAGATCGCCCAGGCCAACCGCTTCCCCAAGCTGTCCCTCGTGGACCTCAAGTACCGCGACTGGGAGTCGCCGGTCTACGACGATGCCATCTCGCTGGAGGACTTTGTCGACAGCTTCCGCGCGTTCGCCTGCAGCCAGATGAAGCTCTACTACACGCCCGAGATCATCCGCCGCTTTGTGGCCGGCATGGCCGCCTCCAAGCTGCTGATCTTGGAGGGCATCTCGGGTACCGGTAAAACCTCGCTGCCCTACAGCTTTAGCCGCTACCTGGACAACCCCGCGACCATCGTGTCGGTGCAGCCGAGCTTTCGCGATCGCACCGAGGTGCTCGGCTACTTTAACGAGTTCTCCAAGCGCTTTAACGAGACCGAATTCCTCCGCGCCGCGTACGAGGCGGGCCTTCGCCAGGACCCGTCCATGATCGTGCTCGACGAGATGAACCTCGCCCGCGTGGAATACTACTTTGCCGAGATCCTGTCGGTGCTCGAGATGCCCAGCCACGACGAGTGGGTGCTCGACTTGGTGCCCACCCAGTGGGCCGCCGACCCCAAGGGCCTGCACGACGGTAAGCTCACCATCCCCGACAGCCTGTGGTTTATCGGTACGGCCAACAACGATGACTCCACCTTTACCATCACGGACAAGGTGTACGACCGCGCGATCCCCATCGAGCTCAACGAGCGTGCCGACGCGTTTGAGTGCGAGCCGCACGAGCGCGTGCACGTGACGGCCGACCACCTGCAGTATCTGTTCCAAAAGGCCAAGGTCGAGTACGTGATCGACGACGAACTGCTCCAGAAGATGCACAAACTGGACCAGTACCTGCAGACCCGCTTTAAGCTGGCATTTGGCAACCGTATCATCAAGCAGATGTACGACTTTATCCCCGTGTACGTGGCGTGCGGCGGCACCGAGCTGGGCGGCATGGACTACATCATCGCCCGCAAGGTGCTCAAGAAGTTTGAGTCCATGAACGTGAGCTTTGTGCGCGACGAGATGAAGGGCCTGATCGAGTACATCGAGAAGACCTTTGGCGAGGGCGGCCTGCCCGATTCCGTCATGTACCTGCAGCGGATCCAGAACTTCTACTAATGCTGTAAGTGCGGGGCGGCGTGATGTCGCCCCGTCCCTTCCCGATCGATCCAATCTATGGAGTAACCCATGTCCGAGACCATTCAGGACCTCTATACCAGCTTCTCCGAGCAGATGGAGCCCATCCAGGAGGACAGCCGCTACTTCCGCTATCTGTTTGAGATGGCGCAGGCCTCGGGCACCACGATCGAGCAGCAGCGCGAGGAGCTCGTCAAGGTGGTGGACGAGGAGTGGATCAGCATGATTGAGGACTCGCTCGACGCCATCAATACCATCATCGAAAATCCGCGTCGCTTCATCACCACCGAGGAAGAGGTGGTGCCGGTTTCGCTCGCTAAAAAGATCAGCGCCGACAGCGTTCGCCATCTGAGCCAGAACACGCAGTTTCTGGCGCCGAGCGACGATGGCGGTGTCCACCCCACGCGCATCCTCAACGTCAACACCGTCGAGACGTACGACCTGTACGAGAACCGCTTTATCTACCATCTGATTCAGCGCCTGCTGACGTTTGTGGATAAGCGCACCGACGTGATCTTTTGGTCGACGGGCAACGAGATCCGCAACCGATTTAAGATGCACAGCAAGATCGACGACGCGTACGAAGAGATCGAGTACAACGTCGAGATGACGGTCAAAAACCGCCAGAGCTTTGCCGAGAACGACGCCGACAACATGGACGTCTTTATGCGCATCGACCGCGTGCGCCGTCTGGTCATGGCGCTGCGCGGCGCGTCGTTCTGCCAGATCATGAACGGCTGCAGCGCGGTCCGCAGTCCCATCCAGCGCACCAACCTCATCATGAAAGACCCCAACTACCGCAAGTGCTACCAGCTGTGGCAGTTTATGGAGCGTTACGACAAGGTGGGCTACAACATCGATGTGCAGCAGCAAGCGCTGGCGTTCGATGACGAGTACATGGTGCAGATGTACACCAATCTCATCAACAACTACACCGTCTTTAAGAGCCTGACCGACGACGAGCGCAACCTGCAGGAGCTCGAGAGCGTGCAACACGCGCCGGTGGCGCCCAAGTTTATTAAGGAGATCAAGGAGGTGCAGGTCGATAGCCCCGACCTGCCCGACGTCGAGGTCCGGCGCGTGTTTGTGGAGAAGGTCACGCAGGCCCAGCTCGATGCCGAGCAGGCGCTGGCCGAGGCCCGCGAGCAGATCGAGGAGCTGCAGGGGCAGGTCAAGTCTTGGAAGGTGCAGGCGCACGCGCTGACCGACGAGCGCGACGACCTGGCCGACGAGCTGGACGAGGCAAAGACGCGCGAGTTGGCGTTGACGCAGCGCGCTCAGATGGCCGAGGCTGATGTTGAGGAGCTGCAGGGTTCGCTGGAGGATGTCGAGGCGGGCAAGAAGGCTGCCGAGGCCGACGCTGTCGAGGCGCGTGAGACCGCGGCGGCGCAGCTTGAGCAGATGCGCGCCGAGGCCGATGCCGAGGTGGCTGCCGCCCGGGCAGACGCGGACGCCAAGGTGCTGCCGCCGAGCAGGCGGCTTCCGAGCAGGTCGCGCAGGTTAAGAGCGATGCTACTGCGGCCCTGGCCGCCAAGACGGCTGCCGACGCTGCCGAGCTGCAGGCCACCAAGGACGCAGCCGCGGCCGAGCTTGCCGCCGTGCGCGAGGTATCTGCCAAGGAGGTCGCCGAGCTGCATGCCAAGCTGGACGCCGCTCAGCTGCAGATTGAGGAAGTGCAGCTGACGGCCGAGCGTGATGCCCACGCCGCTCAGCTGCAGATTGAGGAAGTGCAGCTGACGGCCGAGCGTGATGCCCGCGCCGCACAGGAGGCGGCCGACGCGGCGGCAGCCGCAGCGGAGCAGGCACTCG
>QSCH01000025.1:0-31553 GCA_003462965.1 Collinsella sp. OF03-4AA
CGAGCGCCATGTCCGCCGCGAGTGGCTCGCCGCTCGGCAGCACGGGGATGAAGCTCGTGGGGATGACCATGCTCGCCGACGGCGGAAAGAGCTGCGGCAACGGCACCAACGACCAGGCGAACCCACCCACGAGCTGCGCGACGAGCGGGCAGAAGATGCCCGCGAGCATGCCGAGCCGCGCCGTGAGGAAGAGCCCTGCGGGGATCATCCACGCCGCGGTCACCGTGTTGACGAGCGCGCAGAGGAGCATCGTGAGCGTGCCCGCGGCCGTGAGGCCCTGCGAGGAGAACGCCGATCCCGCGAGGTAGATGCCGAAGACCACGAGGTTCGAGAGCGTGCAGAGCGCGAGGCACCAGAGCGCCTTGGCCCACCAGGCGCGCCCGAGCGGGAAGCCCAGGCCCAGAAGCCCCCGCATCCGCGTGCGAGCGTCCGCCCGCGCGACGCACGCCACCACGAGCGAGAGACACACGGGCAGGAAGAGCGCGTACCAGTAGTTCCACGCGCTGAAGATCTGCACGCCCCGGTAGGGCATCGCGCCGAGCAGCGGCATCGGCAGCGCCATGAGCACGGCCAGGCGAACCGGTGCCGCGTGGCGCGACTTCAGGGCCTCGGCGCGCAGGGCCGCGAGCAGGCCGCCTTTCTCACCCGTCATGCCGCCACCTCCCCGCGCGCTCGTCGCCCTTCCCGACAGAAGCTCATGAAGAGTTCCTCGAGGTCCTGCCCGGGCCGAAGCGCATCCTCGTAGGCGAGGCGCCCCCCGCAGATGATGCCGATGGTGTCCGCCATCTGCTGCACCTCGGAGAGGATGTGGCTCGAGACGATTACCGTCGTACCCGCCGCCGCGAAGCCGCGGATCTGGTCGCGCAGCTCCTCGATGCCGATGGGGTCGAGCCCGTTGGTGGGCTCGTCGAGCACGAGCAGGCGTGGCCGGGCGATCAGCGCCAGCGCGAGCCCCAGGCGCTGCCGCATCCCCATCGAGAAGCGCCCGGCGCGCTTCTTCCCGGTGTCCGCGAGGTCCACGGCGGCGAGCACCTCATCTATGCGGCTCTCGGGAAGGCCCAGCAGCGTGGTGCGCACGCGCAGGTTCTCGCGCGCGGTGAGGTTGGGGTAGAGCGGCGCCTCCTCGATGAGGCTGCCGATTGCGTAGAGGTCCTCGCGGCGCCAGGCGTGCCCGGCAAAGAGGATCTCCCCGGCCGTCGGCCGCAGCATCCCGCAGATCATCTTGAGCGTTGTCGACTTGCCGGCGCCGTTGGGACCGAGCAGCCCGTACACCTCGCCCTCGCGGATATGAAGGCTCACGTCGCCACGGCGTCCTGCGCCTGGTCGCCGCGGCCGAAGCGCTTGGTGAGCCCGCGCGTCTCGAGCATGTAACCCATGGGTTCGTCCTTTCTCTTCCGGGCGCGCGGGCCGAATCGCCGTGCCCGCGCGCCTTACCTTTCGGGTTCACCATCCATGGTGGGACGCGTTTCTAACGAATCCGTAACGGCCGTTGGGTTCTTTTGGCGCAAACTCTTCTCGACCCGCACATCATGATTAATTTGCTTGAGGCAACAACTTTCCCGATCGATGTAATCACCGAATCAAAACGTGTACGTCAACCTCCAAAAACGACATTTTTCGACATGTTTGGAGACTGATGTACACGAATGCGAAAATCCCCGCCGCCCATAAGCGCCCTCCACATGTCTGGACTCTCTATGCTTACGCTGGATAGACATCGCCGGAACGGGTATAGTATCGAAAGTTTTGTCGTTAACCAGCGGGGGAGTCCTGTGGGCATCAAAAAGAAGATCAAAAAGGAGCTTATCGGCACTTCCGATTACCCGTCGAATAAGATCTTTACGATCTCCAATTTCATCACCTTTACGCGCCTGATCCTCACCCTGGTATTTCTGTACCTGTTTGTGACGGATAACAACCGCGTCATCGCCATCGTAATCTACGCCGTTGCCGCCTCCACCGACTGGATGGACGGCCAGATCGCCCGCATGACTAAGACGGTCTCGTGGCTCGGCAAGGTCATGGATCCCATTTGTGACCGCGCGCTGCTGTTCACCGGCGTCTTGGGGCTGGTGGTCCGCGGAGAGCTGCCCATCTGGGTCTGCGTGCTCATTATTGGCCGCGACATCTATCTGGGCATTGGCACGCTTATCGTGCGTCATTATCACCGTCGCCCCATCGATGTCGTCTTTCCCGGAAAGATTGCCACTGCACTGCTCATGACCGGCTTCTCGCTCATGCTGCTCGGGTTCCCCGTTATTGACGGCCTGCATCTTTTACCTTCAACCCTTACGGCCTTCCCGGGCCTCAACGGAAGCTCGGTGCCCCTCGGCATCTTCTTTGTGTACGGCGGCGTGATCTTCTCCATGCTCACGGCTGTCATCTATTCCATTAAGGGCGGAGTGGCCATTAAACAGGCTCTCGCGCATCCCGAGGACGAGGACATCGACTTTCTGAACCCCGAAATCGAAGACTGATTCGTTGGGGTATGATTACGTACGGTTCATTATTTGCGGCACGTCCGCGATAAGTTAGGGGTTGTCATGGACAACATGGTTAACAATATGCCTCAGAATGATAAGACTGCTGACGCTACCTGCGTATTCCGCGTGCCTTCAAGCGACGTCACCGTTCCCGACCTCATGGCCAACGTGCGCATCACCGCCCCCGTTCTGTCCATCGTCAAGGGTCCGCAGACTGGTGCCGCCTTTGAACTCGAGGACGACGTGACCACCATCGGCCGCGATCCTGCGAACGGCATCTTCCTCAATGACATGACCGTTTCGCGCAGCCACGCGCGCATTATTCGCGAGGGCCTCGGCGCCCGCATCGAGGACCTGGGCTCGCTCAATGGCACCTGGGTCGACGGTGCCATTGTCAACGCGGCCCCGCTGCACGACGGTTCTTCCGTTCAGATCGGTACGTTTACGCTCATCTACCACGAGAGCACGCCGGAGCGCATCGAAACCGGTGAGTAGGGCATGGCCGAACGCAACTATCTGAGTATCGGCCAAGTCGTCAACCTACTTCGAGGCGCATACCCCGATCTTTCGAACTCAAAAATTAGATTTCTAGAAGATGAGGGGCTCATTACCCCTCATCGTACGCCTAAGGGATACCGTCAGTACTCCAAGGAGGACGTTGATCGCCTGGAGGTCATTCTGCACCTGCAGAAGACTCGCTACATGCCGCTCAACGTGATTAAGCAGCGCTTGGAAAACGCCACGGACCTGTCAACGCTCGCCTACGAGGTGGGCTTGCTGTCCGATGTTCCGCTCAAGACGGAGCCCAAGGAGACTAAACAAAAGCTGCATCCCATCGAGACCATTCCCGATATGTTGGGCGTCGAGATCTCGTTTATCCGCTCGCTCGCCGAGAACGACCTCATTCGCATCATCAAGAGTCCGCAGAACCGTGAGCTCGTCGATGGTCGCGATTTTCCGATCATCCGCTACTGCTCCGAGCTGTCACGCTTCCATATCGAGCCGCGCAACCTGCGTCAGTACGTGTCTTCCGCCAACCGCGAGTCCTCGATGTTTGAGCAGGTGCTCGTGAGCATGCTCGGAATGGATACCTCCGATGACGAGCGCGACGCCAAGCTCGAGCGTGCGTTTAAGAAGCTTCACGACCTCACCGAGGGTGTGCATACGGCACTGCTCAAGAACCGCGTTTTTGAGTCGCTCAACGCCGTGGTCGAGGATGCCGACATCGATGCACTCGATGAAGAAATCGCTCGCTCCGAGTCCACCAAGGCCAAAAACGAAGAAACTGCCGCGCCGGCTTCACACGAGGATTCTCTCGTAAAGCCGCTCAAGGTTGTCGCCCCTTCGCAATCCGACACTGTCACCGCGGGCAAATAACAGCTACCGCTTATCCGGCAACCCATTGAAAGGTCATGCAATGTACGACTTCGAATCTCAAATCGTCGACATCCCCGACTATCCCGAGCCCGGAGTCATCTTCAAAGACATTACGCCGCTCTTTGGCAATCCCGAGGCGCTCAAAGCCATGACCGATGCCCTCGCCGAGCACTTTGCCGGCATGGGGATCACCAAGGTCGTGGGTCCCGAGGCCCGTGGCTTTATGGTTGGCGTACCGGTGGCTGTGGCCCTTGGTGCCGGCTTTGTTCCCGCACGTAAACCGGGCAAGCTACCCCGCAAGACGGTGAGCCAGAGCTATGAGCTCGAATACGGCACCGACTCTATCGAGATCCATGCCGATGCCATTACCTCTAAAGATACCGTGTTGATTCTGGACGACTTGGTCGCGACGGGCGGAACCGTCGAGGCAACAGGTAAACTTGTGCGAGATATGGGCGCAAAGCTTGTGGGCTACGGGTGTATCCTTGAGCTTGCGTTTCTCAACCCGCGCGAGAAGCTCACGCCGACTGACGACGATGTTGAGCTCTTTAGCCTGGTGACGGTGGACTAGCCGTTACCCTTAGTTACTGGAAAGGAAGCTACATGCGCACAGCAAACACGCACAAAAACATGGCACGCTGCGCTGCTACGGCAACCCTCGCTTGTGTTTTGGGCTTGGGCCTCGCGGCTCCTGCCTACGCCGATACCGCATCCGACCTTGCCGCTGCTCGTACGAAGCTCGAGCAGATCGGTACCCAAACCCAGCAGATTTACGATGAGCTCGCCACGCAGACGCAGGCGCTCGATCAGACTGCTGGCGAGATCACGCAAAAGCAGCAGGAGATCGCTGACGGTCAGGCCAAGCTCTCGACCTATGTCGCCGGCGAGTACAAAACCGGCGGTCTGAGCCTGCTTCAGGTTCTGACCGGCGTCGATGACCTGAGCGATATGCTCAACCGTCTGTTCTACTACGGCAAAGTTTCCGATAAGCAGGCTCAGACCATTCAAGAGGTCAAGGAGCTTAAGCAGCAGCTCACCGATAAGCAGGCCGAGCAGGAGAAGAACGTCGCCACCACGCAAAAGAAGGTCGATGAGCTTAACGCCCAGCAGGCTGAAGCCCAGAGTGTCGTGAACTCCCTGGATTCACAGTTGCAGGCCGAGCTTGCTGCCGAGGCCCAGGCCAACGCCGCGCTGCAGGCTGGCATAAATGCTAGCACCGCCGAAAAGGCCACGGTGAGCAACGACACCGCCGGTACGAGCGAGAACACCAACAAGGGTGGCGGTACGACCAACGACGGCGGCGGAAACACGCCCGCGCCCGCTCCCACTCCGCAGCCCCCGACGCCCGCTCCGGCTCCGGCTCCGGCTCCGACGCCTTCCGCACCGAGCCAGTCCGTTGACGGCGGTTCCGTTGTTTCGCGTGCCTATAGCAAGCTCGGATACGCTTACTCTTGGGGTGGCATTGGGCCGAACAGCTTTGACTGCTCCGGTTTTGTAAGCTATTGCCTCACGGGACGCTACTGCCGTCTGGGCACCACGGTCGACTTCATGGGTTGGACCCGTGTGTCCGATCCGCAACCCGGCGATGTTGTGGTTAACTCCTACCATACCGGCATCTATATCGGTAATGGTCAGATGATCCATGCTTCCGACTACAAAACGGGCGTCATCATCAGTTCCGTCGCAGCCGGTATGAACAACAACTACATTTTCGTGCGCTACTAAGTCACTCTGTATAGCGAACGAAGGTGAACCTCGTGGCCTTTGAGCTGCGAGGTTCATTTATTTATGACCGTGCTCCATACATGATCCTAATGTGCTAGTTTTCAATACTAGATGCACGCTTCATCGGTGAGCAATATAGCTATAATGATTGAGAAGCATATAGAAAGGACCCTCTATGAGCTGGGCACTTATCTCCGATTCGAGCTGTAACCTCCGCGATTGGCAACCGACCGCGCCCCATACCACCTTTGCATTTGCACCCCTCAAAATTCGAGTGGGGGAGCGCGAGTTCGTCGATGACCTCACGCTCGACGTTCACGAACTCAATTGCGCCGTGCAGGCGGAGTCGAGCGCTTCTTCGAGCGCCTGTCCGAGCGTAGGCGAGTGGACCGAACTCTTTAGGCTTGCCGACAAGACGATTTGTATGCCCATCTCGGAGGGCGTATCGGGGAGCTATAACGCCGCCGCCACGGCACGCGATTTGGTTCTTGCCGAGGAGCCGAACCGTCAAATTCATTTGGTCAATTCACGCGGAGCCGGCGGCAAAATGGACCTGATCTTACTGCTGTTCGACCGGTATCTTGCAAGCAATCCGGATGTCTCATTCGAGGACGCTTGCGCATACTTCAATAGCCTTGAGCAGAACAGCAAAATCCTCTTCAGCTTGTGCAATTACGAAAACCTGGCCAAAGCCGGACGTATCCCTAAGGCAGCCGGCGTCATTGCCAACAAGCTCAATATTCGCATTTTGGGCACGGCGAGTGAGGCCGGTAAAATCGAACTCGTCGGACACACGCGTGGCGAAAAGAAGATGTTCAACAAGATCATCGACACCATGGAAGCCGAGGGTTTTACGGGCGGCGAGGTCGTCATCGACCATGTCGAGAATGAGGCAGGCGCCCAGGCACTTGCCAGCCGCATTGTGGAGCGCTGGCCCGGCTCCAAGACTATCATCATGCCCTGCAACGGCCTGGATTCCTATTACGCCGAGATGCACGGTCTTATTATCGGCTACGGCATGGACGTGGCTTCGGGCCAATAAAGTCCAACCAAGCAAAAATACGGGCGGGACAAAGTGACAGATGACCCTTTGCTCCGCCCGTTTTATACGTCGGCTAGCTATTAAACCCATTAAACTTTAGATAGCTCATCAGGTACGCCTTCGAAACGAAGGATGAAACCGCACTGCGCACAAGCAGCGACTCACGCGTTACCTGATGCGCCGTATCGGGAACCGGCGTCTGCTCGACGGAAAACGCCGAACGAATCGATGCCTCGAGCTGATCGACCACATAATCGAGGCCGTCGGGGCATCGTAGCTCAAACGCTGAATGTTAAAGAGTGCCTGCACCGCAGCAATAGGTAACACCTGCTTAAAGAGGCAGATAGCGATCAGGCGGGCAATCTGCTCGCGGCCATATTGCTTTTTGACCGGAGCAGGCACCAGGCCGACCTTCACGTAGTTATTGATCATCGATGGCGTAATGACAGGGTGCTCAACGCAAATGGACAGCGGCTCCATCCACAGCGCAACATACTCAATGACCTGGTCGCGGTAGAGCGTCACATTGGGCAACTGGTTATAGCGCGGCAGACTCAACGTATTGAGTTTACGCACGATATCGGACTGAATGAATGCATCGGGTAGCACCGTGGGCTGAATATCCTCAGGCTTAATACTGACCGACGAATCGGACATCGGAATAACGTGTTTAACGTGGTTCATAAAGGTCCTCCGTTCATTTTCTATATTGTATTCTAGGTTATCTAGTTTTGCATACCACATAGCCGGCAAGTAAAAGTGGTTGGACAACACATTGATGCATCGTCCAACCACTTTGTGTAAAGATAGCAACCTTACATAAGATATATTATCGTACTTATCCACGGAGAAACGCGTATGCGCTCGTTGCTGCTATGGCTCCATCCGAAACAGCGGTCACAACCTGGCGTAAACGTTTGGAACGGATATCGCCAGCGGCAAATAAGCCAGGCGTGCGGGTGGCCATCGATTCGTCGGTCACAATACCGCCGTCGGACGCCAAATCTACCAGATGCTCTACAAGCTCAGTATGGGGCTGCGTGCCAGCAAAGACAAAAATGCCAAACGAACCAGGATCAAAGGACTCAGTGTGCATTTCACTAGTCGCATTGTCCTTGAACGTGATTGTCGTGGGCATCGCTTCACCAGAAAGCTCAACAATACTAGTTTGGTACCTAACTGAAATATTATCTTTTGCGAGCACCTTTTGAACCACGCCATCGGGGGCACGGAACTGATCGCGGCGCAAGACGATGGTCACGCTGCTGGCGATTTCTGACAAGAACAGGGCTTCCTCGCAGGCAGCATTGCCGCCACCGATAACATAGACCTGTTTACCGCGAAAGAACATGCCATCGCACGTCGCGCAATACGAAACGCCACGACCGCGATACGTATCCTCGCCAACAAAACCAGCAGATCGCGGCGTTGCCCCCATGCAAGCGATAACACTCGAGGCCAGCGTATCGCCCATATCGTGATGCACCGTAAACAGCGCTTTATCGGCATCGTAATCGATACCCGTAACCATGCTCCATGCAACCTGTGCTCTCAGGCCCTCTGCATGCTGCTGAAAACGCTCGCCGAGTTCGGCGCCACTCAAGAGCGGAATACCCGGATAGTTCTCGACCTCATTGGTTGTGGCGATCTGCCCTCCCGACATGCCCTGTTCAATCACGGTCGTCGTTAGGTTGGCACGAGCAGCGTAAATGGCGGCAGCATAGCCCGCGGGGCCGCCACCGATAATCGCAACATCGATCGGCTGATGGGTAGTCATGAAAAGACCTCCTGTCGAAAGATTGGCGTTCTTTGCGCTCATACCCAAATTTACGTGAACATGACACTCATGCACTACAATGATAAATCCGAGTTACAACGTCGAAGGGGAGTTATCGATGGATCAGGCGCAGACGAGCGACGACGCTCCCCTGCTCACGCACAGCACTCCCCAATCGGAGCAAACAGCGCTCTTGGCTCAGCTAAAACCTCTCGTGACCATCGTGCACGCCTCGGTCGGCTCGGGCCACAAGGCCGCCGCAAATGCAATTGCGCAGGCGTTCGACCTCATTCGCGGCACCAGCGGCATCCCCGAGGATGTTGAGATTGAAGTCCTCGATATCCTTGATTTTGGACGCATTAGATTCGACGGCAATAAGACCGCGGCATCTTTTACGGGAGCCACGCGCCCCATCTACGACCTGACCTGGCGATATACGCTTACGGGACATCTTCTCTGGGGTGGAGGCACGGCATGGTCGCGAATCATGTTCCCCGCCTTCAACGAATATATTCGTAGCCGTAGGCCCATAGCCGTGGTCGCAACGCACATCACAGCAGCCAATGTTGCCGTGGGTGCCCGCGTAATTACGGGTATCGATTATCCGGTCATCTGTGTGCCGACCGACTACGAAGTCGAGGGCTGGTGGCCCCACAAGGACACCGATCTATTCTGTGTTGCCAACGAATTTATGGCCGAAACGCTGCGTCCGCGCAAGGTGCTCGAGACAAAGATTCGCATTACCGGCATTCCTATTCGCGCCGGATTCGACACGGATTACGATCGCGAAGAAGAGCTAGCTAAGTTCAACCTCCCCACCGACAAGACCGTCGTGCTGGTAATGGCCGGTGCCAGCTTGCCTCAACCGTACGTTGCTTTCGCGCGGAGATGGACCGCACCCTCCCCTTCCTACGCAGTTTCGAAGACATGCACTTTGTCTTTTTGCCGGGCAAGGATAAGGAATACGCCGCCCGCCTCAAGACACTCTTCGATGCCATGAAGCTCGAAAATGTCACGGTTCTTGACTATGTCGACGATATGGCGGCCCTTATGCACGGCTGCGACCTGGCAATTCTCAAATCGGGCGGACTCACCGTCACCGAGTGCCTATGCGCACATCTGCCGATGATCCTGCTGGGCAAATCATACGGCCAGGAAAAGGCCAACACCACGATGCTCACCGGCATGGGCGCCAGCATGCACGTCACCACGGCACGAGAGCTCATCGTAACCCTGCGCCACCTGCACGACCATCCCGAATCACTCAAAGCCCTACTCATCAACGGCGAAGTACTACGCGCCCCCACGCAGCCGAAGACATAGCCATCGCAACCATGGAGCTCGTAGGCAAACCCCAAAAGCGCAAACGAGCCTTCTGCCGCTTCTACTGGGGCGGAAAACCCGCGCATATCCGCTAGCGTCTTTATGTCCGCTTACCTGCGGGAGGCCCCTATATATCATCCCATGCTCAAACATTCTCGCTTCGCTGCGAAACTGCGCGTGGGACGATATATAGGGGCCTCCCGCAGGTAAGCTGCGTTTACGTACTAGCAGCTATACCAGATTCCCCTCCAGTAGAATCTGCAAAGGGGAACCAGAAAATATAAATACAGTAAGTCGATGCGACAAAGGAGGTGTCCCTTTATCGCATCGGCTTATTAGAAGAGTAAATATTTTTTTCAAGCGAGTAGCCGCCCGCCCGTCTCTCACACATATCGTTCCACGCGCAGTTTCGCAGCGAGCGAAGCGAAGCGAGAATGTTTGAGCATGGAATGATATGTGTGAGAGACGGGCGGGAGGGATACGAGCGCCCCCGCGAGAATGTTTGAGCACGGGATGATATATAGGCCCCTCCCACTGGTGAGCGGACGATTGAGTTTAAGCGACGCCGCTGGAGCCGAAGCCTCCTTTGCCTCGATCGGTTTCGTCTAGTTCTTCTACTTCTACGAGGTTGACCGTAGGGACTTCTTGAATGACAAGCTGGGCGATGCGGTCGCCTTTGTTGATTTGGATGTTGTTCGTGGGGTCTAGGTTAATGAGGATGACTTTGAGCTCTCCTCGGTAGTGGGCGTCGATGAGGCCCGGCGTGTTGACTATAGACAGGCCCTGCTTGATGGCCAAGCCGCTGCGGGGCTGGACGAAGCCGGCGTAGCATCGGGCAGGGCGATGGCCAGCCCCGTAGAGACCAGACGGCGTTTGAAGGGCTTCAGGACGCAGTCCTCGTTGGAGCGCAAATCCAAGCCGGCATCAGTGGGATGGGCGTATTTGGGAAGCTCAACGGTGGGATCGAGACGCTTTATGTTGACGGTAATGTTGGACATGGAATCACCTTAGCTTGTCGAGCTCTTGCAGAAACTCATCGACGTCTTTGAAATCGCGGTAGACCGAGGCAAAGCGGATGTACGCCACCTTGTCAATCTTGGCCAAGCGCTTGAGCACCATGTCACCCAACTCATGGGACGTGACGGCCGTCAGTGTGCGAGAGCGCAGCTCGACCTCGATGTCGTCGATAATCTCATTGAGCTTCTTAGTGTCGATATCGCGCTTGATGGTGGCGCGCATCAAGCCAACGAGCAGCTTATTGCGATCGAACCGCTGCTTGGTTCCGTCTGACTTAATGACCTCGATTGGGTCTTCGCATCGCTCGAACGTTGTAAAGCGGTAGTTACACGAGCAACATTCGCGACGGCGCTTAATGGTGTTATTTGACTCCTGCATACGGGAATCAACGACGCGGGTATGTGCCTTGCCACATTTGGGACAGCGCATGGTACCTCCTCTTAAACGATAACAAGGGTACCATGCGCAGCGCGATAATGATTACGAACGAGTAGGAACCTTAAGATGCGCACCGGCGGCGAGCGAACCATGCTCCAGATGATTGACGTTACGGATCATGTCGGAAGTCTCTTGCGTGGAAAGGCCTTCGATTGGATATTCCTCGGCAAGAGACCAAAGAGAATCGCCAGGCTGAACGCGAATGGTCTCGTAGGTAACGTTGGAAACGGACTCGGCATACGCGGCGTGACGAGCGCTAAAGACCGACATAGCGAGGACAAAGAAGAGCGTAAGCGCAACGGCAACGGCGACAATCGTCGGAACCTTCAGGGCAACGCGAGCCGGCGCGACTACAGCCTGTTGATTGCGAGCAGGCTTTACGGTCAAAGGCTGAAAGCCGGAGCGGCCACCCTGAACAACCGTAAAAGTGGGTTCTGCAGGCGTCTCGAGCTTAAGGGCAAGGTTTCCCTGGACCATATTCGTTGCGTTCATCATGTTCTCCTCTCGCGTGTTTTGCTGAGAACAGTTTTATCAAGCCGCGCGGACAAAAATGTCTAGCGCGAGAACGAATGTTCGGTTATTATTATCTTCGAACAGTTGTTCCTGTCAAGCAAAATTCGAACATTTGTTTGACATGGGTAGAGAGGATGCCCTGATGGCTCGCAAAATTACCAAGCGTCAGCAGCAAATTTACGACTTCATCAAGGAATATCAGCAGGAGAAGGGTTATCCGCCCAGCGTGCGCGAGATGGCTTCTGCCGTGGGCCTTTCCTCCCCCAGCACTGTGCACGCCCATCTATCTGCCCTGGAGGCGCGCGGACTACTCAAGCGCGATGCCACCAAACCGCGCGCCCTGGAACTCTTTAACGAGGACGGTTCCTCTGTCTCAATTTCTAAATCTGACGAGCCCACCGCACCTCGCGGAACGGTCTCGCTACCGCTCGTTGGTCGCGTCGCGGCAGGGATTCCCATTCTGGCCGAGCAGAATATTGAAGACACGTTTACTATCCCGACCGAAATCGCCACTGATCAGGGTTCCTTTATCCTTGAGGTGCATGGGAGCTCAATGATCAATGTCGGCATCTTCAATGGCGATTACATCATCGTCCGTGAACAAAAGAGTGCCATGAACGGCGAAATTGTCGTGGCCATGATTGATGGTTCAGCGACCGTCAAGACGTTCTACAAGGAGCAGGGGCGCGTGCGCTTGCAGCCCGAGAACGACACTATGGAGCCCATCTATGCGACGAACCCCGTTATTTTGGGTAAAGTTGTCGGTTTAATGCGCCGGTTCTCGTAATGCAAAAACGCATCACCATCTTTGATACCGTCCGCGGGTTTACGATGATTTCTATGGCAGGTTTTCACGCTTGCTATGATCTCGCCTACCTGTACGGCTGGGATATGCCTTGGTTTACCCAGACTGTCTTTCAAGACGTCTGGCGCGCCAGCATCAGCTGGGTATTTTTGTTTATCGCGGGTTGGATGTGCACTCTTTCGCGCAACAATATCAAACGTGCCGCCAAATACGCCTTAGCAGCACTCGTTGTCTGGTTGGCAACAACACTTGTCTCATTCGACGATTCGGTTAATTTTGGCATCATCTACTGCATGGCCGCATGCACCGGCATCGTGGCGTTGACCGATCCCGTCCTTAAGAAGATAACGGCGAGATGGGGCATGCCCTATGCCTTGTGTTGTTCGCCCTCACCTGGAGCATCCCCAAAACGATCTACCCTGTCCCCTACCTGGCGTGGCTGGGATTTCCGAGCCCTGGGTTTGTCTCAGGTGATTACTACCCCATCATCCCGTTTATCTTTATGTATCTTGCAGGATACTTCGCCGCACACATAGCGAAGAGTATCGATAAGACCGTCCCTAGCTGGGCCTACGCCAACCCCCTGCCGGCGCTCGCCAGCCTTGGACGTCACGCTCTCCCCTTTTATCTGCTGCATCAGCCCATCATTCTGGGCATTTTGGAGATCGTCTACTCGGTGCGATAACGCTCGAGCCGCGGTGCAATACGAGCCGGCAGTTTCGCCACAATGCGAACGCCGTCCTCGAGATATTCCTCATGCAGAAGGGTTCCCTGCTCATGCACCAGCGTGATGAGAGCGCCCTCACGATACGGGATATCAGCGGAGAGCAACACATCGGTGGCAGCTGCCTCGCGAGCAATCCGGTCGACGAGATCGTCGAGCCCCTCGCCCGTTTGGGCCGAGAACAGAACGGCCTCCGGATAGCGACGACGGAAACTCAATCGATCGACGCTATCGAGAAGATCGATTTTATTGAATACAATCAGCGTTAAACGCTCTCCGGCGCCGATCTCATCAAGCACGCGGTCGACAGCCTCCAGCTGCCGCTCATAGTCCTCGTCAGACGCATCTACGACTTTGAGAATTAGATCGGCACCCAAAACCTCGGACAGCGTCGATTTAAAGGCATCGACCAGACCATGCGGCAGCTTTTGAATAAAGCCGACGGTATCGGTAATCGTCATGCCGCGACCGCCGGGCAGACGATACGAACGCGTCGTCGGGTCGAGCGTAGCAAACAGCTTGTCCTGCGAAAGTACCGTAGAGCCGGTCAGACGATTGAGCAACGTCGATTTACCGGCATTGGTATAACCGGCTAACGCGACGCGAAACGCCGGGGACTCAATGCGACTCTTGGATTGAACATCGCGACGCTGTTCAACCTGCTTGAGCTCACGACGAAGCGCAGCGATCTTATTACGAATGAGGCGACGGTCGACCTCGAGCTGACTTTCGCCCTGACCAAAACGTGAGCCGATGCCGCCGCGCGTCTGCTCCTTAGCGAGATGGCTCCACATGCCACGCAGGCGAGGCAACAAATATTGAAGCTGTGCCAGCTGTACCTGCAGGCGTCCCTCACGCGTCTGAGCATGCAGGCCAAAGATATCCAGGATCAGTGCAGTACGATCGATAATCTTTACCGGCTCGCCCACGGCTTTCTCCAAATAGGATTGCTGCGAGGGGGTCAGGTCGTCGTCAAAAATAACGACATCGGCATCCATGCGATGCACCAGGCCGCACAGCTCTTCAACCTTACCGGAACCGATAAACGATTTAGGATACGGCTTTACCAAACGCTGCGACAAGCGTGCCACGCACTGGGCACCAGCTGTGTGGGCAAGACGCTCCAGCTCATCAAGTGAGCGATCGAGCGGCCATGCATTGTCGCGCCACTCAACACCAACTAAAATGGCACGCTCGGGCTCGGGTGCCGTGGGAACAAGGGGGAAACGGGGCATTAGGCAGCCTCAATACGATGCAGGATATCCTCAACGACCTCATCGATCGTACATTCATCCATATCAAACCACACGATACGGTCATCGCGCTTAAACCACGAAAGCTGACGCTTGGCATAACGACGCGAACGCATCTTAATGAGTTCGCGAGCCTCATCCATGCTCATCACGCCATTGAAAGCATCAATGATCTCTTTATAGCCAATTGCCTGCATCGACGTCAGGGCATCTCCCAGCCCCTGGCCCATAAGACCGCGGACCTCATCGACAAGACCCTGCTCAAACATCAGATCGACGCGCTGGTTAATGCGCTCGTAGAGCACCTCGCGATTACGCGTCAGACCAAACCAAAGGGCATGATAATGCTCGTGCGGAACACTAAACTGCGACTTTTGCTGCGCATAGGAGACGCCATCATCATGCATCTCGAGCGCACGAATCACACGGCGCACGTTATGGGGATGAATAACAGCAGCCGATTCTGGATCGCGCTCGGCAAGCAAGGCATGCAGTTCTTCCTCGCCAATACGCTCGGCAAGCTCCTGATAGCCCGCACGACGATCGTCCTCAAGTTCACCCGAGGGAAAGTCCATCTCATCGAGGGCGGCCTTGAGATACAGCCCCGTACCTCCACAAAAAACCGGCAGGCAACCCGAACCAAGGAGACGTTCAACATGCGCGCGAGCGTCGGCCTGATAAAGCGCAGCAGAATATGCCACACCCGGCTCTACAATGTCGACGAGACGCAGCGGCGCCGTGCACTCATCGGGCGCCATCTTTGCGGTACCGATGTCCATGCCGCGATAGATTTGCATCGCATCGCACGACAGCACTTCGGACGAAAGACGAGCTGCCAAACGGTCGGCAACATCACTCTTACCAACCGCCGTCGGACCGACGATCGCAACGGCGGAAAGACCTGCCCCGGGAGAAACCATTAGCGCGGCTCGCCCACAACGGAGCCGGACAAATACCAGGTCTTGGCAACGTCAACGTCAACATCAACGATCTTACCAACAAGCTGATCGATGCTGTAACCCTCGGGAATAGGCGCATGCACGGTCTGATTCTTGGGACTCTTGCCCAGCAGGACCGCGTCGTTCTTTTTACTCGTTCCCTCAATGAGCGCCGGAACCACAGTATGAAGCTCACCCTGGTTATACTCGTGTGCCGTGGTCTCGATAACCTTAACCAGACGGTTGAAACGCTCGAGAATAACCTCATGCGGCGTAGGATCGTCAATCTCGGCGGCCGGGGTACCGGCGCGCTTGGAATAGATGAAGGTATAGGCCTGAGCATAGCGGACCGTCTCGGCAAGTGAGAGCGTCTGCTCAAAGTCTTCTTCAGTCTCACCCGGGAAGCCAACGATAATGTCGGTCGAGAGCGCGATATCGGGCATGCGGTTGCGAATGCGATCGACAAGGCCCAGATAGTCCTCGCGTGTATAACGGCGATTCATCTCTTTGAGGATCCGCGTCGAACCTGACTGGACGGCCAAGTGCAGCTGCGGCATAACGGCAGGCGTCTCGGCCATGGCGTCGATGGTCTCGGGCAACAGGTCCTTGGGATGCGAAGACGTAAAGAAGATGCGCTCCACGCCCGTATTGCCCACGGCACGCAGCAGATCGGCAAAACGCGGCTTGCCAAACAGATCGCGACCATATGAGTTAACGTTTTGGCCCAGCAGCGTAATCTCACGCACGCCCTGGCGCACCAAACCGGTCACCTCGTCGACAATCTCCTCGAAGGGGCGGCTCTTTTCGCGACCGCGCACGTACGGCACGATGCAATAGGTGCAGAAATTATTGCAGCCCGTCATGATGGGCACCCAGGCGTGATACTGAGTCTCGCGATGCCACGGCATGCTCATGGCATCCGTATCCTCATGCTCATTGGTGCGGATATGACGCTTACCATCACGGAACGCCTCGGCAATGAGCTCGGCCACATGTGCAATGGAATGCGTGCCAAAGATGACATTGACGTTATCGACGTTGGTGAGCAGGCCCTCGCCATCGCGCTGCGCGATGCAACCGCCAACGGCAACCACGCGCTTGCCCGAAGGCGAAGGCGGCAGGCTTTTGCAGGAATTGCACTGACCGTACAGGCGAGTATCGGCGGCCTCGCGCACGCAGCACGTCATGAAGACAACGATATCGGCATGCGCGGGATCGAGCGCCATGAGGCAGCCATACGAATCAAGCAGACCGCTCACACGCTCGGAGTCGTGCTGATTCATCTGGCAGCCAAAGGTGCGGATAAAGTAGGTTTTACCGGCAAGAATATCGCGTACGGAACGCTGGTCCATGTGCATAAGTCCTAACGATGGGGAGCGAAACAAGGCAAGCAGAAGCTATGCCACAGGCTTAACATCATCCATGACGACGTTATCCATAGCAGCTCGATTGATCTGGTGAACGTAGATAGAAAGGCGGATGGCCGTGCGCGACTCCCCGTTAATGAGGATGTCGGAGAACACGGGCGCGCAGGAAATATCAAAACCGGTTGGAATCAAAAAACCGCGCGCGATAGCAACGGCCTTAATAGCCTGGTTGACGGCACCGGCGCCGACACACTGGATGTTGACGGGTACACCATCCTTGACCATGCCGGCGATGGCGCCGGCAACGGACGCGGGCGATGATTTGCTTGATACCTTCAGGCAATCCATGAAGAAACTCCTGCATTTAAAAGTACGTTTTAACTGCAACAACTGTATCGTACCGAGTGGACTCGGTAAAGGCACTATTCCTCTTTGGCAAGATCAAAGGTCACGGTGATTCGATCACGCGAAACACGGATCTTTGGGTCGCCGCAAAGGTTGAGATAGTACCGGGCGGCAAGGTCATTAAAGTCGCGTTCCACAGCGCGCGAAAACTGTGCCATGTCATCCTTGGCAATACGTAGCCCGCGACGATCCTTCGCGAGATCGACAGGAGTCGGCGCATGCGAGGACGAATCACGCTCGCGCAGCAGACGCGCGGTCACACCGCGAACGGGCTTAATCTGCCCTGCCAAAATGCGATGGGCCGTGCGCTCGGACATCTCAAGACCCAAACCCGAACAAATACGGATAAAGTCCTCGGCATCAGAAGCAAGGCCTAAACGATCGACAACCGGAAGCTCGCTCTCGTCATCAATGAACAGGAGACGAGACGTATCGAGCCGACTTGACGCTTGAGCATAAAGGGTCGCGGCAATCTCAGACGGAGAACCGAGATAGACATCGCAACCACGCAACTCCTCGAGCGCAAACTCACAAGCAGCGCGAATAATATTATGTGGACCGCGAGCGCAGACATAACGTCCGTCCTCATCCTTGACGGCCTGGGGCCAGCTGGACTGATCGGCACGCTCACTGAGGCGGTCGGCCGCAACGCTCACCTTGAAGGCTGAACCAAGATCGACGCCGGACGTGACCACACGGGCCTCGTCGGCGTTCTGCTTAATCGAAAACAATGCCATGCCACGACCGTGAACGCCCCAACGGTCCATCTTCATGCTCTCGAGCTTGGAGGTAACGCGGGCATCAAAGATTCGCTCTTGCATATCCTGCGGAACGCCAGAACCGTTATCCAGAAAGACAAGCGTGCGGACGCCATCTTCCTTGGTCGTGGCGAGATAGACCTTGTCGGCGCCGGCATCGCGAGCATTACGGAGCATTTCGATGACGATGTCCTCGACATGCTGAATGTCGTGCTTAGCCTGGCGCCGCTCGGCCTCCGAAACGCGGAGGCGGACATACCCCTCGCCAAGGTTCTCCTCGACGCGAAGGTTGCCCTCCCCCGACATCGACGCGATAAATGAGATGAGCTCGTTCGCGTCGCTCATGTTATTTAGCGATATCGACAGCGCGGCTCTCGCGAATCACGACGACGCGCACCTGACCGGGATACTCCATCTCTTCCTCGATCTGATGGGCGATATCGTGAGCCAGAACCGTGGACTGGGCATCGGAGATCTTGTCCGGCTGGACCATGACGTGGACCTCGCGACCGGCCTGCATGGCATAGGTACGTTCGACGCCGTCATGGGAGTTGGCGATCTCCTCGAGCTTCTCAAGACGCTTGATGTAGTTCTCGGCAGACTCGCGACGGGCACCGGGGCGAGAGGCAGAGACAGCATCGGCGGCCTGCACCAGGACATCGAGCACCGTGTTGGGGTCGACATCGGCATGGTGAGCCTCAATAGCGTGGACGATAACGGGCTTCTCGCCATAACGGCGGGCAAGCTCGGCGCCGATGACGGCATGCGGGCCCTCGACGTCGTGGTCGATTGCCTTGCCCAGGTCATGAAGCAGGCCGGCGCGCTTGGCGGTCACAACGTCCAGGCCAAGCTCGGAAGCCATCACGCCGCACAGATCAGAGACCTCGAGGGAATGCTGAAGCACGTTCTGACCAAACGAGGTACGGTAGCGCAGGGCACCAAGGGTCTTGACGATCTCGGGGTGCAGATCGTGGATGCCGGTATCGAAGGCAGCCTGCTCGCCAGCCTCGCGCACGCGCTGCTGAACCAGGTCGGCGGCCTTGTGATACATCTCCTCGATACGGGCAGGGTGAATGCGGCCGTCGGCGATTAGGTTCTCGAGGGCGACACGGGCGGTCTCACGACGGACCGGGTCGAAGCTCGAAAGAACGACGGTCTCGGGCGTGTCGTCGATCACGAGGTTGACGCCGGAAACCTGCTCGAAGGTCCGGATGTTGCGACCCTCGCGACCGATGATACGGCCCTTGAGGTCATCAGAGGGAATGTGCACGGAGGTAACGGTGACCTCGGCAGTGTGGTCGGCAGCGCAGCGCTGAATCGCCAGAGACAGAATCTCCTGGGCGGTCTTGTGGCACTCGGCGCGAACCTGCTGCTCGGACTCGCGAATGATCGTGGCGGCCTCGTGGGTGACCTCGCCGCGAACCTTATCGAGGAGCTCCTTGTGGGCGTCCTCGCGGGTAAGGTCGGCGATACGCTCGAGCTCGGAGGTCTGCTTTGCGCAGAGCTCCTCGAGCTCACGGGAGCGCTTCTCGACCTGACCGGCCTGGCTGGACAGCTGATGCTCGCGCTTGTCGAGAGCGTCGTTGCGGCGATCGAGGGATTCCTCGCGCTGCATCACGCGATTCTCGAGCGTACGAATCTCGCTCTTACGCTGCTTGTCCTCGGCCTCGGCAGCCTGCTTATTCTTGATGATCTCTTCCTTGGCCTCAAGCAGAGCCTCTTTTTGAGGGTCTCAGCCTGACGCTGTGCATCACCGATCAGGGACTCAGCCTGTGCATGTGCCGACTGAATCTTTTCATCGGCCTCGTGAAGACTACCCTGCTTGGCGGTGCGCATGTAGGCAATGGCGGCGACGGCACCCAAAACGATGCCAACGAGCGCTGCAATGATAGGCATGCTCACTCCTTTTTATGGATTCGTTACACAACAAAGCGAACCGTCCTTACGAACGGCTCGCGACATTTGAGTAATATGGGCGCAGCTTATGCGGGTCGGATACAGATAAACATATAAACAAACTCATCACAGATGAGCACATATCACAAAGCAAATGACAGTGTTTATCGTACGTTGAACCACAACAACTGTCAAATAAATGGCCCCAGCACGGCGGCTAAAACGCGGTGAACGGCAGGGCCACAAAACACATACGCCTAAACCGCACATTCCTCACGTTCGGCATCGAGACGTGCCTTAACGGCATCGGCGGCGATGTGATACGAGAAGCCCTTGCCCATCAAAAACCGAACCAGTTTTTCAAATCCGCGCGTCTCTGGAACACGCCGCTTGGCGAGCAGGGCTGACGCACGCGCCAAATCGTCTTCGACGGCAAAATAATCCTCGGGATAACCGGGAATGTCATCGAGCACGACATGACGACGCTTGAGCTCGGTCTCGATTTTACGCTGTCCCCAACCGCGCCGCTTGCGTTCCTCGATAAAGTACGAGCAAAAGCGGTTCTCGTCTAAAAAGCGATACTCGGTGGCGCGCTCGACGGCGAAATCGATCGCGGGCTGGCGAAAGCCGTAGCGAGCCAGCTTGTCACGGACCTCACCCGTCGCATGGTCGCGGCGCGACAACATCTCGGTCACCATGGTGAGAGCACATTTACGCTCGATGAGCTGCACCGCCTCACGAAAGTTATCCCAATCACAGGGAAGATCAGGCGGTTTTTGACATACAGGCGCGCGGCCCGCACGGGAATCCAAATGGACCGCTTAAAACCGCCCTCAAGCTCGCAATCGATATGTGCGCAAGGCTTTTTGGACGCATACCCGCTCGAGAACGAGGAGGCCGCCTTCTTATCGGGAAAGACGACCGTGGCCTCGGTCACCGTATACGACATGAGCGTAACCGCTACTCGTCGTCATCATCGAGCATGGCGGATCCATCGATGGCGTAAAGCTCGTCAAACTCCTCGGGCGCAGGCTGATCGGTCAGCTCGACTTCGGACGGAGCATCGTCATCAAACTCAAGCCCACAGGCAAGGCGGACCTTATGCTCAATCTCGTCAGCGCAATCGGGGTGTTCGCGCAGGAACGCCTTGGCGGCCTCGCGACCGTTGCCGAGCTTGTCCTCGCCATAGGCAAACCAGGAGCCCATCTTCTTGCAGATGCCGCACTCGACAGCCATGTCCAAGATCGAGCCCTCCTTAGAGATGCCCGTACCGTACATGATGTCGAACTCAGCAGAACGGAACGGAGCTGCCACCTTGTTCTTAACGACCTTGGCGCGCACGCGGTTACCGATAACCTCGTCCTTAAGCTTAATGCTGTCGATGCGGCGAATGTCGATACGTACCGAAGAGAAGAACTTAAGGGCGCGGCCGCCCGTCGTGGTCTCGGGGTTGCCGAACATGACGCCGATCTTCTCACGCAGCTGGTTAATGAAGATGCACGTCGTGTTGGACTTGGACAGCGAGCCGGCGAGCTTGCGGAGCGCCTGGCTCATCAGGCGAGCCTGAAGACCGACCGTAGTGTCGCCGATTTCTCCCTCGATCTCGGCACGCGGGGTCAGCGCGGCGACGGAGTCGACAACGATGGCATCGATGGCACCAGAACGCACAAGCATGTCAACGATTTCGAGCGCCTGCTCACCCGTATCGGGCTGGGAAATCAATACCTCGTCGATATCCACGCCGATGCGCGCGGCATACGTGGGATCGAGCGCGTGCTCGGCATCGATAAATGCCACAACGCCACCCATTGCCTGGGCCTCGGCCAAGATCTCGAGCGAAAGCGTCGTCTTACCGGAGGACTCGGGACCGTAGATCTCGACGATTCGGCCGCGCGGCACACCGCCGATACCCAGAGCGGCATCGAGTGCCAGAGCGCCCGTAGGGATGGCCTCGACCTCGAGCTCGGGGCCACCGTCGCCGTACCTCATGATGGAACCCTGGCCGAATTTCTTCTCTATCTCGGCCTTGGTGGTGGCGATCATCTCATCGCGCTCTTTACCCGTCGTGCGAGCATGAACGGTACGTACGGGACCTGAATTCTTGGCCATGAATAGCCCTCCTCTTAACAACCTGCATCGATAATAAACGAACGGCTGTTCGTGGTCAACCGTTCAGATAAATCATATGCAGGCGGTCTTTCCAAAAACCAACCAAACGCCGACCAAACACTGACCAAATGCTTGACCACAAAGGACCAAATATGAACAAGGCAGGCAAAAATTACGTCTACAACCAGCACAAACGCCAAATGAGCCTAAGGTTCCTATCTCCACAATTAAGGGGCCCGGAGGCCCCTTAAAACACGTCTATTCCATAGAGTTAAGCACAAGGGCAATGCGTCCCAAAGCCTCCGCGACCGCATGGGCACGAACGCACGACCGATCGCCCTCGTAATGACAGCGCGCAGACTCGACAACCGGCGCTCCCCCATCGGCCGCGCGATACGCCCAGCCAATATAGAACGTGCCGGCGGGGTCTTGCTCGGTGCCACCACCGGGCCCAGCGTAGCCCGTTGCGCTCACGGCCACATCGCTCTGATAGAGGTCCAGCGAGCCCGCGGCCATCTCGCGCGCCGTCTGGTGCGACACGGCGCTAAACCGATCGAGCGTCTCCTGCTCAACACCCAGAACACGATGCTTGATCTCATCGCAGTAGGTCACCGCACCGCCACGCAGCACCGCCGAGGCGCCCGGGATATCGGCAATCGTCGAGGCGATCATACCTGCTGTCAGCGACTCAGCCGTCGAAACCGTCACGCCCCGAGCGCTCGCGCGCTCGACAATATGACGCGCCAGCTCCTCGTTATGTGCGGAAATCTGCTCAAAAGAGTCCGTCATACCCACCAGAACCTAGACCGAAAAGACGATCTTGCGGCAGTTCCAGAAGTACTGGGCGCCGAGATAACGGTCAGGACAACGGCAACGGCGTACAGAAAGCGCGACACCGAGTAGATGCCGAGCGTCAGCGCCAGCGGGCCAAGGTGCAAGCCGGCCATCGCAAAGACGCACAGGTAACCGCAGATGGAGACCATCGTGGTCGCCGTCTTGTACTTGCCAAGCTTATCGGCGGCAACGACCACGCCGGCGGCACTCGCAACCATGCGCAGGGCGCTTACCAACAGCTCGCGGAACAAGATGATGAACACGGACCACACGGTCACGGTGCCAAAGTCCAAGAACAGCAGCAAGGCCGAGAACACGAGCAGCTTGTCGGCAATGGGGTCCAAGAATTTACCGAAGTCGGTAATCTCATTGCGCGAACGCGCCAGATAGCCGTCAACTTTATCGGTGCACGACAGGATGACGTACAGAATGAAGGCTGCGGCGGCGAGCGGGCCGTCGAAGGTGCTCCAATCTGTACCGGCAACACTCGTGTGAGAAAGCGCCGACACGATCATGAACACCGGGATAAAGACGATGCGCACACACGTCACGATGTTGGCGGGCGTCCAAACACTCGTCAGTTCCTTATTGCTCTCGTTTGCCACGATGCTCTCCTACTCCACAACATGGCCGATAAGCTCATAGCAGAAGCTATCGGTAAACTCGACCGTCAGAATATCGCCCACGGACGCCTCGCTGGCGTCCAAGTGCACCGCGCCATCGGAATCGGGCGCCTGGAACCAAGCATGGCCGATCAGCTCGGCGCCGTCCTCGGTCTCCTCGATGCCGTCGACGATCACCTGGGCGCGCTCGCCCACATGTGCGGCGGTGGCGGCAAAACCGAGCGACTCGGCCAGGTCCATGGCCTCCTGGGCGCGCTCGAGCTTGACCTCCTCATCGACCTGACCCTCCATCTTAGCGGCCAGGCTGCCCTCCTCCTGCGAGTAGGCAAAGACGCTCGTGTAGTCAAAGCCGACGGTGTCCATAAAGTCGATAAGGTCGCGGAACTCGTCGTCGGTCTCGGTCGGGAAGCCGACCATGGCCGTGGAACGGATCACGATGCCGGGGATACGCTCACGCAGATCGCGGAACAGGTCCTCGAGCTCCTGGCGCGAACCAGAACGGCGCATAGCCTTGAGGATGCGCGCGTCGCAGTGCTGCACGGGGATATCGATATAGGGCAGCACCTCGGGCGTATCACGAATCGTCTCGATAAGCTCGTCAGTCATGCCCTCGGGCTGCAGGTAGAGAACACGGACCCAGACGTTGTGCGGGCGCACGGCCTCGGCTACGGCGCGCAGCAGCTGCGCCAGATTGCGCGGCGAGCCCTCGGCGACGTCACCATCCGCAAAGTCGGTGCCCCAGATGCCAGTGTCCTGGCCGATCAGCACGACCTCTCGCACGCCACCGGCAACCAAGTCGCGCACCTCGGAGATAATGCTCTCGGCATTTCGCGAATGATAGCGACCGCGAATATAGGGAATCATGCAGAAGCTGCAGAAGCGGTTGCAGCCATCGGAAATCTTGACGTAGGCGACAGCGCCCTCGACGGTGCGCTTGACTTGCGGAATATAGGCGGCAATCTCGCGCTCGACGCCCAGCACGCCATCGATGACCGCCACGATGCCATCCTCCTCGTCGGCCTTCACAAAGGCAGCGACCTCGGGCAGCTCATCGGGCAGGTCGTCGCCATAGCGCGACGGCACACAGCCGCACATGACGATGGGGCAAGAACGAACGCCGTCCTGGACCTCGTTGGCGAGCTCGAGCGTGGTCTCGATGCTCTCGGACGTTGCGGAGGCAAGGAACGAGCACGTATTGACGATGGCGATATCGGCGTCCTGCGGGTCGAATGCCTCCTCGTAGCCTGCGGCGGTCAAAAGAGAACGCATGCGGTCGGTGTCAACCTCGTTCTTAGCGCACCCGAGGGTGATGTAGAGCACGGAGCCCAACGGTGTATCCATGTTGGAGAGCGGTCCTTTCGAATGATATTAGCGGTAGTTGGTGAACTGCAGCGGCTGGCCGTAGTCCTGGCCGCGCAGGAACTGGATCACGGTCTGCAACGCGTCCTTCGAAGCGGAGGAAACACGAAGCTTGTCGACCTCGATGGTCACCTTGACCTTGAGCTTTTGATCCTTGATGTCCTTGTTGATCTTCTTGGCGGTCGCCTGGTCGATACCCTCGACGATATGGCCGAGCACGCGCACGGTGCCGCCCGATGCCGCCTGCGGAGCATCCCACGAGACAGCCTTGAGGTCGATGCCGCGCTTGATGAGCTTGGAGCTCAGCACGTCGATAATCTGCTTGGAGACAAAGTCGGCCGGGGCGTTGATCGTAAAGAGCTTGTCGCCCTTCGAAAGCTCGATCGTGGCGCCGGAATCCTTCAGGTCATAGCGCTGGGAAATCTCGCGCGTGGTTTGCTGGAAGGCGTTGTCGACCTCTTGCATGTTGACCTCGGACACGACGTCGAAGCTGGAATCTTTAGCCATGATGTTTCCTTTCGCGTACGAGCGGCTTAGTAGCTATCGTACGAATAGTCGGTAGAATCGGTGGGCGTCTGGCCGTCAGTTGCGGTATCGGCGCCATCCGTGGACTGGGCATCGGTGCCGTCGGTGGTGTCGGTACCATCAGAACTTTCACCATTCTCGGAACCAGTCGTCTCCTTCTTGGGAACGGTGATCGTCACACGCGCCACGCCCGAGGTCTTGGTATCGTAACGGACCTTTTCGCCGTTCTTGGTAACGGTGACATCGGAAGGCTTGGACGTGGTGATCTCGATCGAGGACTCAGGCGTGTACTCCTGCTCAAAGGGGCCAGTCGCCTGAGCGCCATAGACCGACTTTCCGTCGACCTTGACCTCAATCCACGCGGTCTTTCCCTTGGCAACGGAGACCTTAACCTTTGTGACCTCGTTCTCTTCCTTCTTGGCCGTCGTCTTGGTGGCGTCCGAATCGGTCGACTCATCCGTCGCCTCATCGGTGTCTTCGTCCTCGTCGACCGTTTCGGTCTTCTTAGAAGACTTCTTGGGCGTCGTCTTGGTAGCAGTGGGCGTCTCGGGCGTGGTCTCGGGCGTCGAAGATGCGCAGCCGCGCAGAAGTACCACGATGAGCACGATCAGCAGCAACGCCACGACACCGATGCCGGCGTAGACGATACGCGGATCGAGACCGTTGTTTTGAGGAGTACGGGAACCGCCGCGTCCACGACTGGAACTGCTGCGGCCGCCTCCCTGAGGCATACGACCACGATTGCTGTCGGAAAGGCCGCGATAGCCACCCTGGCCCTGAGGGCCGCGCTGACCCGAGCGGGGCACAAGTTCACCGCGGCCTTGATAGCCACGCTGGCCCGCACGCGAAGCCGAAGAGCGCTGGCCATACGGCTGTGATTGAGAGCGAAGACGCGGCGTCACCTGCGTGGCATCGGCGTCCGCATAGCCGCCGCGAGCACGACCGGCAGAGACACCACGGTAGCCACGATCGGAATAGCCGCCGTCGCCGTAGCCGACACGGGGATCGCGCACCACACCGCGGGCAGCGGGAAGCGCACGATCGTCGGGCATAGGCGTGCTGCGGAAACGATCGCGCTGAGAACGGATTTCCTCACTGGACCCCGTCTCGGTAATATAGCCAGCCTGCTGCGGACGCTGACCATAACGCGTTGAGCGACCACCCTGAACCATCAGGAAGCGCCCGTTATCGACAGAGGAACGCGAATTGACGTAGCCGGCGGCGTCCTGAAAACGACCGCCCTGCTGCGACGTCTCGCGTTCGTATGCCATCAGGTCGTCAAAGTAGGCATTGACGACCTCGCGCGGATTGAGGCCCAAAAAACGAGCATAGCTCGAAATCATGCCCTGCGCATAGCCGCGCGGCGGCATCGAAGCAAAGTTACCGGTCTCGAAAAACTCGATGATCTGCGGCCTGATTTTGATGGTGTTGGCGACCTGCTGAATGGAAAGGCCCATTCGGCGACGCTGCTCGAGCAGCATGTCACCAAAGCGTGCAGCCATCAGAATCCTCCAAACTCACGATCTTCACGTGCCATCTCGGCGTCGACAGATTCCAGCGCGGCAAGCCCCTCCTCGTCCAACAGGACCTCGCGCGGCTTGGAACCGTCGGGCGGGCCGACGACACCCTTTTCTTCCAGCATGTCCATAATACGCCCGGCACGCGCATAGCCAACCTTCAGACGACGTTGCAGGCCAGATGTGGAGCCAAGCTGCGATTCCACCACAATATGGGCGGCTTCCCAAATGAGTGGATCATCGTCTTGCGGCTCGGCTACTCCGGTGCGGACAATGCCTCCGCCACCCGCCATGGACATGGAAGCGGGCGCCACGGCAGACAGGATCTCCTCGTGGTAGTCTGGCTCACTCTGCGACTTGACGAACTCGACAATCTCGTTGATCTCATCATCCGAGACAAAGCAGCCCTGGATACGGCGGGGCTTGCCCCAGTCGACCTTGGAGAACAACATGTCGCCCAAACCGGTGAGCTTCTCGGCGCCCATCTGGTCGATGATGACGCGCGAGTCGATGCCCGTGGCGACGTTAAAGGCGATGCGGTTGGTGATGTTGGCCTTGATGAGGCCCGTCACCACGTTGGAGCTGGGGCGCTGCGTGGCAACGATAAGATGAATACCGGCGGCACGGCCCAGCTGTGCAATACGCACGATCGAGGCCTCGACATCCTTACCGGCGACCATCATCAGGTCAGAGAGCTCGTCAATGATAATGACAAGGTAGGGCATCTTTTGCGGCGGATTGTCGTAATGCTCAAACTCGCCAGCAGCCTGCTTTTCGTTGTAGGTCGAGATCTTACGCACGTTGAGACGCTCGAAGACCTTCAGACGACGCTCCATCTCGGACACAGCCCATTGCAGAGCGCTCGCGGCCTGCTTGGGCTCGGTCACCACGGGCACATAGAGATGCGGCAGACCGTTATAGCCCGCAAGCTCGACACGCTTGGGGTCGACCATGATCAGGCGAACGTCCTCGGGAAGGGCGCGCATGAGCAAGGTCGTGATGATGGAATTGATCATCACCGACTTACCAGAACCGGTCGTACCGGCGATCAACAGGTGAGGCATCTTGGCGAGGTCGGCGACGACCGGCGTGCCCTCGGCGTCACGGCCGATAGCGAGCTCGAGCGGACCGCCCTTCACATAGGGCAGCACGTCGCCCAGATTGACGTTCTGGCGCTTGCGGTTGGGAATCTCGATGCCCACGAGCGAGGTGCCGGGGATCGGGGCAAAGATACGCACCGACTGGGCAGCGAGCGAAAGCGCGATATCGTCCTCGAGGCTCGAGATTTTGCTCACACGCTCGCCCTCACCGGGCTGCAGCTTAAAGGTCGTCACCGTGGGGCCGGCGATCCAGCCGACCACGCGGGCACTGCGGCCAAACTCAAGCAAGGTGGATTGCAGTGACTCAGCGGTCTGCTCCAGCTCCTTGTCCGAAGACGCAGCGGAAGCCGACTGCGGGTTGGCATGCAGGATTTCGAGCGGCGGAAGCTTGAGGCCGTCCTCTTCTTCGCCCTCGGCGTCAGTTGCGGTGTCGCTCGCTCCCCCATTGTCAGCCGCAGCAGGAGCGGCAGAGGCCGTAGAGGTTGAGGCGTCAGCGACCTTGGGGTGCTTCAGGAAGTCGGGGATCTGGGGGGCGGCCGAGACGGGATTCACGGAAAACGGCGGCTCGGACTCGTCAACCTTGTCCGGATCGTCCTCCATCGAAAGCTGTCCAGTGACCTGGCCGCGCTTTGCATGGCGACGCGGCAGCAAAGTTGTCTTTGCGGTCTCAATCGGAGCCTCGTCGTCCTCGTCATCGCCCTCGGTGAGCTCAATCTCGCTATCGGACCAAGACGGGTCGGGCTCACTCGTATTGAGCTTGGGAACCGTCTTGCCCTTCTTGGCATGACGGCGCGGCAGCAGCGTGGTCTTGGCCCGCTCGGCTTCAACCGACTCGGATACGTCGACAAACGGGTCATCGTCCTCGTCGTCATCCAAAACCGGGTCGACATCGCCACCCATGACCGTGGTCACCGCGGCGTCAGTCCCCTTCTGGCGCAAAATGCTCAGGTGCGGACGAGCGACGCCGGGAACCGACAGGGCCTCTTCATCGCCCCACGGGCTCGCATTAACATCGGCGCGGCGACGCTCGGCAAAATCGGCAGCGCGATCGCGCGCGGAACGCAAAACACCGCCCACCGAAAAGCCGATAATGACCAAGCCCACGACGACAAGGCCCAGCAGGACTACCATCGCGATAGGCTTACCCAGGGCATTCTGCAGCGCACTCGCAATAAACGCACCGATGTAGCCACCCGAAGCGGACAGATTTTGCGGCGTGAACATAAGGTCGCACGAGTCGCTCGTACCCGGCACCATCAGCGAAAGAATGGAGACGACGGCGACAAAGACCACGGCGCCGCCCGCAACAGAGCGCACGTTGAGCGGCGAGTCCTCGCCCAAAAAGAGCGTGGCGGCAAACAGCAAAATGACGATCGGCAACACGTAGGCGCCCAGACCAAAGCCCAGGTGGTAGAACCCGGCAACGGCAGCCGTAACGGGCGCTGTTGCCGGAGAAATCACGGCAATAAAGGACGCAATCGCCAAAACGGCAATGAACACGCCGGCGATATCGCGATTGGCTGAGGGCTCGACCAGGGGCTCGAACTCATCAAACTCGGACTCATGGCCCTTATTGGCACGCAGATGGGAACCGGCACCCTTAGCAGATGCCGGTTGGCTATTGGCCTTATTGCCTTTGGCGTTTTGTGCAGATCCGCGCGCCAAACTAAACCTCCATGACGACCGGGATGATCATCGGGCGGGTGCGCGTACGGCTCCAGATAAAGTTAGAGAGCGAATCGCGTACGGCCTTGCGAATGGCATCGGAACCGCTGCTCGTAAAGCCGAACTTGCCCTTCTCGATCGTCTTCATAATGGATGCGGAGGCATCCTCGGAGAACTGGTCGTCGATGGCAAACGAGACACCACGGCCCGAGAACTCGATGGCCTCGATCTTCTTGTGCTTAAGCGAGACGATGGCAACAGCGGTAACCATACCGTCGTTGGCGAGCTTCTGACGATCGCGCAAGACGATGGGGTCGGTATCGCCGATACGCAGGCCGTCGACGTAGACGACGCCGGACTCGACGGGCGTACCGCGCTTAACGATACCGCCACGCATCTCGAGCGTGTCGCCGTTGTCGAGGATAAAGATATGATCGTCCTTGAGACCCATCTTGCGGGCCAGCTGGGCATGGGCGCGCAGATGCACGGCTTCACCGTGAACCGGCATAAAGTACGTGGGCTTGGCCATGGCCATCAGGAGCTTGAGCTCCTCCTGGCTACCGTGACCGGAGACGTGAACGAGAGCGCGGTTCTTATCCCACACGTCGCAGCCGAGCTTGGCCAGGCTGTTGACGACCTGCTGAACGGCCTTCTCGTTACCGGGGACCGGCGTTGCCGAGAGGATGACGGTATCGCCCTCGTGGATGGAGAGCGTCTTGTGCTCGCCGTTGGCCATGCGCGAAAGGGCCGACAGAGGCTCGCCCTGCGAACCGGTACACATGACGACAATCTTGTCGTCGGGCAGGTTGTCAATGTCGAAGGCATCGATGATATCGGCGTCGTCGATGTTGAGGTAGCCAAGCTCACGCGCCACGCGGGTGTTCGTGAGCATGGAGCGACCGGTCACGACGACCTTACGGCCGCACTTGCGGGCGGCATCGCAGATCTGCTGCAGACGATGGATGTGGCTCGAGAACGACGCGACGAACACGCGACCCGGCGCATTCTTGATGGCGTGCAGCAGGTTGGGACCAACCTCGGCCTCAGACTTGGTAAAGCCCGGAACCGTGGCGTTGGTGGAGTCGGAAAGCAGCAGGTCGATGCCCTGCTTGGCAAAGCGGCTGATAGCGGCATAGTCGGGCGTGACGCCATCGATGGGCGTCTGGTCGAGCTTAAAGTCGCCCGTGTGCATGACGGTGCCCTGATTGGTGCGGATGAACACGCCCAGAGCGCCGGGAATGGAGTGCGTCATCGAGAAGAAGTCGAGCGAGATGCCGCCGAGGTTGACATGGCTGCCGCCCTTGACCTCGCGGAACTTAGGTGCGCGGATGCGAAACTCGGAGAGCTTGCCCTCGATAAAGCCAAGCGTCAGCTTGCTCGAGAAGATGGGCACCTTATTGTTGAGATCCTGCAGCAGATACGGAAGCGAACCAGTGTGGTCCTCGTGGCCGTGGGTAACGACAATACCGCGTAGCTTCTCCTCGTTTTCTAGAACATAGGTGTAGTCGGGAAGCACCAGGTCGATACCGGGCTGGGAGTCATCCGGGAACATGAGACCGGCGTCGACGAGCACCATGTCGTCGCCGCACTCGAAGACCGTCATGTTCTTGCCGATGCCGTCAAGGCCGCCGAGCGGGATGATCTTCAAGGGAGATGATTTTTTAGCTGCCATAGGTTAGTGTGGTTTCCTTTCTTCGAAACGGGTCTGGAGCAACCGGCGGGGCGCTTCTGGCAAACCGACCGCCGGGAACGTACAAACATGCATCGCAGAGTCGATGCAATAACCACAGTATGATACCCATTTGCACAACAACAGACCACCCATGCATCAAAGCCCCATCTGAACCTGTGTATCCCGCCGGTCTGGTCTCAGCGGGCCCGGCACGGGCTAAGTTCCTGCTCTACAGTCCTGCGCAAGACGGAAAGCACATTAAGTGCTTTCCTTTGCGTGCGGAACTCGCGATAAACTTACGCCCCCGC
>QSCH01000026.1:0-28479 GCA_003462965.1 Collinsella sp. OF03-4AA
GGAAGGCGAACTGCATCGACAACGCCGCCACCGAGCAGCTCTTCGGCCACGTCAAGGACGAGTTCTACCGGGGCCGCGAGTGGGAGACGTTCGAGGATTTCAAACGCGATCTGGAGGAATACGTAGTCCATTGGAACACGAGCCGGAGGCAGGTAAGATTGAAGGGCCTGACCCCGGAGGAGTTCCGGAATCAGGCCCTCGCGGCCTAGTCGCTATTTAGGGCGTCCAAGATTTGGGACGCAGTTCATTTTTCGCTCTGGTTTTGCATTCCTGGATAGATAGAAAAAGAAACCGCCTCCTCAAAAGAAAGCGGTTTCTTATAGTTCTATATGAACGCGAGGTCTTTGACCCGGAGAGTCCGAGGTACTTGTTGGTAAGACCTTATTTAGGAGCGCGCAACCTTGCCGGACTTGAGGCAGGTGGAGCAAACGTTCATCTTGCGACGGTGACCATCGACGACGACGTAGACGCGCTGGATGTTGGGGCGGAACTTACGGTTGGTGACGCGGTGAGAGTGGCTGATGGAGCGACCGGCAACGGGGTGCTTACCGCAAACTTCGCAAACTTTGGACATAACTGACCCTCCTTGGGCGACAAACGAACATGTCGCGTTAACAAACAAGCCTGAACTATAGCACAGAAGTCGCTCCCTGTGCGCAATCTACACAGAGATATTCCTCTTTTGGCGATAGTGCTCACGCTACGGCCCTGGACGTAGATCCGATTTGCGTGCAGCAGAGGGGATTATGCCAGCTCGTGCGTGCGTTTTCAAGCTCGTCCCACAAATATATATAGGTTTATGGAGCGCCTGCGCCCGTTTACGGATTGCTCTGTATTTATGCTCGCAATTAAGCTCGAGGTTGGCTACACTATCCCTTGACCATTAAAGGGGTACGAGATACCCACATGGAATTACATTGCTGCCAAAGAGCAGCCCTTCCTGTGGGTGTCTGGTCCGCTTTGAGCGGTCGGGCATCTATTTTTTTGACTGTGTCAGCAGTCAAGACATGTGAGGAAGGAGATCGATGGGCACGACTTCCCCCAAGGCGGTCATCATGGACGAGACCGCCGTCAACCGAGCGATGACCCGCATCGCGCACGAGATCCTCGAGCGCAACGAGGGCTGTGAAGACCTCGCTCTGGTCGGTATCGTCACGCGCGGCGACCTTCTGGCAAAGAAGCTCGCCGAGGAGATCAAGGAGATCGAGGGCGTCGACGTTCCGCTCGGCAGCCTCGACATCAGCTTCTACCGCGATGACTATGCGACCAATTTCGCTCCCGCGATCCACGCTACCAACATTCCCTTCAGCGTCGACGGCAAGCGCGTCGTGCTGGTGGACGACATCCTGTACACGGGTCGCACCATCCGCGCCGCTCTGGACGCCGTCATGGACCTGGGCCGTCCGAGCCGAGTCGAGCTGGCAGTTCTCGTTGACCGCGGTCACCGCGAGCTCCCTATCTCGCCGGACTTTGTCGGCAAGAACGTTCCCTCGTCGCACGAGGAGAACGTGCACCTATATATGAAGGAAGTCGACGGCCGTACCGCTGTCGAGATCAACGACGTCGCGCCGGGTTCCCACGTGGCTCCGCGCCGCTGGGAGGTGAGTAGTACCGTGGCGTTCAATCATAAGCACCTGATCGACATTACCGAGTACTCCGAAGAGGACATCAAGCTCATCCTCGAGACCGCCAAGGCGTTCTCCGAGGTCAACGAGCGTGCCATCAAGAAGGTCCCCACGCTCAAGGGTAAGACCATCGTCAACATGTTCAACGAGCCCTCGACGCGTACCCGCAGCTCCTTCGAGCTCGCCGAGAAGCGTCTTTCGGCCGACAGCCTCAACTTCGGCGGCTCCTCGACCTCCACGGTCAAGGGCGAGAGCCTCGTCGATACCGTCGAGACCCTCAACGCCTATAAGATCGACTGCATTGTCGTGCGCGATAAGCACGCCGGCGCTCCCTACATCGTCACGCAGAACTCGCCCGCGAGCGTTATCTGCGCCGGCGACGGCAAGCACAACCATCCCACGCAGGCCCTGCTCGACCTGTACACCATCTGGGAGCACAAGGGTGACTTCCACGGTCTGAAGGTCGCCGTCGTCGGCGATATCGCGCACTCCCGCGTCTGCGGCTCGCTGATCCCCGCCCTTAAGATTATGGCTGCGAGACCTACGCCGTCGCCCCCGGCACGCTGCTGCCGCCGGCGCCCGAGGTTCTGGCTGCGACCACGTGACGAGCGACCTCGATTCCGTCCTGCCCGAGCTGGACGTCGTCTATATGCTGCGCGTGCAGCAGGAGCGCCTCGAGGGTGCCCCGTTCCCGACCATTCGCGAGTACCACAAGCTCTTCGGTCTGACCAAGGACCGCGAGAAGCTCATGAAGCCCGACGCGATCATCTGTCACCCGGGCCCCATCAACCGCGGCGTCGAGTTCGACTCCTATATGGCCGACCACCCGCAACGCTCCGTCATCCTGGAGCAGGTCTACGCCGGTATCTGCGTGCGTATGGCTATCCTGTATCTGCTGCTTGGAGGTGCCGATAATGGCCTTGCTTCTTAAGAATGCCCACGTCGTCGACCCGTCCGTCGAGCTTGACGGTGTCGTTGACGTCCTGATTGACGGCGATAAGATCGCCGAGGTCGGCGAGAATCTCGCCGTCGAGGGAGCCGAGGTCCGCGACCTTTCCGGCAAGTACCTCGTCCCCGGCCTGGTGGATATGCACGTTCACCTTCGCGAGCCTGGCTACGAGGTCAAAGAGGACATCGAGAGCGGCACCCGCGCTGCTGCCAAGGGCGGCTTCACCGGCGTGTGCGCCATGCCCAACACCGATCCGGTCACCGATAACGGAACCGTCGTTGAGTTCGTCAAGTCCCGCGCTGCCGAGGTCGGCCACTGCCGCGTCTATCCTTCTGGTGCTATGACTCGCGGCCTTAAGGGCGAGGCTATGTCCGAGATGGGCGATATGGTCGCCCACGGCGCCGTCGCCTTCACCGATGACGGTCGCGGCGTGCAGGGTGCGGGCATGCTCCGTCGCTGCATGGACTACGGCAAGATGTTCGGCAAGGTCTTTATGAGCCACTGCCAGGACGAGGATCTGGTCGGTCACGGCCAGATCAACGAGGGCAAGGTCTCGACCCGTCTGGCCCTCGAGGGTTGGCCGGCCGCCGGCGAGGAGCTTCAGATTGCCCGCGACATCGAGATTGCCAAGCTGACCGGTGCCAAGCTGCACATCCAGCACATCTCCACCGCTCATGGCCTGGAGCTCGTGCGTGCCGGTAAGGCTGCCGGTGTCCAGGTGACCTGCGAGGCCACCCCGCACCACATGTTCCTGACCGAGAACGACCTGGACGAGACCTACAACACCTCGCTCAAGGTCAATCCGCCGCTGCGCACCGACGAGGATGCCGAGGCCATCCGTCAGGGTGTCATCGACGGTACCGTCGACGCTATCGTTACCGACCACGCTCCCCACACCCCGTGGGAGAAGGCCCGCGAGTTCGAGCTCGCGCCCTTTGGAATGATTGGCCTCGAGACTTCGCTGTCGCTCGTGCTCACTGAGCTGGTCAACACGGGCAAGATGAGCGTGAGCCGCATGGTCGAGCTCATGGCCATCAAGCCGCGTGAGATTCTGGGCCTCGATCAGGTTCAGGTCAAGGCGGGCTCTGTTGCCGACCTGACCGTGTTCGACGCGTCCGCCACCTGGACGGTTGGCGAGGACGGTTACGAGTCGCGCGCCGAGAACTCCGGTTTTGCCGGCCGCACGCTCACCGGTCGTGCCACCGATGTATTTGTCGGTGGCAAGCAGACGCTCGCCGACGGCTGCATCTGCTAGCATAGCCTTATCGCTTTTGTGCGCGGCGCCCTTGCGGTGCCGCGCTTTCTGTTCGTTTAGACCATGCAACCGCATGGGGGATTGGAGCGTCTATGCCCACACCTTCCACTGCACGCATGCACGACTTCGAGGTCGTCTCGAACAAGGAGATCGCCGAGGGCATCTTCTCGCTCGTCATCTCGGCCCCCAAGCTTGCAAGTGCGCTCAAGCCCGGTCAGTTTGTGAACATCGCCGTCCCCGGCGATGCGTCTTCTCTGCTTCGTGTGCCCTTGAGTTTCTACCGCGCCGACGCCGAGGCCGGCACCGTCGAGCTGTGGTACGCCGTCGTGGGCGACAATACCCGCCGTTTGTCCCAGATGGGCCCTGGCTCCACCTCTAACCTGTTGGGCCCCGGTGGCCGTGGCTGGATGGTACCCGAGGGCACCAGGAAGGCACTGCTCGTCGCCGGTGGCATCGGCGTTCCGCCTGTGCTGTGTCTTGCCGGCATGCTTGCCGAGCAGGGTGTTGATGTGGACGTGTGCCTGGGCTTTGGCACCGCTTCCAAAGTCGTGGGTGTCGATGAGTTCCGTGCGCTGGGCGCCACGGTTAACGTGTGCACCGACGACGGTTCGCTCGGCACGCACGGTTTTTGCACCGATCCTGCCGCCGAGCTGCTTGGCGAGGGCGGCTACGACTACGTGGCCAGCTGCGGTCCCGCCGTCATGATGAAGAAGGTCGCCGCCGCAGCCGCCGAGGCCGGTGCGTACTGTGAGGTGTCGCTTGAGCGCATGATGAGCTGTGGCTTTGGCGCCTGCAACACCTGCAATGTCGAGACGGTCGACGGTATGAAGGGCGCCTGCATGTGCGGCCCTGTGTTCGATGCTTCCAAGGTGGTGGTCTTCTAGTGGGTACCGTGAACATGGCCGTCGATTTCGGCGGCGTCAAGATGCAGAACCCCATCAACACCGCAGCCGGTACCTTTGGCTACGGTTGGCAGTTCCAGAACTTCTTTGATGTTTCCCAGCTGGGCGCCATCACCACCAAGGGTTGCGCTGCCGAGCCCTGGCCCGGCAATCCCGCGCCTCGCATGGCCGAGATCCCGGGCGGCATGATCAACTCCGTGGGCCTTCAGAACCCCGGCGTGGCCGCCTTTGCCCGTGAGTCCGGTCCTTGGCTCGAACAGCTGTCCAAGGACGGCTGCCAGGTCATCTGTCAGGTTGCCGGCCACTCCGTTGACGAGTTTGTCCGCGCACTCGAGATGTATGTCGAGCTGTGCCCCTGGCTGCCGGCTACGAGATCAACGTGAGCTGCCCTAATATTGCCGCCGGCGGTGCCGCCATGGGATCAACGCCCGAGGGCGCCTCTTCCGTTATGGCTGCCTGCCGCAAGGTGACCGATAAGCCGCTGTTCGTAAAGATGGCTCCGGTCAACGTTGCCGAGATTGCCAAAGCCCTCGAGGCCGCAGGCGCCGACGGCCTTTCGGTCATCAATTCCATCCAGGGCATGGCCATTGACGTGCACACCCGCAAGTCCCGCGTTGCCAAACCCAAGGGCGGCCTTTCGGGCCCGCTGTGCCACCACATCGCCGTGCGCATGGTCTGGGAGGTTGCCCAGGCCGTCGATATCCCCATCAACGGTGTCGGCGGTGTCATGACCGGCGAGGATGCGGCTGAGTTTATCCTGGCCGGCGCCACCTGCGTGTCGGTCGGCATGGCCAACTTCGTCGATCCGTGTGCTTCGCTTAAGATCGCGCATGAGCTCGAGGCCTGGGCCGAGTCCCAGGGCGTGAAGGACATCAACGAGCTGGTAGGTGCTTTCGAATGCTAGAGAATGATGCCCGCGACCGTGTTATCGTCGCCCTCGACTGCGACCGTGAGCGCGCGCTCGAGCTCGCCCACGAGCTTTCGGGTCATGCTGCCTGGCTCAAGGTCGGCATGACGCTCTATTACGCTGAGGGTCCCCAGATCGTCAAGACGTTCAAGGACCTGGGCTTTAAGGTCTTCCTCGACCTTAAGTTCCATGACATTCCGCATCAGGTGCGCGGCGCTGCCCGCTCGGCTTCGCTTGCCGGTGCCGACCTGCTTTCGGTCCACGGCCTGGGCTCGGGTGCTATGCTCGCTGCCTGCCGCGAGGGTGCCGAGGAGGCGCGTGAGGACCGCGCCAAGCTCGTCGCCATCACCGTGCTCACGAGCATGAATCAGGATGCCTTGAGCGAGATCGGCGTCGAGTCGCCCGTGGCCGAGGAGGCCGCCCGCTTGGCAAAGCTTGCTCAGGCCAATGGCATCGATGGCATCGTGTGCTCACCGATGGAGGCTCACGACATGCGTGAGCTGCTGGGTCCTGATGCCCTGATCGTGACTCCGGGTGTGCGTCCGGTGGGTGCCGCCCTTGGTGACCAGTCCCGCGTGGCGACGCCTTCCCAGGCTATCGAGCGTGGCGCAAGCCACATTGTGGTGGGCCGTCCCATCACCGGTGCCGACGATCCGGTTGCCGCCTTTGACGCCATCGTCGCCGAGCTGGTCGAAAACGTCGCGTAAAAGATTCCCCTAAGTCACCACTTTTGGGTCTCATTAGCACAAAATGGCCCCTGTGCCTGCGTAAACTTTCCCATCCTTTGTGTGGAATCGCAGGTCAGGGGCTTAACTTTGGGCGCAGTATATTGCACTTTTTGCGGGTATCGTCTAACCTATGGAGCCGCTATTGGGCATTTTGTACGTTCTACGTGCTAAAATGCCAATTATTGAATCAGATATAACCCAACTATTTGGAGGTACGAATGGCACTCCCTCAGCTTACCGACGAGCAGCGCAAGCAGGCTCTTGAGAAGGCTGCTGCCGCACGTCACGCCCGCGCTGAGCTTCGCGAGCAGATCAAGAAGGGCGAGAAGTCCCTCGAGTCCGTGCTCAACTCCGATGACCCCATCGCTTCCCGCATGAAGGTTTCCACCCTCATCGAGTCTCTCCCCGGTTATGGCAAGGCCAAGGCCGCCAAGATCATGGAGGAGCTCGGTATCTCCGCTACTCGTCGCGTCCAGGGCCTCGGCGTCCGTCAGCGCGAGCAGCTCCTCGAGCAGCTGACCAAATAAGTGAGCGCTCAGGATTCCAAGCTCTTTGTGATTTCTGGACCGTCAGGCGCAGGCAAGGGTACGCTCGTCACTCGTGTGCGCGAGCGCCGCTCGAACCTGGGTCTGACGGTTTCGGCTACCACGCGAGCACCACGCAAAGGTGAGGTCGACGGCGTCAACTACTTTTTTCTGACGCGTGAGGAGTTCGACCGCCGCGTGGCAAGCGGTGAGTTTGTTGAGTGGGCCGAGGTCCACGGTAACTGCTACGGCACGTTGGTGAGCGAGGTCACATCCAAGCTCGCCTCGGGCTCGTCTCTGATTTTGGAGATCGATGTCCAGGGCGCCCTGCAGGTGAAGGAGCGTTTCCCCGAGGCCGTGCTGATCTTTATCAAGCCGCCTTCGCTTGAGGTGCTCCGCGAGCGTCTAGTCGGTCGCGGTACCGAGACGCCCGAGACGATTGAGCTGCGTATGGCAAACGCCGCCGATGAGCTTGCCCTTGCCGACCGCTACGACGACGTCGTGGTGAATGACGATCTCGACCGCGCGACCGATGAGCTCGTTCGCGTTCTCGATATGCATGAAAGGATCTGAGGTCCGTGTCCGTTGTAAAGCCTTGTATTGACGATCTTCTGGAGAAGACCGATCATAACCGCTTCCTGCTCGCTTCGCTTGCCTCCAAGCGCGCCTGCGACATCAATAGCATGCTGCGTGGCCAGCACAACCGCGTGCTTGCCGTCCAGGATGTCGATGACATCACCATCGGGCTTTCCGGTGCCGATACCATCTCGATGGCTATGGACGAGATTGTCGACGGCGACATCTCTTACGACGAGGCCCGTTACGAGAAGGCGCTCGGCCACAAGGTTGCTGAAGCCTAAATGGCGGCTCGCGTCTGCCTAGTCCACTATCACGAGGTTGGACTGAAGGGCAAGAACCGCGCACATTTTGAGCATATCCTCATGGATAACATTAAGGCGGCCTTGGCCGCCTTTTCCGTGAACGCCGTGTCTCGAATTTCCGGTTATATCCTCGTGACCTTTAACGAGCATCAGGCCGACGAGGCGGCGCGTGTCATCCGCACCGTCCCCGGCGTTGCTCGTGTGTCTTTGGCGTATCACACCAACCGCGACCCGCAGGAGTACTGCGCCGCCGCCGTGAAGGCGCTGCGCGAGTTTGGTTCCTTCGATTCGTTTAAGGTGCACGCCAAGCGCTCCAATACTGACTATGAGCTCACCTCGATCGATATCAATCGTCAGGTGGGCGAGGTACTGTGTGAGGCCTTCCCCGATAAAAAGGTTCAAATGCACGACCCCGATGCAATGGTGCACGTACTGGTGGTCCAGGGCAGCGTTTATGTGTACGCGCGCTCTGAGCGCGGCGTGGGCGGTCTGCCGGTGGGTTCTGCCGGCAAGGTCGTGACGCTGCTGTCGTCGGGTATCGATTCTCCGGTGGCGACCTGGATGCTCGCGCGTCGCGGCGCGGTGTGCGTGCCGGTGCATTTCTCCGGTCGTCCGCAGACGCCCGATACGAGCGAGTATTTGGTGCAGGACATCATCCGTGCGCTTGCGCCGGGTGTCCAGATCGGTCGTCTGTACGTGGTGCCGTTTGGCGACTGCCAGCGTGAGATTTCGGTTACCTGCCCCAGCAACCTGCGCGTGATCATGTACCGCCGCATTATGTATTCGGTTGCTGAGCGCATTGCACACATCGAGGGTGCCAAGGCTATCGTTACGGGCGAATCGCTTGGGCAGGTTGCCTCCCAGACGCTTGAGAACATCATGGCCGTCAACGAGGCCGTGAAGATCCCCGTGTTCCGTCCTCTCATCGGTTCGGACAAGCAGGAGATCATCGCACGTGCCGAGGAGATCGGTACATTCGATATCTCGACTGAGGCCGCTCCCGACTGCTGCACGCTGTTTATGCCGCGCCGTCCCGAGACGCACGCTAAACTCGATGCCGTGCATGAGGCCTGGGAGTTGTTCGATCATGAGGAGATGATCGAGCGCCTGCTTAAGCAGACCGAGTACATCGACTTCGAGAGCAACACGTACAAGGCCCCTAAGACCTTAAAACGCAAACATTCGGAGCTTGCTCCGCGTGAGATTTACCAAGATCACGAATAAATTTGTGCATAGACCGACGATGCGCCTGCATCGTCGGTCTTTTGCTATCTGGGCATTAGGCGATAAACGGTTCATTTGTCGACGTTTGCCTGAATAAATGGACATTATTGCGCAAGGTTTTGGTCAGCTTTTGGTTTGACCGCGAAAACCGGTTTTGGGGCGTGGCTGTTGCGGAGCTCCTTTCCTGACACGATGGTGTTGGGAGGTTTTGCTATGGCGCAGCGCGAACAACATGAACGAGTCAAACGGATGGACCGCTTGGCGGACAAGCTGTTCGGTCATAAGGCAGTGGTGATGGCGATACTGGTCGTCATTGCGATGGCGAGTGGACTGGCAATGGCGAACCTTGGCGGCAGTGCCGGCGGCGTGTCGTTTGAGCGTACTGATGGTTCGGGCTCGTTAGTGGAGCCGGGATCCGGCGATGCCTCGAGCGGAAAGACATCCGAAGGCTCTTCGACTAAGGCTTCTGCCGCGGCAGAGGTCTATGTCGATGTCGATGGCGCCGTTGTGTCGCCCGGCGTATATCGTCTCAAGGACGGCGCGCGGGTGGCTCAGGCGATTGATGCCGCCGGCGGGCTGGCGCCCGAGGCAGACGTCACGGGGCTCAATCGGGCATCTAAGGTCGTCGATGGACAGAAGATTCACGTTCCAACGGTAGGGGAGCAGCAGGCGTCCATTGCGGAAGCCGGTGTTGATGTTGGGGCTTCCGCATCGTCGGGCGTTAGTGGCGCAACAGGTCTAGTAAACATCAATACGGCAAGCGCAGAAGAGCTGCAGACGCTCTCGGGCATCGGCCCCTCCATGGCCCAGTCGATTATCGATGAGCGGACAAAGAACGGTGCTTTCGCCTCGGTTGACGATCTGATGCGTGTGTCGGGAATCGGCGAGAAGAAGCTTGCCAAAATCAAAGATTGCATCTGCGTATGAGTGCGACCGAGCGAGAGCACGTGATGCCTCCGCGGCCCCTGATTCCGTGGACGATGGCCCTGTGTGCCGGCATGTGCATGAGCTGCGTCTTGGTGCTCAACATAGCCGCTGATGCGCTGCTGAGGGAGCGGGCGCCGGCGGTCGGGCCGCTATGGGCCATTCCCGTTGCGGCAGCGGTATTCGTTGTGCTGGCTCAATCTTGTGCGCGGCTTGCCCCTTGGAAGCGGTGGCTGTATGCCGCTTCCGTCGGTCTCGTGGCGGGAGCGGTCGTCTCGGCGTGGTGGGCCGTGGATGTGCTCAGTGCCTCGAAGGCGCTCGATGGTCGAGCGGCAAGCAGCCTCGAGTTTGTCGTGCAGGGTGACCCATCCATAAACGACGACGTGTATTCCTATACCTGCGAGGCACGCGCGGACGGTAAGAACTTGGCAACGGTTCGCCTATCGTGTGATCGTGAGCTCAAGGTCGGGGCGCACGTGCGTGTTATCGGTCGCGTTTCACGTTTTGAGAACGATGCATATGGACGATCGCGCGTGCTCCGAGGCGAGGTGCGCAAGGTTAAAGCCGTTCGGATTGTGTCGGTCGATGAGGGTTCTCCGGGGCCGCTGCTTCGGCTGCGAAATGGGCTGCTTGCGTCCATCGCGCCTGCGACCGACCCGGCGCGTGCGCTCATAGCCGGTGTCGTCTGCGGTCGTTCGGCCGAGCTGCGCGTCCAGCCGGCGGGCGACTGGTTTTCGGTGACGGGAACGGCGCATCTTATCGCCGTCTCGGGCAGCCATTTGGCCATCGTGGGGTTTGTAATCGAGGGTGTATTGCAAAAGATTCGGTGCCCACGTTGCCTTCAGCGGGCGATATTGGCGATAACGCTTGTGGGTTACGCTGCCTTTACTGGCGCGTCTCCCTCGGCCGTGCGTGCGTGCTGCATGGTGTTCGCGACGCTTGTCGTAAACGGCGCGGGGCGTCGCCGGCACGGCCTTTCGGCACTCTTCGTAACCATGTCCATCTTTGTGCTACTGCGGCCGACGGTGCTGTTCGAGATGGGCTTTCAGCTTTCATGTGCCAGCGTCTTTGCCATTCTGTGCTTTTGCCCCTATGCGACCTACGCTTTGAGTGAGCTGGGTGTGCCATCGGGCGTTGCCAGCATGCTTTCCGTCACGCTGTGCTCGCAGTTGGCAACACGTCCCATTACCATTCCTGCCTTCGGTACATTCTCGCTCATTGCTCCGTTGGCAAATGCGGTCATCGGTCCGGTTGTGAGCGTATTGCTCGCTGTGTCGATCGTGCTGGCTCCCTTTTCGCTCGTGGGACCGTTGCGGACTTGGGCTCTCGTTGTGCCCATGATTGCCGCCCGTTGCGCGCTGTTCTTCGAGCAGCTGTTTGCCGCCATGCCGGGTGCATCCGTGGGCGTGCCGCCCGATAGCATGTGGATTTACCTAGTGCCGTGTTTGCTGGCGGTTCTGCTGGTCTGGTGGCCGCGTCCCCGTGTACGTCCTATGGCGGTGGGGCTTGCATGCCTGGTGCTCTTGGCTGCGATTCCGTACGTCTATTGGGATCGATTTGCTCCGCCTTCGGTGACGGTGCTCGATGTGGGCCAGGCCGATGCGATTCTTATCCGCCAGGGCGGCACAGTAGCGCTCGTCGACTGTGGGCTCGACGAGCGTGTGGTGGCGGCGTTGGTTCGCAATAACGTGCACCATATCGATGCCGTCTTTGTGACGCATTGGGATGAGGACCACTGGGGTGGTCTGCCTGCCGTGCTCGAACAGTTTTCGGTCGGAACGATTGCCGTGGCGGCGGATGCGCTGGAGGATGCTCCTGCAGAGGTATTGAACCGACCTGGCGTGGAGTATCGGCAGGTGCGCCGTGGGGATACGGTCGATATCGGCTCATTTTGCGCCTGCGTGATGTGGCCATTCGAGTCCGTGGATGGCGAGGGAAATGAGGATTCGCTCGTCCTGCTGCTCTCTTATGTTCAGGAAGGCAAGGGCCTTCGTATGCTTCTCACCGGTGATGCCGAGCTCGACCAAGAACGGGAATTCGCGCAGGAGGTGGGGGATATCGATGTCCTTAAACTTGGGCATCACGGCTCTAAGGTTTCAGTCGATGGTGAGTTGCTGGACGTCCTGAGGCCCGAGCTTTCCCTCGCGAGCGCGGGCGTGGGGAATCGATACGGCCATCCGTCCGATGCCTGCATCGATGCCGTTAAGGAAGCGGGCGGTGTGTTCGCGTGCACTATCGAACACGGCGACATTACCGTCACGCCGACTGCGAATGGCTTTGCGATGCGATGCCAGCGACCATGACGACGTCGTTGGCGTGTGGTGGGCCCCTGGGCTAGAATGGCACGGAACGAATACGAAGGCCTGCGGGAGGGGAGCGCAATGTCCGAAACCGGTCTGCTGCCGGCATATCTGATCGTCGGTACCGACGGAGTCAAGCGCGATCACGCCGTCTCGCGTATGAAAGCGCGTCTGGAAAAGTCGGGTATGGTTGAGTTCAACCTCGACGAGCGCGACATGACCAAGGACCCCGATATCGAGTCCATTATCGGATCGCTTAACACCTTTCCGATGGGCAGCGAGTTTCGCCTGGTAATCCTTGACGGCTGTTCAAAGCTCGCCAAGGCGGTTTCGGAGCCGCTCGTTGAGTATCTGGCAAGTCCCAGCCCCACAACGGTCTGCCTCATCATCGCCGACTCGCTTGCCAAGAACACGCGCCTGTATAAGGCGATCGCCAAGATCGACAAGAAGGCCGTGATCGATTGCTCTGGCACCAAGCGCTGGGAGCTCCCACGCCGTGTGCAGCAGATGGCGACGCAGCACGGCAAGTCGATCTCGACGGCGGCCGCCGAGGAACTCGTCTCGCGTTCGGGTGAAAACACTCGCATGCTCGATAACGACTTGGCTAAGCTTGCCCAGATGGTCGAGGCCCCTCAGATTGAGCTTGCCGATGTGGAACGCTGGATCGTCCGCACGGCCGAGGTCCAGCCCTGGGATTTTCTCAACGCGGTATCGGCTCGTGATATACGCCGCTCGCTTGAGCTCTTCAATTTACTGCCCGTCAAGAGTTACGTGTGGACCTACACATTGCTGTGCGGCCGCATCCGTGAGCTGATCGTCGCCAAGGCGCTTGACTCTCGTGGGCAGGGTCGCGAGCTTGCCGCAACGCTCAAGCTCCAGTCCTGGCAGGTCAAAAATCACCTGACCTGGGCACGCCGCTATTCGATGGCAGAGCTGGTCGCGGCGCTCGAGGGCGCGGTCGATGTGGAGCTCGCGCTTAAGGGTTCGGCCGATTCTCAGACTGCGCTTTTGCTCTGGATTACGAACATCTTGAGAAAATCGTGATGATACCTGCCTATTTGACAAATTCGTTCTATCCCTTTGAGGGGGAGCGTGCTATAGTAGGCGCTTGCATGACCTCACCGTGTCTCAGAGGTGTCATACATTTTTTGCAAGGAACTCGAAAGGAACTCCAGAAGTGGCAAACATCAAGTCTCAGAAGAAGCGTATCCGCACCAATGAGGCAGCTCGCATGCGTAACAAGGCTGTCAAGTCCGAGCTCAAGACGCTGACCAAGCACGTCCAGTCCGCCGTCGCCGAGGGCGACGCCGAGAAGGCCCAGGCTGCCCTCAAGACCGTCACCAAGCGTCTCGACATGGCTGCCGCCAAGCATGTTATCCACAAGAACCAGGCTTCCAACCGCAAGTCCGGTCTTGCCAAGCTCGTGAACAGCATCAACGCCTAAGTTGTAAATTTCACACCACACAGATTACGCGCATAAATGGAGCCTGTTTTATGGAACAGGCTCCATTTTTTGTACCGCTCGGGTAAGATAGTCCGCATGAATACTTCAATTGACATTTCCCACATCCGCAACTTCTCGATCGTTGCGCACATTGACCATGGCAAGTCCACGATCAGCGACCGCATCCTCGAGCTCACCCATACCGTCGACGAGCGCGACATGGAGTCGCAGCTGCTCGACACCATGGATATCGAGCGCGAGCGCGGCATTACGATCAAGTCCAATGCCGTCCGCGTTTCCTATGACGCCGACGATGGTGAGACGTATCAGTTCAATCTGATCGATACGCCGGGCCACGTGGACTTCACCTACGAGGTCTCGCGTTCGCTGGCTGCTTGCGAGGGTGCGGTACTCGTCGTCGACGCTACGCAGGGCGTCGAAGCGCAGACCGTCTCCAACGCGACGCTCGCCATGAACGCCAACTTGGACATTGTTCCGGCCATCAACAAGATTGACCTTCCCTCGGCGCACCCCGACGAGGTCAAGACCGAGATCGAGGATGACCTCGCGATCCCTGCCGACGATGCCGTGTGTGTCTCGGGCAAGACCGGCGAGGGTATCCACGATCTGCTGGAGTCCATTGTCTTTTTGATCTCGCCGCCCAAGGGCGATGCGAACGCGCCGCTCAAGGCACTCATCCTGGATTCGTATTTCGACGAGTATCGCGGCGTCGTCGCCACGGTGCGCATCTTTGACGGTTCCATCAAAAAGGGCGATACCCTGCGCATGATGCAGGCAAAGGGCGACTTTTTGGTCGATGGCGTGGGCGTCAAGCGTCCCGCCGAGACTCCGGTCGATGCGCTGACGGTCGGCGAGGTGGGCTACGTGGTCACGGGCCTGAAGGACCCCGAGGCCGTGCGCGTGGGCGATACCCTCACGTGGGCGTCGAATCCCTGCCCCGAGCCGCTTCCCGGCTACCGCGAGGCTAAGCCCATGGTCTATACGGGCCTGTTCCCGATCGATAACAAGGACTATGAGAACCTGCGTGACGCGCTCGATAAGCTGCACGTCAACGACCCGTCGTTGGTGTGGGAGCCCGAGACCTCGGTGGCGCTCGGCTTTGGCTTCCGTGTGGGCTTCCTGGGCCTGCTGCACATGGAAGTCGTCAAGGAACGCCTGGAGCGCGAGTTCAATCTGGACCTCATTGCCACGAGCCCCTCGGTTGACTATCACGTCTACAAGACTGACGGAGAGATGATTGATGTCCGTAGCCCGCAGGATCTTCCCGAGGCCACGCGCATCGAGCGTATCGAGGAACCCTACCTCAAGGCTAAGATCATCTGCCCGCCCGAGTATACGGGTGCCGTCATGCAGCTCGCTATCGAGCACCGTGGCATTACAACCGACATGATCCATCTCACGAGCAAATCGGTCGAGATGCGCTTTGACATGCCGCTCGCCGAGCTCATCCTGGACTTCTTTGACCAGCTCAAGAGTCGTACCAAGGGCTATGCCTCGCTCGACTACGAGTTCAACGAGTACCGTCCCTCCGAGCTCGTTAAGCTCGATATCTTGCTTTCGGGCGATGAGGTGGACGCGCTGTCGTTTATCGTCCACAAGGACAAGGCCTATGGCCTGGCCCGTGGCCTGTGCGACAAGCTTAAGGAGATCATCCCGCGTCAGCTGTTCGAGGTGCCCATCCAGGGTGCTATCGGCAATAAGATCATTGCCCGCTCCACCGTCAAGGCGCGTCGCAAGGACGTGCTTGCTAAGTGCTACGGCGGCGATATCTCGCGTAAGCGCAAGCTGCTCGAGAAGCAGAAAGAGGGCAAGAAGCGCATGAAGGCCATCGGATCGGTCGAGGTCCCGCAGGAGGCCTTTATGGCGATCCTCAAGGTGGACGAGTAGGTCTATGGCGCTTTCTGAATACAGCAAGCGGCTGCTGGGCGCCTATGCCGAGCAGCCGTTCCTTATGGCTCCCATGGCGGGCGTGACCGACCCTGCCTACCGCATCATGTGCCGCCGTCGCGGTGCCAACCTTGCCTACAGCGAGATGGTGAGCGTGGCGGGCCTTGCCTATGCCAGCAACAAGACCTGGCGCCTGGTGCTACCGGCCGACGAGGAGCAGCAGATTTGCGTGCAACTCTTCGGCTCCAAGCCCGATCAGTTTGCGAGCGCCGTCGCTGCCGTCGAGGAGCGCGTTGGCGATCGCCTGTCGCTCATCGATATCAATATGGCATGCCCCGCCCGCAAGGTTGTTACCAAGGGCGAGGGCTCGGCGCTCATGCGCACGCCCGACCTGGCGGAGAAGATCGTCGAGGCCATGGTGGGCGCGGCGCACGTGCCCGTGACCGTCAAGATTCGCAAAGGCTTTTATGCCGAGGACCGCAATGCCGCGACATTTGCCCAGATGCTTGAGGGCGCAGGGGCTGCCGCAGTCGCCGTGCATGGTCGTTGCGCCACGCAGCTCTACACCGGCCAGGCCGATTGGTCGGTCGTCGATGAGGTCGCAGATGCCGTTGAGATTCCCGTGATCGGTTCGGGTGATGTGTTCACCGCCGAGGATGCCGCGGTGCATCTGCGAAACTCGGGTGCCAGCGCGGTGTTTATCGCGCGCGGCATCTACGGGAACCCGTGGGTGTTTGGCGATGCTCGCGCTCTTGCGCTCGATGGCACACCGGTGCCGGCGCGCAGCTCTGTCGAGCGCCTGGACGCCCTGCGTGAGCACCTAACGCTGACGCATGAGCTCCTGCCGCTCATGTCGCGTGCCCGTACGTACGCAAGCTGGTACTTAAAAGGCATGCCCCATGCCGCCGCTTGGCGTGCCCATGTGGTGCGCTGCTCCACGTATGAGGAGTTTATGGCGCTGGTCGATGAGATCGAGCATGATGTGGTGGCCTGCGAGGCTGCCCTTGCCGCCGGCGAATCGGTGCCCCCTCATCCGCTGGAGGCTTAAGGGTGGCCGTTACCGCGCTGTACGTGCACGTGCCGTTCTGTGCCCAAAAGTGCCGCTACTGCGACTTCGACTCGCGCAGCTTTGCTTCGTGTGATTTGGATGCCGCGCTCGATTCCTATTTTGAGCAGTTGTTCGCGCGTCTCGATGCTTTTGGCAAGGCTGGGGCCCTCGACCAGATCCGCACCGTCTATGTTGGCGGCGGCACGCCGTCGCTGGCGGGGGAGCGCCTGGTGGAGCTGGCGCGGCGTATTCGTGCGTGGTGCGCCCCCGTTGAGTTTACCTGCGAGGCCAATCCCGAGTCGCTGACCGCCGAGCTTGCTACTGCGCTTGCCAAGGTTGGTGTCACACGCGTTTCTCTGGGCGTGCAAACGCTCGATAACACCGAACTTACCGCCATCGGCCGCATTCACGATGCCGATCGGGCGCTCGCCGCCATCGCGACGGTCAAGGACGCTGGGCTTGACGTGTCGTGCGACCTTATGTGCGGACTTCCCGGGCAGACCGCAGCGAGTTGGAAGCGTACGCTCGAGGGCGTGCTGGCGGCGGTTCCGCATCATGTGTCGGTTTACCCGCTCACGCTCGAGGTGGGGACGCCCCTCTATCGCATGGCGTGCCGTGACGAGTCGCTCGAGCCCGACGAGGATTTTCAGGCCGCCTGCATGGACGTGGCGCGCGAGCTCCTGGGTGCCGCCGGCTATCACCCGTATGAGGTGGCGAGCTACGCGCTCGACGGCCATGAATGCGCCCATAACATTGCCTACTGGACCGGACAGGGTTACCTGGGTCTGGGCCGCTCTGCCGCCGGCATGCTCGATGCTGGGGACTTCGCTCGCTTGGCCGGGCTGTTTTGCGGCGCACTTGCTCGAGGCGACGCGTATCGCGTGCGTCTGGTACAGCGCGACGATGCTGCGACGACGTTTGATGCCGAGTGTCTGTCGCGGCGCGAGGCAGCAGCCGAGGATTTGATGCTCGCCTGTCGCATGACGCGCGGCGTTGGGTCTGACCTGTTGGTTCGCTCGGCAAACATTATCCCCGAGGACGAGCTGGCGGCGGCTTGCGACCGCGCGCTCGAGTTGGGCCTTGCCTCCTGGGTGTCCGATGATGCTAAAGGGCATGCGGGGCGCGTTACATCGAAAGATGTTATCGAAGGTCGCACTCGCGCCCGTCTGGCTCCCACCCACTTGGGTTGGCTCGATGGAAATGTGCTGTTCGAGCTGTTTTGGGGTCTAGCTTAGGCCGCTCGGGTAGAATGACCGCATTATATACGCTGCTGTGAGCAGGAGGTTGCCGCGCATGGCGACGATGAACGAAAAAGATTACTACGAGATCCTGGGCGTCTCCAAGGACGCCACCTCGCGTGATATACAAAAGGCTTTCCAGCAAAAGGCCCGCAAGCTCCATCCGGACGTCAATAAAGAGCCGGATGCCGAGGAAAAGTTCAAAGAGGTTTCCGAGGCCTACGCCGTGCTTTCGGACGAGCAGAAGCGTGCTCGCTATGACGCCATGCGCTCGGGCAATCCCTTTGCCGGTGCTCCTACGGCTTCGCCCTATGGTGGCGGCTACGCCGGCAGCACGGGTTATGGCAATCCCTTTGAGGGCGGCTTCCCCTTTGGTGGCGCCTGGGGCCAGCAGCGTCGTGGGCAGGCTGCCTACAATCCCGAGAACGGCGCCAACGTGGTCGTCGACATCAAGCTCGACGCCAAGGAGGCCAAGGGCGGTGCCCGTAAGACCGTCCGCTATACGCGTTTTGATACCTGTGGTCACTGTGGCGGCTCGGGCTCCGTCTCGTCCGAGCATGCGCATACCTGCCCGAGCTGCGGCGGTCGCGGCCACATCGATGTCGACCTGTCCTTCCTGTTTGGCGCCGGCACGTTCCAGTCGGTCTGCCCCGAGTGCGGCGGTTCCGGTAAGGTCGTCGCCGACCCCTGTCCCGATTGCGGTGGCAGCGGTCGAACCCGCGTGACCTCCGAGCAGACGATTGAGTTTCCTGCCGGCACGCACGATGGCGACGAGGTTCGTATTGGCGGCATGGGTCACGCCGGCACCAACGGTGCCGCGGGCGGCGACCTGGTCGGCCGTGCCCATGTCGAGGCCGAGCGCCTGGAAGGCAAGGCCCGTACCGGTTTTTACCTGATGGGCATCGTGGCGCCGTTTTTGGTGCTGTCGGCCATCTCGGGCGTGTTCTCGGCCTTTGCATGATGTGCTTTATTCCGTTTGCCATGGGCCTGTTCATGGTGCTCTCGGACGGCGTGCTTCATCGCAGCCTGCTGTGGTGGAAACGCGGCGCGATGCAGTTTGCCAACGGTTTTGCCAACGGATTTATGTTTGCACTCGTGTCGGTTTGGTTTGCGAGCTGCTCGCAGCGTGCCATGCTTTCGCCGTACGGAATGTACTAACATCAAACCCTCTGTTTGCGGCCGCCCCAGCTTGGGTATAGGACGCACTGTGACAATAATGAAAGTCGGAAGGATTCGGTCGTGTCGGAAAATAGGGATTACTACGAGGTACTTGGCGTCGAAAAGGATACCGACGCGCGGACGATTAAGCGCGCGTTTCTAAAGAAGGCCCGTACCGTACACCCGGACGTTTCGGACGACCCCGAGGCCGAGGCCAAGTTCAAAGAGCTCAACGAGGCATATTCCGTTCTTTCCGATGAGCAGAAGCGTGCAAACTACGATCGCTTTGGCTCTCCTGACGGCCCCGGTGGCTCTGGCTATGTCGACATTAACGACATCTTTGGCGGCATGGGCATGGACGACCTTTTCTCGTCGTTCTTTGGCAGCGGCGCCGGCGGTGGTGCCCGCGGCCGTCGCGAGCGTCGTCGCGGTCGTGACATGGCCATTTCGCTTTCGGTGACGCTCGAGGAGGCGGCGCTCGGCTGCAAAAAGACTATCAGCTATGACCGCCTTGCTCCTTGCGAGGACTGCAATGGCACCGGTAGGGCAGTGGGCGCACAGGAAAAGCAGTGCGGCCGCTGCCACGGTACGGGCTACGTCACGACGGTTCAGCGTTCGTTCCTGGGCCAGGTTCAGTCTTCCTCGCCTTGCCCCGACTGCCATGGCGAGGGTACGGTTATCGACCATCCCTGCGAGACCTGCGACGGTCAGGGCCGCACGCCTTCGCATGAAAAGATCGACATCGATATTCCCGCCGGCGTTTCGACCGGTCGACAGCTGCGTGTGAGCGGCTTTGGCGAGGCCGGCCTTCGCGGCGAGCCTCGGGCGACTTGATTGTCAACGTGCGCGTTGCCGACCATGAGCGCTTTAAGCGCAACGGTGACGACTTGTACCTGGTGAGCGATATCTCGATTGCACAGGCTGCGCTCGGCTGCGAGATCGAGGTCGAGGGCATTATGCCCGACGAGGTCGTTAAGGTGACGGTTCCCGCCGGCGCCCAGTACGGCGACACCGTGAGCGTCAATAATTACGGCATGCCGCGCATTGGCGGTGGCGGTTCGCGTGGCCGCCTGATCGTGCAACTGCGCGTGGTCGTTCCCACCAATCTTTCCAATAAGCAGCGCGAGCTGCTCCGTGCTTTTGCCGATGAGATGGGCGATGACGTCGCTTCCGGTAAGAAGTCGGTGACCGACCGTATCAAGAGTGCCCTCGACGATATCCTCGATTAAGGAGCCCGCGTGCTCGCACCCCATATTTCCGTCGTCAACCTCGGCTGCCGTGTCAACCGGGTTGAGTCTGACCGTATCACTGCCGATCTTATGCGCCTGGGCTTTGCTATTGTGGAGCCCCAGGATGCCGACTTGATCGTCATTAACACCTGTGCCGTTACGGGCGAGGCCGAGGCCAAGACCCGTAAGGCCGTCCGCCATGCGCTGGCCCATCAAAACGAGCCCTATGTGGTCGTGACCGGCTGCGTGGTCAACCTGCATCCCGAGGAGCTGCTGGAGCTATCCGACCGCGTGATCGCCGAGCCGTCCAAGATCGATGTCGCCGAACGTGTCTGCGAGGTGTTGGGCGTTGAGTCAGATAGCGTTCCCGCCTGCAGTGATGGCGAGGTTGTCGATGCGCTCGGTCGCTCTCGCCTGGGCGTGAAGATTCAGGACGGCTGCAACCATCGCTGCACCTATTGCATTGTGTGGAAGGCACGCGGCCCCGAGCGCTCCGTGCCCGTCGAGTCCGTGCTCGAGCAAGTTCGCGAGGCCCAGGAGGCCGGCGTGCCCGAGGTCGTGTTGACCGGCGTGAATCTGGGTGCCTATGACGGCAAGAGCGCGACCGACGAGCATGTCGAAATCGATGAGCTGCTCGAGGCCATTATGGAGCGCACGACTATTGCGCATGTGCGCATTTCCTCGGTCGAGCCCATGGATATCTCTGAGCGCCTGCTTAAGGTTATGGCGCGCTATCCGCAGCGTATCGCCCCGTTTTTGCACCTGCCCGTGCAGTCCGGCTGCACGGCGACGCTGCATCGCATGGGCCGTCCCTATAGTGCCGAGGCCTTTGAGGATACGGTGCGCATGATCCGTGCGAACCTGCCACAGGCCGCACTTTCGTGCGACGTTATCGTCGGTTTTCCTGGCGAGACGGACGAGGAGTTCGAGGAGTCGCTGGCGCTGTGCCGTCGCGTGGGCTTTTCGCGCATGCACGTGTTTCGCTATAGCAAGCGCCCCGGCACCCTCGCCGCCGACATGCCCGACCAGGTACCGCCTGAGGTCATGGCCGAGCGCAGCCGTCGCATGCGCGCGGCGGCTCAGGAGCTCGCGGTTGCCGATGCCCGCCGTCGCGTGGGTACCGTCGAGCGCGCCGTGCTTGAGTACGGTGATAATTTGACGCTTGGCTCGTTCCATCATGCCCGTCTTGATGATACCTGTGGACTCACAGCCCCGTGCCTGCTCGATGTTGCTATCATCGGAGTCGATGATTCCGGCTTGGTCCATGCACGCAGGGAGGTTCATGGAAGCCTCGAAGATTAGACTTACCGTTCCCGAGGGGATTGATCCCTCGCGCGTTTTGGGCGCCGGCGACGGCGTCCTTCGTGCGCTCGAGAGCTTGGTTCGCGCCCATGTGGTCGCCCGTGGCGATAGCATCGCCGTGAGCGGTGACCCGGACGAGGTCGAGCTCGTGGCGCGCTTTTTCGAACATGCTTTTCGCGAGGCGGCGGCCGGCCGTACCCTTTCTTCCGACGATGTCTCGCGTTGCCTGGCCGTCTTGCGCGACGGCGAGCATGAGGCCACATCGCTTCGCGATGATGTGCTGCTATCGTACCGCGGTCGCGTTATCCGCCCCAAGACGCTCGGTCAAAAGCGCTATGTGGATGCCATCCGCTCTTCCACCATCACGTTTGGCCTCGGTCCCGCCGGTACCGGTAAAACCTATCTGGCCATGGCGCTCGCCGTTGCCGCGCTCAAGCGCCATGAGGTGGGCCGCCTGATCCTGACGCGCCCGGTTGTCGAGGCGGGGGAGAACCTGGGCTTTTTGCCCGGTACCCTCGAGGAAAAGATCGACCCGTATATGCGCCCGCTCTACGATGCCCTCTTTGACATGATGGATCGCGAACGCACCGATGAGCTTATGGAGCGTGGCGTGATCGAGATCGCGCCGCTCGCCTACATGCGCGGTCGAACGCTGAGTGATGCCTTTGTGGTGCTCGATGAGGCGCAAAACACGACGCCCGAGCAGATGAAGATGTTCCTGACGCGTCTAGGTTTTAATTCCAAGTTTGTGATTACCGGCGACCTGAGCCAGCGTGACCTGGTGGGTCGTCGCGGCGGTCTTGCCGATGCCGAAAGGATTCTGGGTCGCGTCGACGATGTGGCGTTTTCTCACCTGGAGCGCGCCGATGTGGTGCGCCATGCCCTGGTGGGCCGTATTGTTGAGGCCTATGATGCATACGACGATGCGCGTGAGCAGCGCGCACACGATCGAAAGGAGTCCCGTTGAGTGTATTGATCAGCAACGATGCCGAGCTCGATACGCTGCTCGATGCCCAGGAGGTGGAGCACATCTGCTCAGTTGTGCTTGCCGCCGAGGGTGTTGAGCGTGAGGTCGAGATTTCCCTTTCGTATGTCGATGAGGACGAGATGCACGAGCTCAACCACGAGTGGCGCGGCATCGATCGCACGACCGACGTGCTCTCGTTTGAATGTGACTCGGCCTTTGACGAGGACATTCCCGCCGACGAGACGCTCGAGCTCGGCGATATTATCCTGGCCCCGCAGGTTATTGCCCGCCAGGCCCCCGGCTTTGGCAACAGCCCCGCCGATGAGTGCCGACTGATGCTCGTGCACGGAATGCTGCACCTGCTGGGTTACGACCACATCGAGGACGATGAGGCCGAGGTCATGGAGGCACGCGAGGATGCCATCCTGCGCGACCTGGCGCTTGAGCGCGGCGAGGACCCCAAACTCGTCCACGTCGGCCCCATAACCAATCATGCCCACGACTAGGAGCCGTCTATGATTCCCGGATCGAACAAGGACCATCCGTCCTTTTTAAAGTCGTTCTCATACGCGATGGAGGGCTTCGTCACTGCCGTCAAGACCGAGCGCAATATCAAGGTCATGCTCGTGGTGGGCGTGTGCACCGTCATTGCCGGCTGCATCGTGGGGCTCGATATTGCCGAGTGGGCTACGGTCATCATCTGCTGTGGCCTGGTGATTCACGGCGAGTTGTGCAATACCGCCATGGAGGCGATTGTGGACCTGGCGACCCAGGAGCTGCATCCGCTGGCCAAGCGCGCGAAGGATATCGCCGCTGCCTCTGTATACGTTCTTTCCATTACAGCCGCGATCGTTGGCTTGCTTGTCTTTGCCCACGCGCTCGACTTTATTTAGAAAGGGATTCCCATGTCCGACAATATGCAGCCTACCGATGGAGTTTTGGATGACGAGGTCCTGGACGAGGCTGAAGGTGCCGATTTGTTTGACGAGGTCGAGGAGTTCGATCCGTTTGAGGGTATGAGCGACGAGGAACTCGATGCCCTGTGCGACGAGGATGAGAGCCTCGTGGGCTTTGGCGACGTGGAACCCGGTTTCCGCAGCGGCTTTGTGGCCCTGGTCGGTCGCCCCAACGCCGGCAAGTCCACGCTGCTCAATGCCTGTTACGGCAAGAAGGTCGCCATCACCTCTCCGGTGGCCCAGACGACCCGCCGCCGTATGCGCGCCGTGGTCAACCGCCCCGGTTACCAGCTGGTCTTCGTTGACACTCCGGGTATCCACAAGCCCAAGGACGGCCTGGGATCCGAGCTCAACAAGAGCGCCCTGTTTGAGCTCAATGACGTAGACGTCGTCGCGTTTCTGATCGACGCCACCAAACCCATCGGCAGGGGAGACGCCTGGGTTGCCGAGCGTGTCAAGAGCGCCCGTTCCAAAAAGGTCCTGGTGCTTACGAAGGCCGACGAGGCCGATCCCGCCCAGGTTATGGAACAGCTCAAGGCCGCTCACGAGCTCATGGAATATGACGACGAGATCGTGACGTCGTCGGTCAAGAACTTCAACGTCGATGCGTTTATCGAGACCGTCGCTCACTTTTTGCCCGAGGGCCCGCGCTGGTTCCCTGAGGACATGGGCACCGACGCGTCCGACGAGACCCTCGTGGCCGAGTTTGTACGCGAGAAGGTTCTGCGTCGCACCCGCGACGAGATCCCCCACTCCGTGGGCGTCATCTGTGACGCGCTCGAGCAGACTAAGAAGGTGCTGCGCGTGCACGCCACGATTTACGTCGAGCGCGAGGGGCAGAAGGGCATCATCATCGGCAAGGGCGGCGAGATGATTAAGCATATCGGCATCGATGCCCGTCGCGACCTTGAGCGTATCTTTGGCACGCAGGTCTTTTTGGAGCTCGACGTGAAGGTCAAGGCCGGCTGGCGCGATGACGAGGCACAGATCCGCCGCTTTGGCTACAATGCCGAAGATTAAGCCTCGGCGTTCATGGCAGGCTCTCGCACATATCGCACAAAGGTGCTCGTCCTCGACAAGACGAAGCTCAAGGAAACCGACCTGATCTTGACCATGCTCGACGAACGGGGACGGCAGGTGCGTGCCGTGGCTAAGGGCGCGCGTAAGCCCGGCGGTCGCCTTGCGGCCCGCTGTGAGCTTTTCTGTACCGTCGATATGCTGCTCGCGCGTGGTCGCTCGCTTGACGTGGTTTCTCAGGCGGAGCTTATGGAGGCGCCACTCGGTGCCGCTCCTGACTACGAGACGATCTGTGCCGCCAGCGCGATTGCCGAGGTTGCGCGCGTGTGCTCTTTCGAGGATGCCGAGGATCCATTTACCTTTGCCATCACGCAGCGGGCGCTCACGCTTGTCGGCTGCGGGCTCGACTCGGCACATATGGACCTGCTCGTGGCAGCCTTTGTCTTTAAACTGCTGTCGCACGTTGGTTACCGCCCCGATTTCTCGGCATGCGTCTCGTGCGGCGATCCCATGCTCTCGCATTTCTCGGCCCAGGCCGGCGGGCTTCTGTGCGGGTCGTGCGCCTCGAGCGTGCCTGGCGCTGAGTTGGTCTCAACCGGCGAGGTTGCATGGCTTCGCGCCCTCATGTCCATGACGTTCGATGCACTCATGGCCGAGCGAATTGACCCGCATACGGCGGCGTTCTTGCTCGGGCTTTCGCATGTGTGGGCGGCGACGCATACCGACCAGCGCCTCCGTGCGATGGAATTCATGTTGGGTCGGTGATGATGCGCAGGCTCGCGCCGCTTGTGATAACATACCGACCTGTTGGTACCTCGACCTTGGATGTTCGCTCCACCGGCGGCTTCCCAGTCCGAGGCGAATGGAGTCGCCGCGGGCGACGCGAAACGAAAGGTGAAACAATGACTGTTTCCAAAGAGCGCAAGGCGGAGCTGACCGCCCAGTTCGGTAACTCCCCGGTCGATACCGGTAACCCCAAGGTTCAGGTCGCCATCCTGTCCGAGCGCATCAAGGAGCTGACCGAGCACATGAAGTCCCACCAGAAGGACTTCCACACCCGTCGTGGCCTGCTCATGCTCGTCGGCCGTCGTCGTCGTCTTCTCTCCTACATCAAGAAGAACGACATCGTCGAGTACCGTGAGCTCATCAAGGCTCTGGGCATCCGCGACAACATCCAGTAACGGATTTGTACATGCTAAGAGCGTCCTGCGCAGCGGGGCGCTCTTTTTGTGTAAGGGCGTGAACAATCACGCTCTGAAGCGTGGCGGGGGCAGGGGGCCCGCGTCACATGAGAAGCCCGCAGGCAAGGGGCCTGTGGGGTAAAGGAGAACAATGACACTCGTATCCAAGACCTTTGAGCTGTACGGTAAGACCTACACCTTCGAGTCCGGCGAGCTTGCCAAGCAGGCCACCGGCGCTTGCCTGGTCAAGCAGGGCGACACCACGATGCTCGACACCGTGGTCGTCTCCAAGGAGCGCAAGAATTACGACTTCTTCCCGCTGACCGTCGACTTCAACGAGAAGATGTACGCTGCCGGCCGTATCCCGGGTGGCTACCTCAAGCGCGAGGGCCGTCCCAGCGAGAAGGCCACGCTCACGGCCCGCATGATCGACCGCCCGATCCGCCCGAGCTTCCCGGACGGCTTCCGCAACGAGGTGCACATCGTCGCCACCTCGCTCGTCGCCGACCAGGTCAACCCCTTCGACGTCATCAACGTCATGGGCGCCTCTTTGGCTATGACGCTCGGCGGCGTGCCCTTCGAGGGTCCGCTTGCCTGCGTGCGCATCGGCCGCAACGTGGAGACCGGCGAGTTTATCGTCAACCCCACCTATGAGGAGCGCGAGAACTCCGACCTGGACCTGGAGCTGGGCGGCTCTGCCGACTTCATCTCGATGGTCGAGGCCGGTGCCGAGGAGATCTCCGAGGACGACATGCTCGCCGCTATGAAGTTTGGTCAGGAGGCCCTCGCCGCCTTCTGCCAGGCCCAAGACGAGTTCGTCGCCGAGTGGGAGCAGGTCAATGGCGCTATCGTCAAGAAGGAGTACCCGCTCGACCAGCCCGTCGAGGAGGTCCAGGAGCGCATCTTCGCCCACTACGACGAGATGGCCGCTGCCCTGCGCGACGCCGACAAGCTTTCCCGCATCGGTAAGGTCGAGGCTCTGAAGGAGTCCATCCGTGCCGAGTTTACCGAGGAGGAGCAGGCCGCTTGGGAGCGCGAGATCCCCGTGGCGCTCAAGAAGCTCGAGAAGAAGGCTATGCGCACCATGGTCGTCGAGACCGGTGAGCGCGTTGACGGTCGTGCCGCCGATGAGATTCGCCCCATCATGGTGAAGGACAACTACCTGCCGCTCGTTCACGGCTCCGGCCTGTTCCAGCGCGGCCAGACGCAGGTGCTCTCCGTCCTGTCGCTCGGCATGCTCAACGAGGGCCAGCGTCTGGATACCATCGAGCCCACCGAGGGCAAGCGCTACATGCACCACTACAACTTCCCGCCGTTCTGCACCGGCGAGACCGGCCGTATGGGCAGCCCCAAGCGCCGCGAGATCGGCCATGGCAACCTGGCCGAGCGCGCCCTGCTTCCGGTGCTCCCCGACGAGAACGAGTTCCCCTACGCGATCCGCGTCGTCTCCGAGGTCATGGAGTCCAACGGCTCCTCTTCGATGGCTTCGACCTGCGGCTCCACGCTCGCCCTTATGGACGGCGGCGTGCCCATTAAGCGCCCGGTCTCCGGTATCGCCATGGGCCTGATCCAGGAGGAGGGCAAGACCGTGGTCCTGTCCGATATCCAGGGTCTCGAGGACTTCCTGGGCGACATGGACTTTAAGGTCACCGGCACCACCGAGGGCATTACCGCTCTGCAGATGGACAATAAGGCCACTGGCCTTACCTTCGACATTCTGGCCCGCGCTCTGCAGCAGGCCAAGGAGGGTCGCGCCTTCATCCTGCAGAAGATGCTCGATGTGATCCCCGAGCCGCGCCACACCACGCGCAGCACCGCTCCGCGCATCGTTTCCATCCAGGTCCCGACTGACAAGATCCGCGACGTCATCGGTTCCGGCGGCAAGGTCATCCGCGGCATCCAGGACGAGACCGGCGCTTCGGTCGACATCCAGGAGGACGGCACCGTCTTTGTCGGCGGCACCGGCGAGTCCGTCGACCAGGCCGTCGAGCGCATCAAGCTCATCATCAAGGTTCCCGAGCCTGGCGAGGAGTACATCGGTCGCGTAGTCTCCATCCAGCCCTTCGGCGCCTTCGTCAACCTTCTGCCCGGTAAGGACGGCCTGTTGCACATCTCCCGCGTTGCCAAGGGCCGCGTGGAGAAGGTCGAGGACGTCCTCAACGTGGGCGACGAGGTCAAGGTCGTCGTCATCGAGGTCGACGATCGCGGCAAGATCTCGCTCGATCGTCTCGACAAGCCCGAGGCTCCGGCTCGCACCGAGGGTGCCTCCGAGGGCGACGGCGAGCACTTCCAGCGCCGTGAGCGTTCGCGACGCGAGCGCTCCGAGCGCAGTGACCGTCCGCGCCGTCCCGGCGACAACGGAGGCCGCAAGCCCCGCCGTCACCACGACGCCGAGTAACAGCCGCACATACACTGCTCAATAAGGGCGACTCCGGACAGGGGTCGCCCTTTTGCTATTCCCGGCGGGGTCCGCGGGTAAAGTTTCCTGCTCTACAGTCCTGCTCGTACGGAGAGCACATTAAGTGCTCTCCGGCTCGTGCGGAACTCGCGATAAACTTTACCCGCGGCCCCCGCCGGGAATAGCAAAAGGACTGGTGGTTGCGGGCTGCGATTTTGTCAGACAGTCTATTCACTTATCTGAATTCAGATCTTTAGATAATCGCATGTGCGGCATTGACCCAGATAAAACCGACCAAAATAAACCTGTCCCTTTTTGGCAGGTCTGGTCTCAACGGGCCCGGCACGGGCTAAGTTTATCGCGAGTTCCGCACGCCAAAGGAAAGCACTTAATTGTTGCTTTCCGTCTTGCTGC